>NZ_JBIWLX010000019.1:0-215466 GCF_044766405.1 Streptomyces sp. NPDC102270 | reverse complement strand
GCGAACAACCCCGGCAACGTCGACGACGCCACCTCAACCGCCGTCTCGTTCCACTCCTCCACCACCAGACGGCGCTCATCCGCACCCAGCACATCCACGGCGCTCAAACGCGTCCCCGGCTGCGCCGTCACCGTCTCCATGACCTGGACCAACCAGCCCGCGATCCGCCGCACGGTCTGCGCATCGAACAAGTCCGCCGCCGCCAGGAGCACACCCCGCAAGCCGGCCGGCGCACCGTCAGCATCGAACGTCTCGCGCAGGTTCAGGTCCAGGTCGAACCTGCCGGATGCCAGGCCGGTCGGCACCCGTTCGACGCCCAGTCCGGGCAGCTCCAGCCGTGCCGAAGCCGTGTTCTGCAGGGTGAGCATGACCTGGAACAGCGGGTGGCGTGCCATCGACCGGGCCGGCGACAGCTCCTCCACCAGCTTCTCGAACGGCACGTCCTGGTGCGCGAACGCCCCAAGACTGGCCTCCCGAACCCGCTCCAGCACCTCGTCGAAGGTCGGGTCACCGGACAGGTCGGTCCGCACCACCAGGGTGTTGACGAAGAACCCGACCAGGTCGTTCAGCGCCTCGTCGGTGCGCCCGGCGACCGGCGACCCGATCGGGATGTCCGCGCCGGCGCCGATCCGGTTCAGGGTGACCGCCAACGCCGCCTGCAGCACCATGAACAGGGTCACTCCCCGCTCACGCGCCACCTCCAGCACCCGCGCATGCAGCTCGGCCGGGGCATCGAGCAGCACCTCGTGCCCACGGTACGAGGCGACCGCCGGGCGCCGGCGATCGGTCGGCAGCTTCAACTCCTCCGGTGCCCCCGCCAACGCCTCCCGCCAGTACGCCACCTGCCCGGACAGCACGCTGTCCGGGTCCTGCTCGTCGCCGAGCAACTCCCGCTGCCACAACGCGTAATCCGCGTACTGCACCGGCAACGGCTCCCACACCGGCGCCGCACCGCGCAGCCGTGCCGCGTACGCCGCCGACACATCCCGCAGCATCGGGCCCGTCGACCAACCATCACCCGCGATGTGGTGCACCAGCACCACCAGCACATGCTCCTGCGGCGCCACCGCGAACACCGTCGCCCGCAGCGGGATCTCCGCCGCCAGGTCGAACGCGTAACCTGAGGCCTCGGCCACCGCACCGTCCAGCTCTTGCGGCGCCACCTCGACCACCGCGAGCTCGAACCCGCATGCCTCCACCGACAGGACACGCTGATACGGCTCACCATCCACCGCCGGCAGGACCGTGCGCAGCACCTCGTGCCGCCCGATCACGTCCTTGAACGCGGCCGCCAGTGCCTGCTGGTCCAACTCTCCGCTCAGTCGCAGCGCCACCGAGGCGTTGTAGGTAACGCTCGGACCCTCCAGCTGCCCCAGGAACCACAGGCGGCGCTGCGCGAACGACAGCGGCACCCGCTCCGGCCGCTCCGCCGGCACCAGCGCCGCACGCCCTTCGGTGACCGCCGATTCGGCCAGCCAGGCCGCGACCCCGGCCGGCGACGGCTCCTCGAAGAACGCCTGGATCGGCAACTCGACGTTCAGGACCGTCCGGATCCGGCTGATCAGCCGGATCGCCAGCAGCGAGTGGCCGCCCAGAGCGAAGAAGTCGTCGCCGACGCCGACCCTCTCCACCCCCAGCACCTGCGCGAACACACCACAGAGGATCTCCTCGTGCACCGTCGCCGGACCAGGGCCGACGGCCTTGGCAGTGGAGGACAGATAGTCCGGAGCGGGCAGGCCGGCGCGGTTCAGCTTGCCGTTGGCCGTCAAGGGCAGCGCGTCCAGCACCACCACCGCGGAGGGCACCAGATACCCCGGCAGCCGCTCGGCCAGGAACACGAGCACGAGCTGACTCAGTCGCACGGCGTCAGCCGTCACCGGGGCGGCGGCGGGAACGATGTAGGCGATCAGCCGCTTGTCGCCAGGGAAGTCCTCACGGACGACGACGGCGGCCTGTGCCACCGACTCGTGCGTGGCCAGCACCGCTTGCACCTCACCCGGTTCCACCCGGAAGCCGCGCACCTTCACCTGCTCGTCCGTACGGCCCAGGTGCACCAGTTCTCCGTCGGTGGTCCACCGCACCAGGTCGCCCGTCGCGTACATCCGCTCGCCGGCCGGGCCGAACGGGCAGGCCACGAACCGCTGCGCGGTCAGACCCGAGCGCCCCACGTACCCGCGCGCCACCTGCGGACCGGCCACGTACAACTCGCCCGCCGCACCGACCGGAACGGGGCTCAGCGACCCGTCCAGCACGTAGGCACGGGTGTTGGCCACCGGCACCCCGAGCGGCACCACGCCCGCGGCAACCGGCTTCCGGTCGAGTCGGCCGGCCACCACGCCGATGGTCGTCTCAGTGGGCCCGTAGTGGTTGAACACACCGCGGTCACCGGCCACTTCGAGCAGTCGGGCGACCAGCGTCGGCGAGGCCGCCTCGCCGCCCAGCACCAGCGTCCCGGCCGGCATCAGGGCGGCCAGGCCGGCTGCCGCGCCCAGCGCCGCCAGGTGCGAGGGCACCACCTTCATGAACTCGATGCGGTTCTCCGCCAGGTACTGGGCCACGGCTGACGGATCGGTCACCGCGCCCTCCTGCAGGACGTGCAGTTCACCGCCGGTCGTCAGGCTCGCGAACAGCACGGTGTTACCGAGGTCCGTCACCGTGGACTGCAGCAGGGCATACCTACCGCCCGGCGCACCGAAGCCGACCTGTCCTGGAACCGAGGCCACGTAGTTCGCGAGCCCGCGGTGCGTCACAGCCACGCCCTTGGGCTCGCCGGTCGAGCCGGAGGTGTAGATCACATAGGCCAGCTCATCGGCCATCACGTCGAGTTCCGGCGAAACGGCGGGTAGTTCGATCAGCTCGGCCAGCACCGTCGGGTCATCCAGGGCGATCGTGCGCACACCCTGGGCTGCCAGCTCACCGATCAGCGCCCCTTCGCCCAGCACATGCCCGGCCCCGCTGTCGGCCAGCAACTGCCCGAGCCGCTGCGCCGGGTACGCCGAATCCAGCGGCAGGTACGCCGCCCCCGCCTTCCACACCGCCAGGATCGCCTCGATCGCCTGCAGGCCGCGCGGCAAGCACAGACCCACCAGCGACTGCGCGCCGACTCCCTGGGCGAGGAGGTGGTGCGCCAACCGATTGGCTCGCGCGTCCAGCTCGGCGTAGCACACCGCCGCGCCGTCGGCTACCACGGCAACCGCCTGCGGCGTCGCGGCCACCTGGGCCGCGAACCGCTGCGGTACCGGCTGGGCCTCGTCGGGTACCACGGTGTCGTTCCAGCTCTCCAGCACCAGCCGTCGCTCAGCCGGGTCGAGCAGGTCGACGGTGCTGACGCAGGCGGTGGCCGGAGCACTGCTGAGCCAGTCCAGCACGGCCAGGAACCGGCGACTCACCGACAACGCCGCTTCGGCGTCGTAGTACTCGCGGTTCATCTCGATGATGGTCTGCACGCCGCCCTCGGCCGTGTCGCCGAGCACGTCGATCTTCATGCCTTCGGCAGGCCCGCTTGCCAGGCCGGTCCGGGTGATCGCGCAGTCGCCGAAACCGATCCGGCGGTCGGCCACCATGACGTCGACGATCATGTCGTACAGCGGGGTGCCGCCGACCCGCTTCAGGTCCCTGAGCAGGTCCGGGTACTGGTAGCGCTGGTGCAGCAGACCGCTCTGGACCGCTCGTTGCGTCGCCCGCGTGAGCTCCTCGACGGACGTGCCCGGACGGACCCTGAGCCGGATCGGCATGATGTTCGACGTCATGCCGGGGATGCCCACCTCACGCATGCTCGTGCGGCCACTGGCCGACACTCCGAGCACGACGTCCCGCGCCCCGGTGGACCGGTGCTGGTAGACGGCCGACGCGGCGATCACCAAACTGGCGAAGCTGACCCGAAGCCGCTTTGCGGCAGCCCGCAGCCGAGCGGTCGCGTCGACTCCGAGATCCTGCTGGTGGGTCACCGGCCGGCCGGCGAGGTGCCGCCCCTTCGGGGCCTCGGACGCCGTCTCCTCCTCATGGTCCGAGAACGCCTTCAGCCAGAATCGCCGGTCCCGGTCACGCTCCTGCGAATCCCGGTAGACCTCGTCGGTCTCGATCAGCTCCGACACCGACCGCAAAGCGCTCTCGGCCGGGTCCCCTCCTGCCCGAAGCACCCCGTACACCTGGGACAGCCGCTCAGCGAACTGCGACAGACCATTACCGTCGAGAACGATGTGGTGAGCACGCTGGTACCACAGGAAGCGATCCGACCCGAGCACGAAGAACGCATGCGCCGACAGCGCCCCACCCACGAGCTCCACCGGCGTGTCCAGATCAGCCTGGATCCACTCCTGCGCCACCGCACGCGGATCGGCTTCCCCCCGCAGATCCGCCACGTGAACCGGAACCTCCCCGGCCTCCCCCAGGAACTGCCGCGGCGTCGCGCCCTCCACACACAGGCGCAGACGGAAAGTCTCCGCCTCCTGCACCGTGCGGCGCAGCGCACGCACGAAGAGGTCCGCGTCGAGTTCGCCGTGGATCTCCGTGCAGTCACCGATGTTGTACGCCGGATTGTCAGGCGCGAGCTGCTGCGCGTACCAGACCCCCAGCTGGCCGGACATCAGATCCCACGGACCCTGTGCGGAGGCACCCATTTCTCGTATCCCTCAATCGATCGACGCACTCTGGAAGAACAAAGGCAGGACGCTGAACCCCGGCACCGGGACCGCGCGGATCAACCACACCGCCCCAGGACCCCGTCGGACCCCGCCGCCGGCAAACAAACGTGCACTAGGAGCTCTGCGGGCCTTGAAGGCCCGGAAGGCCCATCACACCGACGGCAGTGCGGCCACCAGGCCGGCCAGGTGAACGGTCAGAGCCGAAACGGTTTCGATGTCCCACACCAGGGTGGGCTCCACGGTCACACCCAACGTGTCCTCGATGTCCCCGCACAACGCGAAGGCGTACACCGACTCCAACCCGTACTCGGCGAGCGAGACACCCGGATCGATCTCCTCCACCGGCGTCTCCAGGTAATAGGACACCCGCTCCATCAACCACCGCTCGATGTCCTCATCCGACACCAGCGCACCCATTCCCCGCTCAGTCATCGAACTCCCTCTCTCATCCTGAAACCTGACGTGCGGACAGGTCGAAGAGCCGCCTGTCCTGGAAGCGCTCGACAGCGATGTCGAACAGCGCCTGCTCGGCACTCGCACGCTCGTCCGGAGTGAGCACCGGGGCGCCGCCGAGGCGTCCGGAGAGCCGGTCGAGGATTCCGAGGAGCGGCGGCGCCTCCTGCTGACGGTCATCGCTGCGCCAGACCGCGAGCGCGGCGGCGGCGGCGATCAGCACCGTGTACCGGTCGGCCACCGCGTAGGCCTCCGGAGAGGCCCCGATCGTGAGGTCCGAGGGAGCCAGTGCGGCGCACTGCTCGCGCAGCGCGAGCACCTCGTCCCTGAAGCGCACTGCGAACCGGCCGACCGGGCTCCCGGCCGGCTCTCGCTCGGCGGTCTCGGCCAGCACGCCGATCAGCCCGTCACCGGACAGCATGCCGACGGCGAGCCGGTCGAAGTCCAGCGGCGGCAGATCCGCGCCGAGGTCGAACAGCTGCTGAGCGGCGGCCGGGTCGGCCAGCCAGGACTTCCGCGCCAGTCGTGGCAGTTGCGGCAGGATCAGCACCAGGCAGGCGGAGCGCGAGATGTGGGCGAAGGTGGCCGGGGCGGCGTCCCTGACGAGCTTCTGGAACATCGCGTAGGAGCCCTCGCGGAGGTAGCCCTGGGCGCCCATGACCGCACGCAGATCCTCGAAGGCGTCCAGTACGATCCGTGACGTCAGGTACTTCACCGCCGGTGCGTAGAGCAGCGTGGCCTCCGGGGCCAGGTGCAGCGCCCGGAGTCCGACGCCGCAGAAGGCGTCGACGGCCAGCAGGTCGGCGCAGGCACGTGCGAGGACGGCGCGCACATAGGGCAGGTCGGCGGCGAAGCCACCGTAGAGGCGCCGCTCGTGCACGCACTCCAGCGCCAGACGCAGCGCGGTGTCCAACGGCCCGACGAGGATGGCTGGGATTACCACTCGGCTGAGTTGGTAGGCGCGCAAGGCGTTCTCGATGCCCTGGCCGGGCCGGCCGAGCATCGCGTCGCCGGGGATCGGGCAGTCGGAGAACCGCAGTCCGCCCAGTTGCACTCCGTTCATCCCGGAGCTGGGGAACCGCGGCAGATCCAGCACGCGGTCGGCCGGCAACTCGCCCCGGGTGACGAAGAACTGGCTGTGGCTGCGGCTGCCCGCGACCTCACTGGTCCGTGCGAAGAGCACCATGGCCTCGGCACGGCGCAGATTGGTGACGATCTCCTTGCGCCCGGTCAGCAGCCAGCCGTCGTCACTCGGAACGGCAGCGCACTCGGCGTGCGCGAAGTCGTTGCCGTGGTCGAGCTCGTGGAAGGCGGCCGCGATCCGGCCGCCCCCCAGCAGGATCTCGGCTGCCTTCGTGCGCTGCTCGTGCGTGCCGGCGGACCAGATGTTGACCGATCCGAGGAGGGAGCTGAAGCCGTAGCCGAGGCCGAGGCAGGGGTCGCGTCGCCACAGTGCCCGCTGCACTTCGGCAAGCCGGTCGGCCCGCACCAGCCGGCCACCGTACGCGGCGGGCACGAACTCGGCGTTCATGCCGTAGGCGTCCAGCAGGCGCTCGCCCTCGGTGAGCATCTCGTGCCGCTCATCGGCGGCGAGGATGGCGGCGTAGCCGACCGGGTTGTCCGGGTCCCGTGGGTCGCCGAACAATGCGTCCAACTTTTCAGCGCTCACGCGAGTCCTTCCCCTGCTGAAGCGTTCGGGGCGCCGACGCCCCGAACGGGGTGATGGGGGCACCGGTGTTCGCGGCGTCGACGATGAGACCGGCCAGCGTGGCGTCGAGCCGGTCGTCGCCGGGCCCGGCAGCCGGCACCGGTACTCGCAGTGCCGCAGCGAGCCTGGCCAGCAGGGCACGCAGCGCCGCCCGCACCCAGAGGCCGTCCTGCCACAGCGACTCTCCCCCGTGCTCGGATTCACCCGTGGCCCACAGGTGCAGGCAAGCCGCGCCCGCGTAGCAGAGCTCATAAGCGGCGGCCAGCTCGTAGGCGGCCATGGCGGGACGGGCGGCGGGCGCCACGTCGGCCATCCGACCGTGCAAGTACTCGGCCATGGCGCCCAATGCGGCGGCCTGGTCGGCGAGACCGGTGGGAGCGGGCCGACTGCCGATCGACTCGACGAGCGCCGGCAGTGCTTGCACCACCGAGCATCCCTGCCGGGACACCAGGGTCAGTGCGCCACGGTCGACGGGTCGGACCGGGCCGCCGACCGACACGGCATCGGCCAGTCCGCCCGCATCGACGGTGCCGCTGCCGAAGCCACGGACCAACATGGGGAACTGCTGCACCAGGGTGGCGCGGTTCACCGGGGTACTGCCGTCGAACACCGCCACGATCTGGTGGTCGCGCCACACCTTCTGGAACGCGCCGTACTCGTAGACATCGGAGAGGAAGGAACGTGCGCCGAGCAGTTCGGCGAGCTCCCCCAGCGTGGCGTCGACCAGGGTGGGCGCGAGTGCCTTGGCTGCCGCCGAGGTCACGCTCATCTCCGCAGTGAGGCTGTGGATCGAACGGGCGGCGAGCAGCGCGGTCGCCTCCGTAGCCATCAGCAGCCCGGCGCTGCGGGCCAGAACCGAGGCCGGGAACGGCCGCTCGGCCAGCGGGCGCTTCTGGATGATGCGCGCCCCCACGAACCGGGCCGCGAGTCGCAGCGCGTACTCACCGGCGCCGAGGGAAAGTGCGGTGCACATCGTCCGGGTGAACTGGAGCGCGAGCAGCACCGTCTCCAGGCCGCTTCCCTCCGGGCCGATCAATGCGTCGGCCGGCAGCAGCGCACCGTCGAACTCGAGGCCGGAGATGTCGATCCCGCGGATGCCGTGCGTCAGTACCTTCGGCAGTGTCCGCCAAGTGCCAGGCGACAGCGCCGACTTGTCGACGAGGAAGAGGCTCTGGCCACGCCCGGTGCCGTCCCGGCCGGTGCGCGCGAGCAGAGTGACATGGCCAGAGCGGGTGGCGTTGTTGATCGGCCACTTCACGCCGTCGACACGGTAGCCGTCAGGCTCCGCCGTGGCGGTGACGGAACCGCTCAACAGGTCGGCGCCGTGGTCCGGCTCGGACAGCGCCCAAGCCACCGGGATACCTGACATCACCGCGCCGGCGGTGGTCCTGGCCTGCTCCGGGTTGCCGGCAATCCACACCGGGGCCACGCCCAGGTACGTCTTGGCGTGGGCCGTCACTGCACTGATGTCACGGCGAGCGGCGGTGCGCCAGAGCCGGATCAGGTCCTCGTGGTCGGACAACGCGCCGCCCCACTCGGCCGGCACGTAGTAGGCCGGCAGGCCGAACCCATCGAGGCGGGAACAGAAGTCCCCGGGAAACTGCTCGTTCTCATCGAGTTCCAGGGACCGGCGAGCCGTCTCGTCGAGCGTGCCCAGGGCTTCATCGAGGGCCGCCTCGATCCCGGCGCCCGCGCGGGTGGCGGTCACGTGAGGTATCCCGCCGCCAGGCACCGCACCTTGGGGTCCAGTTCGCGCGACGGGGTGAGCCGCACCGGCTCCGTGAAGCCGAGGCTCACGTTGTCTTCCTCGGCAGTGCCACCGGAGACGGTGAGAGCGGCTTTCTCCGGGTGACGCGCGATCCGCGCGTCGAAGGCAGCCCCCAGGCTCTGGTAGCCGCCGAGATCGAAATCCATGCTGTTCCCCTAGGCTGCTGCTGCTTCAGTCACTGTTGTCTCGGGGGTGCGGCGCACCGTCCCGACTCCCTACTCAGCCGAGATGCGGCCGCCTCGCGTCGCCGTCCAGGCCGCACTACTCGCGAAGCGCACATCATCGGCGTCGGTTGCGTCGGCATTAGGGATCATGGCGAGGCCGCCGACCACTATGCCCCCAACCCTCGTCGCTCGGTAAGTGGCAGAGTGCGCGCTGACCGTGAACACCCAGATGGTGCGGGGGCGCCGGAATGCAAAGGTGTGCGTTCTCGGACGAGTGCGCGCGGGTGTCCAACTGCCGCACACCATCGGTTGAACATCCGGTCGCCGGCGAGCGGGACCGCAACGCTCGAGCCGATGCCAAGCCATCACTCGTGAAGGCCCCTACTTTGAGGCACCGTTGCTATCGGGATCCTGGGTGACTGCCCGTCTTGGAGGTGCGCTTTGAAAGCTCAGGCTCGACCGTCCGGCATGAACGGTCCAGTCTGTTCCATCTTTCTGACAACGCCATGCGGCTGTCGCATGTCCGGTCGACCAGGGCATCAATCGGTCAACTCTTACGCGCGAAAGCCTTCTTGAGTAAACGCGTTCAGCCTGGATAGGCTGATTCATCCCACCTGCGTGACGGCGTCAGCGTCGTTCAGTGGCGCTGTGCCAACAGGATGTAGAGGTCGGTCTCGCGGTACTCGCAAACCTGCCGCACCTCGGTCCGCATCCCATGGCTATTTAACAGCGCGTCAAAGACGGCGACTTGTCCGCCCGTGCCGACCGAACTCAGTAACGGCGGCGATCGACGAACTCATTGCGCGAAAAAAAGGGGTTGACCACTTGGCGGTAACGCTGACCGCTCGCCTCAACACGGCCCGCCTACCGCGGTCGACCGGTTGCCGGGCCGCCGGCGATCACACGGACGGCCACTAGCGGCGACCAGGTGCCGCTGGACGAACTGGGAGCCGACCGGTCGGTGCTCTACCTCTACCCGTTGAGCGGCCGCCCGGACGTGAACCCACCGGAGGGTTGGGAGAGTATCCCGGGCGCGGCTGCACCGCCGAGGCGTGCGGCTTTCGCGACCACCACCGCGAACTCGTCAACGCCGACGACCGTGTACGGCCTGTCCTGCCAGGACACCGCCTACCAGCAAGAGGTGGTCAAGCGGTTGCGACCGCCGTTCGCGCTGCTCTCCAATCCCTGCCTGGAGCCGGCGGCCGCCCTCGGTCTGCCGACCTTCGAGGCCGACGGGACGCAGCCGCACTTGCGGCTCACGCTGATCGTCCACGACGGCATGATCGAGCACGCGTTCCACCCGATCGACGAGCCCGGCGAACACGCCGGGCAGGTACTGGCATGGCTGAAGGGAACCAGATAACCCAACGCACGGCGGCGCGGGTGACGCGGACTACGAACACGACCGGCGGATCTTACTCCGCCTACCGGCAGCCAGAACCGCAGATCGCCACGCTGATCGAGGGGCTCTCGCTAGCGCCCGCACCATCGTCGGCGTGGGCGCCGGGTCAAACTCCTACACGTGACGGCCTTCGACGTCACCCGGTGGAGCTGTCGGCCTCGATGCGCGCTCAGCGGCCCGCGCACCTGATCCCCGCCGCATGACAGCAGCGCCCATCGGCTGCCTCGCCGGTCTGTGCCGGGCCCGCGTGCGACCGCCACGACGGGCCCGGCACTACTCGGTCAGCCGGTCGCGGCCTGGTCCACCGCGCGAACCCGCTCGTCCAGTTGCTGCGCGAACTCCAGCCAGGTCTCGGCGCACTGCCGGGCGATGTCCACCACCAGGGCACCGCAGTGCGTGGGCACGACCTCGGTGAGCTCGGACCATTCCTTGGCCCCCACCGCGTTCTGCTGCAGCAGGCGCAGCAGTTGGCGGCCTTCTTCCTTGTGGCGCAGCGACGGGTCGCGCAGCAGTTTCTCCAGCACCGTGGCCGGATCGGACCGCATCAGCCGCATATGCTGGGCTACGGTCGCTTGGGTCCGCCGGGCCGGGAGCACCACGCCCATGGCGCCGTCGCCCGCCTGCTCGGTGGCCGACGCCTCCCCGGCCGCCAGCCGGCGCCGGACATCGCTGACCGTCGCCGGGGAGAGCCCGGCCAGCCTGGCGACCTCGCGCAGCGAGGCCTCCGGGCGCTCGGCCAGCAGCTCAGCGGCCCGACGGCGCCCTTCCAGGCTGTTCAGCGGACGGACCTTGCCGTCTCGACCGACCCTCGCCTGCAACTGCGGTCCATCCGCGGTCTCAGCCACCCGGCGGCGAATCGCCGCCACCGCCTTGGCACCCAGCCCCGCGGTCCGCGCGATCGCCCGGTCGGAAAGGTGCGGGTGCGAGGTCACGATCCGCTCGGCTGCTGCCCGCCGGTCGGCCAGGGAGAGTGGCAGACCATGGGCGACATTCGCCTCGACCGCCTTCAGGAAGGCATCCGCGCTGCTGCCGTCGAAGAACTCAACCTCGATGGCCAGTTGGTCCTTGGCAACCGCGGCCAGCAGCCGGTGGGTCCCGTCGATCACGCGCATGGTGTGCCGCTCGACCAGGATCGGCGGAAGCGGGCCGTCCAGCTCCGCCAACCTGGCGATGTGCTCCTCGTCCCGGCCACCGGTGCGCGGTGACTCTCCCAACTGCAACACGGCGACCGGCACCACAACGGTCGATGTCAGGTCTCCAATAGTCCGCCTCACGCGCTCCCCCTGATTGTTGTCGGCTCCGAGCTGGGCCCAGGCCCGTGTCGATACTCCGCAGGGGCGTCCCGTCGAGGTGCCTACCAGGTCCCGAAGGCTCGCTCCGCGAATCACGCCAAGGTTCGAAGCCAGCCCTCAAGGACGTCCCAGCCAAATTCCATACTCGATCATGACTTCCGCCCCATGAACTGTCGAGGGGTCACAACCAGCCAGCCGCGTATGGCTCGTCAATTGGCTTGAATCACGCATTGAATGACCGTCATTCCTTCATCCAGCCCGTGGCCCCCTCCCGTGACACCAGTCCGCGTCGGCACGTGCGATGGGCCCACCCATGGCATTTTGAGCAACGCGAACACACCCTGGATGGTGCGACTAACATAAATCAGACGGCGCATCAACCGAATTCTCCTCCCCCTGGCGAACCCCTCGGCCGCCGCCCTTCGGTCAGGCGTCCTACCTGTACATACCTCACAGACAGGAGGTATAGCGCCCGAAACGGCCGAAGGCACAAATCCAGCGACATCACGCGTTCAACGCGACCTACGGAAGGCGGGGTACTCGCCGATTTCCGAGCGCATCCGACCCAGCGAAGCACGGTAGGCGTTCCGGTCAAGTGCTCTGAGGCAGAGGTGTAAGTTCCTCTGATCTCTGATTGTCTGGTGCAGCAACATGAAAGGGGTCAGGGGTCATGGCGTCACCGCGCCGAGCACAGTGGCGAGGACTACGCCTTCCGTCACGTGAATGGCACGGAGGGTCCCGGGTCGCAACTGCTGCCCGACGTGCGGGGGTGGGAGGAGAACCGGCCCAGCGTGCGAATCGCGACCTGGCGCAACACGACCCAACCAGCGAACACCGTCGCCGGGACCAGCGGCAGCGGCGACCAGGTCCACGGACTGGCCGGCGTGCCTCAGGTGCATCACCAGCCCGGTGCCAGTCGGGAGCACCGCTATGGCGAACAACAGCCCCGGTGCCCGCGCCGACCAGGACGAGCCTACCTCCACCGTCGTTTCCACCGTGCTCACTTGGCGGTCGTCTTCGCCAACCGGGGCATCGGCGGCTCGGGCGTATCGGAGGGCAAGTACTCGCTGGCCAACATGGTGGCTGACACCAAGGGGCTGATCGAGGCGCTGGGACAATCGGCCCGTGCCGGATGTAACTCGCCGCGTTTCTCGGCGCTTCGCAGGATGTGGCAGGCGGCGAGCAGTTTCAGCAGGGGGAATGACGCCGTACAGCGTGCCGACGAGCCTGATCCGCTTGGGAGAAGCAGCGCCTCGGCGATCGACCATCAGGTGCGGGTGGGCGCCGGCATGGGTAGCTCCCTCGGGTTCGGGCGCGGACGGCTCAGTCGCGGGCCGTCCGGGACTGGGACTTGATGAAGTGGGCCAACCGCTGCGCCCCGTCGGCTATCTCCTGGTGCGTCAGGTAGCTGACGGACAGCCGGACGGCGTACTCGCCACCGCCGTCCGGATAAAAGTAGGACATCGGGGTCCAGATCACGCCGAACTCCTCGGCCGAGCGGATCAGCGCCGCGTTGTCGGCCGGAAACGGTACGGTGAGGCTGAGGAAGAAGCCGCCGGTGGGCTCGTTCCAGCGCACCCCGAGGGCCTCCCGCTCGGCGGCCGGGAACTGCTTGGCGAGCTCCTCCAGGGTGACCCGCATCGCGTCGCCGTAGTAGGCGGCGGTCTCGCTGTTCAGCTCGGAGGTCCGACCGTCGGCCGCGAGCAGCATGCCCGCTACCACGGCCTGGCTCACGGCCGAGGTATTCACCGTGATCATGCTCTTGATCTTGGTGAGCTCGTCGGCCAGCAGGCAGGTGCGGCCGTCGGCATCCACCACCGTCTGGTCGGCCACCACGTAGCCGACCCGGGCGCCGGGGAAGAGTGTCTTGGAGAGCGATCCCAGCTGCACCACCCGCCGGTGGCGGTCCAGGGATTTCAGCGTGGGCAACTGCTGCCCCGGGCTGACCATCCGGTACGGGCTGTCCTCCAGCACCAGGATGTCGTGGCGCTGCGCCAGGTCGAGCAGGTCGAGCCGGGTCTGCAGCGGCATCGTGGTACCGGACGGGTTGGAGTGGTCGGGGATCACGTAGAACCCCCGGGGACGGCGGCCGCGGGCCTGTTCGGCCAGGATGGCCGCTTCCAGATCGGCGCAGTCGAAGCCCGACTCGCGCTCGGCCACGGCGGTCTGGGTGACGTCCAGCAATCGGGCCGCGCCGGTGATCCCCACGTAGCAGGGGCTGGAGACCAGCAGCACGTCCTCGGGTCCGGAGATCAGCGCCCGCACGGTGAGGAACATCGCTTCTTGGCACCCCACCGTGACCACGATGGACTCGGCGCCGACGTCGGTATTCTCGTCCTTGCGCAGCGAATCCGCGATCAGCTCGCGGATCTGGCCACTGGTCGGGCCGTACTGGAAGAGCGCGGAGCGCACCTGTCCGGGCGAGGCGCCCTGGGCCTCCAGATGGTCAAGGTAGCGCCGCAGATGGGTGAAGATCTGCTCGGCGTCGAAGAAGCCGTCGTACGGGCGGCCGGGGGCGAACGAGATCGCCTGCGGATAGCGAGCGGTGACCTCGTTGAGGAAGTTCATGGTGTCCAGCACCGGGTCACTGACACTCCCATGCAGCTCGGCCTTGCGCAGCACAGTGGCTGGCGTGGTCCGAACCGCGCTCGGCGCCGGGGTGGCTTCGGGCTCCGCGCCGACCAGGGCAGGACCCGCCTCGGCAACTGACGGGGTCCCGGTGAGTGCCATGGCTTCGATCAGTTCCTCGGTGATCAGCTCAAGTAGGTGCGCCGCGCCGTTCTCGCCACCGACCGCGAGACCGTGCAGCACCGGACGGCCCAGCAGCACCGCGTCAGCGCCCAGTGCCAGGGCCGCCAGCACGTCGGCACCGCGGCGGATGCCGCCGTCGACCAGTACCGGCCGCACACCGCCGACCGCCGCGGTGATCTCGGCGAGCACTTCCAGACTGGCCGGGACACCGTCCAGTTGGCGGCCGCCGTGGTTGGACACCACGATCCCGTCTACCCCGGCGCGCAGTGCCGCCCGGGCGTCGATCCCGCTCAGAACTCCCTTGACCAGCACCGGGAGTGAACTGATCTCACGCAGCCAGTCGATGACCGACCAGTCGAGCGCGGGATCGAACTCGGTGAGCGCATGTGCGCTCGGCGAGGCGTAGTCGCCGCCGGTGAGGTTGGCCGGCACCATCCGGTCCGGCAACCGGAAGTCGTTGCGCAGGTCGCGCAGCCGGCGGCCGAGCCGGGGGGCGTCCACGGTGAGCACCAGCGCCTCGAAGCCGGCCCGCTCGGCCCGTTCCACCAGCTGCCGGGTGGTAGAGCGGTCGCGGAAGCAGTACACCTGCAGCCAGAGCGGAGCGGTGGCGGCCTCGGCGATGGACTCGAAGGTTCGCCCGGCGAAGGTGCTCACCACCAGCGGCAGGCCGGCCCGGCCGGCGGCCCGCGCGGTGGCCACCTCGCCATCCGGATCAGCAAGGGTGTGGTAGGCCATCGGCGCCACCGCTATCGGCACCGGCCAACTGTGCCCCAGCACCGTGGTCTTGGTGTCAGGCGCACCGGATCCAGACAGCACCCGCGGCCGCAACCGCACCCGGTCGAACGCCGCCAGATTGGCCGCAAGAGTCCGCTCCTGGCCGGCGCCACCGGCGATGAAGTCCCAACTACCCTGGTCGAAACGGACCCTGGCGGCTTCCTCGTAGTCCTTCAGGGTGAACAGGCCGGTGGTCTCGGGGCCTTCGGTACCCATCACGAAGTCAGCCGATCGAGCTCCACCGCTTCATACAGGGCGCGGATGTTGGCGCTGCCGAAGCCTCGCGAACCGTTGCGCTGGATGAGCTCGAAGAAGAGCGTGTTGCGCGGGTAGGGCGAGCGGGTGAAGACCTGCAGCAGGTCACCCCACTCATCGCGGTCGGCCAGGACTTTGGTCTCGCGCAGCTCTTCGACCTGGGCGTGCAGACCGCCGAGCCGCTCGCCGAGCATGTCGTAGTAGCTGTCCGGTGTGTCGAGGAACATGACACCCCGCTCACGGCACTCGTGCACCGCGGTGATGATCTCACCGGTGCGGAAGGCCAGGTGCTGCACCCCCTCACCGCCGTTGCGCTCCAGGAAGTTGTCGAGCTGTCCGTGCTCCTTGCCCGGGTCCGGTGCAACCAGGGTGAGGATGGCACTTCCCGAGTCGCTGCGCATCACGATGGAGTCCATCGCCTGGGCGCCGACCGCAACATACTCCGAGGAGTAGCGGGAGAAGCCGAAGACATCACGGTAGAAGTCGGCGTACTTCTCCAGGGTGCCACCCTCAAGGCAGACCGCGATGTGGTCCAGGCCGGTGACCCGACCGGTTACCGCCGTCGCGGTGCCCCCAGGTAGGGGAGACCAACTACGTTTGACGAAAGGTCCGTTGCCCAGCGGATCAGTCGGCAGCAGGGTGTGCACGACATCTCCGAAGCCGGACACGACCGGCAGGCTCTGCAAGGAACGCGTCACCGTGGCGCCGGCGGACGCCGCCGCCGCGGCCGTCGCCGCCACGTCGTCGCAGGTCAGCGCGACGTCGGCGATGCCGTCCCCGTGCTGCTCCAGGAACCTCACGGTCCCCCGCCCGGAGGTGACCACCAGGCGAACCTCACCCTGCTGCAGGAGCACCGAACTCCGCTCCGGCTCAACCGCGTCGGCCACCCGGGCGAACCCCATGGCGGACACGAAGTAGTCGACGGTCGTCGCCTTGTCTCTCGTGTACATCTCGACATAGGCGATGTCGTGCGCAGCCATGGAAGTACCTCCGACAGGGGCTGGGAGAGCATTTCGGCGAGGGATTCGCCTGGGGCCTGCGGTAAACCTCGCCCTGCTACCAGCGCCACTCCTGCTGCTTGAAAAGGTGGCCGGCCGGGATGTCGTGCTCCTTGCACCAGCCGAGGAAGTCCCCGATCTGCTTGATCTGGTAAGTGTCCGGGGTGTAGGTGGTCGCCATCACGTGGCCCAGCCAGTCCTCCTCGCCCATCGCGTAGACGTAGGCCTCCTTGGCACCCAGCTCGACCATGATCGCGGCGGCCTGCTCGGCGTTGGATCCGGAGAGCTTGCGGGAGTTGCTCATCTTCTTGGTGACCGGGATGGTCAGCAGCGCCTGGTAGAGCCAGGTGAGCGGGGCGCCGTCGCACTCCATGCCGAGGAAGGCGAAGTCGGCGGTGCCCAGGTGGCCCTTGACGTAGCGGTAGAGCTTGGGGTCGATGCCGGAGGAATCGGCGCCGATGAAGACCTTCTTGCCCGCCAGCTCGGCCCAGTAGGTCGACTTGGCGCGGATGTCCAGGTCGCAGTGCTCGCCCAGGAACGGGGTGGCGGTGATCTTGCCCCCCGGAAACTCAACCTCGTCGAAGTCGTCGACCTCCACCACGTCGAAGCCCTGGTGCTTGAGCATCAGCGCGATCGACGGGTCGGCCAGGTTGCCGCGGGAGTAGCGCGGGCAGACGATCTTGCCGACCCGGCCGCGCAGCTGCAGCAGGGTCTCCATGACGATGTGGTCCTGGTGGCCATGGGTGATCAGCACCAGGTCGATGTAGTCCGGCAGGTCGTCCAGGGTGTAGCGGTCGTCGGCGTCGCTGTCCGCGCTGATGAACGGGTCGGTGACGATGGCGGCTTCGGGGGTCTGCAGAACCAGGCAGGCGTGACCGAAGTAGCGGATCCGGCCACCGGACTCGATGTGGCGGTCCCCGTTCAGGGCCGGAGTCTCGCTCAACATGGTGCGCAGCACGGCCGCCTGCTCGTCGTTCAGCTCCAGTGCCTCACGCAGGCGGGCCAGCGTGGTCGGCTTGACGCGGGCCTTGAACAGCTCCGTCAGACCGGGGTGCCGGAACGGGATGTCCAGCTCCAGCACGTCCTCGGAGGGCAACCGCGGGGTACTCAGGATGAACGGGCGCTCGATGCCGGTCTCGAAGGAGAGCTGCACCGACTGGCGCGACTCCTGGTAGTACGGGCTGTGGTAGAGCACCGGCTCCAAGAAGCGCAGCTGCGCCTGGTTGTCGGTGTCGTAGGCCAACTCGACCAGACCACCCAGCTCCTCCGGCAGCTTCGGGTAGAGCGGGGTCAGGTCGAAGCCGGTCGCGTTGGCCCGCAGGATCTCCTGACCGGCGGCGATCGCTTCGGCGAACTTCAGCATGTCGGCCCGGTCCCGCTTGATGGCGGCGAGCAGCTCGCGCACCTCATCGGCGCGCTCCTCCGGGATGTTGATGAAATAACCGCCGCGCAGCTCCGGATTGTTGCTGGCCGCGACATGCACCTGCGGGGACTGCAGGTACGACTCGAGCAGCGGAACATGCAGGAACGCCAGGTTCATCGCCGCCTGCACCGGCGCCATGGTGTGCGGCTGGGCGACAAACCTGTCCACCAGCGGCTCGATTATGACCTTGGACCGCAGAAACAACTGCTCATCAGTCATCTGCACTCCTCCTTCCCGGAGAAAACGACACCATCAACAGGGCAACCACCGATTCGGCGTACCTCAGCCCGGAATAATTTCATCCGACCAGGGAACATAGCCTCCCGGCGCTGAAGAGATCAACATGCCTCAATAACTTGGGACGCCGTTCGGTAGCGGTGTTCAAGTGCGCTCTTGCGGCACTTGAACAGGCCGCTCGGACGACCTGGAGCGGGCGACTCGGCAAGCCTTGACGCTGTGCGAAACAGCATGCCACCGTGAAATCAACCCTTTAGACCCCTGCGAGGCATCGCGTGCAAAGCAAGCCGATCGAGCCGCCACCGCCTATCAACCTGGTCGATCCAGAACTCTATTCACATGGCGACCCTTTTGCGCAGTGGCGGTGGCTGCGCGCCAATGACCCGGCCCACTGGCACGAACCGGCCGAACTGCCCGGCTACTGGTCGCTGACCAAGTACGAGGACGTGCGAACCGCCTACCGCGATCACGAGACCTTCAGCTCCGCACACGGAATCCTGCTGCGGCCCGCCGACCACGGAGTCGACCCCGGGGGCGGCCGCACCCTGGCCCTCACCGATCCGCCGCGCCACCGCCAACTGCGCGGCGTGGTGGACGAGTGGTTCACCGTCCGGTCGATCCGGACACTCGAGGAGGAAATGCGGGACATTGCCCGCACCGTGGTCGGCGACGCCTTGGCCCAGGAGTCCTGCGACTTCGTCGCAGAAATCGCCGCGCGCATTCCGCTTTATGTCATCTGCAAGATGATGGGCATCCCAGAGTCGGACTGGAAGTATCTGTACGACCTCACCAGCAAGGCTTTCGCCGATGGCGACCCACTGACCCGCCGATTCGCCCACCTCGACATCATGGGGTACTTCGAGAACCTCCAGGAGGAGAAGGCGGCGGATCCGGGCGACGACCTGGTGAGCGCACTCGCCACCGCCGTCATCGACGGTGACCGGCTCAGTCCGGACGACATCATCCTGAATTGCGACAACCTGCTCGTTGGCGGCACCGAGAACACCCGGATCTCAGCTGCCGGCGGTATGCTCGCCTTCCTCCAGCACCCCGAGCAGTGGGACATCCTGCGGGCGGACGCGAGCCTGCTGCTGTCCGCCGTCGAGGAAGTGCTGCGCTGGACCTCGACCGCTACCCACATCATGCGCACCGCGGCCAGGCCGATCGGGATCCACGGCAAACGGATCGAGCCCGGCGACCGCGTGGTGTTCTGGCTCCCGTCGGCCAACCGCGACGAGACGGTGTTCGACGATCCGGACCGCTTCGATGTGCTGCGCAAGCCGAACCGGCATCTGGCGCTGGGCTTCGGCGAGCACTTCTGCCTCGGCAGCGTGCTGGCCAAGTCCGAACTCCGTTTTATTTTCGGCGAGTTGCTCAACAGCGGGATCGACATCGAGCTGGCCGGAGAGCCGAAACTGTTGGCATCGATCGTCGTCAACGGCCCCGAGTCCCTGCCGGTCCGCCTGACGCGTCGGAGCGCGTGACCCGATGTCCACGACAGGGTCCACCTCATCGTCCGGAGATGGCCGCGACGGCCGACCTCAGTCCTGGCCGGCCTCGGCATCTGCCTGCACAGCACCGAGATCGACAACGCCGCGCTGGTGGCCCAGCTGGGCACCACCGACGAGTGGATCCGCAGTCACACGGCATCGCCGCACGGCGCCGGGCGGCCCCGGGGTGTCAATGCGCGGCCTGGCCTGCGAGGCCGGCGCCAACGCGCTGAGCTCGGCGGGCCTGCGAACGGTCAGCGGCGCGGTGCTGGCCACCACGACACCGGACCGCCCGTGCCCGGCCGCAGCGCCCGAGGCCGCCCACCGCCTCGGCCTGGGCCAGGTCCCGGCGTTCGACATCTCCGCCGTGTGCAGCGGGTTCGTCCACGCCACCGCGGTGGCCAAGGGCCTGATCACCAGCGGCGTCGTCGACAGCGTCCTGATCGTGGCGTCCGAAATCTACTCTCGGATCGTCGACCCGACGAACCGCGGCACGGCCGTAATCTTCGGCGACGGCGCGGGCGCGGTAGTGCTGCGCCGCGGCACCACCGCGGACCAGGGCGCGCTGCTGGCGTTCGACCGCAGCGGTGACGGTTCCGGCCACCACCTCATCCAGGTGCCCTGCGAGCTCGAACAACCCGACAGCCCGCACTGGTTCGGGATGGCCGGCCGCAAGGTCCAGCCCTGTGACACGACCAGCCCGAGGTAACCCTCACTCCTACCGCCTGGCGACTGCTGGCCGACACCGATCCGGCCGTGCTCGGTGCGCTGAGGGCGGCCCCGCGCCGCAGCACGCGAGATCGCCTGGCTGCAGCCCGGCGAAACCCGCGACGGCATCCCCGCCTCACACGCCGGCGGACGTCAACTACCCGGCCTTGTCCTGGACATCGCCGCCACCTTGATCACCTGTTACTCCTCGAAGGAACACACCGCACCCACCAACAAGCACGGCTTCGGCAACCACCCGCTGCTGTGCTCCCTCGACGACTCCACCATCCTCCGCGCCCACCAGCACGCCGCCGGGGCCCGAAAACGGGACCCACAACCAGGCACTCGGACGCTCCCGAGGCGGACTGACCACCAAGCTCTCACAAGTACGGGTGAGCGGCTGATGTATCCGGGAGCGGTTCCACAGACCGGGAGGAGTTGATGGGTGTGAGATATGCGGATGGGTGCGGGTTGACCACCGCGAGACGGCTGCGCCGGGAGACGGTGCGGATGCAGCCCGCCGAGCTGTTCGAGCAAGAGGTCAAGCCGACGGAGGTAGCCCGGCGTCTGCGGGCGAGTCCGAAGTCCGCCGCCAGTGCCACTAGTTGTGGCGCGAGGACGGGGTCGAGGCGCTGGCGTCACGTGGCCCGAGCGGGTCGCGGTGCCGTCTGTCCCCGCGTGCTGCCTGGAGAAGCTCTCCGCGTATCTGGACCAGGCCCGGCCGCGCACGGCTGGATGGAGGACCGGGTGTGGACCGCGTCGCGGGTGGCCACGCTGATCGGTCGCACGTTCCACGTCCCGTACAGCGTCTCGGGCGCTACGCGGCTGATGCACCGGCTCGGCCTCAGCCCTCAAGTGCCCGCTCGGCGGGTGGTCGAGCGTGACGAGCGGGCCGTCACCGCCTGAAAGGAGGCGACATAGGCGGAGATGTAAGGAGCTCGGGCGGCCTGCGAGGGCTACATTTGCTTCGAGGACGAAGCAGGCTTCACCCGCCGACCGCCCAAAGGCCGCACCTGGGGCCGGCGCGGTTGCACGCCGGTCGTTACCGTCAGCGTCCACCGCTCGGGACGCCTGTCCGTGGCGGGACTGATCGCCATGCGGCCGAGCTCGCGCACCCACCCGGCGGGCAAGGGCCAGCGCCGCAGCATGGGCGAGTACGACGTCATCGCCCTGGTCGACGGAGTGCACGACCTCGTCAAGGCGCCGATCGTGTTGGTCTGGGACCGCCTGAACACCCACGTCTCCCACGCCATGAGCGAGTTGTTCTCCGAGCGCACCTGGCTGACGGTCTTCCTCCTCCCCGCCTACTCACCCGACCTCAACCCGGTGGAATGGGTCTGCACACACGTCAAGCGGAGCCTGGCTAACCTCGCCGTGGTCGCCCTCGACCGGCTCGAAGCCCTCGTCCGCAACCGGCTCAAGCGCCTGCAGTACCGGCCCGAGATCCTCGACAACTTCATAGCCGGCACCGGCCTGACCCTCGACACCCCAACGAGCCGAAGTCAGTGAGGAGTCGGCGCCCGGCGCGACACCCCCGAAGGCCGCTGCCACGAGGGGAGCGGCCTTCGGGAGTGCTGACGGGGGTGTAGGGCGATCAGCTCTGGGCCATCGCAGCGATCAGGCTCTTGGGCCGCATGTCGGTCCAGTTCGCCTCGATGTAGTCAAGGCACTCCTGCCGCGCAGCCTCGCCGAACACCGAGGTCCAGCCGGCCGGCACCTCGATGAAGACCGGCCACAGCGAGTGCTGGCCCTCGTCGTTGACCAGGACCAGGTAGTTCGCGTCAGGGTCCTCGAACGGGTTCGTCATCACGTCGTCCTTCCTGCGGGCACGATGTGGACCGTCCGGTCCCACCGCGACCCACTATGGCCCGGGGTGCCGAGTCGGAGTCAAACAACCGCCACACCGAGCACGCCGTGGCCCGGATTATCCGTCTAACTGCGGCCCGGCGCCGGTTGAACAGGGCACTTCGCACCGTCTGCGGTCGGTCTTGATCCACGTCGCGCACGGTGCCAAGGTGTCCGCGGCGGAGCGTGCCAGTCTCGGCCAGCCGGGTGGTCAGGCGCGGCGACTCGGCGTCCTCCTTCACTCAACTGCACACCGCGTGCACACGATCCGGAGACGCGGATGGACTTCAGCCTCTTCTACTTCGCCAACAACGACACCGAGCAGCAGGACTGCTACCGGCTGCTGCTGGAGGGCGCGCGCTTCGCGGACGACCACGGCTTCACCGCGGTGTGGACCCCGGAACGCCACTTCCACGCCTTCGGCGGGCTCTACCCCAATCCCGCGGTCACGGGCGCCGCGGTCGCCGCGGTGACCAAGCGGGTGGCCGTGCGGGCCGGCAGCGTGGTGGCACCGCTGCACCACCCGATGCGGATCGCCGAGGAGTGGTCGGTCGTCGACAACCTCTCCAACGGGCGGGCGGGGGTGGCGATCGCCTCGGGCTGGCACGCCGCCGACTTCGCGCTGCGCCCGGAGAACTACGAGACCCGCAAGAGCGCGCTGATGGACACGATCGACACGATTCGCCGGCTGTGGCGGCGTGAGTCGGTCGAACTCGTCGACGGCGCGGGCGAGTCGGTGTCGCTGACGATGTTCCCACCGCCGGTTCAGCCCGAGCTGCCGGTTTGGCTGACCACCGGCGGCTCCCCGGCGACCTTCGAACTTGCCGGACGGCATGGCCTGGGTGTCCTCACCCACCTGCTGGGCCAGGAGGTCGGGACGCTGGCGCAGCGCATCGCCGAGTACCGGGCGGCATACCAGGAGCACCAGGGCGACGGGGGGCGCACCCACGTGGCGGTGATGTTGCACACCTTCGTAGGCACTGACCGCGAGGCCATACGGGAGACCGTGCGCGAGCCGTTCTCCCGCTACCTCGCCAGTTCCTTCGACCTGCTGGTCAAGGCTGCCGAGGCCGCGGGAGCCGACGGCGCCGCGATGATGCGGGAGCTGAAGAAGGTGAGCGAGGAGGACCGCCGTTTCCTGGTGTCCCAGGCCTTCGACCGGTACTTCGAGACCAGCGGCATGTTCGGGACCGTCGAGGAGTGCATGGCTATGCTCAAGCAGCTCGCCGACGCCGGCGTGGACGAGGTCGCGTGCCTGGTGGATTTCGGCGTGGCGACCGACCAGGTCGTGGACGGCTTGCAGCACCTCGCCCGGCTGCACGACACCTGGCGTGCGCACACCGGGCGCTGAGGGCGCCCGTGGGCCGACACAGATGTCCCGGCGCGTCTGAGAGGCCCCGGGACACTGAGCTGGAGACCGCCCGCCGTTCCAGACGGGGCACGCTGACCAGCAGCCCCCCGAGTAGGTCCACACCGGCGGGTCGGCAGTGGCCGTCAGCTGGAACATCTCCAACAGCTCGACCGCGCGGGCACGGGCCCCCGGCGCCCCAGGTGCATCAGCGTGCCGATCAGCAGGAGGTTCTCCCGGCCTGTCAAGTCACCGTCCAGGGCAGCGTACTGTCCGGTCAGGCCGATGTTGAGGCGCACGTCCTGCGGTTTCCGGAGCACGTCGAAGCCAGCTACCGCCGCGGAGCCGGAATCCGGTTTGAGCAGCGTCGCCAGGGCCCGTACCACGGTGGTCTTGCCAGCACCGTCAGGGCCGAGCAGCCCGTAGACGGTGCCGGCCTCGACCGACAGGTCGAAGCCCCTGAGAACCTCGGTGTTGCCGTACTTCTTCCGCAGACCCACGGCGGAGATTGCCATGTCCATCAGACTCCTCCTCGCGTGGCCGCCAGCCTCAGCCAATTCGCACCGGCAGCGACTACAGACCGCGGGTCATGTTCATCTCGTAGCGCAGCTCCGACGGCTCCACGAACTGGTCCGGGTCGCCGAAGAGGTCGCCGAGCTGGAGCCGTGGGAGGCGCTCACCTCATGGCTGAACAGGTTCACCGGCTACATGGTGACCAAGCGGGCCATCCGCGAGGCCCTCGACGCCGAGTCCGAGATCTTCGACGCCTGCCGGGACTCGCTCTACGCCGCGGGCGGTCCGCTGTTCGAGCGGGCCCAGGAGGCGGGCGTGGCGCGCAAGGACACAGACATCGGCGATCTGCTGCGGCTGGTCGCCGGCGTCACTGGGACGACCTTCGCCGACGACGCCCAGCGCGACCGGGGGCCATCGCACTGGACGGGGTGCGCGGCGCGGTGCCCGCTCCCCCGGGGCGTCCGTGCTCGCGCAGCGGCCCGACCGCCAGGCCGCGCTCCTCGCAGGTGTCGAGGATCCGTGGCAGGGCACCGAGGGCCGAGTGCCAGGCGCCCGGTGCGGAGGTGCAGTCGGAGTCGTGCAGCAGGACGGTGCCGCCGCCGACCAGGTCGCGGGTGACTGTGGCGTGGACGGATTCCGGGGTGGCCCGGGCCCTCCAGTCCTCGCCCCAGGCGGTCCACAGCACCGGGGTGAGGCCGAGGCGGTGGGCCGCGAGGTGGGCGGCGGTGGACATCACGCCGTAGGGCGGGCGGAACAGACGCGGGGTGCGGCCGGTGAGGGCGCCGACCGTGTCGCGGGCGCGCGCGAAGTCGTCGTACGTGGCGCGCGGGCCGCGCAGCAGCAGGGGGCGGTGGAGCCAGCCGTGGATGCCGATCTCGTGGCCGGCGGCGGCGATCTCGCGGACCAGGCCGGGTGAACGGCGCGCCTGGCAGCCGAGGAGGAAGAAGGTGGCGGTGACCTTCCGGTCCTCCAGGGCACGCAGAAAGAACGGGGTGGACAGCGAGTCGGGCCCGTCGTCGAAGGTCAACGCAACGTGGTCGGCACGGCCACGGCCGGCGAGGCGGGGCATGGCACAGTTGCGCAGCGGGCCGAAGGTGGACAGCACCGGGGCCGCGTGAGCGGCGGCCAGGACCGGGAGGGCGACCCGGGCGGTCGTGCGGAGCAGTTGTGCGGCACTCACGAGCGGTGGCCCTCCGGGTGATGGGCGTGCGGCGGGCCGTCGAGATCGAGGGTGCGGCCGATGGCGTGCATCACGCCACTGCCGGTATGGGTGGTGGTGACCGCGGTGCCGACCGCGCACACCCAGACAGTGCAGGCGGCGGCCGCGGCGGCGGCGAGCCGCCGTAGGACCGGACGGGTTCGGATCCTGTCTGCGGCGGAAGGCGCAGCGGCCGGACGGGCTCCGGTCGCACCTGCGGCGCAAGGAGCCACAGCCGCACCGGCTCCTGTGCCACGCATGTCGGAAGCCGCCAAGGCGAGCGGTACGGGGAGTGGTGCTCGGGCGCCGCAGGCGCGGGCTATCGCGTCCGCGGGTCCCCGGCCGGCGGCGGCGAACAGGGCGAGGCCCGCCTCGCGTTGCAGCAGGCCGCGCGAGCCGTCGATCAAGTCGCAGAGGACGTCCTTGAGTTGGGCCGCGTCGTGGATCCAGGCGGCGACACCCGCCTCGTCGAGCGCGGCCGCGTTGACCGGTCCGTGGCCCGGTATGCAGCGGTAGCTGGCGACGGGCAGGCCGGTGGCGAAGGCCTCCAGAGAGGTCAGTCCGCCGGCGTTCTGGAC
The DNA here is from genome assembly GCF_044766405.1 of Streptomyces sp. NPDC102270. Classification (NCBI taxonomy): domain Bacteria; kingdom Bacillati; phylum Actinomycetota; class Actinomycetes; order Kitasatosporales; family Streptomycetaceae; genus Streptomyces; species Streptomyces sp. NPDC102270. The sequence continues at coordinate 189,918 of NZ_JBIWLX010000019.1, read as the reverse complement.
GAGCACGTCGGCGGCGTGCATCAGACCGGGCATGTCGTCGACCCAGCCGTAGACGTGCTCGATGCCGTCCTCGCGCAGCTGCCGGGCCAGCACCTCATTGCGGCCGCAGACCACGACCGGCACGGCCGTGCCGCAGTCGCGCAGCTCCAAGGCCACCTGCCGGACCGGGCCGACGCCCCAGGACCCCGCGACCAGCAAGGCGAGCGGGGCGGTCGCGGGCAGGCCGAACCGCGCCCGGGCGGCGCCGCGTTCGGCCTCCTGCGCGGGTCTGAAGCGCGGGTCGACGACCGGCCCGCCCACCCGGACGTCGCCCGCGCCGAGGGCCCTGGCCTGCGCGGCGGGCACGGCGTGGGCGGCGAGGTGGACGTCCACGCCGTCGGCCACCCACAGCGGGTGCACCGAGAAGTCGGTGAGGTAGGTGAACACCGGCACGTCGAGGCGGCCGGCCAGCCGCAGCCTGCCCAGCACCCGGCTGGCCCCGGGGTAGGTGGAGACGACGGCGCCCGTGTCCGCGGGCAGGGCGCGCAGCATCCGGTCCTCGGCGGTGCGCAGCAGGGCGCGGGCCAGCGGGCCGCCGCCTCCGGCGCGCTCGGTGCTGCTGTAGATGCGCTGGTAGACCCAGGGTGCCCGGACGAGCATCCGGTGGTAACTGTCACGGACCGCCCTGCCGATCCGGGCGGGCAGCAGGTCGAGGAGGTCGTAGCAGTCGACGGTGACGCCGGCCGCCCGGAGCCGGCGGTGCAGCTCGTGCGCGGCGCCGTCGTGGCCCGCCCCAATGCTGGCGGAGACGATCACGACGCGTTCGGCCGGTGCCGTACGGCGGGGCGTCTCCGCAGGCCGGGAGCTCAGGGCGGCGGCCGCGAGGGCACGCAGATACACCGTACTTCCGAGGTGGGGCATGGACTTGTTCCTCCGCAGGTGGAGTGAGGCGGCGAAAGGGTGGGCGGCATCTGGCAGGCCCCGACCTCCTCGACGATGGGCTCCCAGGAACCGATCTCGACCTTGCCCTCGCTCCGGTCGATCACCTTGAAGCCCAGGACCGCGCACCAGATGGCCGCCCCGATCGTGGCAGTCGAAAACCAACGCGGGGTGACCGGCCGGGAGCTGATCAGGCACCTGATCGCCACCGAGCTGTCCGAGCGGACCCGGCTGACCGGTGAGTGGCAGCGGGCCACCGAGGAGGCCGTGGGCCGGGAGCGGGGTGGGACCGCGTAGCCGCCTCCGGTGCCGTCCGCCCGGGGCGGTCCTGACCGAGCACTCGGTCGCAGCCGCGCCGCCGTGCGTCAGGGTTACGCACGGAGGGGCGGCCGCAGCCCGGACGCCCGCGGCCCGTTACGAGCGGCGCGGGATCCGGGCGGTCTGTGACAGCGACACGCAGATGACGGAGGTGGCAGCCCACACCAGGGGGACTGTCCACGGGCTCCACCCCATGAGCGCCAGCGAGACGGCCGCGGCCGCCAGCAGCACGACGGTGACCGGCAGCACAACGTCGCGCCGGTACCGCCTCAACTGCTCGCCGAGGACCTCTTCCACGATCTCGCCGACGATCTCGGCGACCCGGTCGTCGATGGTGTCGCCGTAGCGCACGAGGAACTGCTCGATGTCGTCGGTCCTGCCGGCCGGGCAGGGGCTGCCGGCGGTGCTCGAGTGTTGATCGGTCATGTCCCCACGATGTCGCACGGGGCGGCGCCGGGTCGGCAGCGTGAACCCACCGGCCGGACGGGGGGTAAACCCTACCCCCTCTGGTGGGCTCTCCTCGCTGCTGACGGGTGGTCGGGTTGGGTACCGTCCCCTTGTCGAATCGAGGCGCGGACGGTGACCTGGTCGCCGCCCGCACTGCCCACGAGAGCGGGTCTGAAGCAGTTGACCGAGAACATCGTCGGCCGTGCCATCGGCAAAGCCCGGACGGACGCCCGGCCACCCCGCGAGGTGGTGCCGGGCAATCCGCTGCGCGCGCTGGCCTCCCCCGTGCTGTGGCGGGCGTCGATCCACCTGGTACTTGACGGTCTGGTGGCGCTGGCGGGACTGGCCGTACTGTTCGTGCTGGTCGTCGCCCTCTGCCTGGCGCCGGCCGGCCTGGTGGGCCTGCCACTCACGGTGGCGGCGGGGTGGGCGCTGTTCCGGCTGGCCGCCGTCGAGCGCGCCCGGTTCGCCGTGACCTGCGGGCTGGAGCTCGACGAGCTGCCGACGCCGGTCTGTTCGTGGCGGTTGGCCAAGTCGCTGCAGTCGCTCGTCCACAACTTCTGCACCTGGCGGCTGATCGGCTACTTCGTACTGCTGATGCCGGTGGCGGTGGTGACCGTGGTCGGGGTGGCCCTGATCTGGGCCGTGCCGATGACCCTGGTGCTGCTTCCGGCCTACTACCGGCAAGTCCCCGGCGGGCAGGCCCAGCTCGGGCCGTTCGTGGTGGATTCCCTGCCCCGGGCACTGCTGGTCGCGGCGGTGGCGCTGCTGGTCGGCGCGGTCCTCTCCCCACTGATCGTCAAACTCCTGCTGGCGCTGGACACCGCGCTGGCCGTCGCACTGCTCTCCCGGCCCCGCGGCATGGAACTCGAGCAGCGGGTCAACGATCTGACGGAGAGTCGAGCCCGGGTGGTGGACGCCGCCGAGGCGGAGCGCAAACGGATCGAGCGGGACCTGCACGACGGTGCCCAGCAACGGCTCGTGGCGATGTCGATCACCCTGGGCCGGGCCAGCTCGCGGTTGAAGAAGTCCGGTGACCACGAGACCAACAAGATGGTCGAGGACGTCCGGCGGGAAACCCTCAGCACCATCTCCGAGTTGCGCAACCTGGCCCGTGGCCTGCACCCGCCAGTGCTGACCGACCGCGGCCTGAAGGCGTCGCTCTCCGCCGTCGCCGCGCTGGCTCCGGTGCCGGTGCACCTCGACGTCCTGGTGGAGCCGCGCCCCTCCTCCACCATCGAGGCGGTCGCCTACTTCACGGTGACCGAGGCTCTCACCAATGTGGCCAAACATGCTCATGCGACCCGCGCTTGGGTGGAGATCCGGCGGGAGGGCGCCCGATTGGACGTTAAAGTTGGCGATGACGGGCGTGGCGGAGCCGACCTCGCGGCCGGCACGGGTCTGACTGGTCTGGCGGACCGGGTGTCCGGGGTGGACGGACGGTTCCGGCTCAGCAGTCCGGTGGGTGGACCGACCGTGATCGAGGTGGAATTGCCATGCGGGTAGTGCTGGCCGAGGACTCCGCACTGCTGCGCCAGGGCATCGAACTGCTGCTCAGCGAACAGGGGATCGAGGTGGTCGCCGCGGTCGGCGACGGAGAGCAACTCCTGCGCGCGGTGGCCGAACACCGGCCGGACGCCTGCGTGACGGACGTCCGGATGCCGCCCACCTTCCTGGACGAGGGCCTGCGCGCCGCACTGGCAGTACGCGCCCACTGGCCGGAGACCGGCGTCCTGGTGCTCTCCCACTACGTCGAGGAGCGCTACGCCATCGACCTGGTCAACACCAATGACAACGGGGTCGGTTACCTGCTCAAGGACCGGGTATCGGACGCCGAGGAGTTCGTGGACGCGCTGCGCCGGGTCGCCGCGGGCGAGACGGTCCTCGACCCGGAGGTGGTCAAGCAGTTACTGGCCGGCAGCCGGCAGCGGGATCCGCTGTCCACCCTGACGCCACGCGAGCGGGAGGTCCTCACGGCCATGGCGGGCGGCCGTTCCAACGCCGGGATCGCGGCCGACCTGGTGATCGGCACGGCAGCGGTGGAGAAGTACATCCGCAGCATCTTCGTGAAATTCGATCTGCAGCAGGAGGCGGGAGACCACCGCCGCGTGCTCGCCGTTTTGCGCTACCTGGGAGCTTGAGATCAGTACCACACCGAGGATGCGCCGCGCATTCCTCCTCATCGGGCTGGCCGCCCTCGTCACGGTCGTCGCCGTGGCCAGTTGGGGTGTGGTCGCCTTGCTTCCGGCGCACCACCCGTACAGCGGCAACTGGCAGCAGGACGCGGCCGGCGCCAGCCAGGTGACGGTCCAGACCGACGGACTCGGCGTGACGCTGAGTCAGGACGACTCCTCGCAGGTCACGGTGTCCATGAGCGGCAGCTACACGGGCCATGTCCCGCTGGTCTCCGTCACCCGGTCCGGGTCGGACGTCACGGTCACCGCCGACTGCTCCAACGACTGCTCGGAGCACCTGCAGATCACGGTGCCGGCCGACCTGACTGCGCAGGTGAGCACCGGAGACGCCGGGATACGGGCGAAGGGCCTGACCGGTCGGCTGAAGCTGACCACCGTGCTGGGCGGGGTCGAGGTGGACCAGTCGTCCGGCCCGCTGACCGTGCGGAGCACGAACGGCGCGGTCACCCTCGCCGACAGCAGCGCCCCGAACGCCGACGTGATCACCGACGGCGCGGTCAGCGCCTCCTTCGCGGCGGCACCCGCCTCCCTGAAGGTCACCACGGGCTACGGCGGGGTCGACCTCAAGGTGCCTCACGACGCCACCTACCACGTCGACGCGCAGAGCTCCTGGTCGTCGCCGAGCGTCTCGCTGCCGAACACCGCCACGAACGCACCGCACAGCGTGGTGGTGAAGACCACGGGCGGCGACATCACGGTCCACTGAGCACGCCCGTGCCGCGAACGACGAGCCGACGACCAGTGTGGGGTCGACGACGATCTTCGCGTACCGCTCCGGCTCGCCGAGTCCGGCGATCGCCCCGGCCAGGCCGGTGACGCCGGTGATGACGGCCCCGGCGTCGATCCGGCCCTCGGCGATGTCCCGCAGCGTCTGGCGGTACTCACCCGGGCTGCCGCCGAACGACCCGCGGATGTCCAGCTCCCTGCCGGCCACCATCCCGGGGTTGACCGTGTCGGGGCGCAGGCAGACGCCGACCAGCACGATCTTCGAGCCGGCCGGTGCGCCGTCGACGACCCGGGCGAGCATGCCGGGGGCGCCGACACACTCGAAGAGCACCACGTCGGTGGTCGGCACCTCGCGGTACTCCGCGGCCCTCCGGTCCAGCATCCCGGGGATCACCCCGAGCGAGGACCAGCGGTCGTAGGGGGACTCGACGGCCGGGTCAATCAGGATGGCGGCACCCAGACGCTCCGCCAGCGCCCGCCGCTTGGGGTCGACCGCGACGAGCGGGCCGTGACCGCGCGCCTTGAGCACCGCGACGACGCCCAGGCCGATCGGGCCGCGGCCGAGCACCACGGCGACCGAACCCGGACCGGGTTCGCCCCGCCGGACCGCCCGGGCGGCGATCGAGAACGGCTCGGTGAGCGCGGCCGCCTTCGGGTCTAGACCGTTCGGCACCGGCAGGGTGAAGACCTCGTTGAGGATCACGTACTCGCCGAAGCCGCCCGGAAAGGCCAGGGTGTAGCCGACGATCCCACCGCCCTGCGGGCCGAAGCCGATCGGCGGGCCGCAGACGGTGCTCCCGACCGGCAGAGCCCGCACGGTGTCCGGGCCGTAGTCGACGATCTCGACGGCGAACTCGTGACCGAGCACCAGGCCGTTCCGGATGTCGTGCGGGGTGCCACCGGTGCGGCGCATGATGTCGCTGAACGCCTCGCGGTCGCCGGGGGCGTGCAGGTCGGAGCCGCAGATCCCGCAGGCCAGCACGCGCACCAGCAGCTGCGCGGATGTGGCACCGGACCGGGGACTTCTTCGACGACGGGCTCCCCCGCTCGGGTGATGGCGGCACGCACGGCCCGCTCCCCTCTCTGCGGTCTCCCGCGGTCAGGCGGCCTCGGCCGTCTTCTCGATCAGCAGGGCGACGAGTGAGTCGATGGTGGGGTAGTCCCAGGCCAGGGTCGGCTCGACCGCAATGCCCAACTCGTGCTCCACGTCGCCGCACAGGGCGAGGGCGTAGACCGACTCCAGGCCGTACTCGACCAGCTTGACGTCGGGCTTGACCTGCTCGGCCGGGATCTCCAGGCAGGAGGCGACCCGTTCGGTCAGCCACTGGGCGAGCTGCTGGACCTCGGGGGCCGATTCCATGGACGTGGTCATGAGGGTCTCCTTCCGAAACGGGGTGTCGGGGGGTGGATTACGGATGCCGGGGTGAGTCCAGCGAGGAGGCGAAGTCGGCCAGTGCGGCGGTGACTTCGGCCGGTCGCTCCTGCCGGGTCCAGTGCCCGCAGCCGGGCAGGATCATCGTCCCGCGCAACTGCAGTGCCCACTGGCGCAGTTCGGCGTCCAGTCGAGCGTGGTCGGTGCCCTGGACGATGAAGTCGCGGTCGCCGTCCAGGTAGTGGGCCGGGAGCTGGATCCACCTCGTGGCCGCGGCCGCCGCCGCACTGGCGGCGATCACCCTCACCCTCGTCACGCCCGCTATCGCATCCGAAGTCAGCGCCGCCGCTCAGCCGCGGCCGCCCCGGCCGACACCACCGGGCCCACCACCCCGCCCGACAATAACGGCGGGGACTGACAGGGGGGTTATCCCTACCCCGGCTCGGTGGGCTGGCCACGTGTCCGGCCCGGCCGAACTGCTGTTGGCTGGAGGGCAGATAGACGGTGCGGGGCGGCGCAGGTGCCCCGCCCCGCAGCGCCACCGCGAACCACCAGTGAAGGCCGCCGGCCTTCCCGAGAACGAGGAGTGGAACGATCAATACCTCAAGCCGCACCGCCTGACGGTGCACCATGACGACCGACGACGGCGCGGTCGACCTCGCGGTGCCCTCGAGCACCAGCTACCGGATCGACGCCCACAGCAGCAGCTCCGCGCCGCAGATCGACCTGCCGAACTCCGACGGCGCGTCGGCCTCCCTCACCGTGGCCGCCTCGAACGGCGGCATCCAGATCCACTGATCGGGCACCACCGCCCCATGCCGACGACCAACGTTGGAGAAGAACCATGCACCCCCCCACCTCCCCCCTTCGCGCCCCGTTAGGTAAGGCTGGCATCAGGGCCCTTGCGGGCGATTCCGGTTCGGGCTCCGGTGTCCCGCGTAACCTCCCGAAGGCCGCGGCCGCTTCGACGTTCCCCTTGCTGCTTCGCCGGGCTCCCACAGTCCTCACCGTGCTCGGGCTGGTGATGATTCCCTGGCTGGTCTTCCTGAACACCGGGCTGCCGGCCACCGCGCAGGCCTCGCACTGGGCCTGGACGTGGACGGGTCTAGACAGCTTTGAGGCGCTCGGCCTGCTCTCCACCGGACTGCTCCTCAGGCGCGGCGACTGCCGGGCCTGCCTGACCTCCGCCGCGACCTCGGCCCTGCTGCTGATCGACGCTTGGTTCGACACCATGACGGCTGCCCCGGGTTCGGACTTCAGGCTGGCGGTGCTGATGGCGGTCTTCGCCGAGTTGCCGCTGGCGGTGGCCTGCGCGGTTCTCGCGACCCGGACCTTCCCTCGGCCGGGCCGCTGAGCGGAAGAGCTCATGACGTGATCGGAGCTTGTGGTCCGGTCCGTTTCGGGAAGTCGCCGGCCTGCCGCAACGGCGTTCCACGGGCGGTTCGTTCGGGCCGCTCGGGTCGACTGCCGACAAAGTTGGCACTGGCGCAAGCAGTTGCGCACAATCACAACTGATTGACCATCAGAGATGCTCCGATTACCCAATCGGACATTTGAAGAGAAATTATGAAGCACTCGCGGGCATTGATCGGCGCGGGCGCTGCTGCCGCCGCCGCCGCTTGGTGGTTCACCGACTCCGCGCCGTACCCGTACTCTCAGCGCTGGCCGCTCGACCTGCCGCTGCCGTTCCTGACTCTGAAGCGTCTGGACGACGTGCTGCAGGCCCGGGAGGGCGAGAGGATCCTGGAGATAGGCCCCGGAACCGGTCTGCAGTCGCTGCACGTCGCACCGCAGCTGGGCCCGAACGGCCAGCTGGACATCCTGGACATTCAGCAGGAGATGCTCGACCACGTGGGCCGCCGGGCTAAGGAGCAGGGCGTCGACAACATCGTGCCGAACTGCGCCGACGCACACGAACTTCCTTTTGCAGTTGGCTCGTTCGATGCGGCTTACCTGGTGACGGCGCTGGGCGAGATCCCGGATCCGGCGCGTACGCTGGCCGAGCTGCGCCGGGTGCTGAAGCCGTTCGGGCGGCTGGTGGTCGGCGAGTTCTTCGACCGGCATCAGATCCGGCCGTCCTCGCTGATCAGCCAGGCGGAGGGAGCCGGGCTGCGGGTCGCCCGGCTGTACGGTCCGCCGTTCGCGTACTACGCGGTGCTACGTCCGATCGACGCCTGACGCCGCTCGGGCGGTTCCCACCCGGCCGAACCGTAGACTGGACGGCCGTAGCCGTAGCCGGCGGTCCTTGTGGACGTTGAGGTTGTCCCACACGAGCACGATGGGTGCGCCGAGCTGCTGATGCGCGGCGATGAGCAGGTCGCGGTAGTCGGTCCAGGTCAAACTGCGTCTTCCGCCGCGTTTGTGATCGAGATGCCGCTTGGGCCGGTAGATCAGCCGTGAGCGTTCGCCTTGCTTGTAGCAGGCCAGAGCGGCGATGGAGAAGCGGCGCTGGGAGCGTCCCCGGACCGGATGAGGGGTGTGCGTCCGCGCCTGGCCCAGGTGCGGCTGGTGGGCGGCGTCATCGACTGGCTCAGTCAAGATTTGCGTGACGGGGTGACGGAGCGTCACTTTAATGGCATGGTCCGTCGTGTGTGACGACTTGCTCGACATTGTGTTTCCGCACCTGGAGAAGGTGCGAGTGCAGCACGTTCGGGTGGAGGACGGCCTGATACGGGTCGAGGCCCGGGCTCGAGACAGTGCGCCGCCCCGTCCGGATTGCGGTGTCCATTCCGGCCGGGTCCACAGCTGGTATCAGCGGTGTTTGGCCGATGCTGCCGTGGGTGGGCGTCCGGTGGTCATCGATCTGTCGGTGCGCCGGCTGTTCTGCGATGTCACCGGATGTCCGCGTCGCACCTTCGCCGAACAAGTCGAGGGGCTGACCCTCCGCTATGGACGGCGCACGGTTGTGCTGAGGGCTCTGGTGGAGGCGATTGCCCTGGCACTGGCTGGCCGGGCCGGCGCGCGGCTTGCCGCGGTGCTGCACATCGTGGTCAGCCGGATGACGCTGCTGAGTGTGCTGATGACGCTGCCCGACCCGTGCCCGCGCTCGCCGCGAGTCCTGGGGGTGGACGACTTCGCCACCCGGCGCGGACGCAGGTATGGAACGGTTCTGGTCGACTTCGAGTCCCATGACGTCCTCGATCTGCTGCCTGGCCGGGAGAAGGAACCCCTCGCCGTCTGGCTGGCGGGGCACCCCGGGATCGAGGTGATCTGCCGAGACCGGGCTGGTGCCTATGCGGAGGCCTCTCGCGCCGGCGCTCCGGACGCACTGCAGGTCGCCGATCGGTGGCACTTGTGGGACAACCTTGCCACCGCCGTCGAGCGCACGGTGATCGCTCACCGTGCCTGTTTGCAGGCACCAGAACCCAGCGCCCCTTCGGCTCGGCGCCTGGCCCCGGCTCCGCCCTCAACTCTCAATCCGGACAGCGGTATCGAGAAATGGCTGGTCACGCGGACACGCGAGCGTCATAAAGCAGTTCAACGATTACTGGCGAAGGGCTGGTCGATCAGCGCCATCGGGCGGGAGTTGGGCCTCGCCCGGCACACGGCGAAACGCTATGCCCACTGCGAGAACCTCGACGGCCTCATCGACGGGGCCGGCCCTACGCACCACGCGCCTGGACGATGACAAGCCCTACCTGATCCGGCGCTGGAACGAGGGACGCACCGATGCCGCCCGCCTCTTCCGGGAAATCCAGGCTCAGGGCTATCCGGGCCGCACCCCGCAAGCGGTGCGGCGCTATCTCCGGCCGCTTCGCTCCGGCCTCGGCTCGATCCGGTCGCCGGCCCCGGTACTCAAACCGCAGCAGATCACCAATTGGATCATGTGGAACCCCCAGCACCTGAGCACAGACGAGGAGCAACAACTGGGCGAAGTGCTCGCCCGATGCCCGGAGTCGACTGCTGCCCGCGGCCACGTGCATGCGTTCGCGCACATGATCTGCAACCTCGGCGGAGACAGCCTCCCCGCGTGGACAGACGCCGTCCCCACGGATGACCTGCCCGCTCTGCATGCCTTCGCCGACGGCCTTCAGCGTGATCACCAAGCTGTCATTGCAGGCCTCCCGCTGCCCTGGAGTTCCGGACCCGTCGAAGGTCATGTCAACCGGATCAAGATGCTCAAACGACAGATGTACGGCAGAGCCGGCTTCGCACTCCTCCGCAAACGAGTCCTACTGACCTGACCGAAATCACACTCCGTCACAGCGGAAGCCCGGACTTCTTCAGGGGCAAGTAACTATCCGGATGTGCCTCGGCCGGCTCGTCCGGGATATCCCGGGTCCGGGTGGTCGCGGAGCCTTTCACCCGAGATGCAGGCCTGACAGGCCCTGGCCGAGGCATCCGCCGTGGCAAGACCGCCAGCGCACCCGTGCCGAAGACCGCATCCGCGCCGCCCAGGCCACCGGCCTGCGGAATCTCCCCCTGCACGACCCAGAACCGGATCTGGCTGGAGATCGTGCAGATCGCGCTGGCCCCGCCGGCCTGGATGCCGATGCTCGCACTGACCAGCAAGACCGGGCTCCGGGAGCCCCGCCGCCTGCGGCTCCGCCCGTTCACCGCGGCCGGGCAACTCGTGACCACCGGCCATCGGCGGATCCTCCGCCTGGCCCGGCACCGGCCCTGGAGCAACCGCATGGGCTTTGACCGGCTCAGCCAACTCCCGGACCCTGGGCTGACCAATGGATGCCCCGTCCCGTTTAGTACTGCAACGGTCCTTTTCGTGACTGCTGGTCAGTTCGGTCGTTTGTGCTGCGAGTGCGGTCAGGACGGCGTGGGCGAGCATGGACAGGGTGATGTGCCGGTACCAGCCGATGTAGCGGCGGACCTCGTACTCGTCCAGGCCGCACTCGTTCTTCGCGGCCTGGAAGCACTCCTCGATCGCCCAGCGGGAGCCGGCGACCCGCACGAGTTCGGCAAGTTCGATGCCGACGGGTGCGTAGGCGAGGTAGTAGGCGATTTCGCCGGGGTCGGAGAGGCTGCGGCGGGCCATCACCCAGCGGTGATGGGTCGGCGGATCCGGATCGAAGATCAGGTTGGTGGGCAGCTTGGCTGCCGCCCAGTCGTAGACCCGTGGACCCTTGGCCCCCTCACCGCAGGACAGCCGCTGCCAGGCATCAAGGGGTGCTTCCTCGATGAGCTGGTCGATGCGCCAGATCCCGGGCAGGGATTTGATCTGCTGGGATTTGGGCACCGCGACCACGTAGCCGACGTCGAGTTGTTCGAGCAGGCGACGGAAGTGCCAGTCGTCCCCGTAAGCCTCGTCTGCGGTGACCCATGTGGCGGGCAAGCCGGCGGCCATGCAGCGGCGGACGATGTCCCGGGCCAGTTCGCCCTTGGTCGCGAAGCCTCGTTCATCCGGGATTTTCGCCGCCCTGCAGCGGTCACGGTCAGACGTCCATGCTTTCGGCAGGTAGAGCCGCGGTCCATCAGAGCCCGGCCCAAACTGGTGGCGTAGGCGGCGAACACTCCGATCTGACAGTTGTCGATCTTTCCCGAAGTGCCGGTGTACTGGCGGCCGATCCCGGCCGAGGTGGTGCCCTTCTTGATGAACCCGGTGTCGTCCAGAATCAGCACACCACCTGGTCCGAGCCGTTCAGCTACGTAGTCACGGACATCGTCACGCACGGCGTCCGCATCCCAGACGCCGCTGCCGCATCCGCCACCGCAGATCTGCCCGAGCGAACCTTCCCGCTACCCGAGCAAACGCCGACTCCAACTCAGCTGCCCAGCAAGCGACTTCAGTCATCCCCTCCATACCAGGACAACGACAACCGCCAGCTCAAGACACGAACCGCTGCTGGAGTATTGGACGGTGTCCTATGTGGTGATCGCTCGTTGGGCTGTCTATGGGGCGGGGTACGTGGAGTTGGATCGTTCCGGACGGGCTGTGGGATCAGTGGCCTGCTTGGCCGCGCTGGCCTCAGCGGCCAACTCGTCTGCGTATTCTTCGGCCGCAGCACCGCCCAGCCCCACGACCATGCGGCTACCGCGCTCGATCCGGCCCTCCTGCGGCCCTCTCCTGCTTCGCACAGGAAGCGGAGAGCGGTGGACACGATGCCGCAAGGCCGCTCGCACTCCTTCTCCGCGGCGGCCCCGCGAAGGTCCCGGCTCCAGGCCCGGGCGAGAGCGAGGCTCGGAGCAACTGGTACTGATCCGGGCGGACCGGGGCCGGACCTGGCAGCTCGCCGACGCCTGCGTGGCGTGCGCGGTGGTGATTCCGCAGGCGGCGACCCTCGGCGGCCATGACCCCTTCAGCAGGCCGCTCGACCTACGCGGCATCGCCTGACCTGCACGATCACCCGCAAACAGGACTTTGAAACGACCCTGCCTCATGCCTCCCGCGTCAGGCACGAGAAGACACCGTGGGAGAAGCAGTACCTGCGTGTACTGCTTCGCCCGCAAGACCCACAGCTATCTCGACCTGGACACCGGCCTCGGCTTCGACTCGCAGATCGTGGTCAAGGTGAACGCCCCCGAGCTGCTCAGCCGCCAGCTGGGCTCGCGCCGCTGGATGGGCGACCACATAGCGATGGGCACCAACGTCGACTGCTACCAGCGCGCGGAGGGCCGCTACCGGCTGATGCCGGGCATCCTCGCCGCCCTGCGCGACCGGGCGAACCCCTTCTCGATCCTGACGAAGGGCACGCTGATCCTGCGCGACCTCGACCTGCTCCGGCAGGCCGCCGCGGTGACGGACATCGGCGTCTCGGTCTCGGTCGGCTTCACGGACCCGGAGCTGTGGCGCACGGTGGAGCCGGCACCCCGGCTCCGGAGCGGCGCCTGGACGTCGTACGGACGCTGGGCGAGCACGGCATCGGGTGCGGGGTGCTGATGGCGCCGGTGATCCCGTTCCTGAGCGACAGCCCCGCGCAACTGCGGGCCACCGTGCGCGCGATCGCCGCCGCGGGCGCCACGTCGGTCACCCCGCTGGTGCTGCATCTGCGGCCGGGCGCCAGGGAGTGGTTCATGGCCTGGCTGAACCGGGAGCACCCCTATCTGGCGTTGCCGGAACTGCGGCAGCCACGTGTCCACGAGTGGCCAGGGCAAACCGCACGTGCCCAGCGGCAAGGCGCAATGTGCTCAGGAGCCCTCGACAGAGCACGCGCCGCGACGGCAGAAGCGGGCGTCTCACACTCGTCTCACAGACCCCGCACAAGAGCGCAGGTCGGAGTGCATCCGACCTGCGCTCTCTGGACCCTATGGACGTTTCAGAGCCCCCACGCACGGCAGGTAAACTCCGTACACGTGACTTCCGCTCCCGCCAAGCCCCGCATCCCCAACGTCCTCGCCGGACGCTACGCCTCCGCCGAGCTCGCCACGCTCTGGTCGCCCGAGCAGAAGGTGAGGCTCGAGCGTCAGCTCTGGCTCGCCGTGCTGCGAGCCCAGAAGGATCTCGGGATCGAGGTGCCCGAGGAGGCCCTCGCCGACTACGAGCGGGTCCTGGACACCGTCGACCTGGCCTCCATCGCCGAGCGCGAGAAGGTCACGCGGCACGACGTGAAGGCGCGGATCGAGGAGTTCAACGACCTCGCCGGGCACGAGCAGGTCCACAAGGGCATGACCTCCCGGGACCTCACGGAGAACGTCGAGCAGCTCCAGATCCGGCTCTCCCTGGAACTGATCCGCGACCGCAGCGTGGCCGTCCTGGCGCGCCTGGGCAAGCTGGCCGGCGAGTACGGTGAGCTGGTCATGGCCGGCCGCTCGCACAATGTGGCCGCGCAGGCCACCACCCTCGGCAAGCGCTTCGCGACCGCGGCGGACGAGCTGCTCGTGGCCTACGGCCGGGTGGAAGAGCTGCTGGCCCGCTACCCGCTGCGTGGCATCAAGGGCCCGGTCGGCACCGCGCAGGACATGCTGGACCTGCTGGGCGGGGACGCGTCGAAGCTGGCGGAGCTGGAGCAGCGGATCGCCGGTCACCTGGGCTTCTCGCAGGCGTTCACCTCGGTCGGCCAGGTCTACCCGCGCTCGCTGGACTACGAGGTCGTCACCGCGCTGGTGCAGGTGGCCGCGGCCCCGTCCTCGCTGGCGAAGACGATCCGGCTGATGGCCGGACACGAGCTGGTGACCGAGGGCTTCAAGCCGGGCCAGGTGGGCTCCTCCGCGATGCCGCACAAGATGAACACGCGGTCCTGCGAGCGCGTCAACGGCCTGATGGTCATCCTGCGCGGCTACGCCTCGATGACCGGCGAGCTGGCGGGCGACCAGTGGAACGAGGGCGACGTGTCCTGCTCGGTGGTGCGCCGGGTCGCGCTGCCGGACGCGTTCTTCGCGCTCGACGGTCTCCTGGAGACCTTCCTGACGGTCCTCGACGAGTTCGGTGCCTTCCCTGCCGTCGTCGCGCGCGAGCTGGACCGCTACCTGCCCTTCCTCGCCACCACCAAGGTGCTGATGGGCGCGGTGCGCGCGGGCGTCGGCCGTGAGGTCGCGCACGAGGCGATCAAGGAGAACGCCGTCGCCTCCGCCCTCGCGATGCGCGAGCAGGGCGCCGAGCGCAACGAACTCCTCGACAAGCTGGCCGCGGACGAGCGCATTCCGCTCGACCGGGCCGGGCTGGACGCGCTGATGGCCGACAAGCTGTCCTTCACGGGCGCCGCGGCCGACCAGGTCGCCGCCGTCGTGGGCCGGATCGAGGAGATCGTCAAGCAGCACCCGGCGGCCGCGGGCTACGCGCCGGGGGCGATCCTCTGACCCGCTTCACCCCTGCGGACCTGGAGGCCGCCCGCGACCGGCTCGTGCCGGATGTCGTCGCGGACGGCCTCCGCGTGCTGTTCTGCGGCATCAATCCCGGGCTGATGACGGCGGCGACGGGCCATCACTTCGCCCGCCCCGGCAACCGGTTCTGGCCGGTGCTCCATCTGTCCGGCTTCACACCGAGGCTCCTGAAGCCGTCCGAGCAGCAGGAGCTGCTGTCGTACGGGCTCGGGATCACCAATGTCGTGGCCCGGGCGTCCGCGCGGGCGGACGAGCTGAGCGCCGAGGAGTACCGCGAGGGCGGGCGGCTGCTGGCGGAGAAGGTGGCGCGGCTCGGGCCCCGCTGGCTGGCCGTGGTGGGGGTCACCGCCTATCGCGCGGCCTTCGACGACAGGAAGGCGAAGGTCGGGCCGCAGGAGCGGACGATCGGGGAGACGCGCGTGTGGGTGCTGCCGAATCCGAGTGGGCTCAACGCGCACTGGGCCGCGGCGACGATGGCGGAGGAGTTCGCTCGGCTGCGGGTGGCGGCGGAGCGCGGTTAGCGGGTCACACCGGGTCAATGTCCGAGGCCACGGCGAGGACGTGGACCTCGTCGGTGTCGTCCCGGTAGCCCACGCCGAGGGCGATCCAGCGGTCCGAGCCCGGGGGCTGCCAGAGGTCCAGGTCGTCCGCCACGGAACTCGCCGTGGCCCAGGGTTCGGGTATCTCGTCGCCCCGCTCGCCGTGCACCCGGAGCGTGCCCATCCCCCAGAGCGGCTGCTGCCTGCCCCAGCGGTCGTCCAACTGCTGCGCTATGGCGCTCTTCAGGGCGTAGAAGTCCGCCACGGCCGCCATGCGCCGCGTCGCGTCACCGGTCCGGGTCCCGTGGCTCACCGCTAACGACTCGATGCGGTAGCCGGGTCCCGCCCCGTAGGGAACCGGCTCGCCGTCCGCCGCGGTCAGGTCGCGGGCGCACAGCGAGTCGATCGCGGCGAGGTACTTCGCACTGTCCATGTGATCCAGTAAACCGGCCGCCACTGACAATTGGCGGGGCGTCAGGCGACTTGTGGTCAGGCGTCCCGGTGTCGCACCCGCCAGGCCCCCGCGGCCAGGGCGGCGGCGGCCCAGGCCGCGGTCACGGCGAGTCCCGTCCACGGTCCCAGCGGGCCCTCGTGCGTCTCGTACAGGACGATCTGTCCCGCCCGGTCCGGCATGAAGGCCGTGGCACCACCGGCCACATCGCCGATCACGAACGAGACGACCAGAACGAACGGGATCAGGAGCGAGAGCGCCGCCACCCCACTGCGCAGCGCTGCCGTGAGACCGGCCGCCAGCAGCGCCATCAGGGTGAGGTAGATCCCGCAGCCGACGACACCGCGTACCTGTTCACCGGTGCTGAGGCCGCTCGCCGCCTCGCCCAGCCCGGCCCGTGCCACGACGAGGGCGGCGCAGGCGGTCACCAGGCCGACCAGGAGGGTGGGTACGGCGACGGCCGTCGCCTTCGCCGCGAACCACCGCCCCCGGCGCGGCACCGCGGCCAGCGACAGCCGGAGCCCACCCCCGTGGAACTCCGACGACACCGCCAGCGCGCCGAAGGAGATGGCCGCGATCTGGCCGGGCGCAACCCCGGACAGCGCCATGAACAGCGGGTCGAACTCGGGGTCCGAGATCTCCGAGGCTCCGGCGATCGCGGAGAACGCGGTGGTCGCGGAGAACAGGGTGAGCAGGGCGCCGAGGAGCGAGCGCAGCGTACGGATCTTCAGCCACTCGGAGTGCAGAACGGCGGTGAAGGACATGTCAGGCCTCCTGGGGCTGTGCGGTGAACTCGGTTTCGGTGGAGGTGAGGTCGAAATAGGCCTGCTCCAAGGTGCCTTCCTCCGCGGCCAGTTCGAGGAGGGGGACGCCCGCGGCGGAGACGAGGGCGCCGATCTCGTCCACGCGCGCGTGCTGGACGGTCCAGTGCCCGTCCTCGTGTTGCTCGGCGTCATGACCGTGCCGCGCGAGGGCGCTCTTGAGGGCGGTCGGGTCGCTCGTGCGGATACGGACGCCGGGCTGCACGCGTGCGTGGATGAACTCCCGCATCGGTGTGTCGGCGAGCAGGCGCCCCCGGCCCAGGACGACGAGGTGGTCGGCGAAGGACGCGGTCTCGTTCATGAGGTGGCTGGAGACCAGCACCGTGCGGCCCTCTCCGGCCAGCCGGCGCAGCAACTCGCGGATCCAGACGATGCCTTCGGGGTCGAGGCCGTTCGAGGGCTCGTCGAGCATGACCACACGGGGGTCGCCGAGGAGGGCGGCCGCGATGCCGAGCCGCTGCCGCATGCCCAGGGAGTACGTCTTGAGCCGGCGCCTCGCGACCGGGGCCAGCCCCGTCTGCTCCAGCACCTCGTCGACCCGGCCGTCGGGGATGCGGTTGCTCGCGGCCAGCGTGCGCAGGTGATCGCGGCCGGTACGGGAGCCGTGCGCGGCCTGGGCGTCGAGCAGGGCGCCGACGTGACGCAGGGGCTCGTCGAGTGTGCCGTAGGCGCGGCCGCCGATCGTGGCCGTGCCGGAGGTCGGGCGGTCGAGGCCGAGGACGAGCCGCATGGTGGTGGACTTTCCGGCGCCGTTGGGGCCGAGGAAACCGGTGACACGGCCGGGCAGGACGCGGAAGGTGACGTCGTCCACGGCTCGTCGGGTGCCGAACTCCTTGGTGAGGGCCTGGACTTCGATGCTGGTCATGGCAGCAGCCTGGCCGGTGGCGCGGGGGCGGTGCCTCCCCCGCGCGTGGAGATCGACTCCCCCGTGCGGGGGAGGGTCGTTGTCGGACGCGGCTGGCACGATGACCGCATGGTCCGCTTGCTGCGCCCGTTCGGCCGGGCGGTGACGTACACACGATGGCTGCATCTGTTCGTCGCCGTCGTGTGGCCGGCCATGTGGCTGTTCGTCGAGGAGGCGTGGTGGATCTGGCCGTTGGCGGCCGCGACGCTCGCGCCCGCCGCTCTGGTGCCCGCGATGCGCACCGTGGAGGGGCTGCAGGCGAGGCTGCTGCTGACCGGACACCGGGACGACGGCGAGAGCCTCGACATCGTCGTCGCACCGTCGGCGTCCTGGAGCGACCGGTGGCGGCTCCTCCTGTGGCTGGAGGCGCGGCTGCTGCTGGGCAACGCGACGGCGATGCTCACCGTGCAACTGCTCATCAGCGCCGTGGACCTGGTGGCGTCCGCCTTCGGCCAGGACGTCGACGAGGGCGTGCTGATCCTCCTCGGCGGCCACCACTGGTGGCACGTCCTGCTCGCGCCCCTGTCCCTGGCCGCGCTGGCGGCGACCGTGGCCGGCTCGGGCCGTCTGATCACCGCGCTCGCACTCCGGCTGCTCGGCCCCTCCCCCGCCGAGCGCCTGGCCGCCATGGAGGAACGCACCGAGCAGCTCCTGGAGCGCACCCGTATCGCGCGTGAGCTGCACGACTCGATCGGGCACGCCCTGACCGTCGCCGTCGTCCAGGCGGGCGCCGCCCGGGCGGCCGGTGATCCGGCCTTCACGGACCGTGCCCTGGACGCCATCGAGGAGACCGGCCGGGCCGCGCTGGAGGATCTGGAGCGGGTCCTCGGCATCCTGCGCGAGTCCGAGCGGCCCGCGACCAGCCGCCCGACACTGACGGACGCCGGCCGGCTCGTGGAGTCCGCGCGCGCGTCCGGCGCGAAGGTGGACGCCGAACTGACCGGGCCGGTGGACACCGTGCCCGGGCCGGTCTCCCGCGAGGGTTACCGGATCCTCCAGGAGGCGCTGACCAATGTGCTGCGGCATGCCGGGGGCGTCCCGGTCCGGGTCCGTGTCGAGGTCACCGGCGGAACCCTCGCCCTGGAGGTCCGCAATCCGCTGACGGCCGACGTACCAGGCCCCGGGCGGGGCAGCGGGCTGCGCGGCATACGCGAGCGTGCGGCCCTGCTCGGCGGCCACGCGCACACCGGACCCGACCGAGGTGACTGGCAGGTGCATGCCGAGCTGCCGCTGCGCTGATCTACGCTGGCGGAATGCCGGTCACCGTTCTCCTCGTCGACGACGAACCCCTGGTCCGCGCCGGTCTGCGGGCGGTGCTGGAGGCGCAGCCCGACATCGAGGTCGTCGGCGAGGCGGCCGACGGGGCGGCGGTGATCCCCCTCGTACGGCAGCTGCGGCCCGACGTGGTCGCCATGGACGTACGGATGCCCCTGCTGGACGGCATCGAGGCCACGCGCGCGGTGCTGCGGACGGTCGAGGAGCCGCCGAAGATCCTGGTGGTGACGACGTTCGAGAACGACGAGTACGTGTACGAGGCGCTGCGGGCCGGTGCCGACGGGTTCCTGCTGAAGCGGGCCCGGCCGGCCGAGATCGTGCACGCCGTGCGGCTGGTCGCCGAGGGCGAGTCGCTGCTGTTCCCCGCCTCGGTACGACAGCTGGCCGCCCAGTACGGCGACGAGGGCGGCAACCGGGCGGCCCGGGCCGCGATGGAGCGGGCGCGGCTGACCGAGCGGGAGGCCGAGGTGCTGCGGCTGATGGCGCGCGGTCTGTCCAACGCGGAGATCGCCGCGCGGCTGGTCGTCGGCACCGAGACCGTGAAGTCGCACGTCAGCGCCGTCCTGGCGAAGCTGGGGGCGCGGGACCGCACCCAGGCGGTGATCGCGGCGTACGAGTCGGGGTTCGTGGCGCCGGGCTGAGCCGAGCGCCCCGCCGGGGCGTGTGACGTATCTCCCGGCCCGGCACTGCCGACGGGGCGTTGGGCCGAGTACGATCCGCCCAACACGCGCACGAGCTGGGAGGACGGACGTTGGGGCGACTGACCGGCGGGGACCCCTCGCTCCTGCGAAGGATCAATTCCGCGGTGGTGCTGCATGCCCTGCGTGCCACGGACTGCGCGACGCTGACCGAGATCACCCGGGTGACGGGCCTGTCCCGGCCGACGGTCGAAGGGGTCGTCGAGGGGCTCATCGAGGGCGGCCTGGTGGTCGAGAAGGCGGCGGACGAGAGCGTCGCCCGACGACAGGGACGGCCCGCGCGACGGTTCCGGTTCCGGGCCGAGGCCGGACATCTGCTGGGGCTCGACATCGGGCCGCACCGGGTCGCCGCGCTCCTGTCCGACCTCGACGGCCGGGTGCTCGGCGCCGTCGCCAAGGACGTCGACGAGACGGCCTCTGCCGACGAGCGCCTGGAGCGGCTGCGCACCGCGGTCGCCGAACTGCTGCGCCGGGCCGGCGTCGCGCGCGACTCCCTGTGGGCCGTGGGCGTCGCCTCGCCGGGCATCGTGGAGGCGGACGGCACCATACGGCTGTGCGCGGCGCTGCCCGGCTGGACGGGCCTGCGGCTCGGCGAGCGGCTCAGCCGTTCCTTCAAGTGCCCGGTGCTGGTCGAGAACGACGCCAACGCGGCCGCGGTCGCCGAGCACTGGAAGGGCTCCGCCACCGAGTCCGACGACGTGGTCTTCGTGCTGGCCGGGCTGAGCCCGGGGGCGGGTTCACTGATCGGCGGGCGGCTGCACCGGGGGTACGGCGGGGCGGCCGGGGAGATCGGCGCGCTGCATCTGCTGGGCAGCGAGGTCAGCCCGGAGACGCTGCTGTCCACCACCGACGAGCCCTTGCACCCGCTCGACGAGCAGGCCGTCGCCGAGGTCTTCGCGCAGGCGCGCGAGGGCGACCAGCGGGCCCGGGCGGCCGTGGACCGTTTCATCCAGCGACTCGTCCACGACGTGGCCGCGCTCGTCCTGGCCCTCGACCCGGAACTCGTCGTGGTCGGCGGCTGGGCGGCCGGCCTGGACGGCGTACTGGAGCCGCTGCGGCGCGAGTTGGCCCGCTACTGCCTGCGTCCGCCGAAGGTCGCCCTGTCGCTGCTCGGCGAGGCGGCCGTGGCCACGGGTGCGCTGCGACTGGCCCTGGACCATGTGGAGGAGCAGTTGTTCGCCGTGGAGGGCACGGTCACGGCACGGCGCTGAGCGGTCCGGTGAGCGGTCCAGTGCCCCGGGCTCAGGCTCGGGGCACCGCCGTATCGCTCAGGAGGCCTGGCGTTCCGGGCTCTCGTGGATCTCCACCGCGCCGGAGTCCCCGAAGGTCAGCCGGCAGGTGTCCGCGCGGTAGGTGGCCACCGAGACCGCGGCGGTGCGGCCCCCGGCCAGGTAGCGGGTGGTGACGACGAGCACCGGGGCGCCGGGCAGGCGGTCCAGTTCCTTCGCGTCGTCCGCGCGGGCCGAGCCGAGTTCGACGGCGTTCTCCCGGCTCTCCAGCTCCAGGCGCTGCAGTTCGCGCAGCACGGCACGCGCGCGTGCCGCCCCCGACGGCGCGTCTATGGCGGAGAGCTCCGGCACCGACGCCTCGGGGATGTACAGCAGTTCGGCCGCGACGGGCTGGCCGTGGGTCATCCGGGAGCGGCGCACGGTGTGCACCGGCTGCGCGCGGTCGGTCCCGAGGGCGTCCGCGACGGACGCGGGCGGCACCGCGGCGGCGCAGTCGACGGTCTGCCAGTCGTCCCCGGCCGCACCGGGCCAGGCGTGCTGCTCGGAACCGACGGCCACGCCCACCCGCGGCGGCGCGACGGTCGTCCCGACACCGCGGCGGCGCTGCAGCCTGCCTTCCAGCTCCAGCTGCTCCAGGGCCTGGCGGAGCGTGGCGCGGGCGACGCCGAAACGGGCGGCGAGGTCGCGCTCGTTGGGCAGGATCTCGCCCACGGAGAATTCGGAGTCCAATGCCTCACTGAGCACGGTCTTGAGATGCCAGTACTTCGGTTCCGGCACCGATTCGAGCTGCGTGGTCCCCACCCTTGCCTCCGCAATCGCCGTGTTCCGGCGGCGTTTTAGCGCCCTTGTTTATTAAAGGTTGTTGCACTTCTCTGCGACCATAGGGCGGCACCCCCCCTTGGTCAAGACCAATCCTCGATCCCCTGCAGGCCGCGCGGACGCGATGCCACACAGCGTTCATGAGGCTGTCAGACAACGGACAGGGAGCGCAGCTTGTCCGGGTTGCGGATGATGTAGACGGACTGGATACGGCCGTCCAGGATGTCCAGCTGGAAGACGGAGTCGGGCTTTCCGCCCGACAGGACGAGCACCGCGGGCCCGCCGTTGAGCTCCAGGAAGCGCCAGCCGAAGTCCGGGACACCCCTGTTGGCGACGCCGACGATGAAGCGGCCCACGTGGTCGGCCGACTCCAGGACCCGCAGTGGCGCCTTGGCCTTGCCGCCGCTGTCGCCGACGAGCCGGACGTCCGGGGCGAGCAGCGACATCAGTCCCTCCAGGTCGCCTCCGCCCGCGGCGGCGAGGAAACGCTCCGTCAGGGCGCGGCGCTGCGCCGGGTCCACGTCGTAGCGCGGCCGTCGTTCGTCGACGTGCCTGCGGGCCCGCCCCGCGAGCTGCCGTACGGCGGGTTCGGCGCGGTCGAGCATGGCGGCGATGTCGGCGTAGGGGTACCCGAAGGCCTCCCTGAGGACGAACACCGCCCGTTCCAGCGGTGACAGCGACTCCATGACGACCAGGACCGCGAGCGAGACCGAGTCGGCGAGGACGGCCTGCTCGGCGGTGTCGGGGACGGTGTCCCCGAAGTCGGTCACGTAGGGCTCGGGCAGCCAGGGGCCGACGTACGTCTCGCCGCGCGCCTTGACCTGGCGCAGCCGGTCGATCGCCAGGCGCGTGGTGACGCGGACCAGATAGGCGCGCGGTTCGCGCACCTCGCTCCGGTCGGCCGCCGACCAGCGCAGCCAGGCTTCCTGCACCACGTCCTCGGCGTCGGCGACGCGCCCGAGCATGCGGTAGGCGACGCCCAGGAGGACGGGACGGTGCTCTTCGAAGACATCGGTCTCGGTGTCAGTGGCCACGGGTTCATCCCAACGCAGACGCCGGGTCGTGTCCAGGCGGTTATGAGCGCTTGGCGGACCCGTGGGACGGCGAGGTCTACCCGCCAGTAGCAATTGCTGACAAGCTGTCTACGGCGCGTCCGCCGTGCGTCACCGCCCCAGCCCCCGTGAGTCGCCGTCAAGGAGCCCTCATGTCCGCCACCGTCTCCTTCAAAGTCCCCTCCCCCGAGGGGCCGCAGCCCGTGACCGTCTCCTACGCGCGCGTGGGCCGCGGCGAGCCGCTGCTCCTGCTGCACGGCATCGGTCACCACCGGCAGGCCTGGGACCCGGTGGTGGACATCCTGGCGACCGAGCACGACGTGATCGCCGTCGACCTGCCCGGGTTCGGCACGTCGCCGGGGCTGCCCGAAGGGCTGTCGTACGACCTGGCCACCACGACGTCCGTGTTCGGGGCATTCTGCGAGGCACTTGAGCTGGACCGCCCGCACGTGGCGGGCAACTCCCTGGGCGGGCTGCTGGCCCTGGAGCTCGGCCGCGCACAGCTCGTGCGGTCCGTCACCGCGCTGGCACCCGCGGGGTTCTGGTCGCAGGCCGAGCGGCGCTACGCGTTCGGGGTGCTGCTCACGATGCGGCGCATCTCGCGGCGGCTGCCGCTGCCGCTGGTCGAGCGGCTGTCGCGCAGCGCGGCCGGCCGCACGCTGCTCACGAGCACCATCTACGCCCGCCCGGGCCGGCGTTCACCCGAGGCCGTGGTCGCCGAGACGCTCGCCCTGGCGCAGGCCACCGGGTTCGACGAGACGCTCCGGGCCGGCACCGCCGTCCAGTTCGGCGACGACGTCCCGGGGCTGCCGGTCACGGTCGCCTGGGGCACCAGGGACAGGGTGCTCGTACGCCGGCAGGGTGTGCGGGCCAAGCAGATCATTCCCCGGGCCCGGCTCGTGCGCCTGCCCGGCTGCGGCCACTGCCCGATGAACGACGACCCGGCCCTGGTCGCGCGGGTCATCCTCGACGGCAGCCGCTGAGCCCTTCCGCCTGCGGCTCAGCGCCCCTGATCCGAGGGCGACTCCGGCACCGACCAGGGCGCTGCCCACGGCCTGGGCGGCGCCGTAGGAGCCGGTGCCGACGAGGGGTGCGGTGGCGGCGGCCGCGACCGGGATGAGGCCGGAGAACAGCGTGGCGCGCTCGGCGCCGATCCGCTGCATGCCCATGTACCAGCACACGAAGCCGACGACGGTGACGACCGCCGCCTGCCACAGCAGCGCGGCGGTCTCGGTGGTGTCGGGGCGGCGCAGCCACGCGGTGCCGTCGAGGAGCATTCCGGCCACCGCGGCCTCGACGGCGGCGACCGCGCAGACGGTGGCGGACAGCAGCCGTGGTCCCAGGGGCCGCAGTACCGGTACGGCGAGCACCGCGAAACCGACCTCGCCGGCCAGCGCGCACACCGAGAAGGCGAGGCCCGCCCCGTCCGTACGGCCCCAGCCCTGGACGGCGAAGGCGCCGACGGCCACGAACAACGCGCCCCGCAGGACACGGCGTCGGGGCCGGCGTCCTTCCAGCAGCGGGACGAGGACGGCCACCAGTACGGGGGCACAGCCCACGAGGACGCCGGGGACGGCCGGTTCCGCCGTGCGTTCGGCTGCGATGACGGCGAGGTTGAAGCCCACCATGCCCACGGCGGCGAGCAGCGCGAGACGTGTCCACTGGCGGGACGTGAGGGCGCGCAGCCGTGCCGCGGCCCCGCTCGCGGCCAGGGGGACCAGCAACAGCGCGGCGAGGCCGTAGCGCAGGGCCTGGCCGCCCGCGTACGGGTAGTCGCCGAGGAGGCTGTTGGCGGTGAAGGACCCGCCGACGAGGACGCAGGCGAGCGCGGCGAGGAGTGAGCCGCGCGTGGTGGTGGCGTTCATGGGGACGACGCTAGGAAGTGCCGCGGACCGGTTTAAGGTCCAGTGACATGACGTCATCGGGGACCAATCCGCAGCAACGGCCGCAGGACGACCGCGTCGGCTCGGCCGCCTGGGAGCTGCTTCTGCCCGCCGTCTCCGCGCCGGCACGCACGCGTGGCCGTTCCCTTCAGGCGGCGCTGAGGGAGGCGGTCCGGTCCGGGCGGCTCGTGCCGGGGACCCGGCTGCCGTCGAGCCGGGACCTGGCCGCCGACCTCGGGGTGTCGCGCGGGCTCGTCACCGAGGCGTACGAGCAGCTGACGGCGGAGGGCTATCTGCGCAGCGGCCGTGGGGCCGGCACCTGGGTCGGCGGGGCCGTGCGGGCCACCCGGCCACGCGCGCGTGACCTGGCCCCGCGCACCGCGGGCACCCGCACGGACTTCGTCGCGGGGACGCCCGACCTGTCGTTGTTCCCGCGCACCGCCTGGGCCACCGCCCACCGGGGCGTGCTGGCTGAGCTGCCGCACCAGGACCTGGGCTATCCCGATCCGCGCGGGCTGCCCCGCCTGCGCGCCGCGCTGGCCGAGCTGCTGACGCGCCGCAGGGGTGTGGTCGCCGATCCGGAGCGGATCGTGGTCGTCTCCGGCGTGGCCCAGGCGACGACGCTGCTCGGATTCGCGCTCCACGCGCGCGGGTTGCCGACGGTCGGCGTGGAGGATCCCGGGAGCCCGCAGCACGACTCCCTGTACGCGGCGGCGGGTGTCACCACCGTTCCCGTATCGCTGGACGAGGACGGGATCTGCGTCGGGTCCCTGCGGGATTCGGGCGTGCGCGCCGTCGTCACGACGCCCTCCCACCAGTTCCCCACCGGCATCGCCTACTCCGCGCGGCGGCGCACGGAACTGCTCGACTGGGCGCGCTCCGTCGACGGCTTCGTGGTGGAGGACGACTACGACGGCGACTTCCGTTACGACCGGGCGCCCGTGGGGGCGCTCCAGGGACTCGATCCGGACCGTGTCGCCTACGCGGGATCGGTCAGCAAGTCCCTCGCTCCCGGGCTGCGGCTCGGCTGGCTGCTCGTGCCGCAGACGCTGGCCGACGAGGTCGTCGAGCGCAAGCGGACCATGGATCTCGGCCATCCCACGCTCGACCAGGCGCTGTTCGCCCGCCTCGTGGAGCGCGGCGACTACGACCGCCAACTGCGCCGCTGCCAGCGCGCCTACCGGGAGCGGCGCGACACCCTGGTCTCCGCGCTGGACGAGCACCTGCCCGGCACGGAGGTGTCCGGGATCGCCGCGGGGCTGCATGTCATCGCCGCGCTGCCACACCGGTACGGCCCCCAGGAGACGTTCCTCGCCCGCCTCGGCGCGGCGGGCGTGGCCGTCCGCCCGCTGACGGACTACGCACACGCGCGTGCCGAGCCCGACGACGAGAAAGGCGTGCGGCTGGTCCTGGGATACGCGCACCTGTCCCCGACGCGGATCCGGGACGGCGTACGGCTGATGGCCGAGGCGGCCCGCGGCTGAGCCGCGCCCTCGGGCACACGGGTTCCCTTGTTACCGCGGCCGGTTGTTCACCTGGGGTTCGCGTGTGCGCCGCGGTGGCCCCGTAGTTGTGGCAGCGAACACCGGCCGGATCCCGTCCCTGGAGGCGCCTCCATGTCACACCGTCCGTTCCCCGGCCGCCGCGGCGTGCTGCGCGGCT
Organism: Streptomyces sp. NPDC102270; assembly: GCF_044766405.1. Lineage (NCBI taxonomy): Bacteria > Bacillati > Actinomycetota > Actinomycetes > Kitasatosporales > Streptomycetaceae > Streptomyces > Streptomyces sp. NPDC102270. The sequence goes on along the minus strand of NZ_JBIWLX010000019.1, from coordinate 163,897 downwards.
CCCTGGCCGCGTCGGCGGCCCTCACCCTGCCCGCCGCGGTGTCCGGAGCCGCACCCGCCTTCGCCCTCTCCGGGCGCCCCGGGGCGGGCTGGGGAGTGCAGACGGGAGACGTGACCTCCGACTCCGGTCTGGTGTGGGTGCGTTCCGACCGTCCGGCCCGGATGATCGTGGAGACCTCCGCGACGGAGTCGTTCCGCAATCCCCGCAGATGGCACGGCCCGCTGCTCGGCGCGGACACCGACTTCACCGGTACGACCCGGCTGCGCGGACTGCCGTCGGGCGAGCAGATCCACTACCGCGTGCTGCTGGCCGACCCGGACGACCCGCGACGCACCGGCGAGCCGGTCGCCGGCACCTTCCGCACGGTGTCCCCCAAGCGCCGGGACGGAGTGCGGTTCCTGTGGTCCGGCGACCTCGCCGGGCAGGGCTGGGGCATCAACCCGGACTTCGGCGGCTACACGATCTACCGGGCGATGGCCGAGCTCGACCCGGACTTCTTCCTGTGCAGCGGCGACAACATCTACGCCGACGGCCCCATCGCGGCGACCGCCTCCCTGCCGGACGGCAGCACCTGGCGGAACATCACCACCGAGGAGAAGTCCAAGGTCGCCGAGACCCTGGCCGAGTTCCGCGGCAACTTCCGCTACAACCTGCTCGACCACCACCTCAGGGCCTTCAACGCCCAGGTGCCGTCCGTCATCCAGTGGGACGACCACGAGGTGCGCAACAACTGGTACCCGGGCCAGACGATCCTCGACTCCGACGCCCGCTACACCGTAAAGAGCGTCGACGTCCTCGCGGGCCGGGCGCGACGCGCGTTCAGCGAGTACTTCCCGGTCTCCACGCTGCGGCCGGGTGCCCGGGAGGGCCGGGTGTACCGGGTGCTGCGGCAGGGGCCGCTGCTCGACGTGTTCGTGCTGGACATGCGGACGTACCGCAACGCCAACTCGCCCGACGACCAGACCGTGGACCCGCAGGGCATCCTCGGCCGCGAGCAGCTGGAATGGCTCAAGCGGGAGCTGTCGCGCTCAAGGGCCGTGTGGAAGGTGATCGCCTCCGACATGCCGCTCGGCCTGGTCGTGCCCGACGCCACGGAGGGCAGGGCGAACATCGAGGCGGTGGCGCAGGGCGATCCGGGCGCCCCGCTCGGACGTGAGCTGCAGATCGCGGAGCTGCTGCGGTACATCAAGCACCGGCGGATCACCGGCACGGTGTGGCTGACCGCCGACGTGCACCACACCTCGGCCCAGCACTACCAGCCGTCGCGGGCCGTGTTCACCGACTTCGAGCCGTTCTGGGAGTTCGTGTCGGGGCCGCTGAACGCGGGTGCCTTCCCGGCCAGTGCGCTCGACGGCACCTTCGGCCCCGAGCGGGTGTTCGTGAAGGCGCCGACCGCCTCGAACGTCTCCCCCGCGGGCGGCTACCAGTTCTTCGGCGAGGTCGACATCGACGGCCACAGCGGTGAGCTGACGGTACGTCTGCGCGAGCAGGACGGCACGGTGCTGTTCACTCGGGTGCTCCAGCCCGGCCGGGTGGGCCAGTGACCTCTCGCCCACGTCACTCGCGACTGAACAAGTTGAAAAGGGTACAAAGAGCACAGAACCACGCTTAACCGATCAGTCACAATGCGTTCGTGATCACGCAACACCGTTCCTCCACAGTGGCTGTATGACTCGAGACATGTCTGATGTGACCCGTGCGAAACACGGTCGCCCCGTGCACCACTGGCGGCGCGACGTCATCGAACTCGCCGCCCTGTTCACGGCCGTCGCGGTGGCCGACACCGTGGCGAACCTGATCGGGCACGGCCCCGACGGCACCGCGCTGCTGGTGATCTCGGCGGTGGCCCTGGCCGCCACGGCGGGCTTCCACACCTGGTGGGCACGCCGCCACGGTCACGCACCTCCGACGGGTGATACCGGCGCCCGGCCGCTGCCCGAGGGGGAGCGGGCCGGGCCTGCCGACCGGCCGCCGGTGACCTCGGACCCGGTGGTCACGGAGAGCACGCTGTGGCGGATGCGCACCACGGTCAAGGACGAACCGGGCTCGCTGGCCGCCCTGTGCACGGTCCTCGCCGGGCAGCGGATCGACATCCTCAGCCTGCAGACCCACCCGCTGGCGGTGGGCACGGTCGACGAGTTCCTGCTGCGGGCCCCCGGCACGCTGGAGGGCTCCGAGATCACCCGGGCCGTCGCGCGGGCCGGCGGCTCGGACACCTGGATCGAGCGGGCCGACACCCACGATCTGGTGGACGCCCCGACCCGGGTACTCGGCCTCGCCACCCGCACCGCGTTGGACGCGGCGGAACTCCCGCTCGCGTTGCGGCAGTTGCTGGGCCGCAGCACGATCCGGTCCCTGCCGGCCACCCCGACGGGAGGGGCTCAGGGAGTGCCCGTGGAAGGGGTTCTGGAGGACACCGTGATGCGGTTGCGGGCCCCGGAGGGCGGAGTGATCACCGTGGAGCGGCCGCATCTGCCGTTCACACCGACGGAGTTCGCCCGGGCCCGGGCCCTGGTCGAGCTGGACGCCCGGCTCGGTCCGCGGGTGCCGCGCAGCCAGGACGTGATGACGCTGCCGGAAGGCCGGGACATCACCGTCCGGCGTGCCGACACCGGTGACCTGGAGGCGGCCCGGGCGATGCACGAGCGGTGCTCGTCGCGGACGCTCACCATGCGGTACCACGGGCCCGTCGGTGACGCCGACCGGTATCTCAACCACCTGCTCAGTCCTCGTTTCGGCCGCACCCTCGCCGTGCAGACCGCGTCGGGGCGGATCGTGGGACTCGGGCATCTGCTGTGGGACGGCGACGAGACCGAGGTGGCCCTGCTCGTCGAGGACGCCTGGCAGCGGCGGGGCATCGGGAACGAGCTGCTGGAGCGGCTGGTCGCGCTGGCTGTCGAGGCCGGATGCGAGAGTGTGTACGCCGTGACCCAGTCGTCCAACACCGGGATGGTCGCGGCGATGCGGGGGCTGGGACTCCCCCTCGACTACCAGATCGAGGAGGGGACCCTGGTGATCACCGCGCGTATCGCCCCGCAGCAGGCGGCAGAGCCTGCTATGGGAGTCGCCGAGCCGCAGGCCGACACAGCTCGGCGTCCCTGACCGGGCGCTCCAGTGCCGCGTCCAGATCCGCCCACAGGTCCTCGACGTCCTCCAGCCCCACCGACAGCCGGAGCAGTCGGTCGCCCACGCCCGCACCCCTGCGGTCGTCCGCGTCCACGATGCGGTGGCTGATGGAAGCCGGATGCTGGATGAGGCTGTCCACACTGCCCAGGCTCACCGCCGGGGTGATCAGGCGAACCCGGCTGATCACCCCGTGCGGGTCGCCGGCCACCTCGAAGGCGATCATCGCGCCGCCGATGCGCGGGTAGTGGACCCGGGTGACGCGCGGGTCGGCCGCCAGGCGGCAGGCGAGTTCGGCGGCGTTCGCGGACGCCGCCCGTACCCGTACCGGAAGAGTGGCGAGACCGCGCAGCAGGAGGTAGCCGGCCAGCGGATGCAGGACGCCCCCCGTGGCGAAACGGACCTGCCGCAGGTGCCCGGCGAACTCCTCGTCGCAGGCCACCACCCCCGCCATCACGTCCCCGTGGCCGCCGAGGTACTTGGTGGCACTGTGCAGCACCAGGCGGGCACCGAGCTCCGCGGGACGCTGGAGCACCGGCGTGGCGAAGGTGTTGTCCGCGAGGAGGGGCACGGAGCCGCAGGAGTGGGCCAGGGCCCGCAGGTCGATCTCGGCGAGGGTGGGGTTGGCCGGGGACTCGACCAGGACCAGGCCGGTGTCCGGGCGCAGCGCGTCGGCGACGCCCGCCGGGTCGGTCCAGGTGACCTCGGTGCCGAGGAGTCCGGCGCTCAGGAGGTGGTCGCTGCAGCCGTACAGGGGGCGTACGGCCACCACGTGGCGCAGGCCCAGGGAGGCCCGTACGAGGAGGACCGCCGTGAGCGCTGCCATGCCGCTGGCGAAGGCGACCGCGGCCTCGGTGTTCTCCAGGCGGGCCAGGGCGGTCTCGAAGCGGGCGACGGTCGGGTTGCCGAGGCGTCCGTACACCGGCGGGCCCTCCGGCTCGGCGCCGGTGGCGGCGAAGGCGTCGATGCGGGCGGCCTCGCCGCGGCTGTCGTAGGACGGGTAGGTCGTCGACAGGTCGATGGGCGGGGTGTGCAGTCCCTGGCGGGCGAGGTCGTCGCGGCCGGCGTGGACGGCCTCGGTGGCCAGTGCTCTGAGCGGCGTACGAGAGGCGGTGGCGGTGCGCGCTGAGTCCATGCCCGCAAGGGTGAACACCGACCGGCGTTCTCGGGGCCAAGCCCGTGCTACGTTCGGCCGATGGCCGAATCTGTCGTACTGGACCCGGTGGACCTGCATCTGCTGCGGCTGCTGCAGAACGACGCCCGGACCACCTACCGCGATCTCGCCGCCCAGGTCGGTGTCGCACCGTCGACCTGTCTGGACCGGGTGACCCGGCTGCGCCGCTCGGGCGTCATCCTCGGACATCAACTGCGGCTGGATCCGGCCAAGCTGGGCCGGGGTCTGGAGGCGCTCCTTTCGGTGCAGGTGAGGCCGCACCGGCGGGAGCTGGTCGGGCCGTTCGTGGAGCGGATCCGGGCACTGCCGGAGTCGCGGACCGTCTTTCATCTGACCGGCCCCGACGACTATCTCGTGCATGTGGCCGTGGCGGACATGACGGATCTGCAGCGGCTGGTGCTGGACGGGTTCACCTCCCGGCGTGAGGTGGCCCGGGTGGAGACCCGGCTGATCTTCCAGCAGTGGGACTGCGGGCCGCTCCTTCCGCCGGCCACGCCGACAGCGGAATCGGGGTGACGCCCGCGAGGTCCGCGTATGAGGATGGACCGCATGTCTGAGACTCAGAGCCCGCTGCCCCGTCAGGTCGCCGACGCCTACGTCGACGAGCTCATCGCCCTCGATCCGATCACCGGTACCTACCTGGGTGTGAAGGAGAGTTCGAGCAAGCTGCCCGACACGTCACCGGCGGGCCAGGAGGCGCTCGCGGAGCTTCGGCGGACCACGCTCGCCAGGCTCGACGAGGCCGAGCGGCAACCCGGCGCGGACAGCGACATCGAGCGCCGGTGCGGCCGACTGCTGCGGGAGCGGCTGACAGCCGAACTCGCCGTCCACGAGGCCGACGAGGGGCTGCGCGCGGTCGGCAACATGGCCACGCCCGCGCACGAGATCCGTGAGATCTTCACCGTCACCCCGACCGAGACGGAGGAGGACTGGGCGGCGATCGCCGAGCGGCTGCGATCGGTGCCGACCGCGTACGCGGGCTACCGCGAGTCCCTCCAACTCGGCCTGGACCGCAAGCTGTACGCGGCGCCGCGTCCGACCGCCACCTTCGTCGAGCAGCTCACCGAGTGGGCGGACACCGACGGCAACGGCCGTGGCTGGTTCGAGGACTTCGTCTCGGCGGGCCCCGAGTCGCTGCGCGCCGAGCTGGACGAGGCCGCCCGCGCCGCGACCACCTCCGTGGTGGAGCTGCGCGACTGGATGCGGGACGTGTACACGCCGACGATCGAGGGTGCCCCGAACACCGTGGGCCGGGAGCGGTACGCCCGCTGGGCCCGCTACTTCAACGGCACGGACCTCGATCTGGACGAGGCCTACGCGTACGGCTGGTCCGAGTACCACCGGCTGCTCGGCGAGATGAAGCAGGAGGCCGAGAAGATCCTGCCGGGCGCCGAGACGCCGTGGGTGGCGCTGGCCCACCTCGACGAGCACGGCACGCACATCGACGGCGTCGACGAGGTCCGCGAGTGGCTCCAGGGCCTGATGGACCAGGCGATCGACTCGCTGGACGGCACCCACTTCGAACTCGCCGAGCGGGTGCGGAGGGTGGAGTCGTGCATCGCCCCACCCGGCGGCGCGGCCGCCCCGTACTACACGCCCCCCTCGGAGGACTTCTCACGCCCCGGCCGCACCTGGCTGCCGACCATGGGCCAGACCCGCTTCCCGATCTACGACCTCGTCTCGACCTGGTACCACGAGGGCGTGCCGGGCCATCATCTCCAGCTCGCCCAGTGGGCCCATGTCGCGGAGAACCTCTCCCGCTACCAGGCGGCGGTGGGCGGGGTCAGCGCCAACGCCGAGGGCTGGGCGCTGTACGCGGAGCGGCTGATGGACGAGCTCGGCTTCCTGACGGACGCGGAGCAGCGGCTCGGCTATCTCGACGCCCAGATGATGCGGGCCGCCCGGGTCATCGTCGACATCGGCATGCATCTGGAACTGGAGATCCCGGCGGACTCTCCGTTCCACCCGGGCGAGCGCTGGACCCCCGAGCTGGCGCAGGAGTTCTTCGGCGCGCACAGCAGCCGGCCGGCGGACTTCGTGGAGAGCGAGCTGACCCGCTATCTCACGATCCCCGGCCAGGCGATCGGTTACAAGCTCGGCGAGCGGGCCTGGCTGCTGGGCCGGGAGAAGGCCCGCGAACGGCACGGCGACGCCTTCGACCTCAAGGCCTGGCACATGGCGGCGCTGTCGCAGGGCTCGTTGGGACTGGACGACCTGGTGGACGAGCTGGCGCAGCTCTGACGCTCGGGCTCAGGTGACCGACTCGGACCCGTGATCCGGGTCGGTCACCGGCCGCAGCCGTCAGTTCGACAGCCGCCGCAGCTGAACAAGACCCAGCCAGGTCTCCGGCCCGGGCCGCACATTGGCGGCGCGTATCGCGTACCGGCCGGGGGCGAGCGAGACCTTCAAGTGGTCGGTGTCGGCCGACTCGTTGCCGGGCCAGGCCGCGTCGAAGAGGACGACCGGGCCGGGTACCGTCCAGCTCACCTCGTCCTCCCAGACGGCGTTGGCGAGCGCGGCGGGGACCGCGGCGAGGAGTTCTTCCTCGGAGTCGGCGGCGCACCACCGTACGAAGGTGTCGTGGTCGGCGAGGTAGGAGGTCGAGGTGGGCTCGTCCCCGAAGACCAGTGCGGCGGAGTCGCCGACCGGCAACAGACCCACCGTGCGGTCGACTTCGCAGGCCCGGTCGTAGTCCGAGACCGTCTCGTCGCCGTCGGCACCCGCCCAGAAGGGCAGCACCGTCTCCGGCACCGCTATGAGCGGGCCGCCGCCCGACTCCACCCACTCCACCGCGCCCGGCTCCGCGTATCGCACCATGGGCCAGAACCTACACGCACCGGAACCTCGAGGTTGCACCTGCACAGGAACCCCACGTCGGTCTCCGGAACTCAGCAGCCGCAGTCCTGCGAGTCGGCCGGCGCGGTCAACGTGTCGGCGGCCCGCCGCTCGCGGCCCTGCCAGGTCTCGAACGCGAAGCCCTCGCGCACCCAGTACTCGAAACCGCCGAGCATCTCCTTGACCCGGTAGCCGAGTTCGGCGAGGGCGAGTGCGGCACGGGTGGCGCCGTTGCAGCCCGGGCCCCAGCAGTACGTCACGACGGGCACGGACCGGTCCAGGAACTGTTCGGCCTGCTCGGGGATGAGGGCGGTGGGCAGGTGGACCGCGCCCGGGATGTGGCCCTGGTCCCAGGCGGCGGTGGAGCGGGAGTCGAGGACCACGAAGCCGGGGTCGCCGTCGGCGGCGAGCGCTGCGGCGACGTCGGACACGTCGGCGTGGAAGGCGAGGCCGGCGCGGAAGTGGGCGGCGGCCTCGGCCGGGGCGGCGGGGGCGACGCGCAGGACGGGGTTCACGGTGAGCGAGTCGGTTGTCGTCATGCCGGAAATCTACGGTCGATGATCACCGACCTGAAGGGGGATTCCACGGCGTGCACCTTGCCCGGCCGGGGATTGCCCTGCTATCTCTCGGACATGACCGTGTATTCCCCGGACGCCACCGACTGGCGCATCCTCGACGTCCTCCAGCGGGAGGGCCGGGCCAGTTTCGCCGAGCTCGCCCGTGCCGTCTCGATGTCCGCGAGCGCGGTCACCGAGCGGGTGCGGCGGCTGGAGGAGGCGGGCGTCATCCAGGGGTATGCCGCCGTCGTGGACCCCGACCGGCTGGGCCTGCCGATCCTGGCCTTCGTCCGTCTCCGGTACCCCAACGGCAACTACAAGCCCTTCCACGATCTGGTCGCCGTGACGCCCGAGATCCTGGAGGCGCACCACGTGACCGGCGACGACTGCTTCGTCATCAAGGTCGCCGCCCGCTCGATGCGGCACCTGGAGGAGGTGTCGGGAAAGATCGGCACGCTGGGCTCGGTGACCACGAGCGTCGTGTACTCTTCCCCGCTCCCCCGGCGACCCCTGGGGCGCTGACGTCAGCCTCCGCCCCGCTGTTTCAGCACCGACCCCGCGCGCCCCTTCACGACCTCCAGCTGAGCGTGGATCCGCCGGCGCAGGTCGGCCACATGGCTCACGATGCCCACGCTGCGGTCGCGTTCCCGCAATGAGTCCAGGACGTCGAGGACCTCGTCCAGGGTCTGGTCGTCGAGGCTGCCGAAGCCCTCGTCGATGAAGAGGGTGTCGAGCCGGACCCCGCCGGCCTCGTCGGTGACGACGTCCGCGAGGCCGAGGGCCAGGGCGAGCGAGGCGAAGAAGGTCTCACCGCCCGACAGGGTGGCCGTGTCCCGCTCGCGTCCGGTCCAGGCGTCGACGACGTGCAGTCCCAGTCCGCTGCGACCGCGGCCGCTGCGGTCGTCGGAGTGGACGAGGGTGTAGCGGCCGGACGACATCCGTTGCAGACGCGCGGTCGCGGCGGCCGCCACCTGCTCCAGACGGGCCGCGAGCACATAGGACTCCAGCCGCATCTTGCGTTCGTTGTCGGCCGAGGTGCCGGCGGCGAGCGCGGACAGGCGGGCCACCCGGTCGTACTCCTCGCGCAGCGGTGCCAGCCGTTCGAGGCCGGTGGCCGAGCGGGCGGAGAGTCGGTCGAGTTCGGCGCAGCGCCGGGCGGCCGCGTCCCGCACGGAGGCGGCCTCGCGGACTCGGCGGCCCGCGTCGGCGGCGGCCCGCTCCGCGCGCGCCACGTCGGCGGGCGGCTGCTGGGCGGCGTCGGCGGTGTCGGTCTCGGCGAGTACGGCCCGTACGGCGGCCTCCTCGGCCTGCCAGGCGTCCAGCCGGTGCTGGAGGTCGCGGTGGGCCGCCTCGTCGAGGAGGGCGGCGGCCGCGGCCTGTGGGGTGTCGAAGCCGGCCCGGAAGGCGGCGTCGGCGAGCCGGGCGTCGGCGTCCTTGAGCCGCTGGGCGGTGTCCTCGGCGACGCGCGCGGTGTCGGCGGCGTCGGTGAGCAGCGCGGCCTGCCGCTCCAGTTGGGCGGCGCGGGCGGCCACACTGTCGGCGGCACCGCGCGCCTGGGTCAACTCCGCTTCCAGGGTGGTGCGTTCCCGGTCCAGGGCGTCCCGGCGGGCGCCGCGGGAGGCGGTGCGCACGGCGGCCTCCTGCTGGGCGGTCAGCCGCTGTTCGCGCTCCCGCTCGGCCTGCCGCAGCTGTTCCGTCGCGGTGTGCAGCGCCGAGGCGGCGGTGCGGACCTGGCCGTACTCGCGCTCCAAGTCCTCTGCCTGGACGGCGAGTTCCTCGGTGGAGGTGTCGCCGGCCTCGCCCTGGGCGGCGGCCAGTGCCCGCTGGACGAAGGCGAGTCGCCGCTCGGCCTCGGCCCGCTGTTCGTCGGCGTGCTGCGAGGTGGCGAGCGCGCGCTCCTCGGTCTCCCGGTCGACGTGTCCGGCGTCCTTGCGGGCGGGAGCGGGGTGCTCGGTCGCGCCGCAGACCGCGCAGGGCTCGCCGTCGGTGAGCTGGGCGGCCAGCTCGGCGGCGATGCCGTTCAGCCGGCGTTCCTTCACGTCCAGCCAGTCGGCGCGGGCTTTCAGGGCCCGGTCCGTCGCCTCGACGACCTGCTGCCGGGCGTCGTCGGTGTCCCGGGCGAACTGGTCGCGCTGGCGCGCGGCGGCGAGTCGTCTACGGGCGGGCTCGCGCTGCACGGCCAGCTGTTCGGCGCGGGTGGCCGCCTCCTGGGCGGACTCGACGGCGTGCTGAAGGGCGGCGCGGGTCTCCTCCCACCCGGCCAGCCAGGCCTCGGCCTCCTGGAGGACGCCCTCGTCGGAGCGCTCCTGGCGGTCCAGGCCGGCGCGCTCGTCGTCGAGGTCGGCGAGCCGCTGCTCGGCGCGCCGGGCCGAGTCCAGGCCGCCCAGTTCCTCGGCCGCCCGGCGTGCGGCGGTGGCGAGTCCGGCGGCGCCCGCCCCCGCGTAGGTCTCCGGCAGCAGCCCACGCGCGTGTGTCTCGGCCGCGACCGCCCGCCGGTGCTCGGCCTCGGCCGCCTCCCGCAGCTCCAGTGCGGGCGCCACCGCCTCCGCCTTGCGGGCCCGCTCCATCCGGGCCCGCGCCTGGTGGTAGCCGTCGGCCCGCTCCTTGAGCAGCGCGGCCCGCTCGCGTGCCTGGGCGAACCGGCTCTGGAGCCGGTCGACTTCGCGTACCTCGGCCAGGTCGCGCTCGGCGGCGGCCTGGGCGGACTCGGCGGCAGCGAGCCGGCAGTGGGCGATCGTCAGCTGTTCGCGGGCGGTGCTGCGGGCGACGGCGGCCGCGCTCAGGACGGCCTCGGCGAGACCCGGCTCGCCGGGCGCCAGCTCGGGCAGCTCCATGGCGTCACCGGCGGCCTGCTGCATGCGGTGCGCGTCGGCCAGCAGCGCGGCGTCGCCCTCGCGCACCTGTGCCTCGGCCGCGCGGCGTCGCTCGGCCAGCCGCTTCTCGACCTCGGCGAACCGGTGGGTGTCGAAGAGCCGTCCCAGCAGCTTGCCGCGGGCCTCGGCGTCGGCCCGCAGGAAGCGCGCGAAGTCGCCCTGGGGCAACAGCACGACCTGGCAGAACTGCTCGCGGCTCATGCCGAGCAGCTGGGTGATCTCCTCACCGATCTCCTGGTGGGACCGGCTGAGGTCCTTCCAGGCCCCGGCGACCGCGTCGTACTCGCGCAGCCAGCTCTGTGCCTTGTCGAGCGTCGTGCCGGTACCGCGCTTCTTCGGGCGCTCCCAGGGCGGCTGGCGGGTGAGCTCCAAGCGGCGTTCGGCGACGGTGAGTTCGAGGCGGATCTCGGTGCGGGTGCTCGCGGCCGCGTGATCACTGCGCAGCGCCGTCCCCTGGCCGCTCTGCCGGGCGCCCGGCACCGAGCCGTACAACGCGTAGCAGACGGCGTCGAGCACGGAGGTCTTTCCGGCGCCCGTCGGACCGTGCAGCAGGAACAGTCCGGCCGCCGACAGCTCGTCGAAGTCGACCGTCTGTGAGCCGCCGAACGGTCCGAAGGCGGTGATGTCGAGCCGGTGCAGCCTCACCGCGCCACCTCCCGCACGGCCTCGTCCGCGCGCACGGTGTCGAACGCGTCCCGCAGCACGGCCTGTTCACGCTCGTCCGGACCCGCACCGCGCACATGGGCCACGAAGTCCTCGGCGATCTCCTGGTCGCTGCGGCCGGCCAGCCGCCGGGCGTACGACACCTCGGGGTCGTCCGGCGCCCGCTCGGGATCGAACACGAGGCTGAGCGTGTGCGGGAAGCGCTCACAGAGCCGGGCCATGGGTTCCGCCGGGCGGACCGGGTCGGTGAGGGTCGCCTCCACCCAGGCCTCCTCCTGCGGCACGAGCCGCGGATCGGCGAGCAACTCCTCCAGCGTCCCCCGGATCCGGGCCAGCGCCCGCGGCACCGGGCAGTCGACGCGCTCGGCGGTGACCGCGCCCTCGGCGTCCAGGTCGACCAGCCACATGCTCTTGCGGTGGTCGGCCTCCGAGAAGGAGTACGGCAGCGGGGAGCCGGAGTAGCGCACGCGCTCGGTGATGGTCTGGCTGCCGTGCAGATGCCCGAGGGCCGCGTAGTCGACCCCGTCGAAGACACCGGCGGGCACGGCGGCCACTCCCCCCACGGTGATGTCCCGCTCACTGTCGCTGGCCTCGCCGCCGGTGACGAAGGCATGGGCGAGGACGACGGACCGCGTCCCCCGCGCGCGTGTCGCGAGGTCGGCGCGGACCCGGTCCATGGCGGCGGCGAGCACGACCTCGTGGCCCACCTTCTTCACCCCGAACTCGTCCTTCACCAGGGCGGGTTCGAGGTAGGGCAGGCCGTAGAAAGCGACGTCACCGTGGGGGTCGGAGAGGACCACGGGGGTCCCGCAGGCCGCCGGCTCGGTCCGCAGATGGATGCCGGCGCGCCCGATGAGTCCCGCGCCGACACCCAGGCGGCGGGCGGAGTCGTGGTTCCCGGAGATCATCACGGTCGGCACGCCGAGCCCGGCGAGCCGGTGCAGGGCGTCGTCGAACAGCTCGACCGCGGCGAGCGGGGGCACCGCGCGGTCGTACACGTCTCCCGACACGAGCACCGCGTCCACCCCGTGCTCCCGCACGGTCGTGACGAGGTGACCGATGAACTCGGCCTGGGCCCCGAGCATGTTGACCCGGTGGAACGCCCGGCCGAGATGCCAGTCGGAAGTGTGCAGCAGTCTCATGATCCCCGACCCTAACGGCCGGGTCTGACATCACGGGCGGTCACTCCCGTATCGACCCGTCATGACCGGAGACAGAAAAGGCCGTTATGCCCGAAAAGCGCAACTAGGCGTCTCCGTACGCCTCTCCCCCGAGCGCGAACCCGGCCGCCCCCGCGGTCACGTCCGCCAGCCATCCCCGGAACGCCTCCACGTCCGCGTCCGGCAGGCCGATCTCGATCGTGACCGCCTCGCCGTACCGCACGTCCCGCACCTCGCGTCCGGTCGAGCGCAGGTCGTTCTGCACCTTGCCCGCGCGCTGGTGGTTGACGGTCACCGTGGCGAGGCGGAACCGGCGGCGGGTGAGGGTGCCCACGGCGTCCAGGGCCTCACCGACCGCACCGCCGTACGCCCTGATCAGCCCGCCCGCGCCGAGCTTGACGCCGCCGTAGTAGCGGGTGACGACGGCGACGACGTACCGCATGTCGCGGCGCAGCAGCATCTGGAGCATGGGGACGCCCGCGGTGCCGCCGGGTTCGCCGTCGTCGCTCGCCTTCTGGATCGCGGCGTCGGCGCCGATGACGTACGCGTAGCAGTTGTGGCTGGCGTCGGCGTGCGCCTTGCGGACGGAGGCGACGAAGTCCTGGGCCTCCTGCTCGGTGGCCGCCGGGGCGAGGGCGCACAGGAAGCGCGAGCGGTTGACCTCGGTCTCGTGCACGCCCGCGCGGGCCACTGTGCGGTACTCGTCCTGCATCCGGTCAGCCTAATCCGTCGGTGAGCACGTCCCGGCGGGCCGGCTCATCGCATCCTCCCCCGCGGCACCATGACGGACGTGAGCAGTGCCGTCCCCGGCTCCAGGGCCCGCCAGGACGTGCCGTGCCAGGCCAGCACCGCGATCGCCGAGGTCGGGAACTTCACCCGTACCTCGTCCAGCGCGTCGTCGACGCTGTCCCCGGCCAGGGTGAGGACCAGGTCCTCCAGGCCGGGGTTGTGTCCGACGAGGAGCAGGGTCGCGACCTCGGGAGGCGTCCCGTGCACGGCGGCCAGCAGCTCCGGTACGTCGGCTCCGTACAGCTCGGCGTCGAGCCGTACCGGCGGTGGAGTGTCCCACTGGGCGGACGCCAGCTCCCAGGTGTGGCGGGCGCGTACGGCGGTGGAGCACAGGACGAGGTCGGGCAGCAGGCCGGAGGCGGCGAGAGCGCGGCCCGCCTCCGGCGCGTCCCGGCGGCCGCGGGGCCCGAGGGGGCGTTCGTGGTCGGCGACGCCCTCGGGCCAGGCGGACTTGGCGTGTCGCAGCACGACCAGACGGCGTGGCGGCCCCGCTCCGGTGCGCTCGGTCATGCCGGTGACCCCAGGTCACGGGTGAGCTCGAGACCGAGCAGCCGGTCCGCGTAGGCGTAGGTCTCGAAGCGGGCGCCCTCCGGCAGCTCCGACTCCTCGACCCAGCGCAGCACGCGCAGCACCTCGGGTACGTCCAGGTCGTCCTCCCAGGCGGTGCGGAGCCGTCCGCGCACCTCGTCGGGGACGGGCCGGGACGGTTGCCGGGCCCAGGCGGCGACGGCCCGGCGCCAGCGCAGGAGGATGCCGCGGGCCTCGGACAGGGCCGCCTCGTCGAGCCGTGCGGGCGCGCTCCGGGGCGGAGTGAGCAGGGCGAGGCGGACCTCGGCGGGGTCGGCGCCGGGCGGGACGTCCGGCGTCTCGACGGGCGCGACGGTGATCCGGACCCCGTCCGGAGCCGCACCGCCCTCCCCCACCACATGGACGGCCTGGGACTCTCCCCAGCCGGGACCGACGTCCCGGCGGTCCTCGAAGGGCCGGATGCCCAGGGCGGCGGCGCCCGCCTGCAGCTCCGCCTGTCCGCGGTCGCCGGTGAGCAGCGCCCACACGGGCGTCCCGCCGATTTCCAGGGCCCGGACGAGGAGATCGGCGACGAGCAGGATGCGGAGGGCGGAGGCGTCGTGGCCCGGCACATGGGCTTCGACTCGGGTCAAGCCCCTGCGGGCGGGGACGGCGTCTACGGGCCGGCCGGTTCGGGCGTCTGTGATGCGCAGCACGGGGCGAGCGTAGGCGGGCGGCGGGCCGCGCGCAGGTGACTGGCCGGTATTCCGGACACGGTTACGGAATCGGACCCACCGGCGCCGACGGTGGAGTAGGGGCCCCGACCGGGAAGACCCGGCCGGCGGCCGGTGTTGCCTCCCATGGCACAGTTCCCCCTTCTCCAGGAGATCCGACGTGTACGGCGACCCAGCGACGATCCGCAAGATCCTCACCGAACTCGGCGACACCTGGGCCGTCGTGGGCCTGTCGTCGAACCAGCGGCGCGCGGCCTACGGCGTCGCCGCGGTCCTCCAGCGCTACGGCAAGCGGATCGTGCCCGTCCACCCCAAGGCGGAGACCGTGCACGGTGAGCGGGGATACGCCTCCCTCGCGGACATCCCCTTCGACGTGGACGTGGTCGACGTGTTCGTGAACGCCGACCTCGCCGGAACGGTGGCCGACGAGGCCGTGTCGAAGGGCGCGAAGGCCGTGTGGTTCCAGCTGGACGTCATCGACGAGGCAGCCTACGACCGCACCCGCGCCGCCGGCCTCGACATGGTCATGGACAGGTGCCCGGCGATCGAGATCCCCCGCCTGGGCTGAGCCCCGCGTGTGGAGGCACCCGGCACCCCTCCTCGCCCGCGCCGGGGCGCCGACATAATGACCGGGTGACCTCACACCCCAACTCCGGTCCGCCACAACGCTTTCCCGTCGTGATAGTCGGTGCCGGGCCGGCCGGGCTGACGACCGGCAACATCCTGCGGGCCGCGGGCGTGGACTGCCTCGTCCTGGAGGTGGAGACCCGCGCGTTCATCGAGCAGCGGCCGCGCGCGGGCGTCATCGAGGAGTGGGCCGTACGGGGTCTGCAGCGGCGCGGTCTCGCCGACACCCTGCTGGAGCGCGCCCAGTTGCACACCGAGTGCGAGTTCCGCTTCGCCGGCGAGCGCTTCCGCTTCACGTACGGCGAGCTGACGGGACAGCACCACTTCGTCTACCCGCAGCCCCTGCTGGTCACGGACCTGGTCCGCGAGTACGCCGACGTACGCGGCGGCGAGATCCGCTTCGGCGTGCAGGACATCCAGCTGCACGACCTGGAGACGCCCCGGCCGTCCGTGTCGTACACCGATGGCGACAGGGGTGAACAACACCTGGTCGCGTGCGAGTTCGTGGCCGGCTGCGACGGGGCCCGCGGAGTGACCCGCACGGTCCTGCCCGGGACCACGAACATCGCCCGGCACGACTACGGCATCGGCTGGCTGGCGCTGCTCGCCGAGGCGCCGCCGTCCTCCGACTGCGTCCTGTTCGGCATCCACCCGAACGGTTTCGCCGGGCACATGGCCCGCAGCCCCGAGGTCACCCGCTACTACCTGGAGTGCCCGCCCGGCGACGACCCCGAGAACTGGCCCCACGACCGCGTCTGGACCGAACTCCAGCAGCGCCTGGGCTCGGACGGCACCCCGCCGCTCACCGAGGGCCGGCTGATCGAGAAGCGCGTCCTCGACATGCACAACTACGTGGTCGAGCCGATGGCGTTCGGCCGCCTCTTCCTCGCGGGGGACTCCGCCCACCTCACCGCGCCCATAGCGGCCAAGGGCATGAACCTCGCCCTGCACGACGCCTTCCTGCTCGGCGACGCGCTCGTGGCCTACCTCGGCAAGGGCGACGGGAGCGGCCTCGACGGCTACTCGGAGGCCTGTCTGCGGCGCGTGTGGGACTACCAGGAGTTCTCCCAGTGGCTCTCCGAGGTCTACCACGGCACCTCGTCGGGCGACGAGTACCGCGCGGGCACCACCTTCGCCCGCCTCCGCCGCCTGTTCACCTCACCCGCGGCGGCCGCCGCCTTCGCGGAGCAGTACCTCGGTACGGCGGCCGCGTACTGATCTCTCAGTCGTGCACCGGCCGGTCGCTGAGCCGGTGGTCCGCCACGTTCAGGGCCTCGTCGACGAGCCGGCGCAGATGGCCGTCGCGCAGGGTGTAGATCACCCGGCGCCCCTCCTTCCGCGTGTTCACCAGCCCCGCCAGCCTGAGCCGCGCCAGGTGCTGACTGACGGCGGGCCGGGCCGCCCCGCACGCCTCCGTGAGCGTCGTGACGTCGGCCTCTCCCCCGGTCAGGGCGTGCAGCAGGGTGAGGCGGGTGCGGTCACCGAGCAGGGCGAGGATCTCGGCGGCGAGCGCGAACTGCTCCTCGCCGGGGGTGCGCGGGTGCGCATCATGTGCAGTTGATAGGTGCATGCGTGCGCTCATACGCACATAATGGCTCCGTGGGCGCGGCAAGTCCACCACCGGCGCACATCGGAAGGGGCACCACGTGAGCGACCACGACCACGGGCATCACCATCACCACGCCCATGAACACCGGCGCGGTCCCCGCCACCGCCTCGCCCACCTCCTCACCCCCCACTCCCACGAGAGCGCCGACAAGCTCGACTCCGCCCTGGAGTCCTCCGCCCGCGGCATGCGCGCCCTGTGGGTCTCGCTGGCGGTGCTGGGAGTCACGGCCCTGGCACAGGCGGCCGTCGTGGCCGTGTCCGGGTCCGTCGCGCTGCTCGGCGACACGGTGCACAACGCTGCGGACGCGCTGACCGCCGTACCGCTGGGCATCGCCTTCGTGCTGGGCCGACGTGCGGCCACCCGCCGTTTCACGTACGGCTACGGACGAGCCGAGGATCTCGCTGGCATCGTGATCGTGCTGACGATCGCCGCGAGCGCGGCCTTCGCGGGGTGGGTGGCGATCGACCGGCTGCTCGATCCGCGCCCGGTGGCGCACGTCCCGGCGGTCGCCGCAGCCGCGCTGGTGGGCTTCGCGGGCAACGAGTGGGTCGCCCGCTACCGCATCCGGGTGGGCCGGGACATCGGCTCGGCGGCGCTGGTGGCGGACGGACTGCACGCCCGCACCGACGGGTTCACCTCACTGGCCGTGCTCGTCGGGGCCGGCGGCTCGGCCCTCGGCCGGCAACTCGCCGACCCGATCGTGGGGTTGGTGATCACGGCCGCGATCGCGCTGGTCCTGCGGGACGCGGCGCGCGAGGTGTTCCGGCGGGTGCTCGACGCCGTCGACCCGGATCTCGTGGACCGGGCCGAGGGCGCGCTCCGGGAGGTCGAAGGGGTGCGCGGAGTGGGCGAGTTGCGGCTGCGCTGGATCGGGCACCGGCTGCGCGCGGAGGTGGCGGTCGTGGTGGACGGGGAGATGACGGTACGTCAGTCGCACGCGGTCGCCGTGGCGGCCGAGCACGCCCTGCTGCACGCGGTGCCCCGCCTCACTGCAGCCCTGGTGCACGCCGATCCGGACCCGGCCCCGGG
Source organism: Streptomyces sp. NPDC102270 (assembly GCF_044766405.1). Classification (NCBI taxonomy): domain Bacteria; kingdom Bacillati; phylum Actinomycetota; class Actinomycetes; order Kitasatosporales; family Streptomycetaceae; genus Streptomyces; species Streptomyces sp. NPDC102270. Next base: position 146,217 of record NZ_JBIWLX010000019.1, on the reverse strand, counting down.
CGAGGCGGACCCACATCACGCCCTCGCCCACCACGCCGCTCCGGCCTGAGGTCAGGCGACGCCGAGCCCCTCCAGCACCACGGCTCCCGGGAGCTCCGCGAACGCCTTGCCCGGCACGAGCAGCTTCCCGCGCCGACGCCCGCTGCCGACCAGGACGTACGGCAGGTCGACCACCGCCGAGTCGATCAACAGCGGCCAGCCGGCGGGGAGTCCGACCGGGGTGATGCCGCCGTACTCCATCCCGGTCTCCCCCGTCGCCGTGTCCATCGAGGCGAACGACGCCTTGCGGGCACCGAGTTGGCGGCGGACGGCCCCGTTGACGTCGACCCGGGTGGTGGACAGCACCACGCACGCGGCGAGGGTGGACTCGCCGCCGCGCTTGCCGGCCACCACCACACAGTTCGCCGACTGCTCCAGGAGTTCCAGGCCGTAGTGCTCCACGAAGACCGCGGTGTCGGCCCACTGCGGGTCGGTGTCGACGTACACGAGCTGCTCGGCGGGGACGCTGCCGCTCCAGTGGCGTACGGCGTCGGCGACCGGGCGGATCAGCTCGTCGAGGGCGGCGGGGGCGGGGGTGGCGTGGTCGAAGTGTCCGATGGGTGCGTCCATGACGGCACGCTAACAGCCGCTCAGGACACGCCCGGTACCGAGACCGCCAGCATCCACTGTGCGGGCACGTCGCCCTGATTGGCGTACACGTGCTCGGCGTTGGCCTCGAAGGTGACGCTCGCCCCGACGGGGATCCGGTGCTCGACGCCGTCGACGGTCAGGGTCATCTCGCCCTCCGTGACATGCAGGATCTCGACCGTCCCGGCGGGGTGCGGATCCGACCTGCTGCTCTCGCCCGGCATCATCCGCCACTGCCACATCTCCAGCGGGCCGGGGGCGTCCGCGCCCGCGAGCAGCCGGCTCCAGCTGCCCGCGTCCGTGCTCCACAGCCGCACCACCTGCTCGGGCGGGACGATCCGCACCTTCGGGCCCTGCTCGTAGTCGAGGAGCGTGGTGATGCTGATGCCGAGGGCGTCGCCGATCTTCACGACCGTGCCGAGGCTGGGGTTGGTGCGGGCCTGCTCGATCTGGATCAGCATGCCCCGGCTGACCCCGGCCCGGGCGGCGAGGGCGTCCAGGGTGAAGCCGCGCTCGGTCCGCCAGCGCTTGACGTTGCGCGCCAGGGACTGGGTCAGCAGGTCGAGGTCCGACACATCACGTCCAATATTGTGTATGACACAGTGCAACTGAATGAACTACGGTGGGGTGTACCCGATTGTTCACCGAACTGTACTGCGAGGCGAGCCGTGACAGCATTCTTCGCCCTGGCCACCAGCCTGTTGTGGGGCCTGGCCGACTTCGGCGGCGGGGTGCTGACCCGGCGGCTCCCGGCGCTCACGGTGGTGGTGATCTCGCAGGCGATCGCGGCGGGAGTGCTCGGGGCGATCGTGGTGGCGACGGGCGGCTGGAGCGAGGCGGGTCCCCGGCTGTGGTTCGCGTTCGCCGCGGGGCTGGCCGGCCCGGTCGCCCTGATCTGCTTCTACAAGGCGCTCGCGCTGGGCCCGATGGGGGTCGTCTCCCCGCTGGGCACGCTGAGCGTGGCGGTCCCGGTCGGCCTCGGTCTCCTCCTCGGCGAGCGTCCCGGGCCGGTGCAGGCCGCGGGCATCGCGGTGGCCGTCGCCGGAGTGATCCTGGCGGGCGGCCCCCAGCTGCGCGGGGCCCCGGTGCAACGCCGGGCGATCGTCCTCACCCTGATCGCGGCACTCGGCTTCGGCACGGTGTTCGCCCTGATCGCGGAGGCGTCCACGACCGTGACCGGCCTGTTCCTGGCCCTGTTCGTGCAGCGCGTGGTCAGCGTGGCGGCAGGGGGCGCCGCGCTGTACGTCTCGGTGCGACGGGGCACTCCCGCCCTCCCGGCCACCGGCTTTCCCTGGCCGTCCCTCCCCGCGCTCGCCTTCGTCGGCCTCGCGGACGTGGCGGCGAACGGCACGTATTCGGTGGCCGCCCAGCACGGCCCGGTCACCGTGGCCGCCGTCCTCGCCTCGCTCTACCCGGTGGTCACGGCCCTGGCCGCCCGTGGCTTCCTCAGCGAACGCCTCCGCACCCTCCAGGCGGCAGGCGCAGGCCTGGCCCTGATCGGCACCCTGCTCCTCGCGACCGGTTGACCCGGCACCGCGTCTACTGACCCCCGGCGGGGCCAACGACGGCCGCGGGCCGGGCCACGGTCGGCCCCACTTCGCACCACGTCGAACCGCCCCGCCCACCCGATGCCCCTACGCGCGCGGGCCCGACCCTGGTCAGCACCCCGCTCTGCGCAACAGACCGACCCGGCACCACGTCCACCCAACGGGCCGCCCACGTGTTGACCCCACGGCGGGCCCAACGACGGCCGCGGGCCAGGCCCTGGCCGGCACCACTCCGCCCCCTCGCAACCGACTGACTGCGCACCACGTCGAACCGCCCCGCCCACCCGATGCCCCTACGGCGCGCACGGGCGCGGCCCTGGCCGGCACCCTGCTGCTCGCAACAGGCCGCCCCGGCACGGCCGCCCGCCTGCCCGCCGACCCCACGGCGGGCAGGAGCCTGGCCCCCTACTCACGACAGCCGACCGAGCACGCCCCCCTCAGTCCAGCCCCGCCAGTCGCGCCGCCCCGTCCTCGGTCAGTTCGGCGAGCTTCGCCGCTGTCTCCTCGTCCAGGCCGGCCAGGGCGTTGAGCTGTTCCGCCGTGGCTCCCTCGGGTATCGGCACCGGGGCCGGGGTCCTGAGCGGTGGCTGCCAGCCGTCCTCGGCGGTCCATCGGCGTACGACCCGGGCGGGCGCCCCCGCCACCACGGCGTGGTCCGGCACCACACCCCGGACCACGGCCCCGGCGGCGACCACGACGTTCCGTCCGATCCGCGCCCCCGGCAGGATCACCGCCCCGGTCCCGATCCAGCACCCCGGCCCGATCTCCACCGCCTCCATCCGCGGCCACTGCTTGCCGATGGGCTCGTGGGGATCGTCGTAGGAGTGATTCGTGGACGTGACATAGACGTACGGCCCGAAGTAGCAGTCGCTGCCGATGGTGACCGTGGTGTCGGCGATGACGTGGCTGCCGCGCCCGAGCACGACCCCGTCGCCGATGCGCAGGATGGGCTCGGGGCCGAGGTCGAGGTCGGGCATCAGGCCGGCGGTCAGGGTGACCTGCTCGCCGACGATGCAGTGGGAACCGACGTGGATCCACGGCTCACCGAACACCGTGCCGAGCGGAAACGCCAGCCGGGTGTGCGCCCCCAGCGCGCCGAAGCGGAAGCGCCCCGGGCGCTCGGCGGTGACGGAGCCCGTGCGCTGCACCCAGGCCCAGCCCACGTGGACGGCACGCTGTACGAGACGGCCCCGCCAGGATGAGAACGTGTTCTTACTCTTCGGCACGACCTCACCGTACTGAGCACACACCCTCCGCATGAGCCCGAGGGCTTGTGATCTACGCCCCACCGGGTGGCGTACGGTTCGGGGACATCATGAACCAGGAGGCGAAATGGCGCACAGGGCGTTGATCACGGGCATCGGCGGAAGAGAACCGAAGATCGACGGGGAGGCCTTCGTGGCGCCCACCGCGTCGGTGATCGGTGACGTGACGCTCCAGGCGGGGGCGAGCCTCTGGTACGGCGCGGTGGCCCGCGGCGACGTAGAACGCATCTCAGTCGGCGCCCAGAGCAACATCCAGGACAACTGCACCCTGCACGCCGACCCCGGGTTCCCGGTGACGATCGGCGAGCGGGTGTCGGTGGGGCACAACGCGGTCGTCCACGGCGCGACGGTCGAGGACGACTGCCTGATCGGCATGGGCGCGACGGTGCTCAACGGCGCGGTGATCGGGGCGGGTTCCCTGGTGGCGGCCCAGGCACTGGTACCGCAGGGGATGCAGGTCCCGCCCGGTTCGCTGGTGGCGGGCGTGCCGGCGAAGGTGCGCCGGGAGCTGACGGAGGAGGAGCGTCAGGGGGTCACCCTGAACGGAACGCTCTACGCGGACCTGTCCAAGGCCCACAGCGAGGTGCACGAGGCACCGTAGGGTCAGTCGGCGGCCGGGACGGTCTCCGGTTCGGCCGCCTGCATCTGTGCCGTCGCCCTCTTCGCCTTGCGCTTCAGCACCAGCATCGAGGTCAGTCCGATCAGCACGGCCAGCACCAGTCCGAGCCAGGAGAACTTCTTCAGCCAGGACTCGGCGACGATCCCGACGTAGTAGATGACCGCCGTCGTACCGCCCGCCCAGACGATGCCGCCCAGCACGTTGGCGATCAGGAACTTCCAGTACGGCATCCGCAGCACACCGGCGAGCGGTCCGGCGAAGATCCTCAGCAGTGCGACGAAGCGGCCGAAGAACACCGCCCACATGCCCCACTTCTCGAAGGACCGCTCCGCCGTGGCGACATGGCCCTCGCTGAAGTGTCTCGGGAACCTGTCGCCCAGCCAGGTGAGCAACGGCCGGCCGCCCTTGCGTCCGATCGCATAGCCGATGGAGTCACCGATCACCGCCCCGGCGCTGGCGCACGCGCCGAGCACGATGGGGTTGATCCCCGCATGCTGCGAGGACAGCAGCGCGGCGGAGACCAGGATGATCTCGCCGGGCAGCGGAATGCCCAGGCTCTCCAGGCCGATGACCAGGGCCACCAGGGCGTAGACGGCGGCCGGGGGCACGGTGTCGAGCCATTCCTGGACGTGCAACGCCGGTTCCTCCTGAGTAGCGTTCCCGGCGCGCGCCAACTGCCGACGCACGCCGGGGCAGCCTACCGGTTCACGAGAACCGGCGTCCGGATCACCGGCTCAGCCGCCGACGCCCCGCCCCACACCGGCGACGAGTACGCCAAGTGCCGATGCGCCCCGTGCCGTCACCGAGGTCGCGGTGTCCACGACCGCGCCCACCGCCGATCCGGCCTGCTCGACCGGCGCGGCCGGAAGCGGCGGAACGGCCGGCTGGGCATCGCCGTGGTCGACCTGGGCCACCCGAGTCCCGTACTTCGCACGCGGGGTTCCTTGCGGGTCCGGCGACCGGCCGGGACTCCCGTCACGGTCGGCGTCGGAACCGGGAGGCGAGGCCGGGGCGAGAGAAGGTACGCCCGGACCCCCGCCGGGCCCCCCGGAGGGGCGTACCGACTCGGTGCCCTGCGGCGACCCGGCGCCCTGCTGGGCGGGTGCGCTCTCGTCGGCGGACTCCAGCAGCCAGCGCTGCCCCTTCGAGCCGCTCCGCTCGGCGACCACGACGGCCTCCCCCTTGCCGGGCTTGCCGGGCGCGACCAGGAGCCCCTTCCCGCGGCGCAGCAGCAGTTCGCCGCGCACGGTGAGGTCGTAGCGGACCTCTCCCGTGCCGGTCAGGCAGTCGGCGACCACGACCGACCGCTTCTCGGCGTCCGAGTCGAGGCAGAGCCCGGGGTCGGCCGCGCTGCGCAGCAGTCCGTCCTCCTGGTACGTCCACTGCTGGGACCCGGCGGAGGAGCACTGGGCCAGCACGGCCTTCGTACCGTTCGCGATCCGCGCGTCGTGGGTGTCGAGGCACAGGCCGGCGTCGGCGTTGCGGAGCCTGCCGTGGCCCACCGCTACGGGGTTGCTCATGGAGGCCGTGGACGGGGATCCGACGCTCTGCGAGGCCGCCGACGGGCTCGGCAGCACGGTGTTGCCGCTCACCGCGCCCCAGGTGACGCCGGTCGTGGGAACACCGCCGTCGTCGGACCAGCCCTTGGTGACCAGCACCGTCGCGAGCAGGGCCAGGGAGGTCAGACCGGCGCCCACGAGAACGGCCCGGGCGCTCTTGCGCGGCTCGGCGCGCAGGCCTGCCGGGACGGGGCGATGGCGCCCGCCGGGCTTCGTACGGGCCGTGCCGGGCGAGGCAGCGGCGGCCGGACGCTCGGCGGCACGCGCGGGCCGGGAGTCGAGATAGCGGTGGGCGCCCCAGCCGAGGACCGTCTCGGCGAGCAGCACCTCGAGACCGCCCTCGAAATGGCTGAGCTGTTCGGCGGCGTGACGGCAGTACCGGCATTCCGTCAGATGTTTGCGGACATCGGGCAGAAGCCCCCCGCCGCGACGAATCGGGACATCCAGGAGTCGGTTGTAGAAACGGCATTCACTGGTGGGCGCCAGTTCCCGGTGGGCACGGACGCACCCGGTTCGGAATTGCTCGCGCGCCTGCTCGAGAGCGGTCGCCGCCCGGGACGCGTCCACACCCAGTAGACCGGCCGGTACAGATATGGGTTCGGCCTCGACCTCGGCATGCCACAACAGGCATTGGGAAGCACCGGGAAGTGCCCGGAATGCGCGCTCGGCGAGCAATCGCCTTTCGGGGGTGACGGACCTCGCCGCACGGAGACCACGGCCACCGATCGTCTTGCGAAGTTCCGGCAGCACGGCGGATATTTCGTCGTCCGCGGCCCACTCCTTGACGAACTCCCTCACCGCGACGAGAAGTTGGGGCCGCAGTGCACCGTCACCCGCTCGGTCGAGCACGCGATGAAAAGCGGCCGCGGCCGCCATCGAGGCCGAACCCGACCAGGAGGCGAGGCAGATGACCGAGTACTCGTAGGTCGCCTGCCAGTGTCGCGCCATCAGCAGCGCGACGGCATGGGCGTCCACGCTGTTCCCTCCCAGCCGGGCCAGGAGATCGCGGTCGGACTCCGCCGGACTCGATCCGGGGCGTGGGGGGTAAGGGGGTCGTGGGGGGTAAGCGGATTGCACGGGACCAATTCCTTCCAAGCCGCAGGACCGCATGGAATATGCGGGTCCTCGGAAAGCAGGCGCCTGATTGGTGCATACCTATGCCGCGTCAGATGTGACCCGGTCTTCGGGGGGGGCGATCACCTTCGCACAATTTACGTACAGCAAACAAGAACGTGGAGTGACCCATGTTCAAAAAGAAGCGAGTTCAGAAATGTTACCGACGGTAGCCGCACCCTTATTCGAAATATACGGGGCGGGGGTGCGCGGAGTTCTCCGCGCAGCCGGATGCTCGGCCGACGAAATCTCCCGCTCCCGGCCGGGTCCACAGCGGGCTCCCAGGCGTCTTACGGTGTGCTCTCATCTCGCTGACGCAGCATGACCCGCATGATCGTTCCCCACACGACCGACACCACCGCCCCCGCCCGCACGGTCCGCAAGGCGGTCGTCCCGGCCGCCGGGCTCGGCACCCGGTTCCTGCCGGCGACCAAGGCGACGCCGAAGGAGATGCTCCCGGTCGTCGACAAGCCGGCCATCCAGTACGTCGTCGAGGAGGCCGCCGCGGCCGGGCTCGAGGACATCCTGATGGTCACCGGCCGCCACAAGCGGGCCATCGAGGACCACTTCGACAGCGCCTTCGAGCTGGAGCAGGCCCTCGCGGCCAAGGGTGACTCGGTACGGCTCGACGCCGTGCGCGATCCCGCGCGCCTGGCCGACATCCACCACATCCGTCAGGGCGAGCCGCTCGGTCTCGGCCACGCGGTGCTGTGCGCGCGCCGCCACGTCGGCGACCAGCCGTTCGCCGTCCTGCTCGGCGACGACCTGATCGACCCGCGCGAGACCCTGCTCAGCACGATGCTCGACGTCCGCGAACGGTACGCCGGGAGCGTGGTCGCCCTCATGGAGGTGCCGCGCGAGCAGATCCACCTCTACGGCTGCGCGGCGGTGGAGCCGACGGAGGAGGAGGGCGTGGTCCGGGTGACCGGCCTCGTGGAGAAGCCCTCCCCCGAGAACGCCCCCAGCGCCTACGCGGTCATCGGCCGCTATGTCCTCGACCCCGCGGTCTTCGGCGTCCTGGACCGCACCCCGCCGGGCCGCGGCGGCGAGATCCAGCTCACCGACGCCCTCCACACCCTCGCGACCGACGGCACGGTCCACGGCGTCGTCTTCGACGGCCTCCGCTACGACACCGGCGACAGGGCGGACTACCTCCGCACGGTGGTCCGCCTGGCCTGCACCCGCACCGACCTGGGCCCGGAGTTCATCGACTGGCTCAAGGGGTTCGTGGCGGAGCTGGAGCGCGGAGAAGAGGTCGGACGGGGGCGACGGTGGGCGGCTTGAGCGAGGGAGGCAGGGCGAGGCAGGACCCAACCCCGGCCGCACCCTCCCGAGCCCCTGGCCACGCCTGGCGAGTCCCCGAACTCAGCTGTTGGGCCGCAGTGTCCACACCACCGTCATCTCACCCGTGACCGCCCCGTCCGCGCGGCGGATCTCGATGGTGACCGGGAACTCGGGGCGCTCGCCCGCATCGAGCTGGGCGACGATGTCGGAGGCCGGGCGGCCCAGGGTCGCCGTGGCGGTCACCGGGCCCATCGCGAGCTTGCGGTAGGCGATCTCCGCGTGGACGGCGAGCGGTACCGCGCGCGAGAGCTGGTCGCCGAACGCGGCCAGGACGACCGCCCCACTGGCCGACTCGCCGAGCGTGAACATCGCCCCGGCGTGCGGTCCGCCCACGTGGTTGTGGAACTCCCCCTGGTCGGGCAGGGCGACCACGACCTTCTCCGGGCCGGTCTCCAGGAACTCGAGGTTCAGGGTCCGGACCATGGGCACGGTGACGGCGAGCATCTCACCGACGGACATCTGGTCTGCGCTCATGTCCGCGAGGTTACCCACGAGTAGATCGCGCTGACCAGGGCCGGGATCAGTGATCGACGTCTCCTTGCGGGCGGTGCCGCGTCCCGATCCGCCCCGCAAAGGGTTTGGCAAGTCGCCATCCCGGCGGCGATAGTCGCCCGGTGACCCCCTCCGCCGACTCCTCCCGCGCACGCAGACCCGCCTGGGCGAGCCGCAACTACGGCCTGTTGACCGCCGCCGCGTTCGTGACCAACCTCGGCAGCAACGGCGCCCTCATCGCCGCCGCGTTCGCCGTCCTGGAGGCGGGCGGCGACAGCGGTGACGTGGGCCTGGTGGCCGCCGCGCGCACGCTCCCACTGGTGGTGTTCCTGCTGATCGGCGGCGCCGTGGCGGACCGCGTGCCCCGGCACCGCGTGATGGTCGCGGCCAACACCCTCAACTGTCTGTCCCAGGCCGCGTTCGCCGTCCTCGTCCTGGCCGGCGAGCCCCGGCTGTGGCAGATGATGCTGCTCACCGCGCTCGGCGGAACGGGCCACGCGTTCTTCAGCCCGGCGGCCGAGGGCATGCTGCTGTCCTCGGTGAGCGGCGAACAGGCCGGCCGGGCCTTCGCGGTGTTCCGGATGGCGATGCAGGGCGCCGCGCTGGGCGGTGCCGCGCTCGGCGGTGCGATGGTCGCCGTGGTGGGTCCCGGCTGGGTGCTCGCGGGGGACGCCGTGGCGTTCGCGGTCGCCGGTTCGCTGCGCTCCTTCCTGGACGTCAGTCACATCCCGGCCCGCGCACCGGGCGCCGGCGTACTCGCCGACCTCCGCGACGGCTGGCGGGAGGTCGCGAGCAGGCCGTGGCTGTGGGCCATCGTCGTGCAGTTCTCCCTCGCCAACGCGGTTCTGGGCGCCGCCGACGCGGTCTACGGCCCCCTCGTCGCCCGCGACGACCTGGGCGGCGCGGGCCCCTGGGGCGTGGCCCTCGGCTCCTTCGGCGCCGGTACGGTCGTCGGCGCCCTCCTCATGACCCGGTGGAAGCCGCGACGGCTGCTGTTCGTGGGCATCCTGTGCGTGTTCCCGCTGGCGCTGCCGTCCGCCGCGCTGGCCGTACCGGTCTCGGTGCCCCTCCTGTGCACGGCGATGTTCGTGGCCGGCGCGACCGTCGAGGTGTTCGGCGTCTCCTGGATGACCGCCCTGCACCAGGAGATACCGGAGGACAAGCTCTCCCGGGTCTCGGCCTACGACTGGTTCGGCTCGGTGGCCCTCGTGCCGCTCGCGGCCGCGCTGGCGGGCCCGGCGGAGTCGGCGTTCGGACGCTCCGCGGCCCTGTGGGGCTGCTCGGGCCTGATCGCGGCGGTCACGGCGGCCGTCCTGTTCGTACCCGACGTCCGCAACCTGCGCCGGAGCACCAAGCGGGTCGCCCAGGTCGCCGTGACCGACTCAGCCGATGCCGAACGCCCCGTCGGGGGGCTCGGGTGACGCCACGGCCTCCGTGTCCCGCACCGGCCGCGCCGCACCGATGAACGTCCGCAGCCCGGCCCCGTGTTCGACCCGGGCGGGGAAGGCATCGGCCGCCGTACGCCGTGCCAGAGCCGCCGTGTCGAGAGGCAGCCGCGCGGCGACGAGCACCGCGTTCCCGAACCGCCGCCCGCGCAGCACCCCCGGTTCGGCGATCAGCACGAGCTCCTCGAACACCTCCGCGAAGTTCGCGAGTTGGGACCGCAGAAAGGCGAAGGGCGCCGCGTCGGCGAGGTTCGCGAGATAGACCCCGTCGCCCCGGAGCACCCGCGCGACCTCGCGGGCGTACTCCAGGGACGTCAGGTGCGCCGGGACCCGCGACCCGCCGAAGACGTCGGCGACCAGGACGTCGGCACAGTCCGCGGGGGCGCTTTCCAGCCACGCCCGGGCATCGGCCGCGTGCAGCGCGATCCCGGCCCCATCAGGAAGCGGCAGATGCTCGACCACCAGCTCCAGCAGAGCCCGGTCGGCCTCGACGACGTCCTGCCGGGAGCCCGGCCGGGTGGCGGCCAGATACCGCGGCAGCGTCAGCGCACCCCCACCGAGATGGACGACGTCCAGCGCCCGCCCCGCCTCCCCCAGGCCGTCCAGAACGTGCCCGAGCCGCTGCGCGTACTCGAACTCCAGATACGTCGGCTCGTCAAGATCGACGTACGACTGCGGAGCCCCGTCCACGGTCAACAACCAGGCCCGCTCCCGGTCCACGTCAGGCATCAACTTGGCAAACCCATGATCAACGGCACGGGCGACGGGCAGGGACTCGGTCATCCTGTCATTGTGCCTGTGCCCCTCCAGGGGCGCGGGAACTGCGCGACCAGCCACAACGACCGCGCAGTCCCCCACACACCGCGACCACCCTCACACGAGGGCCGTCACCGTCCCCGCCCCCACGGTCCGCCCACCCTCACGGATGGCGAACCCCAGCCCCGGCTCAAGAGGCACATCCCTGCCCAACTCCACGGTCATGACGACCTTCTCCCCCGGCCGGGCGACAGCGACCTCACCGAGGTCGACGTCCCCCACGACATCCGCCGTACGGATGTAGAACTGCGGCCGATACCCCGTGGAGACGGGCGTCGTACGCCCACCCTCACGCGCCGACAGCACATACACCTGCGCGGTGAAGCGACGGCTCGGCACCACACTGCCGGGCGCGGCCACGACATTCCCCCGCCGGACCGCGTCCCGGGGAACACCCCGCAGCAGCAACGCCACGTTGTCCCCGGCCTGCGCCTCCTCCATCGGCTTGCCGAAGGTCTCGACCCCGGTCACCACCGTCTCCACGGCGGCCCCGAGCACGTCGACCCGGTCACCCACCCGCACGGTGCCCCGCTCGACCGCGCCGGTCACCACGGTCCCCCGGCCGGTGATGGTCAGCACGTTCTCGACGGGCATCAGGAACGGCGCGTCCAGATACCGCTCGGGGATGGGCACGTAGGTGTCAACCGCGTCGAGCAGCGCCTCGATCGACGCCGTCCAGCGCGGGTCCCCCTCCAGGGCCCTGAGCCCCGAGACCCGTACGACGGGCACGGCTTCGCCGCCGTAGCCGTGCGCGGTGAGCAGCTCACGGACCTCCAGCTCGACGAGCTCGACCAGTTCCTCGTCGGCCGCGTCCGCCTTGTTGAGGGCGACCACCACGTGGTCGACGCCCACCTGCCGCGCGAGCAGCACGTGTTCGGCGGTCTGCGGCATGATCCCGTCGAGCGCGGAGACGACGAGGATCGCCCCGTCGAGCTGCGCGGCCCCGGTGACCATGTTCTTGACGTAGTCGGCGTGGCCCGGCATGTCCACGTGCGCGTAGTGCCGGGTGTCGGTCTCGTACTCGACGTGCGCGATGTTGATGGTGATCCCGCGCGCGGCCTCCTCCGGGGCACGGTCGATGCGGTCGAACGGCACGAACGTGCCGCTGCCGCGCTCGGACAGGACCTTGGTGATGGCGGCGGTCAGGGTGGTCTTGCCGTGGTCGACGTGGCCCATCGTGCCGATGTTCAGGTGCGGCTTGGTGCGCACGTAAGCGGTCTTGGACATGGCTGTACCTCGAAGCCTCTTCGTGTTCGCGGAAGAACGGGGACCCCAAGGACTTGCCGACCCTCCCCCTGCGGGGTCCGCCGGACGATCCGGGAAGGGTCAGCTTCGGGCGCCGTCTGCGGCGGCCAGGAACACGGGAACGGCAGCCTTCGGCGCATCCGCGACTGCGGATGCTGCGAGAGCGAAGGCGTACCGGAACATGACGCAGATCATGTCCGACGTGTCGTCCCACGTCGAACGGTTTTTGCCGCCGCCCGTCCACGCGAGCGGCGGCATCCATACGGCGATCACACATCCATGTCGGTTACCGTCACTGGATGCTCGATGCCACCACCCGCTCTGGGGGCACCGCCACGGCCACTCCCCCGGCCATCGCCTCGGAGTTCGCTCTCCCCGTCCCCGCTCCGGTGCGTCTCACCGCCCGCTGCACGAGAGTGCTGCTGTCGCCGTGGTTCCGGCTCTCCCTGCTCGTCGCGCTGCTCGCGGGCGCCGCGTCCACGGTGCTGCTCTTCGAACCGCAGAGACTGCTCTCCGACGGCTGGCCACCCGAGCTCGGCGGGGTCGCGGCCGCGGTCGTGTTCGGGGTGGCGTACGGGCTGTGCACGGTGGCGTTCGTGCCACGGCCGCTGCTCAACCTCGCCGCCGGCGCGCTCTTCGGGTCCCAGCTGGGACTCGCCTCGGCGCTCGGCGGGACGGTGCTCGGGGCCGGCATCGCGTTCGGTCTGGGCCGGGTGCTCGGGCAGGACGCGCTACGGCCGTTGCTGCGGGGCCGGTGGCTGAAGGCGGCGGACGGGCAGCTCAGCCGGCACGGCTTCCGCTCGATGCTGGTGGCGCGGCTGTTTCCCGGGGTGCCCTTCTGGGCGGCCAACTACTGCGCCTCCGTGTCCCGTATGGGATATGTGCCGTTCCTCGCCGCGACGGCGCTCGGGTCGATTCCGAACACCGCCGCGTACGTGGTGGCCGGGGCGCGGGCTTCCGCCCCGACCTCGCCGGCGTTCCTGATCGCCATGGCCGCGATCGCCCTGCCGGGGCTGGCGGGTGCGGTGGTGGCGTGGCGCAAGCGGCATCATCTGCGGCGCCCCTGACGCGCTCCGGTCACACGCCGATCACACGCTTTCCAGAACCATCGCGTTGGCCAGTCCGCCCGCCTCACACATCGTCTGCAGGGCGTAACGGGCCCCGCGTTCGCGCATCGCGTGGACCAGGGTCGTCGTCAGACGGGTGCCGCTCGCGCCCAGGGGGTGGCCGATCGCGATCGCCCCGCCGTGGACGTTGACCTTGGCCAGGTCCGCGCCCGTCTCCTGCTGCCAGGCCAGGACCACGCTGGAGAACGCCTCGTTGACCTCGAACAGGTCGATGTCGTCGAGGGTGAGGCGGGCCCGGCGCAGGACCTGCTCGGTGGCCGGGATGACGCCGGTGAGCATGAGGACGGGGTCGGAGCCGGTGACGGCGAAGCTGTGCAGACGGGCCAGGGGGCGCAGGCCCAGACGTTCGGCGGTCTCGCTCGACGTGATGAGGACCGCCGAGGCGCCGTCGTTGATCGGGCTGGCATTGCCCGCCGTGACGTTCCACTCGATCTGCGGGAAGCGTTCGGCGAAGGTCGGGTCGTAGTAGGCGGGCTTGAGGCCGGCGAGGATCTCGGGCGTGCTGCCCGGGCGGACGCACTCGTCGCGGGAGACCCCGTCCAGGGGTGCCACCTCGGCGTCGAAGAGGCCCTTCTCCCAGGCCGCCGTGGCCTTCTGGTGCGAGGAGACGGCGAACGCGTCCATCTGCTCGCGGCCGATCGACCACTTGGCGGCGATGAGTTCGGCGCTGATGCCCTGCGGGACCAGGCCGTCCTTGTAGCGCTCGGCGATGCCGGGTCCGAAGGGGTCCTTGCCCTCGGGCACGTTCGACCACATCGGCACGCGGCTCATCGACTCGACCCCGCAGGCGACGACGATGTCGTAGGCGCCCGCGATCACGCCCTGCGCGGCGAAATGCACGGCCTGCTGGGAGGAACCGCACTGGCGGTCCACGGTGGTCGCCGGGACCGTCTCCGGAAAGCCGGCCGACAGGGCCGCGTAGCGGGTGGTGTTCATGGCCTGCTCGCCGACCTGGTCGACGGTGCCGCCGATGACGTCGTCGATGAGCGCCGGGTCGACGCCGGAGCGCTCCACGAGGGTGCGCAGGGTGTGGGCGAGGAGTTCTACGGGGTGCACGTGCGCGAGGGCGCCGCCTGGCTTGCCCTTGCCTATGGGAGTGCGTACGGCTTCGACGATCACTGCGTCACGCATGCTGTGGGCCTCCACGGCTACCGGTGAGTAGGAAATCCAAACTCACCATAGCTCGGTGAGTTGGAAAAGCAAACCCTCCCCTAGACTGGGCGCATGGCCGCCACCAAGGACCCGCGCCCCTGCTCGATCGCCGACGCCCTGACGCTGGTCGGTGAGAAGTACTCCCTGCTGGTGCTGCGGGAGGTCTGCATGGGCAACGGCCGCTTCGACCAGCTCGTGCGCAACATCGGGGCCCCGCGCGACATCCTGGCCACCCGGCTGCGCCGGCTCGTGGACGCCGGGATCCTGACCAAGCGGGTCTACAGCGAGCGGCCGCAGCGCTTCGAGTACCGGCCCACCCAGGCAGGACTCGAACTGGAGCCGGTACTGCTGACGCTCATGGCGTGGGGCGACCGGCACCTGCGCGAGGACGACGACCGGCCCATGGTCCTGGAGCACAGCTGCGGCCATGAACTGGAGCCCGTCGTCGTCTGCTCCGCCTGCGGCGCCACAGTGCTGCACGAGGACCTGACGTCCCACCCGCAGGCTCCCGGCTGGACGGTGACGGGCCCGACGGCCGCGTAGGCGCCCACCGGCCGCGGGCCCCGGCGGGCCCGCCCCCCTGGCCGGGCCGTCACCGCCGGGCGTTACGCTGCCCTCGCACCCCGATCACCGCGCCCGGTGATGTGGCGCGCCCGACTCCCCTCACACGACCAGCACTTGGACGCCGTAACTTCATGTCTTGGTTCGAATCACTCATCCTCGGACTCGTCCAGGGGCTGACCGAGTTCCTTCCCGTCTCCTCCAGCGCGCATCTGCGTCTGACCGCGGCCTTCTCGGGCTGGAAGGACCCCGGGGCGGCCTTCACCGCGATCACCCAGATCGGCACCGAGGCCGCCGTGCTGATCTACTTCCGCAAGGACATCGGGCGGATCGTGTCGACGTGGAGCCGTTCCCTCGTCAAGAAGGAGCTGCGCGGCGACCACGACGCCCAGATGGGCTGGCTGGTCATCGTCGGGTCCATCCCCATCGGGGTGCTGGGGCTGCTGTTCAAGGACCAGATCGAGGGGCCGTTCCGCGATCTGCGCATCACCGCCACGATGTTGATCGTCGTCGGTATCGTCATCGGCGTCGCCGACCGGCTGGCGGCACGCGACGAGACCGGCGGGCGGCACCGCGCGCCCAAGCAGCGCAAGGGACTTGAGGACCTCGGCGTCAAGGACGGCCTGATCTTCGGCCTGTGCCAGTCCATGGCCCTCGTCCCCGGTGTCTCCCGCTCCGGCGCCACCATCAGCGGCGGCCTCTTCATGGGCTACCGCCGCGAGTCCGCGGCCCGCTACTCCTTCCTCCTCGCCGTCCCCGCCGTACTGGCCTCCGGTCTCTTCGAGTTGAAGGACGCGCTGGAGAGCGACCATGTCTCCTGGGGTCCCACGATCTTCGCCACGGTGATCGCCTTCGTGGTCGGTTACGTGGTCATCGCCTGGTTCATGAAGTTCATCTCGACCAAGAGCTTCATGCCCTTCGTCTGGTACCGCATCGCCCTCGGCATCCTGCTGTTCGTGCTGGTGGGAGCCGGTGTGCTGAGCCCGCACGCGGGCGAATCCGGCAGCTGAACCAGGGCCGCGCAGGTAGCGCGTCTTCGGGGGTCGGGAGCGTGACGGGCATGGATCACACACCGCTGGCCTGGGAGACGATGCCGAGCGCGACATGTCCCATGGCTGACAACGACACTGACTTTCCGCCCGGCGGCGGCCCCACCAGCGCATCTCCGTCTCCCTCACGGCTGGCACCCTGCAAGCGATCCGTGAGCGGGTCGGCAAGCGGGGTGTGTCCGCGTTCTTGGAGAAAGCCGCGCAGCGGCAGATCGAGCGGGACAACCTGGACGAGCTCATCGCCGACTTCGACAAGAACCTCGGCCCCGCCGACCCGGAGGCAGTAGCCGCCAAGCGGGCGAAGCTCACCGGCGGCTACTCCCCCGATGCCGGGGCGGCCGCGTGAGCGGCACCTTAATCCTGGACAGCGAGGGCCTGGCCAAAGCCGTCCAGCGCGACCGCGAAGTCCACGAGTGGCTCACCGCCGCCCGCGACGCCGACCTTCCGGTGATCACCTCGGCCGCGGTCCTCGTCGAAGTGATCCACCCCCGGATCAACGACGCCGCGCTGAAGTGGACGCTGTCCCGGCTACAGGTCGAGCCGGTCACCCAGGCCCTCGCCCAGTCCGCCGCCGGCCTGCTGCGCACGGCCGGGCTGCACGGTCATGAGTACGCCGTCGACGCCATGCTCTGCGCCACCGCAATCGCCCAGCCCGGCCGCGTCACCATCCTGACGTCCGACGTCGAGGACATCACCATGCTCACCACCGACCACATCCGTGTGACCGCCGAGAAGATCTGATCCCCGCCGCTGCACCCACGTGGTTCGGCGGCAGGCCAGCAGCTCGCCGATCTCTGCCTTGAGCGCTTCTGCCCGGGCTTCGTCCCGCGCACGAACACGATGAAGTCGTCGGCGTAACGCACGAGCCGGAAGTTCGGCCGCCCCATCCTGCGCCTGTATCACCGACGCCAGGGCGGAGTCATCTCTGCGTCCCAGATCCGCGAGAAATTGCCGGCCCAGCACCGAGAGATAGACGTTGGCCGGCAGCGGGAAGGCGACTCCTCCTTCCCGAGGGCCCGTGAGGGTCTCCGCGAATCCGCCATGCATCTCGACAACCCCGGCCCGCAGAAACGCGCTGACCATCCGCAGAACCTTGCGGTCCTTGACGCGCTCGGCCACCAGGTCCATCAGGACGTGATGGTCGACGTTGTCGAAGCAAGCCTTGCTGCCGCCCTCGATGCTCCACTCGTAGGTCGACGGCTTGCAGGTGAAGTGGTGGATCTCGGCGATGGCATCCTGAGCCCGACGACAGGGCCGATACCCGTCATCTGTGGCAGGCCTGTCCCGGCGCGTTGAGGAAATCGCGGCCACGCACCGCGGCTGCCTGCCGGAAGCTCTCCCGGCCCCAGAAGCGACCGAGCCCGAGCTCGCGAACGCCGTGCCGCCAATCAGGACGAGGTCCTGCCGCCGGACGTGCGCGCGGGTCAGCGTCGAGGCGCGCGGTCCGGACAGGGGTGGCGCGAGATGGTAGGCGACGCCGGACGGATCGGGAGCCTGGAGCAATACGACGCCTCCGCCGGCTACCAGCGCCCGCCACCTGCGTCGCTCCGCGGGGGACACCGGGTCAAGCCTCCGGCTGCGGGAGTGACAACCATCAGGAGGTGCTGAGCATGCCTTCGCGCAAGCGGGCCAGGAGACGGGAGATCAGCCGGGAGACATGCATCTGGGAGACGCCGAGACGCTCGCCGATCTCTGCCTGGGTGAGTTCCTCGACGAACCGCCAGTGAATGAGCTTGCGGTCGCGTTCGTCGAGTTCGGCGATCATCGGGGCCAGGGCGTGGAAGTCCTCGATCAGGCTGAGGGCCGCGTCCTCATTGCCGATGAAGTCAGCGAGCACCGACTCGCCCTCCTCGCTGCCGCTGATCGCCGCGTCCAGAGAAGCCGACTTGTAACCGTTGGAGGCCAGCCGCGCCTCGACGACCTCGTCCTCCGGAAGGCTCATCAGCTCGGAAAGCTCTTTGGTCGTCGGTGTCCGGCCCAGCCGGCTGCGCAGCTCCTCGTTGGCACGGGCGAGCTGGACGCGGGCCTCCTGGAGTCGGCGCGGAACGTGCACAGCCCAGGAGGTGTCGCGGAAGAACCGCTTCATTTCACCCACGACGTAGGGGATCGCGAAAGACGTGAACTCGACCTCGCGGGACAGCTCGAACCGGTCGATGGCCTTGATCAGGCCGATCATGCCGACCTGGACGATGTCCTCCATCTCCTCGGGCCCCCGGCTGCGGAACCGGCCGGCCGCGTAACGGACCAGGGACATGTTCATCTCGATCAGCGTGTTGCGCGCGTACTGGTACTCGGGCGTACCCTCCTCCAGCACCGCCAGCTGGTCGAAGAACAGCTTCGACAACTCCCGCGCGTCCTTCGGCGCCACCTTGGAAGGGTCCGCGATCTCCGGCACGTCCGTCGCCCGCTCCGCAGACTGCGCGGTCATCGTCGGCATCATGCGCCCCTCCCCGTCGATCTGAACTCGTCTTCCCGACTCCTCGGCCGGCCTGCACGCGTCTACCCCGGCATCCGCTCGGCATTCCCGAAATCCTCCAGCTTCCGCTCGACGCACGCCCGGCGCGCCCCGAATGCCCCTGCCCTGCGGCTTGCAGGGTTGTTGGCGGCGTGAATGGCGACTCTCACCAGCCCGCCCTGACGCGGCTCACGGAGTCCGGTCGGCTTGACGAATTCTCGCCTGCCCTTTCCCCTGGCGGTTTCCCCGGCCAGCCCGGGTCGCCCTGCGGACGAGTCGGGCTTTACGGCGGCGTTCGTCGCAGTGACGGCGCCGTAAAGCCCGATGGCGTCGAGCCAGTCTCTAGGTCTGGTCAAGCGGTCACCGTCAGGGTGTGGCCGATCGAGCAAGCGTGGGCGGAGCGTTCGAAAGCCGATGACGGCGGCCGCGGGACCGAACCGCCCGATCCACCCGCCCGAGGACACCAGTGACGGGAAGGCCGACTACGCCGTGACCAGCAGAGGGCCTTGGCCCGAGCCCGACCATCACACCGACGCCGAGACCGCGGAAATCCCGATTGTCATCGTCGGCCTCGCGGCCCCGGAAGGGGCTCCCGAGGCCGTGCGCCGGGCGGAAGGGGCCGGCCCCGTCGGGATGCGGGTGAGCTGTGCGCCCGACGGGGTGGCGGCCTTCTTCGGCGACGCCGTGCGGGGTGCGTCCCGTGAGCGGCTCAGCGCGCTGCACCTGGTGTGGGCCGCGTTGGAGGACGCCGGGGTCGTTCCCGGCGCACTGCGCGACGCCGATGTGGGGGTGTTTCTCGTTCAGACGGAGGCCGGGGACGGGGACGCCGGCAGTTCGGATGCGCTGGCGGCGCTCGTCGGGGGGGATCTCGGCTGGCGGCGGGGACCCAGGGTGACGCTCGGGGCGGAACGGCCGGCGCGGGCGGCGGTCGAGTCGGCCACCGAGCATCTGCGCCGGGGGGAGTGCGATGTCGCGGTGGCGGGTTCCGTCACGGGCGCGGTCGCGGTCCTGCGGCGGCGCTCCACCGCCGTACGGGCCGGTGAGCGCCTGCTCGCGCCCGCGGAGGCGTTCGGCTCCGGCGATGCGCTCACCCTCGGCGGTGTGCCGGCGCCGTCGACCGCGCGGCTCGTGCCGATCGTGCTGTCCGGGCGGAGCGACGCCGCCGTGGCGGCGCTGGCCCGGGATGTGCTCGCCCGTTTCGAGGCCGACCCCGAGCTGTCACCGAGCGACCTGGGGTGGTCGCTGGCGACGACCCGTACGACCGGCCTCGGGCGGCGGGCCGTTCTGCTCGCCAGCGACAGGGCGGGGGTGGTGCGCGGGCTGCGCGCGGTCGCCGAGGGCGGGATCGCCCCGCTGCTGTTCCGTACGCCGCCCGGCGCGAGCGTCGCGGGCGGTGGAGGCGTGGTGCATGTCTTCCCCGGGCTGGGCTCCCAGTGGCCGGGCATGGCGCTCGGCCTGCTGGATGCCTCCGACGTGTTCCGTGCACGGATGGAGGAGTGCGCGCGGGCTCTCGAGCCCCTCGTTCCCTGGTCGCTGTACGACGTACTACGGGGTGCCCCGGGAGCGCCGGGCCTGGAGGAAGTGGACGTCGTCCTGCCGGTCCTGTTCGCGGTGAGTGTGTCCCTGTCCGCGCTGTGGAGCGCCTGCGGTGTGCAGCCCGCGGTCGCCGTCGGCTCCAGCCTCGGTGAGATCGCCGCCGCGCATGTCGCGGGTGCCCTGACGCTGGACGAGGCCGCCCGGGTCGTCGTGCTGTGGAGCCGGATGCAGGCGGAGGCGGCCGGAGAGGGCGAACTGGCCGCCGCGGCACTGCCGCCCGACGAACTCCGTCCGCTGCTCGACTCCGAACACCTGCGCGGCCGGGTCCACTTCGCCGGTACGAACGGTCCGCGTTCCGTGCTGCTCGGTGGGGAGCGCGCGGCCGTGGCGGAAGTCGTCGAGACGCTCGAGGCCAAGGGCATACGGGCCAAGGAGCTGAGCCTCGGTCTCGCGGCGCACACGCCAGGCGTGAGCGTCGACGCCGCCGCGTTCCTCACCGGTACGGCGTCGATCACACCGGCCCCCGCCACCGTGCCCTTCTACTCCTCCCTCACCGGCGGCGAGTTCGAGACGACCGGTCTGGACGGCGCGTACTGGCTCCGCAACCTCACTTCCGAGGTCCGTTTCGAGACGGCCGTACGAGCCTTGTGGGCGGCAGGTCATCACACCTTCCTGGAGGTCAGCCCGCATCCCGTGCTCCTCGGCGGGGTCCAGGAGACCCTGGAGGACCTCGGTGCGGGCACCGGGGCGGCGGCGTCCGGGGTCATCGGCACCCTGCGCCGGGGGGAGGACGAGGTCACGGAGTGGCTGACGGCGATGGCGCGGCTCCACGTACGTGGGGTCGCCGTCGACTGGGCTGCCTTCTTCCGCGGTCATGACGGCCGGCGGATCGCCCTGCCGGCGTACCCGTTCGGCGTCGAAGTGACGGACATGGCCGAGCTTGGGGCGACGACCGGTGGTTCACCGGCCCAGGGCACCCGCGGCGGCACCGGTACCGCGGGGCCGTCCCTCGTCGGTCTCACGGCGGTCGAACGGTCGCATGCGGTCGAGGAGTTCGTACGGGCCCAGGTGGCGCTGGTGCTGAGGCACGACGACCCGGACGCTGTTCCGCTGGAGCGCGGCTTCCTGCAGTCGGGCATGGACTCGCTGCAGGCCGTGGAACTGCGCAACCGGCTCAACGAGGCCACCGGGCTGCGGCTGCCCACGACGCTGGTCTTCGATCACCCGACTCCCGCGTCCGTCGCGGACGTCATCGGCGAGTTGCTGACCGTCCGGACGGAGCAGGGCCCGGGGTGGGGTGCGGGCCAGGGCGCGGAATCGGCGGTCCTTTCCCGACTCGATGCCCTGGAAGCCGAACTGCTTGCCTCCGGCCTGCCGCATGACGGCGACGACAGCCCCGGGAGCGGTCCCGCGCGGGAGCGTGTGGCGGCACGGCTGCGCGACCTGCTGGACCGGCTGGCGTCGGACGACCAGGACGAGTTCGGGGACGCGTCCCTGGAGGAGTTACTCGACCTTGCCGACCAGGAGCTACGCAGGTCATGACGGCGGAATCCAGGCCGCGAGCCTCTGCGTCCTCCTCGTACTCGGCCGTACGCGCGGGCGCGCGGTCCCAGAGACGCACACCCACGCGTACGCCATCGGAAAGCTCCCCCCACCCGACCTGAAAGGCCACGGCCCCATGACGAGCGGTGCGAAGAACGGGACGGCCGACGCCGCGACCGGCGACAGCAGGGTCACCGACACGTTGAAGCGGCTCACCGTCGACCTCCGTGACATCCGGCGGCGGCTGCGCGAGACCGAGGAGTCGGCCCGCGAGCCGATCGCGATCGTCGGCATGGCCTGTCGCTTCCCCGGCGGGGTCGAGTCCCCCGAGGATCTGTGGCAACTGGTGGCGGAGGGCCGGGACGTCATCTCGCCGCTGCCCACCGACCGGGGCTGGGACGAGGGCCTGTACGACCCGGATCCGACGCGGCACGGCACGGTCTACGTCCGGGAAGGCGGCTTCCTGGACGACCCGGCCGCCTTCGATCCGGCGTTCTTCGGGATGAGTACCCGGGAGGCGCTGGCGACCGACCCACAGCAGCGGCTCCTGCTGGAGACCGCCTGGGAGGCCGTCGAACGGGCCGGTATCGACCCGTCGTCACTGCGGGGCAGCCGTACCGGCGTGTTCGCGGGCGTCATCCCCCAGGACTACGCGGGCCGGCTGCGCAACTCCCCGAACGAGTTCGAGGGCTACCTGGGCAACGGCAGCACATGCAGTGTGGCGTCCGGCCGGATCGCGTACACGCTCGGCCTCGAGGGACCGGCCGTCAGCGTCGACACGGCCTGCTCCTCGTCGCTGGTGGCCCTGCACCAGGCCGCGCAGGCGATCCGGGCGGACGAGTGCGATCTGGCACTGGCGGGCGGGGTCACGGTGATCGGGTCGCCGCTGTGGCTGCTGCAGTTCAGCCGGCAGCGCGGGCTGGCCCCGGACGCGCGGTGCAAGCCGTTCGCCGCCGCCGCGGACGGCACGTCGCTCGGCGAGGGCGCCGGGATGCTGCTGCTGGAGCGGCTGTCGGACGCGCGCCGGGGCGGCCGGCGGATCCTCGCCGTCATCCGGGGTTCGGCGGTCAACCAGGACGGTGCGAGCAGCGGACTGACCGCGCCGAGCGGGCCCGCGCAGCGCCGGGTGATCGAACAAGCCCTGGAGCGGGCGGGGTTGACGCCCGCCGACGTCGACGCGGTGGAGGCGCACGGCACCGGCACGAAGCTCGGTGATCCCATCGAGGCGCAGGCCCTGATCGCCGCCTACGGCCAGGACCGCCCCGCCGCCCGGCCGCTGTGGCTCGGCTCGGTCAAGTCCAACATCGGGCACCCGCAGGCCGCCGCCGGTGTGGCCGGAGTGATCAAGATGGTGAAGGCGATGGAGCACGGCGTGCTGCCGCGCACCCTGCACGTGGACGCGCCTAGCCCGCACGTGGACTGGTCGGCGGGCGCGGTCGAGCTGCTGACCGAGACTCGGGACTGGCCGGACACAGGACGCCCGCGCCGGGCCGGTGTCTCGTCGTTCGGCGTCAGCGGCACGAACGCGCATGTGGTGCTGGAGCAGCCGGAGCGGAGCGCCGACGGCGAACCGCCCGCGGAGGCCGACCAGATACGGACGTGGCCCACCGGGGTGCCGTGGGTGCTGTCCGGGCACAGCCGTGAAGCCCTGCGGGCACAGGCCGAGCGGCTGGCGGCCCAGGTGAGGGAGCGTCCGGAGCTGACGCGCGCCGAGGTGGGTGCCGCGCTGGCGCGAGGCCGGTCGGTGTTCGAGCACCGGGCGGTGGTCCTCGGCTCCAACTCCGCCGAACTGCTCGCGGGCCTGACGGCGCTGGCCGAGGGCCGGCCGGCGCACGGGCTGTTCCGCGGCCGTGTCACCTCCGACCGCCGTACCGTGCTGGTGCTCTCCGACCACGGCCTGGAGCGGGACATCGACTGGGCGGCGCGGCTCGTGCTGACCTCGCCGACGTTCTCCCGGCGGCTGACGCACTGCCAGCGGGCGCTGGCCAAGGTCGGCGACCACGCGCTGCGCGGCGGTGCCTTTCCGGGGTCCGAACCGACGGTGCGGTGGGCGGTGCTGGTGGCACTCGCCGGGATGTGGGAGGAGTACGGCGTACGGCCCGCGGCGGTGGTCGGCGAGGGCGTCGGCGAGATCGCGGCGGCCTGTGTATCCGGCGCGATGTCGCTCAAGGAGGGCGCACAGGCGGCCGCGCACGGCACGGGCATGGCGCCCCGCGAGGGCCGGATTCCGGTGCTGGGGACGTCCTCGACTCCGCTCGACGACACCGTTCGCACCTTGAGCGCACGCGGTCATGCGCTGTTCGTGGAGGTCGGTGCCGCCTCGGCCGTCGCTCCCCGTCTCACGGCTGCCCTGGAGGGAGACACGGCGCGGGTCGTCGTCTCGCCGGTGGGTGGGGCGAGCGGTGCGGACGGGCTGCTTCCCGAACTGGCCCGGCTGCATGTGTGCGACACGACCGTGGCCTGGCCGACCGCCTTCCCCGAGTTGTTCCTGGAAGGCCGACGGCCGGCCGACCTGCCGACGTACGCCTTCCAACGGCGTCGGTACTGGCTGGACGACAGGCCCCGCACGCTCGACGCGGCCGGGCTCGCGCCCGCGGACCATCCGCTGCTCGGTGCGACCGTGGAACTCCCGGAGGACGGCGGCCTGTTGTTCACGGGCCGGCTGTCGACGGCCACGCAGCCGTGGCTCGCCGACCACGTGGTGGCGGACCGGGTGCTGCTGCCGGGCGCGGCGGTGCTGGAGCTGGCCCGGTGGGCGGGGGCGTCCGCCGGCTGCGTCCGGGTGGCGGAGCTGACCCTGCACAGCCCGCTCGACCTGTCCGCCGATCCGCGCGCGAGCCGGGCGATCCGGCTCCGCCTGACCGACGCCGACGCCACGGGCCGCCGCCGCCTCACCCTGTCCTCCCGGCCCGGCCCGGACGAGCCGTGGACCCGCCACGCGACGGGAACCCTCGACGCGGCCGGCTCGGAGACACGCCGCTCCGACCTGGTCACCTGGCCCCCCGTCGACGCACTGAGCATGGACATCGACGCCTTCCACCGGCGGGCCGAGGAGCACGGGATCGCCTACGGGCCCGCGTTCCGGGGCCTGCGAGCGCTGTGGGGGCGCGGCGACGAGGTGTTCGCCGAGGTCGCCCTGCCGGAGGGGATGCAGCAGGAGGCCGGACGGTACGGACTGCACCCCGCACTGCTGGACGCGGCGCTCCAGGCCTGGCATGCGACGCACCCCGAGGCGCTGGAACGGCGGATGGTGCCGTACACCTGGCAGGGGGTGACGGCGACGGGTGCCGCCGGGCCGAGCGTGCTGCGGGTGCGGCTCGCGCCCGTGGACGGTCCGGCCCCCGGCGCGGACGGCACCGGCGCCTCCGTGACCCTCTCCATGGAGGTCGCCGACGGGGCGGGCGTGCCGGTGGCATCGGTGACGGCGCTCCACCTCAGGTCCCTGGGCCGGGGACCGGCCGGTACCGCCGGCGCGGGCACACTGCTGCGCGCCCGATGGGTGCCGTGCCCCGGCCCGGACCTGCCGGCCGACGCCGAGGTGGTCGCCGCGCTCGGGGAGCCGGACGCGCTGCCGGTGAGCGTCGATGCCCGGTACGCCGATCTGGCCGCCCTCGGTTCGGCGCTCGCCGCCGGGGCGCCCGCGCCGGACGTGGTCCTGCTGCCGGTCACCGCGGACGGCGACCTCGCGGATGTTCCGGGAGCTGTGCGCGCGGCGACCGCCGAGGTCCTGGCCGCGCTGCGGTCCTGGCTCACCGAGCCGGCGCCGGGCGCGAGCAGGCTGGTGGCGGTGGTGAAGGAGCGAGGCGGCGAGGCCCGCCTCGTCACGGAGGCCGTACGCGGACTGGTCCGCAGCGCGCGCACCGAGCATCCGCGCCGGTTCGGGCTGCTGTCCCTCGCCGACGGTGAGGCGTCGACGCGGGAGGTGTTCATGCGGGCGCTCGGCACCGTCCAGGAGGAACCGGAGGTCGCCGTCCGAGAAGGGCGGCTGTGGGTGCCGCGCCTGTCGGAGGTGGCGGAGAGCCGGTGCGAGGGGGACGGCGGGAGGCCGGCCCGTGCTCTGGATCCCCACGGCACCGTGCTGATCACCGGGGGCACCGGCACTCTGGGCGGGCTGGTGGCCCGGCACCTGGTCGCCCGGGGAGCCCGGCACCTGCTCCTGACCGGGCGGCGCGGCGAAGCGACGCCCGGGGCGGCCGAGTTGGCGGCGGAGCTGACCGCGGAAGGGGCCGAGGTCAGGGTGGTGGCCTGCGACGCGGCCGACGCGGGAGCCCTGGCGGCGGTGCTGGACGGCGTGCCGAAGGAACACCCGCTGACCGCCGTCGTCCACGTCGCCGGCGTGACGGACGACGCGGCACTCACCTCGCTGACCGACGACCGGCTCGGCGCCGTACTGCGCCCGAAGGTGGACGCCGCCTGGCATCTGCACGAGCTGACGCGCGGGCTGGACCTCGCCGAGTTCGTGACGTTCTCGTCCGTGTCCGGCACGTTCGGCGCCGCCGGGCAGGCGAACTACGCGGCGGCGAACGTCTTCCTGGACGCCCTCGCCGGGTACCGGCGCGCACGCGGCCTGCCCGGTCTGTCGCTGGCCTGGGGACCGTGGGCCGAACGCAGCGCGTTGACCGGCGGCCTGACGGAGGCGGACTGGGCGCGCATCGGCCGGGACGGGGTCCGTGCCCTGGCCACGGAACACGCTCTCGCTCTCTTCGACACCGCCCGTCTGCTGACGGAGACCGTCGAGGAGCCGGTGTTCGTCGCGCTGCGGCTCGACCTGGCGCAGGTGGCGAAGCGGAACGCCTCCGGTCTGCTCGTGCCGCTGCTGCGCTCGCCGGCGGACGGCTCCGGGGCGGCTCCCGGGACAAGGCCGCGGCAGGGCACCGGCACCGCGGGCACCGGCCCGGCACCGGCGTCCTCCTACGCGGAGCGCGTGCGGGCGATGCCGCAGGCGGAGCGCAGGCGGGCTCTGCTCGACCTGGTCCGTACGCACACGGCGGTGGCGCTGGGCGAGGGGACGGCCGAGGACATCGAGCCGGACCGGGGCTTCGCCGACCTGGGCGTCGACTCCCTGGGCGCCCTGGACCTCCAGGAGAAGCTGCTCAGGACGACCGGCGTCGACCTGCCCAGCACCCTCGTCTTCGACTACCCGACCGCGGCCGCGCTCGCCGACCATCTCTGCGCCGAGCTGGGCCGGGCGGCGGACGACGGCGTCTCGGCCGGGCCGGCCCTGGCCGAGGTGGACCGGCTGGAGGCGTTCCTGGCCTCGTTCGCCGAGACCTGCGACGCCACGGCCAGGGAGACGGTCGGCCACCGGCTGCTGGACCTGGTGTCCCGCTGGCCCGGTGGCACGGGAGGGGACGGCCTCTTCGGTACGGAAGACGAAGGAGCGCGGTCGGCGGACCTCGCGTCGGCGTCCGACGACGAACTCTTCGAGGTCCTCCAGCAGATGCGCTCCGCCGACAGCGGAACGCCGTCGAATCACCAGCGTATTTAGGAGCGGGCTCACGTGTCGCAGTCATCGACATCACCGTCGCAGCAGTCGCAGGTGGAGAAGTTCCGCGAGCACCTGCGCTGGGCCACCGCCGAACTGGGCGAGGCACGGCGCCGGGTGGCCGAGTTGCAGGAGGCCGACCGCGAGCCGATCGCGATCGTGGGCATGGCGTGCCGGTTCCCCGGCGGCGTCGACTCCCCCGAGTCCCTGTGGCGGCTGGTCACGGAGGGCCGGGACGCCATCGGCACGGCGCCGGCCGAACGGGGCTGGTCCACCGGGGAGTCCCCCGACCCCGACGGCGGGCGGCCCGGCGCGGCCTCCGGCTGGCGAGGCGGCTTCCTGGACCGTGCCGCCGAGTTCGACCCGGCGTTCTTCGGGATCAGTCCGCGCGAAGCCGTCGCCATGGACCCGCAGCAACGACTGCTGCTGGAGGTGTCGTGGGAGGCGTTCGAGCGCGCCGGGATCGACCCGACGACGCTGCGTGGCACCCGGGTCGGCGTGTACACGGGGCTGATGTACCACGACCACGCCACCCGCCCGGGCGGGGCGGACGAGGACGGCACCGGCTTCCTGAGCGGCGGCACCTGGGGCAGCGTCGCCTCCGGCCGGATCTCCTACACGCTGGGCCTGGAGGGACCGGCCGCCACGATCGACACCGCCTGCTCGTCGTCGCTGGTCGCCCTGCACCTGGCCGTGCAGGCAGTACGGCGCGGCGAGTGCACGATGGCGCTGGCGGGAGGTGTGACCGTGATGGCCACGCCGGGCACCTTCGAGGGCTTCAGCCGACTGGGCGGGCTGGCGCCCGACGGGCGCATCAAGTCCTTCGCGGCCTGTGCCGACGGCACGACCTGGAGCGAGGGTGCCGGCATGCTGGTCGTCGAACGGCTGTCAGAGGCGCGGCGGGCCGGTCACCGGGTCCTCGCGGTCGTCCGCGGCTCCGCCGTCAACCAGGACGGCGCGACGAGCAGCCTGTCCGCACCGAACGGTCCCTCGCAGCAGCGGGTCATCCGGGCCGCGCTGGCCGAGTCCCGGCTCTCCCCCGACCTGGTGGACGCGGTGGAGGCGCACGGTACGGGCACCACGCTCGGCGACCCCATCGAGGCGCAGGCCGTGATCGCCACGTACGGCCAGAACCGCGGGCGGCCCGTGTGGCTGGGCTCGTTGAAGTCCAACATCGGACACGCGCAGGCCGCCGCGGGTGTCGGCGGTGTGATCAAGATGGTCATGGCCATGCGCCACGGCGAGCTGCCGAGGACGCTCCACGTGGACGCGCCGACCCCGCACGTGGACTGGTCGGCGGGGAAGGTGGAGCTGCTGACCGAGCACAGGGAGTGGCCCGAGACAGGTCGGCCCCGCCGTGCCGCCGTGTCCTCGTTCGGTGTCAGCGGCACCAACGCGCATGTGGTGCTGGAGCAGGCTCCCGCCGAGACTCCGCAGGAGGCGGGTGAGCCCGCCGCACCGGTCGTGCCGCTGGTGCTCTCCGCCCGCGACCCCGCCGCGCTGCGCGCCCAGGCCGAGCGCCTGGCCGCCCATGTCGGCGCCGGCGCCTCGGACGTACGTGCCACCGCACGCGCCTTGCTGACGGGGCGGACGGCGTTCGGTGACCGGGCCGTGGTTCTCGGCTCCGACCGGGAGGAACTGCTGGCCGGTCTGCGGGCGTTGGCGGCCGGGTCCGAGGCGCCCGGTGTCATCACCGGGCAGGGGGCCTTCGAGCGTCCGGTGTTCGTCTTCCCGGGACAGGGCTCGCAGTGGGTCGGCATGGCCACCGAACTCCTGAAGACCTCCGAGGTGTTCGCCCGGTCCATCGCCGACTGCGACAAGGCCCTCTCCCCCCACGTCGACTGGTCGCTCAGCGAAGTCCTGGGCAACGGTGAACAGTTGACCCGGGTGGATGTCGTTCAGCCCGCCCTGTTCTCGGTGATGGTGTCCCTCGCCGCGCTGTGGCGTTCCCTCGGCATCGAGCCCGCCGCCGTCATCGGCCACTCCCAGGGCGAGATCGCCGCGGCCGTCGCAGCCGGGGCGCTGACCCTGGAGGACGGCGCCAAGGTCGCCGCCCTGCGCAGCCGGGCCATCCTCAAACTCGCCGGGCACGGCGGCATGGTCTCGCTCCCCCTCCCCCACGACCGGGCCACCGAGCTCATCGCCCCCTGGCGCGAGCGGATCAGCGTCGCCGCCCTCAACAGCACCGACGCCACCGTCGTCGCGGGCGATGCCCAGGCGCTCGACGAACTCCTCGCCCACTGCGAGGAGCAGCGGATCCCGGCCCGGCGCATCGACGTCGACTACGCCTCCCACACCCCGCACGTCGAAGCCGTCGAGGACGACCTCGCCCGCCTCCTCGCGGGCGTCACCCCCCGTACCGGCTCGGTTCCCTTCTACTCCACGGTCACCGGCGAAGCCCTCGACACCGCCGAACTCGACGCCGGCTACTGGTACACCAACCTCCGCCGGACCGTCCGGCTCACCGACGCTCTCCGGACCGCGCGCGACGCGGGCCACACCGCCTTCATCGAGTGCAGCCCCCACCCCGTCCTCCCCCACGCGATCGACGAGGTCCTGGCGGAAGCCGGCGCCTTCACCGTCGGCTCCCTGCGCCGCGACGAGGGCGGCTGGACCCGCTTCCTCACCTCCGCCGCCCACGCCCACACCCACGGTCTGCCCGTCGACTGGACCTCTCTCCTCGGCACCGGCGACCGCGACCCCGACCTGCCCACCTACCCCTTCCAGCGCAAGCGCTACTGGCTGGAGGCCGCACCGAGCGACACCGCCGACGTCCGTGCCGCCGGGCTCGACCCCGCCGACCACCCCCTACTCGGCGCCGTGCTCTCCCTCGCCGGCGACGAGGTGGTGCTGACCGGCAGGCTGTCGCTGAAGGCGCAGCCGTGGCTCGCCGATCACACCGTGTGGGGCACGGTTCTGGTGCCGGGGACGGCACTGCTGGACCTCGCCGTACGGGCCGCCGACCAGGTCGGCTGCACGGTGCTGGAGGAACTGACGCTCCAGGCGCCGCTCGTCCTGCCCGAGAACGGCGTCCTGCGGCTCCGGGTCACGGTCGGCGCGGCCGGCGACAGCGGCCGGCGGTCGGTGGCCGTCCACTCGCGGCCGGAGCAGGAGGCGGCCGACGAGTCCTGGGAATGCCATGCGACCGGTTTCGTGTCGCCGGGCATCACCGGGCCGGACTGGGACCTCTCGCAGTGGCCGCCGGCCGGTGCGCGGCCGGTGGACCTGTTCGGGCTGTACCCGCGGCTCGCCGGGAGCGGGCTCGGCTACGGGCCGGTGTTCCAGGGGCTGCGGGCGCTGTGGCGGCGTGCGGACGAACTGTTCGCCGAGGTCGTGCTGCCACAGGAGGAGCACGACGCGGCCGGCGGATACGGGATCCACCCGGCCCTGCTCGACGCGGCGTTGCACGCCAGTCTCGCCGAGGGCGTCGACACGGTCCGGCTGCCGTTCTCGTGGACGGGCGTCTCGCTGTACGCGACCGGCGCCACCACCCTGCGCGTACGTCTCGCGCCCCGGGGCGAGGACGGGCTCTCGCTGGCCGTCGCGGACCAGGAGGGCACCCCGGTCGCCGAGGTGGACTCGCTGGTGACCCGGGCGGTGAGCGAGGAACAGCTCAAGAGCGCCCGCGCGCCGGAGCGGGACCCGCTGCTGACGGTGGACTGGGTGGGTCTCGCCCTCCCGGACACCGAGCCGGACCGGATCGTCGTGCTCGGCACGGACGACCTGGACCTGGGCTTCGAGACGTGCCCCGACCTCGACGCCCTGGCGGCACTCGCGCCCACGGCGACGGTGGTGCTGGCCTGCGCGCCCCCGGCGGTCGCCGGGGAAGACACGGCCGGAGCCGTGCGCACCGAGGTGCAACGCGTCCTCGCCGTCGTGCGGCGGTGGCTGGCGGACGAACGGTTCGACGGGGGCCGCTTCGCGGTGGTCACGCGTGGCGCGGTCGGGGCGGACGGCGGCGAGAGTGCGCGGGACCTGGTTCACGCGCCCCTGTGGGGTCTGCTGCGCTCGGTGCAGTCCGAGCACCCCGGCCGGTTCGTGCTGGCCGACGTGGACAGGCGGGAGTCCTCGCGTGCAGTGCTGGGCCGTGCCCTGGCGTGCGGTGAGTGGCAACTCGCTGTGCGCGAGGGACGCGTGTCGGTGCCACGGCTGGTACGGGCCTTGGCCGGACGGGCGCTGCGGCCGCCGACGGACGGCTCGACGTGGCGGCTGGACACCGCCGGGAAGGGCACGCTGGAGAACCTGGCGCTGTTGCCGTGTCCGGAGGCGTCGGCGCCGCTCGCCCCGGGGCAGGTACGGCTCTCGGTGCGGGCTTCCGGCATCAACTTCCGGGATGTGCTGCTGGGCCTCGGTGTGGTCGACCAGAACATCATGGGCGGCGAGGCCGCGGGCGTGGTGCTGGAGGTGGCGCCGGACGTCACGGACCTGGCTCCCGGGGACCGGGTGATGGGCATGGTCCGGGGCTCCTTCGGCCCGGTCGCGGTCGTCGACCGCCGGCTGCTGGTGCCGCTGCCGGATGACTGGACGTACGCGGAGGGCGCCTCTGTGCCGGTCGCGTTCCTCACCGCGTACCTCGGCCTGGTCGATCTGGCGGGCCTGCGCGCCGGGGAGGCGGTGCTGATCCACGCGGCCACCGGCGGGGTGGGACTGGCCGCGCTGCAACTGGCCCGGCATCTGGGCGCCGAGGTGTTCGCCACGGCGAGCCCCGCCAAGTGGGAGACGCTGCGCGCGCTGGGCGTGCCCGAGGAGCAGATCGCCTCGTCCCGGACGCCGGCCTTCGAGGAGCGGATCCGGGCGGCGGCCGGCGAGCGCGGGGTGGACGTCGTACTGAACTCGCTCGCGGGCGAGTTCGTGGACGCCTCGCTGCGGCTGCTCACCTCCGAGGGCGGCCGGTTCCTGGAGATGGGAAAGACCGACATCCGGGACGCCGAGCGGGTCGCGGCCGACCACCCCGGCGTCTCCTACCTCTGGTACGACCTGGTCTCGGCCGACGTCGAGCACGTCGGCCGGATGCTGGCCGAGATGATGCCGCTGTTCCACAGCGGGGTGCTGCGGCCGCTCCCGACGTCGGTTTGGGACGTCCGGCGCGCCGTGGACGCCTTCCGTCTCATGAGCCAGGCCCGGCACATCGGCAAGCTGGTGCTCACCATGCCGCCGGCCGCGCTCGACCCGAACGGCACGGTGCTGATCACCGGCGGTACGGGCGCGCTCGGCGGCCTGGTGGCGCGTCGGCTGGTCGCCGAGCACGGCGTACGGCATCTGCTCCTGCTCGGCCGCCGTGGTCTCGCGGCCGAGGGCGCCCCCGCCCTGCGCGCCGAACTGGCCGAGGCGGGCGCGGAGGTGACCGTCGCGGCCTGCGACAGTGCCGACCGCGAAGCGCTGGCGGCCATCCTGGCCGAGGTGCCTGGGGAGCATCCGCTCACCGGTGTCGTGCACGCGGCCGGTGTCCTCGACGACGCGTTGGTGCGCTCGCTGACGCCCGAGCGGGTCGACGCGGTGCTGCGGCCCAAGGTGGATGCGGCCTGGCATCTGCACGAGCTGACCCGGGACCTGGATCTGGCCGCCTTCGTCCTGTTCTCCTCGGCGTCGGGCACGCTCGGCACCCGGGGCCAGGGCAACTACGCGGCGGCCAACGTCTTCCTCGACGCCCTCGCGGAGCATCGCAGGGCCCAGGGTCTGCCCGGTGTCTCGGTGGCCTGGGGCCTGTGGGAGCGGGCCAGCGGGATGACCGGCCATCTGGACGCCGGCGATCTGGCGCGGTTGCGCCGGGCCGGGGTGGGCGCGCTGGCCGACGCCGAGGGGCTGGACCTGTTCGACGCTGCGCTGGGCGCGGACCGGGCGTCGGTGGTGGCGATGCGGCTGGACCTCGGCGCGGTCCGCGCGTCGGGCACCGTCCATCCCCTGCTGCGGCAGCTGGTCGGCGCCCCGGCCCGGCGGGCGGTGGCGGCGCAGGCCGGACCGGCGGGCGCGGTGCCGGACGGGCGGGGCCTGCGGGACCGGCTGGCCGCCCTGCCGGCGGCGGAGTGCGGTCGGATGCTGCTGGATCTCGTGCGCGAGCAGGCGGCCCTCGTCCTCGGGCACGAGACGAGCGCGGCGATCGGCCTCGACCAGGCGTTCAAGGACCTCGGTTTCGACTCCCTCACGGCGGTGGAGCTGCGCAATCGCCTGAACACGGCGACCGGTCTGCGGCTCCCGCCGACGCTGATCTTCGACTGTCCTACGGCGGCGGCGTTGAGCGAGCACTTGCTGCGTGAACTGGACCTGGCCCCGGCGCCGCGGGCACGGGCCGAGGTCAGCGACGACGACATACGCCGGCTGCTCACCACGATCCCGCCGACCCGGTTGCGGGAAACCGGCCTGCTGACGGCCCTGCTGGAGCTGGCGGGACCGGCCGACGACGCGTCCGGCGGCCCGGCGCCCGCGCCGGACGGCGACCCGGACGACATCGACGACCTCGACGCGGACGACCTCATCGAGCTGGCGCTCGGCGCTGGTGACCAGTGACCGCGTACGGACTGCGGAGAGCGACCATGAGCGGAGAAGGAAACCCCGTGACGCACGACACGCAGGACATGGCGGGCACGCGGTCCGAGGACGGGGCCGGGACGAGCGACCGGGGCGGCGACCGCGCCGAGCGGATGACGGAGGCGCTGCGCCACGCCCTGAAAGAGAACCAGCGCCTCCAGCAGCAGAACCGGCAACTGGTGGAGGCCCGCCACGAGCCGATCGCCGTCGTCGCCATGAGCTGCCGCTTCCCGGGCGGCGTGCGCTCGCCCGAGGACTACTGGCGACTGCTGGCCGAGGGGCGGGACGCGATCACGCCGTTCCCGTCCGACCGCGGTTGGGACGTCGAGTCGCTGTACGACCCGGACCCCGACCGGCCGGGCCGCAGCTACGGGCGCCACGGCGGGTTCCTGCGGGACGCCGGCCGGTTCGACGCCGGGTTCTTCGGGATCAGCCCGCGTGAGGCCCTCGCCATGGACCCGCAGCAGCGGCTGCTGCTGGAGACCTCCTGGGAGGCCTTCGAGCGGGCCGGCATCGACTCGACGTCCCTGCGCGGCAGCTGCACGGGGGTGTTCGTCGGTGCTGCGCAGCTCGGCTACGGCCCCGGGACGGCAAGCGCGTCGGAGGGCACCGAGGGCTATGTGCTGACCGGCACCACGACCAGCGTCGCCTCCGGCCGGCTGGCGTACACCTTCGGGCTGGAGGGGCCGGCGATCACCGTCGACACGGCGTGCTCGGCGTCCCTGGTCGCACTGCATCTGGCGGCGCGGTCGCTGCGGGACGGCGAGTGCGAGCTGGCGCTGGTGGGCGGTGCGTCGGTGATGGCGAGCCCCTTCCTGTTCGTCGAGTTCAGCAGGCAGCGCGGGCTCGCGCCCGACGGCCGTATCAAGGCGTTCGCCGCAGCCGCCGACGGCACGAGCTGGGGCGAGGGCGTCGGGGTGCTGCTGGTTGAGCGGCTGTCGGACGCACGGCGGAACGGGCACCGGGTGCTGGCCGTGATGCGCGGCAGCGCCGTCAACCAGGACGGCGCCTCCAACGGCCTGACCGCCCCCAGCGGCCCCTCCCAGCAACGCGTGATCCGGGCGGCCCTCGCCGACGCGCGCCTCACCCCGGCCGACGTGGACGCGGTGGAGGGGCACGGCACCGGCACGAGGCTGGGCGACCCGATCGAGGCGCAGGCGCTGCTCGCCACGTACGGGAAGGACCGGGCGGAGCCGCTGTGGCTGGGCTCGGCGAAGTCCAACATCGGGCACACCTCGCACGCGGCCGGTGTCGCCGGGGTCATCAAGACCGTGCTGGCGATGCGGCACGGCGTCCTGCCCGCGACCCTGCACGTGGACGAGCCGACCCCGCACGTCGACTGGGAGAGCGGGTCGGTGCGGCTGCTGTCCGAGCGGCGGGAGTGGCCGTCCACCGGCCGGCCTCGTCGCGCGGCGGTGTCGTCCTTCGGGATCAGCGGCACCAACGCGCACGTCATCCTGGAGGAGGCCGAGGAGTACGCCGGGGAGGTCGTCGACAGGCAGGGCCGTTCCGGCGCAGAGACCGACGGGCAGGGCGCGTCCGGCGAGGAGGCCCGGCCCGGGGTTCCGGCGCTCGTTCCCTGGCAGTTGTCCGCCGCCGACCCGCGAGCCCTGCGTGCCCAGGCCGAGCGGCTGCGCGAGACGGTCGTCGCGCACCCGGACCTCGATCCGGCCGCGCTCGCCCTGCCGCTGGCCGTCCAGCGGGCGAGCCTCGACCACCGGGCCGTGATCGTCGGTACCGGCCGGGACGAGCTGCTCGCCGGGCTGGACGCGCTGCGCGGCGCGGCGCCGGCCGAGCCCGGCAGGATCGTCACCGGCACGGCGGCGCAGGGCGCGGGCCTGGCATTCCTGTTCACCGGCCAGGGCGCGCAACGGGCCGCCATGGGAAGGGAGTTGTACGCCGCCGAGCCGGTGTTCGCCGAGTCCCTGGACTCGATCTGCGCGTTCTTCGCCGAGCGGGCGGACCTGCCGCTGCGCGAGGTGCTGTTCGCCGACGAGGGATCGGAGCGGGCGGCGCTGTTGGACCGTACGCAGTGGACGCAGGCGGCGTTGTTCGCGATCGAGGTGAGCCTGTACCGGCTGGTCGAGTGCTGGGGGCTGCGCCCCGACCAGCTGCTGGGGCACTCCGTCGGTGAGCTGGCCGCCGCGCATGTGGCGGGCGTCTTCTCGCTGGAGGACGCGGTCGTCGCGGTGGCGGCACGCGGCCGGCTCATGCAGGAGCTGCCGTCCGGGGGGCTGATGGCAGCCGTCCAGGCCACTGAGGACGAGGTCGTCGAACTGCTAGCGGGCCACACCGGTCTGGCGGGCGTCGCCGCGGTCAACGGGCCGGCCTCCGTGGTCGTGTCGGGTGACGAGGACGTGGTGCGCGCGGTGGCCGGGACACTGCGCGGCCGGGGGCGGCGGACGAAGGAGCTGGCCGTCAGCCACGCGTTCCACTCGCCGCGCATGGACGGCATGCTGGACGCCTTCCGCGCGGTCCTGTCGTCGCTGGACCTGCGCGAACCCCTCATCCCCGTCGTCTCCAACGTCACCGGCCGCCCGGTCACGGCCGAGGAGATCCGCTCCGCCGACTACTGGGTGCGGCACGTGCGCCAGGCGGTGCGCTTCCACGACGGTGTGCGCACGCTCCTGGGCCTGCGGGTGCGTACCTTCCTGGAGCTGGGGCCGGACGGGGTGCTGTCCGCGATGACCCGCGAGATAGCCGCCGCCTCGCTGCCCGAAAAGGAGCGCTCCGAGGTCCTCGCGGTGCCGCTGCTGCGCCGCAACCGCTCCGAGGCCCGCACGGTCCTCACCGCCGTGGCCGAGGCACATGTCCGGGGTGTCACGGTGGACTGGCGGGCCCACCTCACGGCCGCCGGGGCCGGGGCCGGGTCCGGGTCCGGGCGGCGCCTGCCGCTTGAGTTGCCGACGTACGCCTTCCAGGGCGAGCACTACTGGCTCTCCGCCGTCGAGGCCCCGCCGGTCGAGCCGGGCGATCTGGGGCTGGACCCGGCCGGGCACCCGCTGCTCGGTGCCGCGCTCACCACGGAGGACGGCGGCGGACTGGTCCTCACCGGTCGGCTGTCCTCCCGTGCTCAGGGCTGGCTGGCCGACCACGTGGTACTGGGCTCGACCGTGGTCCCGGGCACCGCGTACCTCGAACTCGCCCTGCACGCGGGCCGGTTGACCGGCTGCGGCATCGTGGAGGAGCTGGTCCAGGAGAGCCCGCTGATCCTCGGCGAGGACGACTCCGTCCACATCCGCCTCACCGTCGGACCGGACGACGGCGGCGGACGCCGACGGTTCACCCTGGTCTCCCGGCCGGCGCCCGCGGAGGGCGAGGCCGCCGCGCTGCCCTGGACGCGCCACGCCGAGGGTGTGCTGTCGGCCGCCGACGCCGAGGCTCCCGCCGACAGCGGTCCGACGGGCGCGTGGCCGCCAGCCGGTGCCGTGCCGGTGGACCTCACCGGCTTCTACGACGCGGTCGCCCTGGACGGCTTCACGTACGGGACGTCCTTCCGGGGTCTGCGCACGCTGTGGCGCTCGGGCCATGACCTCTTCGGCGAGGTGGAGCTCCCGGAACCCTTCCGGGCGGAGGCGGCCCGCTACGGCGTACACCCCGCGCTGCTGGACGCCGCCCTGCACACGGCCCTGGTCGGCACCCCCGGCGAACAGGTGCGGCTGCCGTTCGCCTGGCAGGGTGTACGGCTGCACCGCGCCCGCGCCACGGCCTTGCGGGTGCATCTGTCGCCGGTCGGCGATGACGCGCTGGCGGTGCTGGTGGCGGACGCGGACGGGGCACCGGTGGCCTCGGTGGAGTCGCTGCGGATCCGGCCGGTCTCCGCCGAGCAGTTGGGGGCCGCCTCCCGACACCGGCACCCGGACACCCTCTTTCACGTCGAATGGGAGCCGCGGGCCGCCTCCGGCGCCGGGGTGGTCCGGGATGTCGTCGCCGTGGGCGGCGGCACGCTGCCGGACGGCCTGGCCGACGAGACGTTCGCCGATGTGGCGGCGCTGGGGGCGGCCGTGGGGGCCGGCCGGCCGGTGCCCGGCGCGGTGGTGTGGGACTGCGCGGCGTCGGTGCCCTCCGGCGCGGACGTCCCGGCGGCCGCTCGGGCCGTCGAGCGTGCGGTGCGGTCCGTGCTCGTCGACTGGGCGGCGGACGAACGGCTCGCCGGGGCACAGCTGGTCGTCGTGACCCGGGACGCGGTGGCCGTCGACGCCCACGCCGAGGTACGCGGACTGCGGCAGGCTCTGGTGTGGGGGCTCGCACGGGCCGCCCAGGCCGAGCATCCCGACCGGTTCGTGCTGTGGGACGTGGACGAGGCCACAGCGGGGGACGGGGGCCTGTGGCGCGCGGCGCTCGGTATCAGCGAACCTCAACTCGCGCTGCGCAAAGGCATGTTGCTGACGCCCCGGCTGGTGCGCACCCGAGCGTCGGCCTCGGGGGGCCGGGCGCCGGTCGCGGGACTCGGGCCCGAGGGCACGGTTCTCGTCACGGGCGGAACGGGCGCCCTCGGCCGCCTCGTCGCCCGCCGTCTCGTGACGGAGCACGGTGTGCGCAGGCTGGTCCTGCTGAGCCGCGGCGGGTCGCGGTCCGCCGCTGCCCGGGAACTGGCCCACGCGCTGGGCGCCCTGGGCGCGGACGTGACCGTGGAGGCGTGTGACGCGGCCGACCGTGACGCGCTGTCGGCCGTACTGGCCCGGATTCCCGCCACGCACCCGCTGACGGGGGTGATCCACGCGGCGGGTGTCGTCGACGACGGCGTGCTGGACGCACCGGCCCCGGAAGTCGTGGACGCCGTCCTGCGCCCGAAGCTCGACGCGGCCTGGCATCTGCACGAACTGACCCGGGACATGGATCTGGCCGCGTTCGTCCTGTTCTCCTCCGCAACGGCCACGCTCGGCGCCCCGGCCCAGAGTTCCTACGCGGCGGCCAACGCCTTCCTCGACGCCCTCGCCCAGCATCGCGCCGCACTGCGGCTGCCGGCGCTCTCGCTGGCCTGGGGCGCGTGGGACGCGGGCATGGCGGCCCGGCTGGACGACACGGCCGCGCGGCGCATGCGGCGCTCCGGCGTTCTCCCGCTGGCCCCCGAGGAAGGACTGGCTCTGTTCGACACGCTTCTGAGGGCCCCGGACTCCGGGGGCCGGACACAGGGGGAGCGGACACCGCGCACGCTGCTGCCGGTCCGCCTCGACACGGCCGCGCTGCGCGGCG
Source organism: Streptomyces sp. NPDC102270 (assembly GCF_044766405.1). Lineage (NCBI taxonomy): Bacteria > Bacillati > Actinomycetota > Actinomycetes > Kitasatosporales > Streptomycetaceae > Streptomyces > Streptomyces sp. NPDC102270. Next base: position 107,517 of record NZ_JBIWLX010000019.1, on the reverse strand, counting down.
CGGGGGACTCCGTTCCCGCGCTGCTGCGCGGGCTGGTGCGCTCGGCGGCCCCGGCGGCAGCGGCCGGGGCGTCGGCACGGGAGGACGCCTCGGGTGAACTGCGGCGGCGGCTCGTCGGAGTCGAGCCGGAGGAGCGGGAGCGGATCCTGCTCGATGTGGTGCGTCGCACGGTCGCCGAAGTACTCGGGCACACCGACGGCTCCTCCGTCGCACCGGGGCGCGCCTTCAGCGACCTGGGATTCGACTCACTGACGGCCGTGGAGCTGCGCAACCGCCTGGGGGCCGTCACCGGGCTGCGGCTGCCCGCGACCCTTGTCTTCGACCATCCGACGGCACAGGCTCTCGCCCGGTACGTGGACGGCGCGCTGCCGCGGGACGACGTCCCGTCGGCCGAGCCGGTGCTGGCCGAACTCGACCGGCTGGAGCGTTCGCTGGCCGGCCTCGCGGCCGATCACCCCGACCGCGCCCGGGTCGCCGCGCGGCTGCACGCGATGGTCGCCGGCTGGGGCCCGCGACCGGCGGCGACCGCCCAGACACCACCGGAGGAGGCGGCGTCGCCCCTCGACACGGCCGACGACGACGAGGTCTTCGCCTTCATCACCAACGAACTCGGGATCTCCTGACCCGTGCGGAACAGAGAGGACGGCGCAGTGGCGCACAGCGAGACCACCGAGGACAAGCTCCGCTACTTCCTCAAAAAGGTGACGACCGACCTCCAGCAGACCCGTGTGCGCCTCACGGAGCTGGAGTCCGTCGAGGGCGAGCCGATCGCCGTCGTCGGCATGGCGTGCCGGTATCCCGGCGGCGTCGAGTCGGCGGACGGGCTGTGGCGGATGGTCCTGGAGGGCCGGGACGCGATCGCGCCGTTCCCGACCGACCGGGGCTGGGACCTGGAGTCGCTGTACGATCCCGACCCGGATGTGCCGGGGACGACGTACAACCGCGAGGGCGGGTTCCTCGACGAGGCCGGCCACTTCGACGCCGGTTTCTTCGACATCGCCCCGCGCGAGGCCGTCGCCATGGACCCGCAGCAGCGGCTGCTGCTGGAGACCGCGTGGGAGGCGTTCGAGTACGCGGGCATCGACCCGACGACGCTGCGGGGCAGCCGCACGGGCGTGTTCATGGGTACCGGTCAGCAGGACTACGCGGCGCTCGTGCGGCGCACCCCCGAGCTGGAGGGCTATCTGATCGGCGGCCTCGCCGCGAGCGTCCTGTCGGGACGGCTGTCGTACTTCTTCGGACTGGAGGGCCCGGCACTCACCGTCGACACGGCGTGCTCGGCGTCGCTGGCCGCCCTCCACGTGGCCGTGCAGTCGCTGCGGCGCGGCGAGAGCGAACTGGCGCTGGCCGGGGGAGCGACCGTGATGGCGGAACCCGGCATGTTCACCGCGACGGCCCGCCAGCGCGGTGTGGCGTCCGACGGCCGCTGCAAGGCCTTCGCCGCCGCCGCGGACGGTACGGGCTTCAGTGAGGGCGCCGGTGTCCTCGTGCTGGAACGGCTGTCGGACGCGCGACGCAACGGCCACCGGGTACTGGCCGTGGTGCGCGGCAGCGCCGTCAACCAGGACGGCGCCTCCAACGGCCTGACCGCCCCCAGCGGCCCCTCCCAGCAGCGCGTCATCCGGCAGGCCCTCGCAGACGCCCGCCTCACCACCGCCGATGTGGACGTGGTGGAGGCGCACGGCACGGGCACCACGCTCGGCGACCCGATCGAGGCACAGGCGCTGCTCGCGACGTACGGCCAGGACCGCGAGGAGCCTTTGTGGCTGGGCTCGTTCAAGTCCAACGTCGGGCACACGCAGGCTGCCGCGGGGGTCGGCGGAGTGATCAAGATGATCATGGCGATACGCCATGGCATCCTGCCGAGGACCCTCCATGTCGACGCGCCCACCCCGCACGTGGACTGGTCGGCGGGCAAGGTGGAACTGCTCACCGAGCAGCGTGAGTGGCCGGCCACGGGCCGGCCCCGCCGCGCCGCTGTCTCCTCCTTCGGCGTCAGCGGCACCAACGCGCACGTGGTGCTGGAACAGGCTCCCGCCGAGGACCCGGAGCCGGCGGACGAGCCCGCTCCGTCCAGCGCGCCCGTCGCGCCCGTCGTCCCGCTCGCCCTCTCCGCACGCGACACGGCCGCGCTCCGCGCCCAGGCCGAGCGCCTGGCCGCGCGCCTGGACGACCTTCCGGACGTACGCGAGGTCGCCCACGCCCTCCTCACCCAGCGAGCCGGCCTCGACCACCGCGCGGTGGTCCTCGGCACCGACCGGGACGAACTCCGGTCCGGGCTCGACGCCCTGGCCGCCGGTGCCGCGGATCCCGGCGTCATCACCGGGCAGGGCGTGTACGAGCGTCCGGTGTTCGTCTTCCCTGGTCAGGGCTCGCAGTGGGTCGGCATGGCCACCGAACTCCTGAAGACCTCCGCAATTTTCGCCCGGTCGATCGCCGACTGCGAGGCCGCCCTCGCCCCGTACGTCGACTGGTCCCTCACCGAGTTGTTGTGCGGCGAGGAGCGGATCTCCCGCTCCGACGTCGTGCAGCCCGCCCTGTTCTCGGTGATGGTCTCCCTCGCTGCCCTGTGGCGCTCCCTCGGCATCGAGCCCGCCGCCGTCATCGGCCACTCCCAGGGCGAGATCGCGGCGGCCGTCGTCGCCGGCGCCCTCCCCCTGGAGGACGCCGCCAGGATCGTCTCCCTGCGCAGCCAGGTTCTGCTCGCCTGCTCCGGACGGGGTGGTCTGGTCTCCCTGGCGGTGTCCGAGGAGCGGGCCGAGGAGCTGATCGCGCCCTGGCAGGGGCGTATGTCCGTCGCCGTCCTCAACGGCCCCGCGGCCACCGTCGTCGCCGGAGAGCCGCAGGACCTCGACGAACTCGTCGCGCTCTGTGAGGAGAAGGAGATCCGCGTCCGCCGCGTCGACGCCGACTACGCCTCGCACTCCCCGTATGTCGAGCCCGTCAAGGACGAGCTCGTCCGGGCCCTGTCGGGCGTCACGCCCCGTTCGAGCGCGGTGCCGTTCTACTCGACGGTCACCGGCGGACTCATCGACACGGCCCGGCTCGACGCCGACTACTGGTACGGCAACCTGCGCCAGCCCGTCCGCCTGATCGACGCGGTCCGCACCGCGTTCGCCGAAGGCCACACGGCGTTCATCGAGTGCAGCCCCCACCCCGTCCTCACCCTCGCCCTGGAGGCCAACGCCGAGGAGGCGGAGCGCGACGTCTTCGTCACCGGCACCCTCCGCCGCGACGAGGGCGGCTGGCCCCGTGTCCTCACCTCCGCCGCCCAGGCCCACGCCCATGGCCTCCCCGTCGACTGGAGCGGCTTCACGACACCGCCCGGCCGGGTGCTGGACCTGCCGGCCTATCCCTTCCAGCGCAAGCGCTACTGGGTGGACGCCCGGCCGGCGGACACCGTCCCCGCCCATCTGGGCGCCGTTCCCGCGTTCGCGTCGGCGGGCGCCGGCAAGGAGTCCGCGGGCGACGCCGAGGGCATGGACCTGGCGCGCCGGCTGGCCGCACTGCCCGAGGCCGAGCGGCGGCAGTCGGTGCTGGACCTGGTGGTGGACCAGGCCACGGCCGTGCTGGGCCTCGATACCCCCGTCGCGCCCGACCGCACCTTCAACGACCTCGGCTACGCCTCGATGACCGCCGTGGAACTGCGCAACCGGCTGCGCGCCGCGACCGGCACCCGGCTGTCGGCATCCGTGGTCTTCGACTACCCGACGCCCGAGGCCCTCGCCGGGCATCTGCTCGACCGGCTCTCCGGCACCCGCGACCGGGCTCCGGTGGCCCGGGCCGACACGGCGGCGGACGACGACCCGATCGCGATCGTCTCGATGGCCTGTCGCTTCCCAGGGGGCGTTCGTGGGCCGGAGGACTTGTGGCGGCTGGTCGCGGACGGCACCGACGCGATCTCGTTGTTCCCCAAGGACCGCGGCTGGGACGTGGAGGCGGTCTACGACCCCGACCCGGAGCGCGTCGGCCACACGTACACCCGCGAGGGCGGCTTCATCGACGACGCCGACCGCTTCGACGCGGCGTTCTTCGGCATCAGCCCGCGCGAGGCCCTCGCCATGGACCCGCAGCAGCGGCTGCTCCTGGAGACCTCCTGGGAGCTGTTCGAACGCGCCGGCATCGACCCGACCACCCTGCGCGGCAGCCGTACCGGCGTCTTCGCGGGCATCAGCGGACAGGACTATCCGCAGCTGATGGCGGGGACGGCCGCGCGGCAGGGCGTCGAGGCCTTCCTGATGACGGGCAGCGCGGCGAGCGTACTGTCCGGCAGGGTCGCGTACACCTTCGGCCTGGAGGGCCCGGCGGTGACCGTGGACACCGCCTGCTCGTCGTCGCTGGTGGCACTGCACCTGGCGGCGCAGTCGCTGCGCTCGGGCGAGTGCGAACTGGCGCTGGCCGGTGGGGCCACCGTGCTGTCCACGCCGGAGGCGTTCATCGGCTTCAGCCGGACGCGCGGACTGTCCCCGGACGGCCGGTGCAAGCCGTTCTCGGCCGACGCCGACGGTACGAGCTGGGGTGAGGGCATCGGACTGGTGCTGCTGGAACGGCTGTCGGACGCCCGGCGCAAGGGGCACCGCGTGCTGGCCGTCGTCCGGGCCACCGCCACCAACCAGGACGGTGCCAGCAACGGGCTGTCCGCGCCCAACGGACCCTCGCAGCAGCGCGTCGTCCACCAGGCCCTGGCCAACGCCCGCCTCGCCCCCGCCGACGTCGACGCCGTGGAGGCGCACGGCACCGGCACCACGCTCGGCGACCCCATCGAGGCGCAGGCACTGCTGGAGACCTACGGCCAGGACCGGCCGGCCGACCGGCCGCTGCGGGTGGGCTCGGTGAAGTCCAACATCGGGCACACGGCCGCCGCCGCCGGCGTGGCGGGCGTGATCAAGATGGTGAAGGCGATGGAGCACGGCGTCCTGCCGGCCACGCTCCATCTGACCGAACCGACCCCGCACGTGGACTGGTCCGCGGGTGCCGTGGAGCTGCTGTCCGAGGCGGTCCCGTGGCCTGAGACCGGGCGTCCGCGCCGCGCCGGTGTGTCGGCGTTCGGCATCAGCGGGACGAACGCGCACGTGATCCTGGAGCAGCCGTCCGAGGAGGACGGGACGCCGTGGGCCGAGGAGCACACGACGGCACCGGAGACACCGCGGGCCGAGGAGCCCATGACCGCGCAGAGGCCCCTGCCGTGGCTGCTGTCGGCACACAGCGGGGCGGCCCTGCGGGCGCAGGCGGAGCGCCTGCACGAGCACCTGTCCGCGCGGCCGGGGACGGACCTGGCGGCCGTGGCCGGGACGCTGGCCCTCACCCGCGCCGCCCTGCCGCACCGGGCGGTGGTCGTGGGCGCCGACCGGGCGGCCCTCGAGGCGGGTCTCGCGGCCCTGTCATCGGGCGCGCCGTCCCCCGGCCTGGTGCGCGGTACGCCCGCCACCGGCCGCGTCGGTTTCCTCTTCCCCGGCGAGGGCGGCCACTTCCCTCGCGCGGGGCGGGAGTTGTACGAACGGCACCCGGTCTTCACGCGGGCGCTGGACGAACTGTGCAAGACGCTGGACGGGGAGCTGAACCCCGATGGCGACACGGCCCTGCCCGGGCTGCGGGAGGCGCTGTTCGCCGAAGCCGGCACCCCCGAGGCGGCCATGCTGGAGGAGACCGGGTACGCCCAGGCCGGTCTGTTCGCCGTCGGCGCCGCGTCCTTCTGGCTGCTCCGGTCCTGGGACGTGGTCCCGGACGTGCTGGGCGGCCACGCGGTCGGCGAGCTGACGGCCGCGTACGCGGCGGGCGTGCTGTCGGCCGAGGACGCCTGCCGGCTGGTGGGGGCGCGCGGGCGGCTGCTGCGGGCGGCGTCCGGCGAGAGCGAGGGCGCGTGGCAGCGGCCGTCGGGCGAATCCCGCCCGGCGCCGCCCGACGGTGCCCTGGAGGACTTCGCCCGGCTGGCGAGCACGCTGGCCTTCCGTCCGCCGCGCATCGCCCTGCTGTCGAGCGGAACCGCCGAGGAGGCGGGCACGGCCGGGTACTGGGTGCGCCGACTGCGCGAGGAAGCCGGTGCCCGTGATGTCGTGGGCGCACTGCTGGACGCCGGGGTCACGACTGTGGTCGAGGCCGGCGCGGCCGGGTCGCTGACGGCCCTCGTCGAGGACGTGGCGGCCGAGCGGCCGGGCCCGGCCGTCGAGGCGGTGCCGCTGCTGCGGCGCGACCACCCGGAGGAGCAGAGCGTGGTGGAAGCGCTGGCCCGGCTGCACGTGCGCGGGGTGCGGGTCGACTGGTCCACCGTCCTGGACGTCCCGGCCGGCGTGTGTGTCGACCTCCCTACGTACGCGTTCCGGAGCCGCCGTTTCTGGCCGGAAGGCACGCTCCCGGCAGCGGCCTCGACGGGCGGCGGCGCGGACGAGGAGCGGTCGGCCGAGGACGCGGCGGCGCTGCTGCGCGAACGCCTGGCGCCGTTCACGGCCGACGCTCGTGAGGACGCCCTGCGCGCCCTGATCGCCCGGCATGTCGCCGCGGCCGTCGGGCACGCCGACACCACCGAGGTCGAGGCGGCGCCCAGCCTCCCGGAGCTGGGCATCGAGTCTGTCATGGCCGCGGAGATCCGCGCCCACCTCCAGACGGCCACCGGAGTGCGGCTGCCCTCCACGGCCCTCTTCGAGCACCCCACGCTCGACGGGTTCGCCGCCCATCTCCACACGCTGCTGGTCACCGCCTCGCTCCTTCCCCCGCCCGGGAACGAGGACCCCGGGGAGTCCCCCGCCCCCACGACCGCGGCATCCGGTTCGGAGCCCACCGGCGCGGGCGTCCTCGCCTCGCTCGCCGCGCAAGCCGCGAAGGACGGCCGTTTCGCCGAGTTCACCACGTTCCTGCAGGACGCGGCCCGGTTCCGGGAGACGTTCGACGCGCAGGACGTCGCGGCCGGGGGGGTACGACGGCCCGCGCCGGTGCGTCTGACGCGCGGCGGTGACGGACCCGCGCTCGTGTGCTTCCCGTCGTTCGCGGGCAGGTCCGGCGCCCATCAGTACGCCCGGCTCGCCGCCGGCGCACGCGGCGAGAGGGACGTGTGGGTGCTGTCCGCGCCCGGCTTCGTGGCGGGCGAACCACTGCCCGCCGACCTCGCCGCGCTGCTCCGGCTGCACGCCGACGACGTCGAACGGTGCGTGGACGGCAGCACGCCCTTCGCTCTCCTCGGGCACTCCGCCGGAGGCTGGCTCGCGAACGCGGTGGCCGTGGAACTGGTGCGCCGGGGGCTGCGTCCGGCGGCCATGGTCCTGTTGGACAGCTACGCGCCCGGCAGCCCGGTACTGCCGCGCATCGGGGAGTACATCGGCCGCTCGATGTCCGAGTCCCCCGCCGAAGGCGCCGCCGCCCTCCTGGACGACACCGTGCTGACCGCGATGGGCGGCATCGCCCGGGTCTTCGCGGGCTGGCACCCGGCCGACCTCGGCGTCCCCGCCCTGCAGGTCCGGGCGACCGAGCCGCTGGCGGAACCCGGGTTCCCCGACTCCGGCTGGCAGGCGCACTGGCCCGCCCTGCCCGCGCCCGTCGAGGTGGACGTGCCCGGCGACCACTTCACGATGATCACCGAGCACGCCGCGACCACGCTCGACGCGGTCCGCACCCACCTCGCTTCCCTGCCCCGGTGACCCTCACCGGCCTCCCCTCCCCCCTCCCCCGCAGCCTCCGGAAGGACCACCCCCGATGCCCACCCGCTGGTACCCGGTCGAAGAGGCCGACGACTCGTTGTTCGGCACCGCCTCCCTCTACCTGACGCGCTCAGTCGACGTTCCCCACCCTGCCGAGGAGACCTGGGCGGCCCTGACCGACGACAGCGGCCCGGCGCACTGGACGAAGGGAGTGAAGCGGCTGACCTGGACCTCTCCCCGGCCGTTCGGGGTCGGCACGACCCGGGAGGTCGAGACGCTCGGAGGCTTCGTCATGCGGGAGCGCTTCTACCGCTGGGACGAGGGACACCGCAAGACGTTCACCGTCGTCGCGAGCACCCGCAACGTCTTCCGGCACCTCGTCGAGGACTACGTCGTGGAGCCCACCCGCGACGGCTCCCGGCTCACCTGGCAGTGGGCCGGCGAACTGAACCGCCCATGGTCCCACCTCAGGCACGTACTGAAGCGGGTCGTCCTGGAGCCGACCGCCCGCTCCCACATCGACGGACTGCCGGCGCACATGGCGGCCGGCCGCTGACACCCCGCGCGAGCCGGACCAACACCCAACGAAGCATCATCAGGAGAGGACGCACATGTGTGGGATCGTCGGCTGGATCGCCTTCCAGCGTGACCTGGAGAAGGAACGCCCCACCCTGGAAGCACTGACCGCCACCATGGTCTGCCGCGGCCCGGACGCCGGGGGCACCTGGGTGTCGCCGCACGCCGCCCTGGGGCATCGACGGCTGTCGGTCGTCGACCTGGAGGGCGGTGTCCAGCCCATGACGGTGGACACCCCGGGCGGCCCGGTGGTGCTGACGTACAGCGGTGAGGCCTACAACTTCCGGGAGCTGCGCGACGAACTGCGGCGCCGCGGCCACGCGTTCCGCACCTCCAGTGACACCGAGGTCGTCCTGCGCGGCTACCTGGAGTGGGGCGAGCGGGTGGCCGACCATCTTCTCGGCATGTTCGCGCTGGGCATCTGGGACGGCCGCACGGACCGCCTGATCCTGCTGCGCGACCAGCTCGGCATCAAGCCGCTCTACGTCTACGAGACCGAGGACGGCGTCCTGTTCGGTTCGGAGGCCAAGGCGATCCTCGCCCATCCGGCCGTGGAGGCCGTGGTCGACGCGGACGGCTTCCGGGAAATGATGGGCTACGTCAAGGAACCGGGCCGGACCCCGTGGCAGGGCATACGGGAGGTGAAGCCGGGCACCATGCTGATCGTCGACCGGGGCGGGGTGCGCGAGCGGATCTACTGGCGGCTGGAGGTCGAGGAGCACCACGACGACACGGAGACGACGGTACGCCGGGTCCGTGAGCTGCTGGAGGACAGCGTCAGCAGGCAGCTCGTCGCGGACGTGCCGCTGTGCCTGCTGCTCTCCGGCGGTCTGGACTCCAGCGCCCTGACGGCCCTGGCCGCCCGGAAGCTGGCCGAGGAGGGCCAGCAGGCCAGGACGTTCACGGTCGACTTCGAGGAGGCGGACGACTTCCGCGGGGACGAGTTCCGCACCTCGCCGGACGCCCCGTTCGCCCGCGAGGTCGTGGGCCACGTCGGCACGCTGCACAGCAACATCCGGCTCGACCATCAGAAGCTGGCCGACCCCGAGGTACGCCGGGCCGTGATCGCGGCCCAGGACGTCCCGTTCGGCTTCGGCGAGGGCGACAACTCCCTCTACCTGCTGTTCAAGGCGATCCGCGAGCATTCGACGGTGGCCCTGTCGGGCGAGTCCGCCGACGAGACGTTCGGCGGCTACCCGTGGTTCCACGTCCCGGCCGTGCAGCAGACCGCGATGTTTCCCTGGCTGACGGCCGCGCAGCCCGCGAGGACGTACGACCGGGAGCTGACGCTCGACACCCTGGACCTGCCCGGCTTCCTGGCCCAGCGCTGGTCCGACACGGTAGCGCGGGTGCCGTCCCTGCCCGGCGAGGACGCGCACGAGCGCCGTATGCGCGAGTTCTGCTACGTCCATGTGACCAACTGGCTCGGCACGCTGCTGGACCGCAAGGACCGGATCAGCATGGCGGTCGGCCTGGAGGTGCGGGTTCCCATCTGCGACCACCGGCTGGTGCAGTACGTCTTCAACACTCCCTGGTCGATGAAGACGTTCGACGGCCGGGAGAAGAGCCTGCTGCGTGCCGCCGTGCGCGACACGCTGCCGGCCTCGGTGGCGGACCGGGTCAAGGCGAGCTACCCGCTGACCCAGGAGCTGAGCTATCTCGCGGAGGTGCAGCGCCAGGCGGGCGACCTTCTGTCGGACGACCACCGCGCGGTGGAGTTCTTCGACCGGGCGGTGCTCACCGAGGCCGTGCGCGGGAAGCCGGAGTCCATGACGCGTGACGGGCGTGACGTGATCGAGCGGGTCCTCGACCTGGCCGTCTGGCTCGACCTCTACCGCCCCGCCATCAAGCTGTCCTGACCTCGCGTCACAGAGCGTGTTGAGGGGCGCGGCCTCGGCCGTGACCCTCAACACGCTCCACGGCTGTCAGGAGGTGGCTGCTGCGGTGTGCGGCTCCTTCTCGGACTTGGCGAGGGCGAGCAGGCTCGTGCGGACCTCATCGGCCAGCTCGCGTATGAACCGCGGGCTGAAGCAGGCGGTGTAGTGCGGGAACTCGATGGCGAGACGGCCGTCGAACGTCGCGACGCAGGCCATGATCGGGCTGCGGCCGGCCTGCGGGAAGTACTGCTCACGGGCGGGCGCGAGCCGTACGTCGGTGACGCGCGTGCCTTCCGGCAGGCGCGGGCCCGACACGGCCCCCATGTTGGTGACGATGACCGTGCCCAGGTGGAGTGTCGGATACCGGGGCACCGACGGCATGATCCTCGTCTCCAGGACGTGGTCACCGCGGTCGATGAAGTGGAGCAGGCCGTCGCGGACCTCACGCGCCAGCTCCAGTAGGTCGGTACCCACGCCGACGGACAGGACCTCCAGGTGCATGGTGACCGCGGCGACCATGACCTCGGCGGGCACCTGCGGCGACAGACGCGAGCGCAGATCGACCGGCGACAGACAGCCAAGGACGCGCGGGTCCGTGCCGTCCATGCGTCGGCGGGCGGCGAGCAGCACGGCGGCGCTGATCAGCGCGTGCACGGACAGGCCTTCCGCGCGGGCCCGCTCGCGCAGCCGCGTGGTGGCTCCGGTGTCGAGAAACAGCCGCTGGATCTCGATGCGGTGGGGTCCCCCGGGCGCTTCCTCCGTCGCCCTGACGTCGTACGGGACGAGTTCGACCGGGTGGCGGCGGACCTTCTCCACCCGCTGTTCCAGGTGCTTCGCCGTGTCGGCCGCGTCCGCGTGGGGCAGCAGTGTGCTGATGGGCGGGGGGAACCCGGCCATGGTCGGACGCGGGGCCCCGGCGCCGCCGATGAGCTCCCGGTAGCGGTCCCAGACCATGTTGAGCAGCGCGACCGCGCTGTGTCCGTCGGCGATGACGTGGTCGACGCTCAGGATCAGGGTGTGCCGCTCCTCGTCGGGGTCGGTCACGAGGACCGCCCGGGTCAACGGACCACCCACTGTCAGCGGGGTGTTGAGCTCCTCCGCGTACGCCTCCTCCTCGCCCCCCGTACGTATCCGCAGCCGGGGCCGCTCGGCCTCGGGGAGGAATTCGAGGGCGTGGCCGTCGCCGTCCGGGACGATGCGCGTCCGTAGCTGTGGCTGCTCCGCCGTGACCGCCTCGAACGCCGCGGACAGAGCCACCGGGTCGACAGGACCGTCCAGGGCACAGGACAGGACCGCCCTGCTTCGCTGGGCGACATAAATGTTCTCCACGGGGCATAGCGCGCGTCGCATGCAAAGAGCCTTTCTCGTGCCTGTCAAAGAATCATCGAGCGGAGGAGACCTTCTTGTTCACCGCTCCAGCAGCGCGGCCATCGCTCTCGGAGTGGGATTCCGGTACATGTCGCGAGTGTGCAGGGGCGGCAGGCCCTTTTCCCGGAATGCGGCCGCCAGTCGAATGGCGAGCAAGGAGTTTCCGCCGATGCCGAAGAAGTCGTTGTCGGGACCCACGGTGAATCCGAACGCCTCGCTCCAGGTGGAGCACACCAGCGAGAGCAGTCCGGACTGCTTTCCTGTTTCGGATCCGGACACCTTGTCGGTGTCGGCGGGGCGGGCGTTCCCGGTCATGGCGGGTTGGGGTGCCGGAAGTTTTTCGGCGTCCAGTTTTCCGTTGATCGTGCGGGGAATCTCGGATATCGGCGTCCAGGTACCGGGCAGCATGTACTGCGGCAGGATTTTGGCTGCGCGTTCCCGCACCTCCGCCGTGCCCCTAGCGGTTCCCGCGTCTTCACGGAAGATCAGATAGGCGTCGAGCCGAAGACCGCCGGCAGGGTCACGGCCGGGGATGACCACGGCGTCGGACAATTCCGGGTCGTTCAGCAGCACGGCCCGCACCTCGTCCGTCTCGATACGGTAGCCGCGTATCTTGACCTGGTTGTCCAGTCGGCCCAGATGCTCGATGCGGCCATCGGGAAGAAGCCTGCCGCAGTCACCGCTGCGATAGGTGCGGCCGCCGCTGACCGGATCTTCGAGAAATCGCTCGCCGGTGAGTTCCGGGCGGTCGAGATAGCCGAGCGCCACCCCGGCCCCGCCGACGTGAATCTCGCCCCGTACGCCCTGCGGAAGCAGTCGGCCACGGCTGTCCCGGACGGAGACGCTCCAGCCCCGCAGAGGACGGCCCACCGACCGGTCACCGTGCAGTATCTCCGTCCGTGTCACGGTCTGGGCCGTGACGTGCACCGTGGTCTCGGTGATGCCGAACATGTTGACGAAGCGGCACCGTGACCAGCCGTCCGCGTCCAGACAGGGCCTGAGCACGCGGGGGTCCAGCGCCTCTCCGCCGAAGATGAGCAGCCGCACCGACACCGTCCCGCCCCCAGCTGCCGTGTCCGCTCCGTCTGCCGCGCAGGGCCGGCACAGCCGGGCGAGCTCGCCGAACGCCGAAGGCGTCTGATTCAGGACGGTCACCTTCTCCGACACCAGCAGTTCGAGGAACGACTCCGGTGACCTCGCCGAGAAGTACGGCACGATCACCAGCCGTCCCCCGGTGAGCAGACAGCCCCAGATCTCCCACACGGAGAAGTCGAACGCGACCGAATGGAACTGCGACCACACGTCGCGAGCCGAGAGGGCGAAGTCCGCGCGGGTGGCTTCGACGAGCGCGGTGACGTTCCGGTGCGGGACGACCACGCCCTTGGGACGGCCGGTGGTCCCGGAGGTGTAGATGACGTAGGCCGGCTGTCCGGGGTCGGTCCGGTCGGTCACGGGAGTGTCCGGTTCCGGCTCGGCGCGCAGCGCCAGGTCGGTGACGGACACCGCGCGGTCCGAGGGGATGCCCGGATCCGACGCCTTCTCGGGGCCGATCACGAGCCGCAGACCGGCGTCCTTCGCCGTGTAGGCGAGCCGTTCCGCGGGATAGCCGACATCCATGGGGACGTACGCGGCTCCGCTCTTCAGGACGGCCAGGAGCACCACCACCAGATCGGTGGAGCGTTCCACGCAGACCCCGACCCGGTCCCCGCACTCCACGCCGAGGGACCGCAGGGCGTGGGCGAAGCGGTTGGCCCGCGCGTCCAGTTGCCGGTAGGTGAGCGTCTCCCGCTTGTGGCTGACCGCCACGGCGTCCGGCTGAGCGGCGGCGATCTCCTCGAAGGCGCGGTGGACACAGTGGGGTGCCGTGTCGAGCGGACCACCGTCCGCCAGTTTCCTGATCGAGGCCTCCTCGTCGTCGTCCAGGAGCCGGAGGCGGTCCGCGGGCGTCGCGGGCGGCTGCTGGAGAAGTTGCCCGAGGACCGAGGCCAGGTGCCGGCAGAACTGCTCGACCAGGTCCCTGTCGTCGCGGCTCTCGTCGAAGAGGCACACCGCTTCCAGCCCCTCGGAGCCCTCGCCGAACCAGTGGACGACGAGGGGCGCACCGGGCCAGGTGCCGGGGAAGTACGACACCTCGTGTGCGAGACCGAGTCCGGGGTCGGAACTCTCCTCGTCGAACGCCACGGTGAGCCGCGACGCCCCACCCTCGTGGCCGCCGGGGGCCTCCTGCCGGGCACCACCGGATCGGCCGAGGTCGTCGAGGGCGGTCTGCGCCTGTGCGAGCAGTTGGCCCGTCGTGTCGGCCCCCGTCAGCGTCAGCGGCACGGCCTCTTCCGTCGCGCCCAGTACCGCGGCGCTCCGGTGGCGGCGTCGCACCACGCCCACGGTCACGTCGGTACGGTCCAGGTAACGCATCGCCGTGTACGCGACCGCGGCCAGCTGGGCGGCGCGGAGCGACCGCCTACCCGGCGTCGGGCGGCGATCGTCCGGGGCCGTGACGGCCGTGGTGGCCGTGGGGACCGTGAACCGGTGGACGGCACGGCGGCCACGGCCGCCACCGGCGCCGGGCGGGTCGGCGGTGGCCGCCCCTCGAACGCCCGTCCTCTCGCCCGGCCCCGCGACCGGAAGATCCCACCACAGCCGTCCCGCAGAGCTGTCGGGATCGCCGGCCACGGCACGGGCGACCGAGGTGAGGGACGTGCGGTCGAGACACCACCGGGCCGCGGTGAAGACGAGCTGGTCGCCGTCCTCGCAGCGCAGGACCACGAGGCGCACCGGCGCCGGGCCGAACCGGGGCACCGGCCGCAGCAGCTCCCGGTGCAGTTTCCACATCGCCCGGGGGTCGTCCGACCGATGCGGCACCTCCTCCAGCCACACCGTTCCGGGTTCTTCGACTCCATGCCGTACCGCTGCACACAGGTCTCGCTCATCGGGTACGGGGCATTCGGCGAGGACGTCCCGCAGGCGCTCGGCGAGTACCTCCGGGTCCACTCGGGGACCACCGCTCAGGACGATCGCGTGATGGTCGAGGGGCCTTGAGCGCTCGGTGGGCGAGAGTGCGTCGTAGGACTCGTACGCGGTCAGGACCGCTGACATCTTGGCTCCCTGTCTGATGTGCGGGCTTGGTGCCGCGGTGCCTACTTGGCGGTGAAGCCGCCGTCCACGGTGACCACGCTGCCGGTGACCCCGCGTGAGCCGTCACCGACGAGCCACAGCACGGCTTCGGCGACGTCGCCCGCCTCGACGAGCTCGTTCGTGGGCTGGGCCTGGACGAAGATCTCCTCGTGCTCGGAGACGGGTACGTCCAGGGACTTGGCGATCTCGGAGAGCATGCGGCCTTCGAGCACCGGGTCGTCCCGTACCGACCCCGGGCACACCGCGTTCACGCGTACCTTGAGCGGCGCGTAGTCCAGGGCGGCAGCGCGGGTCAGGCCGATCAGTCCGTGCTTGGCCGTGACGTAGGCGGCGAAGTTGCGGTAGCCGACCAGCCCCGCTGTGGAGGAGATGTTGACGATGCTGCCGGAGCGCTGCCGCGCCATCACCTCGCCGACCGCCCTGGTCATGCGCCAGGCCCCGGAGAGGTCGACGTCCAGCATGACGCTCCACTCGTCCTCGCCGATCTCGTGGACCGCCTTGCCGGACGGGGCGGCGATGCCGGCGTTGTTCACCAAGGCGTCGACGCGACCGAAGCGCTGGACGGCCGCGGCGACCGAGGCCTCGACCCCACGGAGATCGCGAACGTCGGCCGGGCAGGAGAGAACGGCGGCGCCGTGCGCACGGCACAGCTTCTCCGTGTGGGCCAGCTGACCCTCGGTGCCGAGGGCGTACGGGACGAGGGGGAGGTCGTCGGCGACGTCGACCAGCACCAGGTCGGCGCCGGCGGAGGCGAGCAGTTCGGCGCAAGCGCGGCCGATGCCTCGGGCAGCGCCGGTGACGATGACCGTCTTTCCGCGCAGGTTCATGCCCATGCCTTGAGTTCGTCATCGATGAGCTTGAGCAGCGGCCCCGGGTACTCGGTCAGGTACATGTGGCCGCCGGGCAGTTCCTCGAAACGGAACCCGGAGCGGGTGACCGTCTCCCACTGCCGTGCCTGCTCTACCGAGACCAGTGTGTCGTCCAGGCCGCGCAAGGACGTGACGGGCGCGTCGAGCGGGTCCGCGGCAGTCGAGACATACGCCTCGTGCAGCGCCACGTCGGCGCGGAGCGTCGGCAGCAGAAGTTCCAGCAGTTCCGGATCCTGCATGGTCGGGTGGTCGTATCCCGCGAACTCCCGCACCCGGGCCAGGAACTCCTCGTCCGGAAGCCCGGTGGCACCCACCTCGCGCCTGGTCATGGGGCCGGCCGAGCCGCTGACGAAGAGGTGGGCCACCGGTATCCCCTTCTTATCGCCTAGCTGACGGGCCATCTCGTAGGCGAGTACGGCTCCGAAACTGTGACCGAAGAGGGCCACCGGTCCCGGCGACAGGTCCGCCTCCGCGATGAGTTCGTCGGCCATCGACTCGACCGCGGTGAAGACGTCCGGGAAGGGCGGATCGTCGAGGCGCCTCTCCCGCCCGGGGAGCTGGACGGGATGGATCCGGGTGGCCTTCAGGCCGTAGCGCTGCCAAGGGGTGAAGAAACTCGCGCCTGCTCCGGCGAAGGGGAAGCACAACAGCGGGACAGTCATGTGGGCATGGCTCCTGTCAGTCGCCTGTACAGGCTGTCGGTCTGGGGTGGGATGTCTGCGGGCGGCGGGTGGTCCGTACGACAGGCACCACGGCGTCGTCGGTCCTCGCCCCGCCGCCCGAGGTCCTCCCGTGCGCGGCGGAGCCATGAGGGAGGTCGGGCGCTCCCGCGCGGCAGAGCACGCCAGGCGAATGCACCGTGTCACAGACAGGCTCGAGCCGCCCTGGAGGCTCCCTGGAGACGGCCTTGCCCCTCGTGGCCCTGCACCGCTTCTTGACCAGTCCTCAAGCCGGGGTGCCGAAGCTGGCTGCCCCGAGCACTCCGACTCTGGAGACCGAATGGGTACCTCCGCACCCTCCGAGTGGGTCGCTGCCTCGGCGACCGGCGGCATCGCCCCGACCCCGGCCGTCGGCGCGCTCCTCGCCGTCCTGGCCCGCCGGTCGAGGAGCGCCGCCCGGTGAACGCAGTCGGTGCGCAGGGGCCGCCGGTATCGCTGCTGCCGAGGCAGGATGCCGGGGTCCGCGTGGCCGCCCGGCGGCCGGGCGGAGGGAACCGCCGGGGCCCTCGGGCACCCCGTCGTCCGGTGTGCCGGGCGGCCCGGCCGCACACCCTCGGCGCCGGTTCCCGGCGGCATCCGCCGAACCGGCCCGACTGAGCCGACCAGGGCCCTCGTGCCATCTCTCCACGGCGTGCGAGTCCGCGCAGGCCGTGTCCATTTGTCTGACGAGGATGATTACCGTGCTCCAAGACGCAGACGGATCCACCGCTTCCGCATCGCCGCCGCGGAGCGCTCCCGAGCCGACCGTGACCTCAGCGCCTGCCGGCCAGGGCACGGAGGACCATGCGCTGCTGGGCCTGACCGGAGCGCAGGGAGGCATCTGGTACGCGCAGCAACTCGACCCGCGCAGCCCGGCCTACAACACGGGCGAGTATCTGGAGATCCACGGGCCGGTCGACACGGACTTGTTCGAGACGGCGCTGCGTCGCACCGTCGCCGAGACGGAGGCGTTCGGGCTGCGCTTCACCGACACGCCCGAGGGACCACGCTGCACGCCGGCGTCCACCGACTGGGTTCTGCACATGCGGGACGTGAGTGCCGCGCCGGATCCCACGGCGGCGGCCGAGGAATGGATGCGCGCCGACCGCGCCACCGTCGTGCCGGTGACCGAGGGCCCGTTGTTCACCCATGCCCTCTTCAAGGCGGCCGACGACCGCTACCTGTGGTACATGAGGGCCCATCACATCCTCCTGGACGGCTACGGCTACCTGCTCGTCTTCCGCAGGACCGCCGAGATCTACACCGCGCTCGCGTCCCGGCAGGAGGTGCCCAGGACGTCGTTCGCCCCCGTCAGGAAACTCCTGGACGAGGAAGCCGCATACCGCGTCTCGGACCGGTACGAGCGTGACCGCGCCTACTGGACCGAGCGCTTCGCGGACCATTCCGGCGCCGTCACGCTCGTCGAGGGCAGCGCGCCCCCGTCTCCGGCCTTTCTGCGCCGTACGGCGGTGTTGTCCGCGTCCGCCGCCGAACAGCTGTCGGCCACCGCGTCCGCGGTGGGTGCGAACAGGTCCGAACTGCTGCTCGCGGCCGTCGCCGCGTACACGCACCGGGTGACGGCCCGCGAGGACGTGATCCTCGGCGTGACCACCATGAGCCGGCTCGGATCGGCCGCTCTGCGGACCCCGGGCACGGTGTCGAACAACCTTCCGCTGCGGATGCCGGTGCGCCCGGACCTCGCCGTGGGGGAGCTGGTCGCGGCGACGGCCGCCGAACTGCGCGCCGTCCGCAGGCACCAGCAGTACCGCGGAGAGGACCTGCGCCGGGATCTGAAGCTCCTCGGCGGTGACCGACGGCTGTTCGGCCCCCTTGTCAATCTGGTCC
The DNA here is from genome assembly GCF_044766405.1 of Streptomyces sp. NPDC102270. NCBI lineage: Bacteria > Bacillati > Actinomycetota > Actinomycetes > Kitasatosporales > Streptomycetaceae > Streptomyces > Streptomyces sp. NPDC102270. The sequence goes on along the minus strand of NZ_JBIWLX010000019.1, from coordinate 89,524 downwards.
CCTTCTCCCACCGGCTGCGCTTCAACGGCCACCCGGCGACGCCGCACCACCTCTCGGGCGGCGCGGTCGACGACCTGCTGATCACCGTGCGGCCGGGCGCCGACGGCACCGGCCTGGGCTTCGCCTTCGACGCCAACCCGGCGCTCTACACCGAGGACGCGCTCGCCGGTCACCTGGAACGGTTCCTGACCTTGCTGGACCAGTGGGCCGAGGCCGAACCGGGGCTCACGGTCGCCGGGACGAACCTGCTGCTGCCTGGTGAGGACCCGGCCTACGCGTCCCCCGAGCCGGCGCCGGCCGCGGCGGACGCCACCGTGCCCGCCCGCTTCGAGGCCTGGGCCACCCGCGCTCCCGAGGCGCAGGCCGTCACCCATGACGGCCACACCCTGAGCTACGCGGAACTCGACGCCCGCGCCAACCGGATGGCCCGGCTGCTGGTCGAGCGCGGGGCGGGCCCCGGCAGGATCGTGGCCATGGCGCTGCCCCGCTCGGCAGACCTGGTCACCGGGCAGCTGGCGGTGCTGAAGTCGGGCGCCGCCTGCCTGCCGCTGGACCCGGCGCACCCCGCCGAGCACCTGCGCGCGCAGGTGGACGACGCCGCGCCCGCGCTGGTGCTCACCGACGTGAGCGCGGCCGGCGCGCTGTCGGGCACCGGCGTCCCCACCGTCGTGCTGGGTGGCCCCGCCATCGAGGGCGAGTTGGCCGCGCTCCGCGCCGACGACCTCTCCGACGCCGACCGCGGTGCGCCACTCACGCCCGATGCCGTGGCCTACGTCCTGCCCGTCCCGGACGCCTCGGGAAGCCCGAAGGGCGTGCTCATCCCGCACGGCAGCCTCACCGGACTCTGCGAGACGGCCGCCGCGCACGTGCCTTCAGGCCCGGACGACTCGTGGGCGCTGTTCCACTCGTGCGCCTCCCCTTTCGGTGTCTGGGAGCTCTGGGGGGCGCTGCTGCACGGCGGCCGGCTGGTCGTCGTGGCACATGACACCGCCCGGTCGCCCGAGGAACTGCTGGACCTGCTGCGTCGCGAGCGCGTCACCGTCCTCAGCCAACCGTCCTCCGTCCTGCCCGGGCTGGTCCGGGCCGACCGGGCAACCCGGCACGCGTCGGGGCGGGGCGGTTCCCCACTCGCGCTGCGTCACCTCGTCATCGTGTGCGAGGCACCGGAAGAGGCCGACCTGAGCCCCTGGATCGAGCGGTACGGCTACGAGGCCCCTGTCCTGGTCGCCGTGTACGGCGACGCCGAGACCACGGGGCCGGTCGCCTTCCAGCGGGTGGACCGCGATTGGCTCAGGCAGGGGCGCCGCGTCCTGGGCACCCCGCCGCCGGACGCGCGGCTCTACGTGCTCGACCACTGCCGGCGGCCGGTGCCGCCCGGCTGGGTGGGCGAACTGTACGTGGCCGGGGCCCGCCTGGGCCGCACGGAGCCTGGTGACGAGCGGTTCGTCGCCGATCCCTTCGGACGGCCGGGCACGCGGATGTACCGCACGGGCGACCTCGTCCGCCGGTGCGCCGACGGCACCCTGGAGCTCGTCGGCCGGACCGACGAGCAGGTGCGGACCGGGGGGTTCCGTGTCGAGCCCGGTCCGATCGAGACGGCCCTCGCCGGCCATCCGGCCGTCGCAGAGGCCGCCGTCGTCGCTCGGGACGGGCACGACAGCGGTAGCCGGGGCCTCGTCGCCTATGCCGTACCCGGACCGGGACGCCGTCCGACCCGCGCGGAGCTGCTCGCGCACCTGGCCCAGGTGCTGCCGGAGCACATGGTGCCCGGCGCCTGCGTGTTGGTGGACGCCCTTCCGCTGACCACCGACGGCACACTGGACCGCGGGGCTCTGCCCGCCGCCGACGCCGAGGCCCCGGGCGGCTCTCCGGCCACCGAGACTGAGGCGCAGGTCCGCCGCCTCTTCGAGGAACTGCTGGGGTTGCCCGCCGGCGCGGTCGGTCCGGACGACGACTTCTTCCGCCTCGGCGGGCAGTCCCTGCTCGCCTCCAGGCTGGGGACCAGGCTGCGTGCCGTCACCGGTGCCGAGGTGTCCCTGAGGACGATCTTCACCGAGCCGACCCCCGCCCGGATCGCCGCTCGGCTGTCGGTCCCGTCCGCCACGGCACCCACACGGCCGGCCCTCGTACCCGCCGGGCGAGGGGGCCGGATCGCGTTGTCCTCCGCCCAGCAGGGCATGTGGTTCCTCAACCAGCTCGACACCACGGCCGCGACGTACAGCATGCCGCTGGTCCTGCGGCTCGAACGACCGGTCGACGACAAAGCCCTGCGGGCGGCCCTGTCGGACGTCGTCGACCGGCACGAGAGCCTGCGCACCCTCCTGCCGCAGGCCGACGGCACCCCCTACCAGGACATCCGCGCACCGGGAACCGTGCACCCGTCCCTGGAGGTCGTGGACTGCCCCGCCCAGGAGGTGGAGGCGTATGTCGCGGCCGCGCTGCGCCACCCGTTCGACCTGACGCGGGACCTCCCCCTGTGGGCGGGGCTGTACGGCCCCCGGGACGGGACCCGTGCGCTGGTGCTCGTCCTGCACCACAGCGCGGCGGACGGGTGGTCGCTGGTGCCGTTCGCCAACGACCTCTCCGCCGCGTACGCGGCCCGCCTGGAGGGCCGGGCCCCGGCCTGGGCGCCCGTGGTCCAGTACGCCGACTACACGCTCTGGCAGGAGCGGCTGCTCGACGGGCTCCGCGACCCGGCCGCCCTGATGGGCGCGCAGCTGGCGTTCTGGAAGGAGGCCCTGGACGGCCTGCCGGAGGAGATTCCGCTGCCGGCCGACCGGGGCCGCCCGGCCGTGCCCAGCCGCAGCGGCCGGGGCCTGACCGTCGAGCTCGGCTCCGACCTCCACCGCGCCCTGCTGCGGCTGGCCGACGCCGGCGGGGCCAGCCTGTTCATGGTCCTGCAGAGCGCCCTCGCCGCCCTGCTCACCCGCTGCGGCGCCGGTGGCGACATCCCCATCGGCACCCCGGTCGCGGGACGCTCCGACGCTGCCCTGGACGACATGATCGGCGTCGTCACCAACACCCTCGTCACCCGCACCGACACCTCGGGCGACCCCGCGTTCCGCGATCTGCTGGCCCGGGTGCGGGCCTTCGACCTGGCCGCCTACGACCACCAGGACCTGCCGTTCGACCGGCTGGTGGAGGAGCTGAACCCGGCCCGCGCGGCCGCCCGGCACCCGCTGTTCCAGGTGATGCTGGCTCTGCAGAACAACACGGAAGCGGTCGTGCGGCTCGGCGCCAACGAGGCCCCCCTGCACCCCACGGCGACCGGCACCTCGAAGTTCGACCTGTTCGTCGAGTTCACGGAGCGGCGCGGCGTCGACGCGGCCCCCGACGGTCTGACATGTCATGTCGAGTACAGCACCGACCTCTTCGACGAGGCCACGGTGCGCCGGCTGGCCGAGGGCCTGCACCAAACGCTCGCCGCCGTGGCGGCGGACCCGGACCTCACGATCACCGGGCTGCCCGACCCCGGCCCGCGTCCGTCGCGGGCCGGGGCGACGGACCAACCGTTCGACGCACGGGCACTGGAACGGTCGGTGCTCGCGGTGGGCGGCATCCGCGAGTGCCTGGTGCTGCCGCCGCGGGACGGCGACGACGCCCGGCCGACCGTCCTGGCCGTACCCACCCGGGCGAACGCGGCCGCACAGGCGGAGCAGGCTCTGCGGCGCGCGACTGCGGATGGGCGGGCCCCGAGGGTGGTCGCTGTCTCCGACCTGCCCCGCACCACGGACGGGGCCCTGGACACCGCCGCGTTGCGAGACCTCCCGAGGATCGGCACCGAGCAGGCGGAGCGGTGGCAGCGGGCGCTGGCGCAGGTGCCCGGTGTGGAGGCCGTCACCGTGGAACTGGAGGAGGTCGAGGAGCCCCTGGGCCGACTGCACGCGGGGCCGGCCGCCTCGGGCCCGTCCGAACGCCCCGGCACGGCGGGCGAGGGCTCCGAAGAGGCGGCGCCCGCTTCCACCGGGCGGGGGGCGGTTCCCTCGATCAGCGAGGGGCCCCCGCTGCCCGAACCGGCCGTGCGGACCTGGGCCGAGGCCCTGCGCCGGGCAGCGGCCGGCGGACCGCACGCCGAGGTGGTGCACATACGGGCCGACGGCAGCACCGTGCGCCGCAGCTACGCGAGCCTCGCCGAAGAGGCGTCCCGGGTCCTGGGCGGGCTGCGCGGGCTGGGACTGCGCCCCGGCGACCAGGTAATCCTCCAGTGCGACGACACCGAGGACTTCCTGGCGGCCCTGTGGGGCTGCATCCTCGGCGGGTTCGTCACCGTGCCGCTGACCGTCCCGCCCTTGTACACGGAGGACTCCGCGGCGGTGAACAAGCTGGAAGGCATCTGGCGCATGCTGGGCCGCCCGTGGATCGTCACCTCCGGCGATCACGAGGACGGGCTGCGCGCTCTCGCCGACCGGCGTGCCTGGACGGACTCACGGCTGACCACGGTGGACGTGCTCCGCCGCGGACCCGCCGACTCCGAGTGGTATCCGGCGAAGCCCGACGATCTGATCCTCATGCTGCTCACCTCCGGCAGCACCGGCCTGCCCAAGGCGGTCCGGATCGATCACCGGGGCGTCCTCACCCGGTCGGCGGCCACCGCTCAGGTGAACGGCCTGACGGAACACGACGTGTCGCTGAACTGGATACCGCTCGACCACGTCACCGGCGTCGTGATGTTCCACCTCAGGGACGTGTTCCTCGGCTGTCGGCAGGTCCACGCGCCCACGTCCTGGGTGCTGCAGGACCCGCTGCGCTGGATGGACCTGGCGGACCGTCACCGGGTCACCGTCACCTGGGCGCCCAACTTCGCCTTCGGTCTGCCCGCGGAGCACGCGCACCGGATGGGCGACCGTACCTGGGACCTGTCGCCGATGCGGCTGGTGATGAACTGCGGAGAGGTCGTGGTGGCCGCCACCGCCCGTCGTTTCCTGCAGGTGCTCGCCCCGTTCGGGATGCCGCCGACGGTCGTGCACCCCGGCTGGGGGATGTCCGAGACCTGCTCGGTGGTGACGGACGCCGAGCTGCCGGCCGAACCGGTGGCGGGCGAGGACACCTTCGTCAGCTGCGGGCTGCCCTACCCCGGGTTCGCCATGCGGGTCGTCGACGACGAGGGCCGGGTGCTGCCGGAGGGCACGGTCGGGCACTTCCAGGTCCGCGGCACCTCGGTGACCTCCGGGTACCACGACAACCCGGAGAAGAACGCCGAGTCGTTCACCGCCGACGGCTGGTTCGACACCGGTGACCTGGCCTTCCTGCGCTCCGGCGAGCTGTACATCACGGGCCGGGCCAAGGACGTCATCATCATCAACGGCGTCAACCACTACAGCCACGAGATCGAGACCTGCGTGGAGGAACTGCCGTTCGTGGAGCGGTCGTTCACGGCGGCGTGCGCGGTGCGACCGGACCCGGCGGCGGACACCGACGAACTGGCCCTGTTCCTCAACGTGCTCCCCGGCACCGACCTGGCCGACGCGCTGCGCACGGTACGCGGCAAAGTGGCCCGGGAGATCGGGATCACCCCCGCCTACCTGGTGCCGGTGGAGCCGCGGACCATACCCAAGACCGAGATCGGCAAGATCCAGCGGACGCAGCTGCGCAAGCGTTTCGAGGCGGGCGAGTTCGACGAGGACGTACGGCGGACCGAGGTGCTGCTGGGCACCGCGGTCACCGTGCCGGACTGGCTTCTGCGCCCCGTGTGGCAGCGCGCGGAGCGCTCGCGCCACACGGCGGCCCCCGCGCGGCACACCCTGGTGCTCGCCGGACGCGACGCGCTGGGCGCTCAGGTCGCCGAGGCGGTGGCCGGGGAGGTGTGGCGGGGAGGTGCCCTGTGCACGGTCGTCACCGCGGCCGACGAGTTCCGCCGTGTCGACATGGCCCGCTACCACGTCCGCGTGGACCGGCCCGAGGACTACGAAGCGCTGCTCGCGGCTCTGGCCTCGGACGGCCGCCCGGTGGACACGGTGATCCACCTGGGGTCGCTGACCGCCGGCAGCGCCGAGCCCGGGCGCGTGGAAGACCTGCGGGAGGCCCAGCGGGACGCCGTCGACAGCCTGGTGTGCCTGGCCAAGGCCCTGTCGTCGGGCGGCACCCCGGACCGCTCCGTCGGCCTCCACCTGGTGACCGGCGGGACCCAGGACGTACTGCCCGAGGACCGCCCCTCCTGCCTCCATGCCGCCGCGGGCGGCCTGCTGAAGAGCCTGCGGGAGGAGCTGCCCTGGCTGGGAGTCTGCCGGCTGGACCTCCCGGTCGCCGACCGCACGGAGGCCGCCCGGCTGATCCTCGCCGAGGCCGGCGGCCCGGTGACCGATGCCGAGGTGGCCTATCGGGACGGCCAGCGCTGGGTGCGCCGCCTGGGACGGCTGCCCGACCCGCTGCCCCGCAAGCCGTGGGCCGCGGCCGACGGCTTCCTCCTGGTGAGCGGCGGACTCGGCGGAGTGGCCGCCCTGGTCGCCGAGCACCTGCTCAAGGCGCCGGGGACCCGGTTGCTGCTGGTCGGCCGCACGGAACTCCCGCCCGAACACACCTGGGACGCACTGACCGCACAGGACAGCGAGACGGCCCCCCGGGTCGAGGCGTACCGCAGGCTGCGCGAACGCGGCGAGGTGCGTTACGAGTGCGCCGACATCACCGATCCCGCGCAGATACGTGCCGTGGTGGACAAGGCGTCCGCCGCCTGGTCGGCCCCCCTCGCCGGGGTGGTGCACCTCGCGGGCGCGTTCGACCAGCGACCCGTCGCCGAGTACGACCTGGATCGTTGGCGTGCCGCGCTCGCCGCGAAGGTCACCGGCGGCTGGGTGCTGCACCGGCTGGCCGCGGAGTGCTCGGCGTCGTCGTTCCTGTCCTTCTCGTCGGTCAACGGCTTCTTCGGCGGCTCGATGACGAGCGCGTACGCCGCCGCCAACGCTTACCTCGACGCGCTGGCGGTGTATCAGCACCGCGAGGGGGCGATGGCCGCCCACAGCCTGTCCTGGAGCATGTGGGACGACATCGGCATGAGCCGGGGCTACGGGCTGCGGGTGCTGACCGAGGCGCGCGGCTACCGGGTGCTGGAGCACACCGCCGGTCTGCGCTCCTTCGACCTGGCCCGCGGCCTGGACGAGCCGCACGTCCTGATCGGCGTCGATCGCGGCGCTCCCTGGGTGCGCGGGCACCTTTCGGGCCCGGCGCGCCCGGTGCACCGGCTGGCGGCCCGGGTGGCGCTGCGCGACGGCACCGACATCGGGGCGCTCCACAGGGCCGCCGCGGACAGCGCCCGGCTGTCGGGGGCGGCCGACCGGTGGGTCCTGCGGGCGGCCGGGACGGCGTCCACCGGCGCGTCGCCCGGCGGTCCCCCCGTCCGGTCCGCCGACCCGGGCACCGACCGGCGCCGGGCGCTGGAGGACAGGCTGTGCGGCATCTGGCGCCGGGTCCTGGACCGTGACCAGGTGGGTGTCGACGACAGCTTCTTCGACCTCGGGGGCACGTCCCTGCTGCTGGTGCGGGCGATGACCGAGGTCAACCAGGAACTGGGCTGCGACCTCACGGTCGTGGACCTGTTCAGCCATCCCACGGTCGAGGCGCTGGCCCGGCGCCTCGCCGACCGGGTGCCGGTCCCCGAGACCGCGCACGGCGGAGCGGCCGGTGACGGTCCCCCGGCGGGCGTCACGGCCGGGAGCGGGACCGCCACGCCGGGCGGAGCCATGGCACGCGCCCGGCAGCATGCGCAGCGGCAGCGCGCCGCACGGAACAGGACCATCCGGCAGAACAAGGGGAACGGCGGCGATGACTGACACACCGGACAACGCGCACTCGGGCAACGAGATCGCCGTCATCGGCATCGCGGCCCGCTTCCCCGGAGCAGACACGGTGGAGGAGTTCTGGGAGAACGTCGCCGCCGGCCGGGAGTCGGTGCGCCCGGTCAGCGACGAGGAGTTCCTCGCCGCCGGCGGGGACCCGGTGGACCTGGCGGACCCGTCACTGGTGCGCAGGGCCTCGGTCATCGAGGGGATCGACCTGTTCGACGCGGCCTTCTTCGGCTACAGCCCCGCCGAGGCCGCGATCGTCGACCCGCAGCAGCGGTTGCTGCTGGAGTGCGCCTACCACGCACTGGAGGCCGCCGGGTACGCGGCCGGCCGGGAGGAGCGGACGATCGGTGTCTACGCGGGCGCCGGGGACAGCCGTTACTACGCGTCCCACGTGTACCCGAGGTTCGCGGGCCAGCCCGGCTCGGTGGAGCTGGTCCACACCACCGCCGCCAACTCGCTGGGCACCCTGGCCACCAGGATCTCGTACGAACTCGGGCTGACGGGCCCGAGCCTGTCGCTGCAGACGGCGTGCTCCACCGGGCTGGTGGCGATCCACGCCGCCTGCCAGGACCTGCTCAACCTCGCCTGCGACGTCGCACTGGCCGGGGCGGTCTCGGTCAACCCCTCGGCGAAGCTCGGCTACCGCCATGTCCCGGGCGGCATGTTCTCCCCGGACGGCAGCTGCCGCGCCTTCGACGCGGAAGCCGAGGGCACCGTGCCGGGTGACGGGGCGGGCGTGGTGGTCCTCAAGCGCCTTGAGGACGCCCTGGCGGACGGGGACCGGATCAGAGCCGTGGTCAAGGGATCGGCGGTCAACAACGACGGCCGCCGGAAGGTGGGTTTCAGCGCGCCCAGCACCGAGGGGCAGTGCGAGGCGATCCTCATGGCCCAGACGCTGGCCGGCGTCGACGCGGACTCCGTCGGCTACCTGGAGGCCCACGGCACGGGCACGAACCTCGGCGACCCCATCGAGGTGGAGGCGCTGACCCGGGTGTTCCGGGAGACCACCGACCGCAGGCAGTACTGCGCCCTCGGGTCGGTCAAGCCCAACATCGGCCACCTCGGGGCCGCCGCCGGTATCGCGGGATTCATCAAGGCCGTGCTGGTCCTGGAACACGGGCTGATCCCGCCGGTCGCGCACTTCCGCCGCCCGAACCCGCTGATCGACCTGGCGGGGAGCCCGTTCCGGGTGCCGACCGCTCTGGAGGAGTGGCAGACCCAGGGCGGTCCGCGCCGGGCCGGCGTCAGCGCCTTCGGCATCGGCGGTACGAACGCGCACGTCGTCCTGGAGGAAGCACCGGCGGCACCTGAGCGGAACCGGCCCGCCGGCCAGGACGACGACCCCGGGGCTCGCTGGCAGGTACTGCCGCTGTCCGCCCGGACCCCCGGGGGGCTGCGCGGTCAGTGCGACAACCTGGCCCGGCACCTGTCGGACCACCCCGGCCCGGACCTGGCCGAGGTGTCCCACACCCTGCGCACCCGCCGCCCCGCGATGCCCCACCGGGCCGCGGTCGTCGCCAGAAGCAGCCGGGACGCCGTTGAGGCGCTGCGCCTTCCGCTGTCGGACACTCCGGCGAGGGGCGTGGACCGGTCCCCGCGCGTGGCCTTCCTGCTGCCCGGCGGCGGCGCCCAGTACACCGGCATGGGCGCGGAGCTGTACCGCGACTGCGCCGGGTACCGCGACGTCGTCGACCACTGCGCCGCGGTCCTGCGGCCCGTGCTGGGCCGGGACCTGCGGGACACGCTGTTCGGCTCCGACACGACCGACCCCGGCGTGCTGGGGCTGCTGTCGGTGGTCGTCACCGAGTACGCCCTGGCCACCGTGCTGATGCAGCGCGGGGCCCGCCCGGACGCCATGATCGGCCACTCCCTCGGCGAATACACAGCGGCCTGTCTCGCCGGGGTCATGGACCTGGAGGAGATGCTGCCGCTGGTGGCGGAGCGCGCGCGGCTGATGGTCGCGGCCGGCGGCGCCACCGTCAGCGTGGCCCTCGGGGAGGACGAGCTGCGGCGCCGGCTGACGGGCGGCCTCTCCCTCAGTGTGGTGAACGGGCCGGACGCCTGCACGATCGGGGGCAGCGAGGAGGCGGTGGCCGCGCTGGAGCGGCGGTTGGCGGCCGAGGAGATCCCGCACCGTCGGCTGACGCTGTCCCTCGCGGCCCACTCGCACATGCTCGACCCGATTCTCGGCGACTTCGCCGAGGCCGTGCGCGGCGTCACACTGCGGCCGCCCCGGATCCCCTACATCAGCAACACCACCGGCACCTGGGCCACCGACGAACAGGCGACCAGCGTCCAGCACTGGGTCGACCAGCTGCGCGAGACCGTACGCTTCGCCGACGGTGTCGCGGCCCTGTGGCGACGCGGCGAGACACTGATGGTGGAGGTCGGCCCCGGAGACACACTGTCGAAGCTGACCCAGGCGTGTCTGCCGGACGCGGGGCCGACCACGATCGTCACCATGCGCCACGCCAAGTCCGCGCGCTCTGACGTCCAGGTGTTCGGCGAGGCGCTCGCCCGGTTGTGGACGGCCGGCGTGCCGGCCGACCTCGCACCGCTGAGCGGAACCCGGGATGCCGGGCCGGGCGCGGCGCTGCCCGGCTACGCCTTCGACCGCCGCAGCCACTGGATCGACCCACCACGGGTCTTTGCCCGGCCCGCGGCTGACGGCGCCCCGCCGCACGCCGCGGACACCTCGGACGCTGCGGACACCGCGGCCGCTTCCGCCGCCGGGCCGTCGGCCTCCCTGGCTCCCCGGCCGCACCTGCGGACCTCGTACGTCGGCCCCCGCGGCGATCTCGAACGCGCGGTCACCGAGCAGTGGCAGGAAGTCCTGGGGGTGGAGCCGATCGGCGTCCACGACAACTTCTTCGACCTGGGCGGCGACTCCATGCGCGCGGTGATCCTGGCCGGGCGGCTGCGCAAGGCGGGAGTGCTCGACGTGCCGGGCTCCGCTGTGCTGGCCTCCCCGACCGTCGCGGGGCTGCTGGACCACACGGGCCGCCGGGGCGGCGGGCGGGACGCCTTCGCCCCGGTTCTCCCATTGCGCGCCGAAGGCGGTCAGCGTCCGCTGTTCTGCCTGCACCCCGGAGGTGGCATCGGCTGGCGGTACGCCGGGCTGCTCGCCCACCTCGGCGAGCAGCAGCCGGTCCACGCCATCCAGGCGCGCGGGCTGGACGGTGTCGCGGCGCCCGCCACCGACGCGAAGGACATGGTCGAGTCCTACCTGGGGCTGTTGCGCGAGATCCAGCCGGAGGGCCCCTACCGGCTCCTCGGCTGGTCCTACGGCGGAATGGTGGCCCACGCCATGGCCACCGCGCTGCAGGGCGAGGGCGAGCGGGTGGAACTGCTGGCCATGTTGGACAGCCCGCTGCTGCATCTTCACCCCCCGTCCCCGGAGGTGGCCGAGCGGCAGGTGGCGGCCCTGATCTCCCGGCTGACCGGTGCCGCCCTGCCGGACGGTGAGCCGGCCGACGTCGCAGACCTGCTGCGGCTGCTCGACTCGTCCGGCCCGGCGGCCAGCGCGGAGGTGACGGCGGAGGAGGCGGCCCGCATCGCCCGTGTCATGCGCAACAACCTGCGCATCGCACCCGAGTTCCATCCCGGCGTGTTCCACGGTGACGTCCTGTTCTTCAGCGCCGTCGGCGGCTCGGCCGACGGCGGCGGATCGGACGATCCGTCGGACGCGCCGGGCAAGGCCGAGGAGTGGCGTGCGTACGTCGACGGCGTGATCGAAGATCACGAGGTGCCCTGCGGCCACTACGAGATGACCGAGCCGGAGCCGATCGCGCGGATCGGCGAGGTGGTGGCGGCCGCCCTGCGAGCGCGGGAGAACTGACGGGACGGGCCGCGACGGCAGCGTCTCAGGCCCGGGTGACGCACCGGGACGATGCGCCGGCGGTCGCGGTCCACCTCCGACGGGGCCCGTTCGAACTTGCATCCGCCCTGTAGCGGCCGGGTCCGACGCCCAGCAGGGCGGTGGGGGCCTGCTCCGTCGATCCCCACCGGTGTGGCGTTGCTCACGCGGTTGTCGAGGAGGGCGAGGGATTGCGAAGACCGCGCCGGCACTCCTCCTTCAATGACGCCGTCCTTTCGGAAGACGTCCGGCAGGCTCGCGGACCAGTAGTAAGCGCCGGGTCCGAGGAGCCGGCGGCCGGATACGTCCGACCCGCCGCGTGTCCGGAATCGGACGGGACAGCTTCGGACTTCGACATCCGCCGAACGCGTACCGCTGGGGCTGCCCGCGGGCGCTGGAGAATGGGGATCACAGTGGACAGGCTTTCCGGCAGAACGGCACTGGTGACGGGCGGCAGCCGGGGTATCGGCAGAGCCGTCTCGATGCGGCTGGCGGCCGAGGGCGCGCTCGTCGCGGTGCACTACGGCCACGACGCGGTGGCCGCCAAGGAGACGGTCGAGCAGATCACCTCGGCGGGCGGGCGGGCCTTCGCCGTCCACGCGGAACTCGGCGTGCCGGGGGACGCGGCCGCGCTCTGGGCGGCCTTCGACGAGGAGTTGGCCGGGCACGGCTCCGAGCCCGGGCTGGACATCCTGGTCAACAACGCGGGCATCACGCTGCCCGTGGAGATCTCGAAGGTCACCGAAGCCGAGTACGACCGGGTCTTCGCGATCAACACCAAGGCCCCCTTCTTCGTCATCCAGGGAGCTCTCGGCCGGTTGAGGGACGGCGGCCGGATCATCAACATCTCCTCGGTGGCCACCCGCGTCGCCTTCTCCTGGATCGTCGCCTACTCGATGTCGAAGGGCGCGATCGACGTACTCACCCGCACCCTGGCCAAGGAACTCGGCCCACGGGGCATCACCGTGAACGCGGTGTCCCCCGGTGTCACGGACACGGGGATCAACCCGACCCTGAAGCAGCCCGAGGTTCGGGCGCGCTATGAGTCCGCCTCCGTGTTCGACCGTCTGGGCGAACCCGAGGACATCGCGGACGTGGTCGCCTTCCTGGCGAGCGACGACGCCCGCTGGGTGACGGGCCAGTACCTGGACGCGAGCGGTGGCCTGATGCTGAGTATCTGAGAGGTCCGGCCGGCTCGTCGAGCGGATGGAGCACCGACGGAGAATCGTCGGGGGCGATCGGACACCACCGCGCCCGTATGGCGCCGTCGGCGCTGTAGTTCCGCTCCACCCCACCTCGAGCTCCTCCAGGAAGGCTCTGGTTCGCGCCCCGGGCGACATCGGGCCTGGGAAGGTTCCGCGACAGGCCGCCCGGGCCGGGGAGACATCGCCCAGCCGGCTTGGGTCCGCCTTCGCACGCGGTGCCCGGGGCTCACGGCAACCAGCCCTCGTCGTAGGCGATCCGGACCGCGTCGATGCGGTTCCGCGCACCGAGTTTGGTGACGACGGAGGCCAGGTAGTTCCGCACGGTCCCCTTGGACAGGCAAAGGCTCTTAGCGATCTCGTCGACGTTGGCACCTCGGGCAGCCTGCCGCAGCACCTCCGTCTCCCGGGCCGAAAGGGGATTCTCCGGGAAGTTCCAGGCTTTCAGCAGCAGCTCGGGGTCGATGGCGCGCTGACCGGCAGCGACCGCGCGCACCGACTTGGCGAGCTGGCTCGGCGGGGCGTTCTTGAGGAGGAACCCCCGCACTTGGGCGGTCAGCGCACGTCGCAGCATGCCCGGGCCGCCGAGCGAGGTGAGGATCAGCGTGCGGCAGCTCGGGAGCTTCTGGTGGAGTTCCGTCGCCGCGGTGAGCCCGTCCATGCCGGGGAGATCTATGTCGAGCACCGCGACGTCGGGACGGGTTTCGAGAGCGGTCGGTACGATGTCGTCCCCACGGCTGACCGAGGCCACCACAGTCAGATCCGGTTCCAGCTCCAGCAGGGCAGCCAGTGCCCCGCGGACCATATGGACATCCTCGGCGAGCAGGATTCTGGTGTGCATGGTCGTTTACTTTCGTTCCGTGCGCTCCGGCCCCGCGCCGGTGCACTTGCTCTGCCCCCGTTGCTTTCGGCAGCGGCCCTCACCGTTCGGAGGGCCGCGGTGGTACCTCCGCCACGAGATCGAACTCCGCCAAGCGGGCGCCGAGACCGGCCGGTCCGTGGCCGCCGGGGAGTCCGGCGGCGGGCGGGACGACGCCGTCGTTCGCCATGACGAGCCGCACGGTCCCGCTGGACACTGTGTGCGCGATGTGGCGGCTGCCGGCCCTGCTGCGCGTCAGGTGCGCGACGGCCGCGGTCAGGACCGGCTGCACCTACTCCTGCTCGGCTGTCAACGACAGGGGGTGCGGGTAGCCCTTGGCCACCCCACGCGGGTCGGTGAGAACCTGGCGCGAGGCGTCCGGCATCGAAGCGCTCTCCTGACAACAGGTCGTGGGAGTCCCGCGGAAGGCGCAGTCGCTCCCGCGTCACCGCCGCCCTGGCCGGCTCGCCCCGCTTGGCGTAAGCCTGGCCGGTCAGACCGGAGAGTCTGCTGGGTCCCCAGGCCATCCATCCTGTCGGCATCTTGGGCACGGCGTAGCGGACGGCCATGAGGAACGTCGCCCATGCCCGGGCGATACCCGGAGCGCCTGCGACGACCAGAGAGCGGACGCGCCCGACCCCGCGCAGGTCGCCCAACAGGACGCAAGCGGCGAGCGGCCCCGTCGGACGGGCCCGTGGAGCGCCGTGACGGAGGACGGGCAGACGGGTCGGCGCGGCCCGCGCACGGAGGATCGCCGGCAGTCGGCCGTTCCGGCACCGGACCCCCGCCGTCACGACGTCCGCCCGAGCGGCGAACAAGAACACGAAGAGGGCCATGGCGTGCAGGGCTCGGGTCTGCCGGGCCCGCGCGTCGAACAGGCACTGAAAGGCGACCAACGCGAGCGGAACTACAGTGCTGACCCGGATCAGCCAGTACGTGGGGATGTCATGGTCCGACACCCGGTGCGGTTCGTCCGGCCACCGGCTCGCCAACGCTCCGGAGTACGTCCCACGCAAGGTGCCGACTCGTCCCTCTTTGCCCCAGGCAGCACTCACGATTTCGTCCCCTCACGAGCGCCGGACGTTCCCGGTGCGGCAGCGGCCATGCCTCGGACGTGCCACGCGATGCGGGAGTCTCCGTCGTTGTGACCGACCGGGCGTCGGGACGACCGCCGCCGACTTCCCCCCACGAGCCATCCTCATGCCGCACGGCGACATTTCCCATCACGCAGAGACGGCCGCGTGGAGAACCGTGGGTGACGGGTGGATTCTCACGAGGAAACGAAATAACTAAGTATAAACTAAAAAGCTTCGGCAGCACCCCGGCATTCCGCTCGTGACACGAGCTCCATCCCCCATGAGTTCCGTCGACAACCGCCTGGCGCACCTGAAAGCGGCCCACGCCACCGCTGGCATATGCACCCCGGGGGTCCGACTGCGACACCCCCGGGCAAGCGGTGAATAGAGGCCCCCGATTCTTAGACATACCGCACGAAGATAATTCCTGCATGAAGCTAACGGGGGCACCGCGTGGGGGGAGGCTCATGGGCCCATGATGGCGGGCTTTGAGCCCTTCATGCAAGATCTTGAAAGTTGTAGTCCCGTTTGCTTTGCGAACAGAACACACTTCTATGGACAGGATGTACAACAGATGACCAGAACTCGCCGCCCGTTGGGCATGGCACCCACTCGGGGTCCGCTTGAGCCATGACATGACATATTCATGTACTGACTCATGAGTAGGGCACTGGGCTCCACGGCACGAGCCTGCCAGTCTTCAGGGCACGTTCCGTAAGTCAGCAGAGGACTCAGATGATGAGCATCACGGTTCTCGGGCCGTTCACCGCCACCTACCGGCAGTCGTCATTCGTCCCCAGTGCCACCAAACCCCGCCAGGTCTTGGCACTCCTGGCACTGCAGGCCGATCACGTCGTCACCGTACCGACTCTGATGGAGGAGATCTGGGGCGAGGAACTGCCGCGCAGCGCCGCCACGACGCTGCAGACCTACATCTTGCAGCTGCGCCGCAAGCTCACCGCCGCCCTGGAGTGCGACTCCGTGGACGCGAAGGACGTTCTGGTGACAACGCACGGCGGGTATCTCCTGCGAGTCCAGCCCGGGCAGTTGGACGCACAGGAATTCGAGAAGCTGGCCGCATTGGGAGGCAGGGCTCTGGAGGCGGGCGACGACCACAAGGCATCCGAAATACTCGGCCAGGCCCTCGGGCTCTGGCTCGGGCCCGCACTGGTGGATGTGAAGGTGGGCCGGATGCTGGAGCTGGAGGTCGTCCGCCTGGAGGAGAAGCGGATGACCGTCCTGGAACAGCGGATCGACGCGCACCTCAGACTGCGCCGCCATGGTGAACTGATCCCAGAACTCTCCGTACTGACCGCCCGGCACCCCATGCACGAGACGTTCTGCGCACAGCTCATGACGGCCCTTTACCGGTCCGGTAGCTCGTGGCGGGCCCTGGAGGTCTACCAGCGCTTACGCTCGGCCCTGGTGAAGGAGCTGGGCCTGGAACCCTCGGAACGGCTGAAACGCCTGCACCTGGCAGTGCTCTCAGGCGAGGAGATTCCCGACCACCGCGACAGCGCCCCCCCACACAGCTCCACCGCGGCCCGGCTGAGCGACCGCCCGACCGCCGCCTGAGGCTGCCCGAGCCATCGACGTCCCAACGGTGAACCGGGGCCGAACGATGGCACGGGCTGACACGTGTCCCCCTCGGCAGGGTCTTCCAGGATCCCGTCCTTGGAAGGCCCCGCCCTCGTACCCCTGGTACGCGGGACCGTTCGCGTCAACGCTCCGGACCCGCGGTCGAGCCCGACTCGGTCGCCGCCGGTACGGCCGGTGGAGCGATCCGGCCGAGCCGGCCCTCCAGAGCCGTCCGGAACTCGGGATCGTCGAGAAAGAAGTGACCCCCTCTCAGCAGCGTCAGGTCGAAGGCCCGTGAGGTCCGTTCGGCCCAGGCTTCCATGCCCGCCGGATCGGTCAGCCGGTCCTGGCGTCCCGCGAAGGCGGCGATCGGCACGTCCAACCGCCCGCCATGCGTGTGCGCGTAGGTCTCGACCATGCGCAGGTCGGCGCGGAGCGACGGCAGATACACCTGCAACACCGACGGACTCGCGAGCAGGGCTTTGGGGATGCCGCCCATCCGGCTCAGCCCCTCCGTGAGCAATGGATCGGGAAGCGTGTGGAGGGGCTCATGGGACAGCGGCCATACGGGGCTGGTGCGCCCGGAGACAAGCAGCAGCTCGGGCGGTGTGCCCGACTCCCGCAGACGCCACGCGGTCTCGTAGGCGACGAGTGCGCCGAAACTGTGGCCGAACAGGGCGAAAGGCCGACCCTGGTCCTCCCCCATCAGACGGGTCACCTCGGTCACGACCTGTCCCATGTCGCGCAGCAGGTGCTCGCGCAGCCGCGTCCCGTGGCCCGGCAGTTCCAGCGGGACGACCCGCACTCCCCATGGCACCGCCGTCTCCAGGCGGCCGTACGGCCGTGCGCCGCCGCCCGCGTGCGGCAGGCAGTAGAGAGTGAGCCAGGTCTCAGGGGTGCGGACCTGCGTCATTGCTCGTCTCCTTACGCGGCACGGGGAGAGCCCGTGCCGCCTCGCTCACCAGTGGACTCGGATCACCCGTAGCGGTAGAAGCCCCGTCCCGCCTTTTTGCCCAGGAGTCCGCTCTCGACCATGCGCGTCAGCAGCGGCGGCGGGGCGTAGAGCGCCTCCTTGAACTCGTCGTAGAGGGCGTCGGCCACGGAGCGCAGGACGTCCAGGCCGATCAGGTCGGCGAGTTTGAGCGGGCCCACGGGATGGGAGCAGCCCAGCGTCATGCCGCGGTCGATGGTCTCGGCGGAGGCGAAGCTCGACTCGACCATCCGCACAGCGGCCAACAGATACGGCACCAGCAGCGCGTTCACCACGAAGCCGGTGCGGTCCGTCGACCGGATGGCCTGCTTGCCGAGGCTTACCGTCACGAACTCCTCGGCCCGGGCCGCCACCGACTCCGCCGTGTGCAGGGAGGAGATGACCTCCACGAGCGGAATGAGCTGCGCCGGGCTGAAGAAGTGAATGCCCACCACCTGTTCGGGTCGGCCGGTCACGCTCGCCATGGCCGTGATGGACAGGGAGGAGGTGTTCGAGGCCAGGATCGCCTCCGGGTCCTCCAGCGTCTTGTCGAGCAGGGCGAAGAGCTCGACCTTGGCGGCCTTGTCCTCGGCGATGCTCTCGATCACCAGCTGACGGTCCGCCAGGTCGATCAGGTCGGTGGTGAAGGAGATCCGGCCCAGCGCCTCGTCCCGGGTGGCCGCGCCGATCCGCTCCGCACGCACGGCTCGGTCGAGGGAGGCGACGATGCGGCTCCGCCCGGCCGCGAGCGAGCCCCTCGAGGAGACGGCGACCCGCACGTCGCACCCGGCCAGCGCCGACAGTTCGGCGATGCCCGAACCCATCAGTCCGCAGCCGACGACGCCGACCCGCTCCGTCCCGGCGGCGGCTTCCTCACCGTGTGACGTCGGCGTCATGCGGCGGCCCCCCAGCGGAGATAGGCGGCCGCCATCGACATGCCACCGCCGAAGGTGCCCAGCATGACCAGGTCGCCGGGGTGCAGGTGTCCCGCGCGGGCGGCGTCGTCCAGGGTGACCGCGGCCGAGGCGCTCCCGGTGTTCCCGTAGCGCTCCAGTGTGCGGTGGGTGTGCGCGTCGGTCAGGCCCGCGACCTCGACGAGTTGGGAGAGCAGCACGCCGTTGGGCTGATGCGGAATGAAGTGCCGCACCTCGCTGAGCGGAATGCCCGTCCTCTCGGCCAGGCGCAGGGCGAAGGGCGGGAAGTTCTCCATCACGAAGTCCCGCACGCCCCGCCCGTCCATGCGGAAGAAGTGGTCACCACGGGCGACGGTCTCGGCGGACGCCGGGAGCCGGCTGCCGCCCGCGTCCACCCGGATGAGCCGCTGGGCATCACCGCGGCTGGCGAGTTCGAAATCGACGAACCCGTGCCCGTCCGCAGTCCGGCCGACGAGTGCCGCCCCGGCGGCGTCGCCGAGCAGCACCGCCGTACGGCGGTCGGAGAAGTCCAGGCACCGGGAGTACACGTCGGCCGCGACCACGAGGGCAAGGCTCTCCGGCCGCTGGGCGACCAGGGCACGGGCGAGCGCGAGCGCGTAGACGAAGCCGCTGCACACCACGTTGATGTCGAAGCAGGCGGCACGAGTGGCACCCAGGAGGTCCTGCACGAGGCAGGCGGTGGGGGGCTGCGGTGAGTCCCCCGTCGAGGTGGAGACGATCAGATAGTCCACGTCCTCGGCCGGCACCCCGGCGCGATCCAGTGCCTCGGCCGCCGCGCGGGCGGCCAGATCGGACGTCGCCTCGTCGGGTGCCGCGTAGCGCCGGCTCCTGATCTGTGTCTTGCGCTCGATCCATTCGGTTTCCACTCCGACGCGTTCGGCGACCTCGGCGTTGCTCACCTCCTGCTTCGGAAAATACGAACCCGTACTCAGGATTCCTATGGAGTGGAAAGACATGGGGGCGGTGTCTCCTTCGGCGGGATTCCGGATCCAGGTCGGTTCCAGGACCGGCGGGTTTTCAATGGGGGGCGGGATTCCGCAACAGGTTGAGCCGCTCCTCGCCGATCCTCGCCCGCAGTTCGGGATCGGTGACGCCCAGCCCCTCGCGAGGGGCCAGGCAGAGCACTCCGACCTTTCCGACGTGCCGGTTCTGCTGCACCAGGCGTACCGCCTCACCGATGTCCTCGAGCGGATGGACGTCGGACAGCACCGGAAGCAGTTTCGAGAGGCTGAACAGCCGGTTGCACTCCGCCATCTCCTGGAGATTCGCGGCGTGGCTGCCCAGGATGCGTTTGAGATTCATCCACAGATAGCGGTTGTCGTACTGGTGCTGGTAGCCGCTGCTCGATCCGCAGGTGACGACCGTGCCGCCGCGCCGGACCACGAACACCGAGATCCCGAAGGTCGCCCTGCCGACGAAGTCGAAGACCACGTGGGGGTCCTCGCCGGTCTCCCTGCGGATGATCCTGCCCAGCCGCTTGCCCAGGGTGATCGCGTCCTCGGGCGTGGCGTCTCCGTCCAGGCCGATCTCCGAACGGTTGACCACCACGTCGCAGCCGAGGGCCCGCACCAGCCGCGCCTTCTCCTCCGAGCCGACCACTCCGACCGGGATGCCGCCCGCGTTCTTGACCAGTTGCACGGCGTAGGCGCCGAGGCCGCCGGCCGCTCCCCAGATCAGGACGACGTCGCCGAGCTTGATCCGGGCCCCCCGGTCGCTGATCAGCATGCGGTACGCGGTTCCGGCGGTCAGCAGGTTGACGGCCGCCTCCTCCCACGTCAGATGGGCCGGCTTGGGCAGGAGTTGACTCGCCCGGACCACCGTGTACTGCGCCAGCCCGCCGAAGTTGGTCTCGAAGCCCCAGGCACGCTGTCCGCTGCCGAGCACGCCGTCGGCGTGTGTCACCGGCTCCTGGTCGTCGACCTGCATGCAGGTGACCACGACGTGGTCGCCCACCCGCCACCTGCGGGTGCCGGAGCCCACGCGGACGATGACGCCGGCGGCGTCGGACCCGATGACGTGGTAGGGCTGGTCGTGGCGGGCGGCGTAGCCGCCCTCCCTGCCGTAGCGCTCCAGGAAATCGAAGGTCGGGATCGGCTCGAACATGGCCGACCAGACGCTGTTGTAGTTGACGGAACTGGCCATCACGGCCACCAGCACCTCGTCCGGGGCCAGTTCCGGCATGGGCACCATGCCCACGTGGAGCGATTTCCGGACGTCCTTGTCCGCCAGCCCCGCGAAGATACCCACGTCTTCCTTGCGAAGGTGGGCGGCAAGATATTCGTCCGGAACTGTCTCCCGTCGCAGTTCTTCCGGGCCGGCGCCGGCCAGAACCGCCTCGGTCAGGGAAAACATGGAAGTTCCTCCGATGGCTCAGAACAGTTTCTTTCCCACGGCTTTGACCTTGAGCATTTCCTTGCCGTGTCCCAACGTGTGGATTCAGCGCCGGATCGCCCTCGCCTGGCGTCGGTCCGGGAGCACTGGGCCCGGACCGGATCTCACCACCAGCGGGTCGCGCTTCGGCGGATATCCGCTTGAGGCGGGGCGTCGACCCGCACGAACGCGTCGCGGACCGCGGCCGTTCAGCCGGGGCTCGAGGCAGATTCCAGTCGGCCTGGCCAGGCTCGCAGCATGAGGAATGCCGAAGCCCGAGCTCATCCGGCGTACGACGTCGCGAGGCTCGGCGGCCGTCTCTCAGCCGGCCCGCCGCTTCGTGGGGCGCGAGATCGCCGCGTTCGGCCCGTTCCCCTGGTCGCCCGCGAGGCCGCGCACCGGCGGCGTCGACCGCCACCGCACCGTGCGGGTCGGAAGGCGCATCGCACGACGTACCACCAGCAGGACCTGCCGAGACCCTCGGGGTCGCCCCGCAGAGCCGTGCCGACCAGCACGCCTTCGTTCCGATCGCGGGCCGCGCCCGGCCGCCACTCGCCACTGACCACGGCGGCAGACGCCGGGGGATGTCCTCAAGGCCGAGCAGACCAGCCTCCGACCGCCCGCCGCACTCGTGGGAGCACCATGTCCAGCGCCGTCACGTCAAGCACGCCCGAGACCAGCGCCGAGCCGCGCGGCACCGACGTCATCGCCCTCCACGACCGCCATGTCCCGGAGGTGAGCTTGCTGTTGCCACGCGCTCAGGCCGGCGACCGCCAGGCGATGAACGACCTGTTGCGGCACGTCGCCCCGCTGGTCGTACGGCTGTGTCAGCGGGTCACCCGGCGGCACGGCCTGGACGCCGCGCAGGAGGCCATGCTCGCGATCTACCGCGGCATCCGCCAACTGCGCGAGCCCAACGCCTTCTACGCCTGGGTCCGCGCCATCGCCGTACGGGAAGCCGTTCGCACCCAGCAGCGTCTGGGTGAATTCGCGGCCGAGGGTCTGCCCGATCTGGTCCAGGACACCAATCCCATGGCCGCCGTCCACATCAACGACGTCCTGGACCGGCTGCCGGACCACCATCGCGAGGTACTCACCCTCCGCGTGTTCTACGGCCTGGACGAGCAGGAGATGGCCACGGCGCTCGCCCTGCCACTCGGCACGGTCCGTTCGCGCTTGTTCCGGGCCCGGCGAAACTTCCACGACGCCTGGCACCAGCGGTCCGCCTGACGGACCCGGCCGATCCACCGCACGGAGGCCCTCGGCGCTGCGGACGGCACGTTCGCCGCCCGCAGCGCGAGCCGTGTGCCGGACGGTCAGGTGACCGCGGCGCGCCGCAGGAAGCGCGGGTCCCGGTGCTCCCCGTGGGCGACGGCCTCCCGCAGGTGCCGTACGGCCGTGAGCATGTCGCGGTGGGAGACGTACAGCGCGTTGACGCCGAACCGCAGCAGGTCGGGAGCCCGCATGTCACCGATGACGCCGCGGGCGGCGAGAGCGCGCACCAGCGGATACGCGTCCGGGTGCCGGAGAGCCACCTGGCTGCCGCGCCGGTGCGGTTCCCGTGGGGTGACCACGGTGAAGCCGAGCTCGTCCAGCAGGGTGTCGGCGCAGTCCGTGAAGAATCCTGTCAGTGACAGGCTCTTGGCCCGGATCTGTTCCATGTCGATCCCGTCGAAGGCGGTGAGGGCCGCCTCCAGCGCGAGCAGGGAGAGGATCGGCGGCGTGCCGATCCGGGCCCGCTCCACTCCGGGGGCGGGAGTGTAGTCACCACTCAGTCCGAAGGGCTCCGCGTGCCCGTTCCAGCCGGTGAGCGGCTGGTCGACGGCGGCCTGGTGGCGTCGGGCGATGTAGATGAAGGCCGGGGCGCCCGGTCCACCCGACAGGAACTTGTAACCGCAGCCCACCGCCAGGTCGACACCCAGCTCGTCCAGCCGGACGGGCAGCGCGCCGGCCGCGTGGCACAGATCCCACAGCATCAGTCCACCGGCCTCCTGTACGGCACTGGTGACCGCGGCCATGTCGTGGAGCTCGCCGGTGCGGTAGTCCACCGGCGAGTAACCGGCCACCGCCACCTCGTGCCCCTGCTCGGCCAGGCACCGCGCCAGGTCGTCCACCGCGACCCAGCGGACCTCGAGGCCGAGCAGTCGCGCCACCGAGTCGGCGATGTACTGGTCAGTGGGGAAGTGTCCCGGGTCGGTCAGCATCAGCCGCCGCCCGGGACGAAGCCGTGCAGCGGCGGTCAAACCGTTGAACAGCTGCACGGTGGTGGAGTCGCCCGCCACGGTTTGCCCGGGGGCCGCGCCGAGCAGCCGTCCGATCAGGTCC
Source organism: Streptomyces sp. NPDC102270 (assembly GCF_044766405.1). Taxonomy (NCBI): domain Bacteria; kingdom Bacillati; phylum Actinomycetota; class Actinomycetes; order Kitasatosporales; family Streptomycetaceae; genus Streptomyces; species Streptomyces sp. NPDC102270. Next base: position 66,575 of record NZ_JBIWLX010000019.1, on the reverse strand, counting down.
CCCACCCGCAGCGGTGCCTGCCACCACTGGTGCTCGTTCCAGGACCGGATCAGGCCGGTACCCCACTGCCGGTGGACGACATCCGCGAGCGCTCCCGGCACCGCGGCCGGCAGGGCACCGAGCGAGTTGCCGTCCAGATAGACGATGTCGTCCGGCAGGACGAAGCGTTCCCGCTGGGCTGCCAGCGGGTCCGCGGTGTCGAGTGCGGATGCCCGTGCCCGCAGTTCCTCGAGGGCGGGTGCGGTTTCGGCGGAGACGTTCACCGATCAGCCCTTCTCGTAACGGGACAGCATGGCGAAGACGTCGATGATCGCGCGGGAGGCCGGCGAGCCGGGCTCGATGAGGGTGTAGTGGCCGGTCTCCGGCAGGACGACCAGCTCGGCCTCGGGGTGCACCGCCATGTAGTCGCTGAACTGCTCCAACGGCACCTCTTCGTCGACGGCGCCGTGCAGGACCACCGTCGGCACGCCGGTCGAGCCCTTCTCCCGCAGCAGGGTGAGCGGATCGGTGACCGGGATGCGGGACTCGGCGTGTTCGGCGCCGCCCAGGAGTTCGAGTGCAGCCCCGTTGCTGAGGTCCTCCCGGATCGTCCCGGCGAGATCGGTGACGGGAGCGAGCGCGAGCACCGAGGTCGGCAGGTCGCCGGTGTGCCACGGCGAGTCCGCGGGCAGCAGCCCGCGCGCGGCGGCCCACAGGGCGAGATGGCCTCCGGAGCAGTGGCCGGCCAGCACGAAGGGGCGGCCGCCGGGGATGGTGTCCACCGCCAGGGCGACGTCGTCGAACGTGCCCGGATAGCCGCCGTCGCCGCCGGAGCGCCGGAACTCGGGCAGCACGGTGGTGAACCCGTTCGACGCCAGGTACGCGGCGAAGGGCGTCAGATGCATCCGGTTGTACCGCCAGTAGCCGCCGTGCAGCAGGATGACCAGCGGGGCGTCCGGGTCCTCGGCCGGCCACAGGTCGTAGACCTGGCTGGGGTGTTCGCCGTAGGAGCGGTGAACCGGCGCAAGCACGGGCTTCAGGCCCAGCACCCGGCGCTCTTCCTCGAGGGCGGCTTCGGAGAACTGCCTAGACACGACCGCGCACCGTCCACAGTTCGGGGAACACGGAGCGGGCGGCCCGTTTTTCCAGCCAGGCGACCCCGGAGGAGCCGCCGCTGCCCGACTTGGCGCCCATCGCCCGGCGGGCGGCGAGCAGATGGTTGCCGCGCCAGCGCACGACCAGCTCGGCGAGGTCGGTCAGTGCCTCGCCCAGGTCCAGCAGCGGGTCCTTCTGCGGACCGGCGTAGATGCGCCGCCAGACCTCCTCGACGTCCGGGTCGGCCTCGTACGGGGCGGTCACGTCGCGTTCCAGCACATGCTCCGGGACGGGCAGGCCTCGGCGGTGCAGGTAGGCCAGCGTCGTGTCGTAGAGCGAGGGCCGGTTCAGCAGCTCCTCCAGTTCGGCGTACGCCCTGGGGTCCGCCCGCTGCGGGTTCATCATCGAACGGGACTTGTGGCCGAGCAGGAACTCCATCTGGCGGTACTTCGCCGACTGGAATCCGGAGGCCACGCCGAAGGCCTCGCGGAATCCGTTGAACTGGGCCGGCGTCATCCTCGCGATCGGGCGAATGGAGTCGTTGAGGGCGTGATGGGCGCTGATGCTGCGCCGCAGGGCGTCCATGGCGCGCTCGTGGTCGTCCTTGACCAGGGCGTCCTGGGCGGCACGCCACTCGTGGACGACCAGGGTGAGCCACAGCTCCATCACCTGCGTGGTGACCAGGAACGCCATCTCGTGCGGGTCGTTGGTCAGGGGCTGCTGCAGGGAGGACAGCACCGAGGCGTGGACGTAGTCGTCGTAGGGGGTCTTTCCCTGGAAGTTCACCAGCGGATCGTCCGTCCCCGGGTCGCGGGGCAGTGACGTGGTGTCGGTCATCTCGTCTCCTTGACAACGTGTGCCGATCGGCGTGTTGGCATGCGGCAGGCAGTGATCATCGGTGCCGTTCTCGTCTGCTCAGAGGTCGAAGTCCAGCCTCGTCTCGTCGGACTCCGGGCGGGCCCGGCAGGCAAGGGTGTATCCCGCCGTGAGTTCTCCGGGCCCCAGCACGTACTGGCGGCCGGTCGTGACGGTTCCGTGGGTCACCCGGGCGCGACAGCTTCCGCACAGCCCCTCGCGGCAGGAGTGCGGGGTGTCCGGCATGACCCGCAGCAGTGCGTCCAGCGCCGTCCGGTCCTGCTCCTCCATGACGGCCACGGCCGTCCGGCCGCCGAGGGAGGCGGTGATCCGCATGGTGCGGCCCTGGAGTTCGGCCGCCGGCGGTGACGGGTCCTGGGTGGCGAGGGAGAAGAGTTCGAAGCGTGTCCGTGCCGGGTCGGCACCCCACCGGGTCAGGGCCTCACGCACCGAGGTGACCATCCCCCAGGGCCCGCAGAGGTAGAAGTACGTGGGGCCGCCCGGCTCGGCGCCGACCGCGCGGAGCAGTCCCGGCAGCCTCGTGGTGTCGATGTGGCCGGAGAGCATCTCGGCCTCGCGGGTCTCCCTGGTCAGCACGTACAGGGGCAGGAACCGGTCGACGTGGGCGTCCTTGAGGTCGGCCAGTTCGTCGGCCAGCAGGACCGAGCGCGCCGAACGGCTGGCATAGAGCAGCGACACCCTGCACCGCGGGTCGTCCCGCAGTGCCGCCGCGGCCATGTTCAGCAGCGGAGTGATACCGCTGCCTGCGGCGACCATCACATGATGCGCCCCGGGATGCTCGGCGAGCCCGAAACCGCCGTTCGGAGGTGCGACGTCCAGCGTGTCACCGGCGGTCAGCACGGTCGTGGCGTACTCCGCGAAGCCGCCCGGGCCGAGCCGCTTGACCACCAGGCGCAGTTCGCGCGGCTCGGAGGGTGGCGGGCAGATCGAGTAACTACGGCGGATCTCGCTCCCGTCCATGACATGCCGGACGGTCACGTGCTGACCGGGCCGGTGGGCGAAGGCGCCGGCCAGCCGGTCCGGGAGGTCCAGGGTGAGGGCCACCGCGTCATCGGTGAGCGGCCGGGTCCGCGCCACCCGCAGCCGGTGCCATCCGGTCGTGCGCCCGGTGGGCGACGCCGTGTCCTGCTCGGTCGTCGTCATGGGCGCCGTCACACCGCCTTCATGTGGGGGAAGGACTCCTGACAGGCGGTGCACACCAGGACCGTCTGGCATCCGGTCGGCCCGAACGGGCCGACCGGCCGGGTCGCCACGGAGCCGCAGTGGGGGCAGGGCCGGCCGAGGCCGAGCCGGACGGGCAGCGGTGCTCCGGCGGAACCGGGGGGCACGATGCCGTGTTCGGCGAGCTTGCGGCGGCCCGCCTCGCTGATCCACTCGGTGGTCCACGCGGGCGAGAGCACCCACGTCACCCGCCCGTTGGGATGCCCGCACTCCGCGAGTACGGTCCGAAGGTCGGCCTCCATCACCGGGAGCGCCGGGCAGCCCAGGTAGGTCGGCGTGACGACGACCTCCACGACACCGTCCGCGCCCTCCCGCACCGAACGGATCACTCCCAGGTCGGCCAGGGTGATCATCGGCAGTTCCGGATCCGGTACGGCCCCCACACGGGCCCGGATCGGGTCGAGGTCCAGCCGGAGGGACGCGCTCACCAGGACCCTCCGGGGTACTGCCGGAAGACCGACTGGAACTCGGCCAGCAGCGGGGCGAACGCCTCGGTGTGGAGTCCCGACCGCCCGCCGGTCGCCTGCCAGGACGGCTCCGGGACAGTGAGCCCCGCCTCCGTCAGGACCTCGCCCACCTCCCGTTGCCAGGTGGCCCGGAGGCCGGCCGGGGCGACCGCCGTGCCGTCGGTGTCGAGGCGGGCGGTCAGTTCGTCGGCCTCGAACAGCTCGGCCGCGTAGGGCCAGACGTGGTCCAGGCCCGCCTGCATCCGCCGGCGGCTCTCCTCGGTGCCGAGGCCCAGCCGTACGGTCCACTGCGAGGCGTGCAGGCGGTGGTACTCCGCCTCCTTGACCGCGCGCGAGGCGAAGGACGCCAGCCGCTCGTCGGCCGAGGCCGCCAGTTCCGCGTACAGCAGACCGACGTAGTGCGTGTACGCCAGCTGCCGGGCGATGGTGACGGCGAAGTCGCCGTTGGGCAGCTCCACCAGCAGCGCGTTGCGGAACTCCCGCTCGGTCCTGCGGTAGGCGAGGTCGTCGTCGCCGCGGTCCGTCCCGTCGACACTGCCGCTGAGGCTCAGCAGGGTGCGGGCGTGGCCGAGCAGGTCCAGGGCGATGTTGGACAGGGCCAGATCCTCTTCGACGGTGGGGGCGTTGGTCACCCATGCGCACAGCCGCTGACACAGGATCAGCGCGTCGTCACCGAGCCGGAGGGCGTACGCGGCGATGTCGCGGTCGCTCGTCCCGGCGACGGGGAGTTCACTCGTCATGGTCGCCTGCCTCGTTGAGCGGCACGTACATCTGCGGGTACCGGTAAGGCTTGTCGGCTCCGTTGCTGAAGAAGGGATCCTTCTCGTCGGGGGACGAGGCCCGCACCGCGTCGGAGCGGACCACCCAGATCGACACCGGGTCCCCCCGCCGGGTGTAGAGGTCTCTGGCGTTGGCGATGGCCATGTCGGCGTCCGCGCCGTGCACCGACCCGACGTGCTGGTGGGAGAGGCCACGACGTGGCCTGAGGAACACCTCCCAGGGCGTCTGCGCCCCGGCGGCTTCGCGTTCGCGGCTCACCGCTCCCGCCCTTCCGTCGCCCGGCGTGCCGCGTAGGCGTCGGCCGCCGCGCGCACCCAGGCCCCGTCCTCGTGGGCCGCCACGCGGTGCGCCAGCCGCTGCCGGCCGCACTGCGCGCCGGCGATCAGGGCCGTGCGGTACACCGTCCAGTCCACCGGGGTGAAGTCGTAGTGCCCGCGCTCCTCGTTCCAGCGGATCGCCGGGTCGGGCAGGGCCACCCCGAGCCGCTCGGCCTGCGGGACGACGGTGTCCACGAAGCGCTGGCGCAGCTCGTCGTTGGTGTGGCGTTTGATCCCCCAGGCCATCGAGCGGCGACTGACCGCGGCGCCCAGGGCCGCGGCCCGCGCGTCCCCGCCGCCGCCCTCGACCGTGTCGGGTGGACCGAACATCAGGGCCACCGCGGGTATCCACCACCGGTCGACGGCGTCCTGCGCCATCTCCCGCTGCTCCCGCGTGCCCCGGCACAGGGCCCAGAGCAGGTCGTATCCCTGGCGGACGTGGAAGGTCTCCTCCTGGCACACCCGCTGCATGGCCCTCGCGTACGGGCCGTAGGAGGTACGGCACAGCGGGGCCTGGTTGATCACCGCCGCGCCGTCCGTCAGCCAGGCGACAGCCCCGGTGTCGGCCCAGGTCAGGGCGGGGTGGTTGAACGTGTCCGAGGAGCGCTGGTGTCCGCTGTGCAAGGCGTCGAGGAGTTCGGCCCGGGTGACGCCGAGGGTCTCCGCCGCCGCGTACAGGTACAGGCCGTGTCCGGCCTCGTCCTGCACCTTGGCGAGCAGGGCCGCCTTGCGGCGCAGGGAGGGGGCCCGGGTCAGCCAGGACCCCTCGGGCTGCATCCCGATGATCTCCGAGTGCGCGTGCTGGGCGATCTGCCGGAGCAGCATCCGCCGGTAGCCGTCGGGCAGCCAGTCCCGGGGTTCTATCCGCTCGTCGGCCGCGACCAGTGCCTCGAAGTGCTCGGTGAGATGCTTGTCGTCGTCCGCGACGACGGCCGTGGAACCTGCCTCGGTGGTCACCTGGAACCCGCGCTCCCCTCTGCCCCTTTGTCCGGACCGTGTGAGAACTGCCGTGTCGGCCTTTCACATACGGAGGAGTAGCGGCGCGGCTGGTGCAATCCCTCGCCCTCTGCCGGAATGACGTGAGCAACACCACAGCGGTGGCGGGGATTGTCGGCGCCCTCCCGTTCCTCCTTTCCGATCCGAGAGACCTCGGCGCTGTGAAAGGTGGATCTGTATGAGCACCATCCGTGAGCTACTCACCGAACTGACCGGAACGTCGGAGTACGCCGAGAAACTCAGCGACGACACCGATCTGGCCGCCAGCGGTATCGACTCGGGTGACCTCGTGCGTCTGGTCCTGCTCGTCGAGCAGCGCATGGGGGTGGAGATCACCGCCTCGGACATGGAGAAGCTGTCGACGATCGCGGACTACGAGCGGTTCCTCGCCGACCGTGCCGGCTCCGCCCCGCAGCCGGAGGGCGCGTGATGTGGCTGACCCAGTTGCTGGAGCGCAACCGCCAGTGCTTCCCGGACCGGGCGGCTCTGGTGGACGCACACCGCTCGGTCACCTGGGCCGACTTCCACGACCGGGTGGCGCGGCTCGCCCACGGGCTCTTGGAGCGCGGCATCGGCGGTGGTGACCGTGTGGCTGTCCTCTCGCTGGACCGTATCGAGGTGCTCGAGACGTACTTCGCGCTGGCCCGTCTGGGAGCGCTGTTCGTCCCGCTCAACCACAGCCTGACCCCCGCCGAGGTGACCGAGCTCGCCAAGGGCTGCGACCCGGTTGCGGTGATCGGTGAGTCGGCCCTGCTGGATCGGCATCCGGACCTGCCGGTGCGGATCCGCCTGCCGCTGGACGGCGCGGAGTTCGCCGCGCTGTGCGAGACGGACGGGCCGGCCCTGCCCGAAGCGTCCGCGGCGGACCCCGCCGGGGGCGCGGGCCTTCCCGATGTGCCGGACGACGCGTTGGTGGCGATCCTGCACACCTCGGCGACGACCGGCCGGGCCAAGGGCGTCGCCGTCGACAACGCCTCCTTCCGGGCCATCGCGCTCGGCTGGCTCGTCCAGGTTCGGCCCACGGACGACATCGTGCTGGTCAACTGCTGCCCGCTGTACCACGGCAGCATGGTGATCTCCCTGACCTATATGGCCGCGGGCGCCACCGTGGTGCTCATGCCGGGCTTCCAGCCGCAGCGGGCGCTGACCGCGATCGAGGACAACCGCGCCACGCACGTCTGGCTGGTCCCTCAGATGATCCGTTTCCTGATGCAGTCGAAGTCGCTGCGGAGCACGGACCTGTCCAGTCTGCGCGAGGTGCTCTACGGCGCCGCGCCGATGCCGCCGGAGGTCTACGCCGAGGCCGTCGAACAGCTCGGCTGCGGCTTCCGGCAGGTCTACGGCATGACCGAGGTGGGCGGCCCGTTCGTCACGCTGGGCCCGGACGAGCACCCCGCCCCGGGCACCTCCGACGTGATCCCGGCCGGCCGGGTGATCCCCGGCATGTCGGTGAAGGCCCTGGACCCGAAGGACCAGGAGGTGGCACCCGGCGTCATCGGGGAGATCTGTGCCCGCGGCCCGGGAGTGATGCGTGGCTACTGGAACAACGAGAAGGCCACCGCCGACATCACGGCGGACGGCTGGATCCGCACCGGCGACCTCGGCTTCATCGACCGCAACGGCCGGGTGCACCTGGTCGACCGGAGCAAGGACCTGATCATCCGGGCGGGGCAGAACGTCTACCCCAGGGAGATCGAACAGGCACTGCGTTCCCACCCCGCGGTACACGACGCCGCCGTGATGGGGGTCGCGGACGCCGACTACGGTGAGGTGCCGCTGGCCTTCGTGGTGGCCGAGGACGGGACCACCCCGGACGAGGTGCAGGCCCACCTGGCGGGTCTCCTCGCCGCGTACAAGCGGCCCCGGTACATCCGGTTCATCGAGGAAGTGCCCAGGAACCCCGCGGGCAAGATCCTGAAGAAGTCACTGCCGGTCTGACCCGCACGTCCGCGCTCGTAGGCGTCTGTGTCCCTCGGTACGTTGCCCGGGGTCCCGGCCCAAGCCGGGGCCCCGGGCAACGGGCTCGTGTGACACCGGCCTCACGCCGCGGCGATCCCGCCCGTCACGCTGATCGCCTGGCCGGTCAGCCGGGCCGCGCCGGGTCCGCCGAGGAAGACGACGAGCGAGGCGAGGTCGTCCGGCTCGGCCACGCCGAGATGAGCGAGCTGTGCGGCCTTCTCGAAGATCTTCTTGCTGAATCCCTCAGCGAGGACGCGGTCCGTGGTCGGAGTACCGGCCACCAAAGAGGGTGTCACGGCGTTCACCCGGATACCGTTGCGCTTCCCCTCGATCGCCGCCGTCCGCGAGAACATCACGATCGCGGCCAGGGCCGCACCGAGCACGCTCTCTCCCGGAGTTGCGATCTTGGCGGCGTCCGACGCGATGTTGACGATGCTCCCCCCTCCCTGCTCCTGCATGACAGGGAACACAGCCCGGGTCATGTGCAGCGGAGGCATGGCCAGGGTGGTGAGGATGGTTGCCATGTCGGCCAGCGGCGTGCGGTGAAGGAGTTCGGGCCTGTAGGGCGACGGCGGGGGCGTGGAGTTGACCAGTACGTCGATCGAGCCCAGTGCGGAGTGGATCTCCTCCACGGCTCGCTCCACCTGATCGACCTCGTTCGCGTCCACGCGGGTGAAGACGACCTCGGCGCTCGGGCAGCGGTTCTCGACCGCCATCCTCGCCGCCTTCCCGCGCTCGGGGTTCCGGCCGAGCAGCGCGATCCGCCGCACCCCCGCGTCGACGAACCGAAGCGCGCTCGCGAGACCGATTCCGGTACTGCCACCGGTGATCACGACGGCAGCGTCCGCGTAGTCACGGACGAGGGGGGTCACGGGCATGCGCAGCTCCTTCACGCTTCATGGGTGTTCACGTGTCCTCAGTGACCGGCCCCTCGGCGAACCGGGGGGCGGGCAGTCGGGCATTCGTCATCTCGTCATCTCGTCACCGACCAGCGCATCAGCGAGGCGCCGATCGACGTCCCGCTGCCGAGGCCGGCCATCAGCACCAGGTCACCGTCGTGCAGCAGTCCCGCCCGGTTGACGAGGTCCAGGGTGAGGGGCACGGAAGCGCTGCCGACATCGCCGTACTGCTCGAGGGTGCGGTGGGTCACGGCGTTCCTGAGGCCCGACGCGCGGGCCAGTTCGTCCGGGCGGAGCCCGTCGGGCTGGTGCGGTATGAGGTGGTCGATCTGCTCGGTCCCGTATCCGGCGCCTCGTACCAGCCCGGCCAGTGCGGGGGGTCCGTACTCCATGACGAAGTCCCGTATCCCACGGCCGTCCCTCGTGACGCAGTGCCCGCCGGCGCCGACCGACTCGTGGGACGGAGGTACCCGGCTGCCCCCGGCCTCGATCCGCAGCACGTCGTGTGCGTCACCGGGACTGGACAGGTGCGTGCCGATGAAGCCATAGCCAAAGGGCACCGGCCCGACCAGGGCCGCGGCGGCGCCGTCTCCCAGCAGCGCGGCCGTACGGTGGTCGGAGCCGTCGATGAACCGCGAGTACACCTCGGTGGAGATCATCAGTGCGAGTCCGCCCCCGCGCAGCCGCAACAGGCAGCGGACCGACTCCAACCCGTAGAGGAAACCGCTGCTGCAGGCACTGATGTCGAAGCAGGCCGCGTGGTGGGCGTCGATGGCGTTCTGCACCAGGTGTGAGGTGGGCGGTTGGGGGGAGTCACCCGTGGCGGTGGACACGACGAGATAGTCAATCCGATCGGCGGTGATGCCCGCGCGGGCGAGCGTCCGTTCGGCAGCGCGGGTGGCCAGGTCGGACGCGGCCTCGTCGGGTGCCGCGTAGCGCCGGATCCTGATCGGGGTCGCTCGTTCGATCTCTTCGGCGGTCACGCCGGCCCGCCGCGCGACCTCCACGCTGTCGATCTCGTCCTTGGGCACGTAAGAGCCGGTCGCGAGGATTCCGGCAGAGTATTCGGCCACCGTCGGCCACACCTTTCAAGGGAGGGGGACGCAGGTCGCACTCGCGCGCCGCCCAGGCATCCGTCGGGAGCGGAAGACGAGCGGTTCTTCCCGGCGCGAACCCGGGAATCGGCGTCGTGCCGACCCGCGAGGATGCGCGCACATCCTGGTCCGGCACGCCGTCGAAGATCCCGACGCCGTCCACCCGCGGATGAAAGGCGGTGAACTCGGCGGGCAACGGCGTCCGTTCCCGTTCCTGCGGCTCGGCACCGCCCAGGCGGCTCGGGCGGACGCGTCCCTCACCGCGGCACCGCCCAGCGCAGCAGGCATGACCCCAGGGAAAGGCCACCGCCGAAACCGCTGATCATCATCAGATCCCCGTCCTGGAGGTGACCCGCCCGGCTGGCCTCGTCGAGCGTCACGGGAATGGAGGCACTGCCGACATTGCCGTACTTCTCCACGGTGCGGTGCGTCATGACGTGCGCCAGGCCCGCCTGCTCCACCAGTGCGTGCAGCAGCGCACCGTTGCCCTGGTGCGGTACCAAGTGGTCGATCCGGTCGAACGGTATGCCCGCGCGTCTGGAGAGCCGTTCCAGCGTGGGCGGGACCTCCTTCATCACGAAGTCGCGCACCAGTCGGCCGTCCATGCGGAAGTAGTGCTCCCCCGCCTCCACCGTCTGGTGAGAAGCCGGCTTGCGACTGCCGCCCCCCTCGACCCTGACCAGGTTGCGTCCCTCGCCCTGGCTGGACAGGTCGAATTCGACGAACCCGTACGGGGGCGGCACCATGCCCACGACCGCCGCACCGGCGCCGTCACCGAACAGCACCGCTGTGCGTCGGTCGTCGAAGTCGAGGATCCGCGAGTAGACCTCCGCCGCCACCACCAGCACATGGCTGCCCGGGTACGAGGAGATGAGGCCGCGAGCCAGCGCCAGCCCGTAGACGAATCCGCTGCACACCACATTCAGGTCCAGACACGCGGCGTTGTAGGCCTTCAGCCCGCGCTGGACGAGGTTCGAGGTCGGCGGCAGCGGTGCGTCGCCGGTGGAGGTGGAGACGATGATGAATCTGATCCGGTCGGCGGTGACACCGGCCTGGGCCAGTGCCCGTTCGGCGGCCCGGACGGCCAGGTCGGAGGCGGCCTCGTCGGGTGCCGCGTAGCGGCGGGTCCTGATCTGGGTTTTGCGTTCGATCCATTCGGCAGTGGTGCCGACCCGCTGCGCCAACTCCTCATTGCTGATGACGTCCCTGGGCAGATAGGAGCCGGTCGCCAGGATTCCGGCAGAGACGTTCGCCACTGTCGCGTGCACCTTTCACGGGACTGGCCGGGCGGCGGGCTGCCGGGACAGCTCGGTCGTGGCCTGGTCGAAGGCGGCCGGGGCGTGTTGGTTCGGACAGGGCAACGGCCGGCGCTCCGGGAACCTCACGGAAGGACGTGCGCCGGTGCGTGCCGTGCCGGCCAGGCCCGTCCATGCCCGGCATACGGTCGTCAGCCCAGCCCGGATGGTGAGGTCGGGGAGCGAGACGGGGCTGGCCTCGGGCAGGGGGCTCGTCCGCCTGGGCGATGAAGAGGACTCGGTCGACGTACTCCGTGACCAGGCCGGTATCGGCGCCCCCCAGTACCAGGCCGGTGTCGGCGCCCCCCAGTACCAGGCACGGGACAGGCACCTGGGTACCGGTGGCCGCGACCTGCTCCACGCGCGACGCCCGAGACCGGCGCGTCGGCGGCGACCGGGGGCAAGTGGCGGCATCGCGGGCCTTCCTCCTTCGAGGCGGACGGGACGGTCACACCCTGCGCCGCCGGCCTTGACAATCACTCGAGCATGGTTGGACACCGCCGCGCCCGGTTGCCGCCGACGGCGCTGTGGTTACGCTCCACCTCATCTCGACCCCGCCCGGCGACCTGCCGTACGCCGAGCCTGTCGGCCAGCAGACCCATGGTCAGGCCCGCCAGACCGACCTCGTCGGCGAGCTCCGCTCCTGCCGCGACGACGGTGCTCGTATCGAGGGCCGCCCTAGGCACGGGCGTGTGCTTCCAGGAAGGCCAGCATCAGGGACACCGTCTCCTCGGGGTACTGGTCGTGCGGGTAGTGGCCGGCTCCCTCGATCACCACGAGCTCTCCGCACCGTCCGGCATCGCAGCTACGATCGCCTCGCCCTCGGCGCGCGGATCGACCCAGTCGGGGTCGAGCGAGCCCTGCACGATCAGGGCAGCGCACCGTACGTTGCCCAACTGGGCGCCGGCGTCGGTCGGCGCCGACTGCCCCATCCTCTGCAGCGCCCGCATCCGGCCTGGCTCGCCCAGCATCGCCTCGATGCGGGCCAGCCGGTCGGTCCAGCCGGCCGGCTTTCGGCCCGGGTAGGCGTGGTCGAGACAGCGGGACCACTGTCCCACGCTGCCGAACAGGCTGGCGCCGAGCAGCCGGAAGGCACCCTTGCGGTAGCTCTTCGAGCGGAAGTCGCCAAGCTTGATCGACTGCGCGCGCGTGAAAGGGCCCAGTTCGATGACACCCCTGCCAGAGTGATCGACCAGGACGGCCGGGCCGCTGTCGATGTGGCGGATCACCGCGAGCAGATCACCCGCGATGTCGGTGCGCGAGTAGGAAGGCCATGGTGAAACGACAGTTCGTGGTCGTCTGCGTCGACTGACCGTGGGCCCACTCCAGGGCGCCCGCCCCGAAACCCGTGACCAATCACATACGTTGTGCGTAGCCGTCCGGTAGCGGACTGTCAGTGCTTGCGCCTACGCTTGTGCGCATGTCCCCCGATTCCGTGACCCCTGGTTCCGTGCGGTCTGCTGCCGAGGTGAACGAGCAGATCCGGGCCCTCTGGACGCGCACCGGCGGCACGCTGTCGTCACAGGAGCGCGTGGAGTACGAGCTGCTCGTGGTCGAATGGGCGGCCGCGATCCGCCGTGACGTCATCGAGGCCGCCTGAGCCCCGAAAAGAAGGCGCGTCCCTCGAAGTGAGGTCAGGGCATGAGAGCGATCGTCGTGGGCGCGGGCATCGGAGGACTGACCGCGACGCTGAGTCTGCGCCGGGCAGGCCATGACGTGACCCTCCTCGAGCAGTCGCGGCGGCTCACCGAGATCGGCGCCGGCATCCAGCTCGCCCCCAACGCCACCCGTGTACTGCGCCGTCTGGATCTGCTCGACGCCGTCGCGGAGCACGCCACGCGCCCGGCCCACATCAGCTTCCGCACCTGGTCCGACGGCTCCGAGATCTGCCGCTATGTCATCGGCAGGGAGGCCGAGGAGGAGTTCGGAGCGCCGTACCTCCAGCTCCACCGGGCCGATCTCCAACGGGCACTCGTCGCCGCCGTACCGCCCGATGCGCTGCGCCTGGACACCGCCGTCGTCGGGATCGACCAGGACGACAGGGCGGCCCACGTGACCACGGTGAGCGGGGAACGCCTGGACGCCGACCTGGTCGTGGCCGCCGACGGCATCCGCTCCGCCGCCCGCCGGTGGCTCTTCGGCGCGGACGAGGCGGTGTTCTCGCACACCGCCGCCTACCGGGCCCTGCTCCCCGCCGCCGAGGTCGCCGACCTCGACCTCCCGGAGTACGCCGGCTGGCTCGGCCCGGACCGCCACGTGGTCCACTACTGGCTGCGCGGCGGTGAACTCCTCAACTTCGTGGCCGTGTTCGTGACGTACCGGGCTGCCCAGGAGTCGTGGACCGCGCGGGCGGAACCCGGCGAGCAGCTGCGCACCTTCGCCGGCTGGGACCCCCGGCTGCTGACCGTCCTCGACCGCGCGGGCCAGGTCTTCCGGTACGGCATCCACACCCGCGCCCCGCTCCCCAGCTGGAACATCGGCCGGATCACCCTGCTCGGCGACAGCGCCCACGCGATGGTGCCCTTCCAGGCCCAGGGCGCGGCCCAGGCCATCATGGACGCGGCCGTGCTCGGCGACTGCCTCACCGGCACGGCACCGGACGAGGTGCCCGAGGCGCTGGACCGGTACGTCCGCAGGCGGGCCCCGGCCGCCACGGCCGTACAGACCAGTTCCGCCCGTGCGGGCCACGACTACCACGTGCCGGACGGCCCCGAGGCCGAGGCGCGCAACGCCCGCCTGGTCGCCCTCGCGGGCGAGAACCGGTTCGGCCCGCACTCGGCCGCCTGGCCGGTCGACGTCCTGGCCGACGGCTGACCGCCCGCTCCGGTGATCCCCGGCCGCCCCCGCCCCGCCCTCCGAATGTCACCGCACGCCCCTTGGCGCGGCCCGCCCCATGCCCAACACTGAGCCGATGACGCAGCGTGTAGAGCTCGCGACCGTGATGGACCGGCTGGCCGTGGACGCACTCGTCACCGACTACGCCGTGGCCGTGGACGACGGCGACTGGGAGGCGTACCGAGGACTGTTCACCGCCGACGGACGGGCCGACTACCGCTCGGCGGGCGGGATCGAGGGGGACGCGCAGCACGTCGCCGCATGGCTCGCGGAGAGCCTGCGGCTGTTCTCGATGCGCCAGCATCTGATCGTCAACCGCCGCATCCGGTTCGACGTCGTGGACCAGGACCCCGACACGGCCCGCGTCCAGGCCGACTACATCAACCCCATGCGCCTCGCCGGCGACACCTCCGCCACCGCCCCCGACTTCGTCTGCGGCGGCCGCTACGCCTTCGCCCTGCTGCGCACGGACGACGGCTGGCGGCTGCGCGAGGTCGTGGTGCGGGAGAAGTGGCGGCGTCTGCCGGACCCCCGGCCCGCACCTGTGATCAACTGAGCCGACGCCCTCGGGTGGTCAACCGCACGCACTTCGGAGACCCACACGGGGTAGGAGGCGCCGTATGAACACGCTCGGCCACTGGCTTGCCTCCCCCTGGCGACGCTCCACCGTCGCCGTGCTGGCAGGCGCCCTCCCCCTCCTCGCCTTCCCGGCACCGTCCCTGTGGTGGTTCGCCTACGTCGCCCTCGTCCCGTGGATCGCGCTGATCCGCTCGGCGCCCACGGCGAAACGGGCGGCGTACGACGGCTGGGCCGGCGGTTTCGGGTTCATGGTGGGCATGCACCACTGGCTGCTGCCGACCCTGAGCGTGTTCCTCTTCGTCATCGGCGCCCTGCTCGGCGCGCTGTGGGCCCCGTGGGGCGCGCTGGTCCGGCACTTCCTGGCCGGGACGCCCTCCCCCGGCCGGATCGCCGCCGCCCTGGCCGTACTGCCGTCGGGCTGGCTCGGCATCGAGCTCGTCCGCTCCTGGCAGGGGCTCGGCGGCCCCTGGGGCGTGCTCGGCGCCAGCCAGTGGGAGGTCGCACCGGCGCTGCGGCTGGCCTCGGTGGGCGGGGTGTGGCTGATCAGCTTCCTGCTCGTGGCCGTCAATGTGGCGGTCGCCGTCCTGGTGACGGTCCGTGCGTCCCGGATCCCCGCGGTGGCGGGCCTGGTCACCGCGGCCGCCGTGGCGTCGGCGGCCTGGATGTGGTCGCCGCGTCCCGACCCGGGGGGCAGCACACGGATCGCCGTCGTCCAGCCCGGTGTCATCGACGGCCCCGACCGGCGCTTCGCCCGCGAGGAGCGGCTGACCCGCGACCTCGCCGGGCAGGACGTCGATCTCGTCATCTGGGGCGAGAGCAGTGTCGGGTTCGACCTCGGGGACCGGCCCGACCTGGCGAAACGGATCGCGGCGCTCTCCGAGGAGAGCGGCGCCGACATCCTCGTCAACGTGGACGCCCGCCGCTCCGACAAGCCCGGCATCTACAAGAGTTCCGTGCTGGTCGGCCCCGGGGGGCTCACCGGCGACCGCTACGACAAGATGCGGCTGGTCCCCTTCGGCGAGTACATCCCGGCCCGCTCGCTGCTCGGCTGGGCCACCTCGGTGGGCAAGGCCGCGGGCGAGAACCGCAGGCACGGCTCCGAGCAGGTCGTGATGGACGTCGGCCACGGGCTGAAGGTCGGTCCCATGGTGTGCTTCGAGTCGGCGTTCCCCGACATGAGCCGTCATCTCGCCGAGGACGGCGCCCAGGTGCTGATCGCCCAGTCGTCGACCTCGTCCTTCCAGCAGAGCTGGGCCCCCGAGCAGCACGCCTCGCTCGCCGCCCTGCGCGCCGCCGAGACGGGCCGCCCGATGGTGCACTCGACCCTGACCGGCGTCTCCGCCGTGTACGACCCGAGCGGCCGGCGCGTGGGCCGGTGGGTCGGCACCGATGCCGGCGCCTCCCGCGTGTACGACGTACCGCTGGCAACCGGCACGACACCGTACGTCCGCTTCGGGGACTGGACCGTGCACGCGGCCCTGCTGATCCTCCTGGCGTGGTGCGCCACCGACGGCCTGCGCGCGCTCCGGCTCAGGCGGACCGCTCCAGAACCGCTTGTACCACCCGCTCGCACAGCTCATGAGTCGCCAGCGCGTCCCGGGCGCTGAGCACCTTCCCCGCGCGCACGGCGTCGAGGAAGGCGAGCACCGCCTGCTCGATGCCGCGCTGCCGGGCCACCGGCACCCAGTCGCCGCGCCTGCGCACGGTCGGCTGGCCCTTGTGGTCGATCACCTCGGCGAGGTTGAGCACCTGCCGCTTGGTGTCCTGCCCGGACACCTCCAGGACCTCCTCGGCCGAGCCGCTGAGCCGGTTCATCACCCCGAGCGCGGTGAAGCCGTCCCCGGCGAGCTGGAGCACGACGTGGTGCAGCAGGCCGTCCGCCACCCGCGCGCGTACCGTCACGTCGTCGACCGGCCCCGGCACCAGGAAGCGCAGGGTGTCCACGACGTGGATGAAGTCGTCGAGGATCATCGCGCGCGGCTCCTCCGGGAGCCCGATCCGGTTCTTCTGCATGAGGATCAGCTCGCGCGGATGGTCGGCGCACTGCGCGTACCCGGGGGCGAACCGCCGGTTGAACCCGACGGCCAGACTCACGTTCCGCTGCTCGGCGAGCGCCACCAGCCGTTCGGAGGCGGCGAGTTCGTAGGCGAGCGGCTTGTCGACGAAGGTCGGTACGCCCGCCTCCAGCAACCGCGCGACGATCTCGGGGTGCACGATCGTCGGCGCGTGCACGAACGCGGCGTCGAGGTCCTGGGCGAGCAGCGAGTCGAGGTCCCGGTGCCGTTGTCCCTCGGGCAGGTGGAGCCCGTCGGCGACCCGGGTCAGGGTGGCCGGCGTCCGCGTCTGCACATGCAGTTCGACGTCGGGCCGACCGCCGAGCACCGGCAGATACGCCTTCTGCGCGATGTCACCGAGTCCGATGCAGCCGACCTTCACGTGGACTCCTCCAGGTTGTCCGGCCAGGGCCTTGCCGGAAGCATACGGCGGCCGCGGCGGGCCCCGGCCGGCGCCCGGGAATTCGCTGGTGGTGAGAGGTGAGGTGGGTCAGGATGCGAGCATGACGACTCAGCGCCCCGAACCCGCGACCACCGCCGACGAACGCAGCATGCTGGAGGGCTGGCTGGAGTACCACCGGAGCACCCTCGCCTGGAAGTGCGAGGGGCTGACCGACGCCCAGCTCAGGACCGCCTCGGTGGAGCCGTCCACGCTGTCCCTGATGGGCCTGGTGCGGCACATGGCGGAGGTGGAGCGCAGCTGGTTCCGCCGGGTTCTGACCGACGAGGACACGGGGCCGATCTACTACACCGAGGCCGACCCGGACGGCGAGTTCCGTCTCACCGAGGCCGACACCTGGCAGGAGGCGTACGGCACCTGGCAGGCCGAGATCGACAGGAGCCGGGAGAACGCGGCCCGCTTCGGCCTGGACGACGTCACCGTGGGCAAGCACCGCCGCACCGGCGAGCGGTTCAACCTGCGCTGGCTCTACACCCACATGATCGAGGAGTACGCCCGCCACAACGGGCACGCCGACCTGATCCGCGAGCGCATCGACGGCGCCACCGGCGACTGACGTCAGCACCGGGAGGCGGGAGCACGCCGTACGGGGACGGAGATCACCCGTGCGGGGCAACCTCCGCTCGTCCGCTGTCGCCTGGGTCGCCCGAACCAGCAGAGTGACGCGCGTGCATCGAACCACGACTACCGCAACGCTCCTGGTCACCGTGGCTGTCTCGGCCCTCACCGGCTGTGTGACCGTCCAGCGTCCACCCGTGTCCGGGCCGCCGTCGGCGACGGCACCGTCGCAGCTGCCGGGACCGGTGGACGCCCGTCCGGACGGTCGGGCGGAGCCGCAGATCGTGCAGGCCCCGGCCCAGGAGGCGCTGTCCATGATCGACCCGTCCCCGTCCTCGAAGCCGGGGAGAGCCGCCCCTCGCGACAGGGCCCCGGGGACCGCGGCGGCCCCCGCGCAGCCGCGGGACCGACAGCCGGCCCACGCGCATCCGGCGCACCCCGATCGCCCCGGGCGCCGGGCCCATCCTGAGCCGTGGCACCGGGACCCCTCGCACCACCGGCAGCCGCGCGTCGAGATCCCGGACGTGGCCAGGTCGGTCCCCAAGTCGGTTCCCAAGGGTGCGAAGGACGTCTGCGCGCTCGGCAGGAAGTACGGCCGCTGGCAGGAGGGCAGCCCGCAGACGGTCATCTGCGAGCAGACCTACGGGCGTTGAGACCCCTGGGTCTCAGGGCCGCTGCCGCGGCGGCTCCCACCGTCCGTGACCGCCGGATCCGCCGTCGCCGAGTCGCAGCTCCAGTCTGCTGATCGCCGCCCGCACACCGTCGCTGTAGCTGTCCTCCCCCAGGGCGTCCGCCGCCCTGCGGGCCCGGCGCAGATGGGTGCGGGCGGCGTCCGCGCGGGCGAGCCGCACATAGTCGGCGGCCAGATTGAGGTGCAGCGTGGGATACAGGGCGCGCACGGCGAGCGCGCTCTCGTGCCGGGCCGGCCGGTCGTCGGTGAGCTCCTCGGCGGCCGTCAACGCCCTCAGATCCCAGGCGAGTTCGTCACAGGGGTCGTCCTGGGCGTCGGCCATGTAGTGGGCCAGGGTGCAGCGGTGCAGCGGGTCGCCGTCCTCACCGATCTCCGCCCACAGGGCCAGGAAGCGGTGGCGGGCCTCCTCCCGGTCCCCCGCGTGACACAGCATGACGACCTGCCCGATCCGTGTCATCACGGCATCCGGCGCCGTCCGCTCCTGTCGCTCCGTCACGCGTCCTCCATGCCCCTGGCCGACCCTCGTCGCTGTCCCTCCCGACGCTAACCGTCGGCACTGACAATCCGGGTCAGGCGGGACCGGGCCGGTCAGGTGCGGCACCGGACCGGTCGCCGGTGGCGGGGTCAGCCGAGGTTCGGGATCGTCCAGTCGACGGGCTCGTGGCCCTGCTGGGCGATCGCCTCGTTGATCTGCGTGAACGGGCGGGAGCCGAAGAACTTCTTCGCCGACAGCGGGGAGGGGTGGGCGCCCTTGACCACCACGTGCCGGCTCTCGTCGATCAGGGGGAGCTTCTTCTGCGCGTAGTTGCCCCACAGCACGAAGACCGCAGGGTCGGGCCGCTCGGCCACCGCGCGGATCACCGCGTCGGTGAACTTCTCCCAGCCCTTGCCCTTGTGCGAGTTGGCCTCGCCGGCACGGACCGTGAGCACCGCGTTGAGCAGCAGGACGCCTTGGC
This sequence comes from Streptomyces sp. NPDC102270, assembly GCF_044766405.1. Taxonomy (NCBI): domain Bacteria; kingdom Bacillati; phylum Actinomycetota; class Actinomycetes; order Kitasatosporales; family Streptomycetaceae; genus Streptomyces; species Streptomyces sp. NPDC102270. The sequence goes on along the minus strand of NZ_JBIWLX010000019.1, from coordinate 47,464 downwards.
GGGCCCACGGCATGAGGTAGCCGTTGTCCGGGATCTCGAGGCCCAGCTCCTCCTTCATCTCCTTGTAGATGTTCCGGAGGGAGGGCGGGGTCCTGACGCCCGGGCGGACCGAGAAGCACAGCCCGTGTCCCTGGCCCTCGCCGTGGTACGGGTCCTGACCGAGGATCAGCACCTTCACCCGGTCGTACGGGGTCGCGTCGAGCGCGGCGAAGACCTCCTCGCGCGGCGGGTAGACGGGACCCCTCGCCCGCTCGTCCTCGACGAACTCCGTCAGCTCCTTGAAGTACGGCTGCTGCAGCTCGTCGCCCAGAACCCCGCGCCAGGACTCGGGCAGCATGGCGATGTCGGTCACGTCAATTCCTCACGATGTGCGGTCACTTGCAGGCCTCAGAACCTACAGGCGCCCACTGACAACCGCTGCTACCAGCTGGTCTTCCAGTACAGCTCCCACATCGTCATCATGGTCGCCGGGTCGATGACCTTCTCGAGGCCACCGATCTCCTCGTTGGCGGCCACGTACTGCTTGCCCTGCCACAGCGGCACCAGCCGTGCGTCGTTCACGAAGACCTGCTGGGCTTCCTTGATCTGCGGCGCGACGGCCCCGCGGTCGCTCTCCGCGCGCGACTCCGGGAGCAGCTTGCCGGTGATCTCGGGGGCGTCGTACGGGGTGCCGAGCGCGTTCTGCTTGCCCACGAAGGGCGCGATGAAGTTGTCGGCGTCGTGGAAGTCGGGGAACCAGCCGCGCCCGAACACCGGGTACTCGCCGTGCTGGTAGCCCTCGACGTAGGTCTTCCACGGGCGGCTCTTGAGGGTGATGGTGAAGAGACCGGAGGCCTCCAGCTGCCGCTTGAGCTCCTGGAAGGCGGGCTTGGTCGTCGAGCCGTAGCGGTCGCTGGTGTACCAGAGGGTCAGCGGGACGCGCTCGGTGATCCCCGCTTCCTTGAGGAACTTCTTGGCCTTGGCCACGCTGGGGTCTCCGAAGTCGTCGAAGAAGCCCGTGGTGTGGCCGGTGAGTCCGGCCGGGACCATGGAGTACAGCGGCTCGACGGTGTCCTTGTAGACGTAGTGCACGAGCGCCGGACGGTCGACGATCTGGGCGACGGCCTTGCGGACCGCGGGCTTCGCGGACCACGGGTCGCTGGGGTTGAACACCAGGTAACTGATCTCGGTGGTGGGGTTCTCGACGAGCTGGAGCCCCTCCTTCTGCTGGTTGACCTCGATGTCCACGGTGTCGGAGGCGCCGAGACCCCGGTACACGACCGAGATCTCCTTGTCCTTGAGGGCCTTGACCATCTCGTCAGACTGCTGGAAGTAGCGGATGGTGACGGACTTGTTCTTGAGGTCCGCTATGCCCTTGTAGTTGTCGTTGCGGACGAGCTCGGCCTTCTCGCCCTCCTGGTAGGAGTCGAGGGTGTAGGGCCCCGAGCCGCTGATCTTCCCGTCCTTGCGGATCGCGTTCGCGGAGTACTCCTCGGGGTCCACGATCGACATGGCCGGCGTGGTGAGCACGAGGGGGAAGGTGGCGTCGGGCTGGCTGAGATGGAAGACCACCTCGCGGTCGCCCTTCGTCTCCACCCGGGAGAGCGTGCCCAGCAGGCCGGCGGGGCCGCCGTTGACGTTGATCTTCTTGATCCGGTCGATCGAGTACTTGACGGCTTTTGCGTCCAGGGTGTGCCCGTCGGAGAACTTCAGGCCCTCGCGCAGCGTGCAGCTGTACACGGTGCTGGACGCGTCCGTGAACTCACAGCTCTCGGCGGCGTCGGGTTCGGGGTCGGACACCCCGGGCGAGTAGTTCAGGAGCGTCTGGTAGACGTTGCGGAACAGCTCCCAGGAGTTGTCCCAGGAGGCCGCGGGGTCCAGGGTGGCCGGGGCGCTGGTGGTCCCCACGACGATCGACTTCCCGCTGTCGGAGGAGTCCGAGGAGAACACACCACATCCGGCCACCGTGGATATGGACACGAGCGCCGCGAGAGGCGGCAGGTATCGGTTCCGCTTGAACACGCGCTTGCTCCTCGAAATGCCGTGCCGAGAGTCGGCAAAACATACCGCAGCACCACGCACACTCAACCGGTTCGGTCACAGGCGACGTGATCGTCGTTCCGTGATGACCCTGTAAGGCCGCTGTGAGGCTTTTGTGCGTCGACACGGGCGCCGTAGGTGTCAACGGGCGCCCGTGCCGAGGCGGCGGGGTCAGCCCACGCCGGCGTTGAGGAAGATGCCGCCGTCGACGACGAGCGTCTGGCCGGTGACCCAGTCGGACTGCGACGAGGTGAGGAAGGCCGCGGCGCCGCCGATGTCGGAGGGCACGCCGAGCCGGGCCAGCGGGTAGGACGCGGCGGCCTCCTCCTCCCGGCCCTCGTACAGGGCCTGCGCGAACTTGGTCTTCACGACGGCCGGGGCGATCGCGTTGACCCGCACCTTGGGGGCGAACTCGTGTGCGAGCTGCTGGGTGAGGTTGATCATCGCGGCCTTGCTGATGCCGTACGCGGCGATGAAGGGCGAGGGCGCGAGGCCCGCGACGGAGGCGATGTTGACGATCGCGCCGCCGTTGTCCTTCTGCCAGGCGTGCCAGGTCTTCTGGGCGAAGCCGAGCGCGGAGATCACGTTGGTCTCGAAGACCTTGCGCGCCACGTTCAGGTCGAGGTCGGCGATGGGCCCGAACACCGGGTTGGTGCCGGCGTTGTTGACCAGGTAGTCGACCCGGCCGAAGGCCTCCATGGCCCGCTCGACGGCGACGGCCTGGTGTTCCTCGTCGTGCGCCTTGCCGGCGACGTAGACGGCGCGCTCGGCGCCGAGCTGCTCGACGGCCTCCTTGAGCGCGTCCTCGGTGCGGCCGGTGATGACCACCCGGTCACCGCGCGCGACGAGCGCCTCGGCGACGCCGAAGCCGATACCGCGGCTGGCGCCCGTGATGAGCGCGACCTTGCCCGAAAGCTCGGGGAGTTGCGAAGTCATGGTCCCGTTTCCCTAGTTCAGCGGTCCGCCGGCGACGTACAGCACCTGGCCGGAGACGAATCCGGCCGCCTCGCCCGTGAAGAAGGCGATGGCGTTGGCGATGTCGTCGGGCTCGCCCACGCGCGCGACCGGGATCTGGGTGGCGGCCGCGGCCTTGAACTCCTCGAAGCCCATGCCGACGCGCTCGGCGGTCGCGGCGGTCATGTCGGTGGCGATGAAGCCGGGGGCGACGGCGTTGGCGGTGATGCCGAACTTGCCGAGCTCGATGGCGAGGGTCTTGGTGAAGCCCTGGAGTCCGGCCTTGGCGGCGGAGTAGTTGGCCTGGCCGCGGTTGCCGAGCGCCGAGGACGACGACAGGTTCACGATCCGGCCGAAGCCCGCGTCCACCATGTGCTTCTGGACGGCCTTGGTCACCAGGAAGGAACCCCTGAGGTGCACGTTCAGGACGGTGTCCCAGTCGGAGACGCTCATCTTGAACAGCAGGTTGTCGCGGAGCACGCCCGCGTTGTTCACGAGGATCGTCGGCGCGCCGAGCTCCTCGGCCACGCGCGCGATGGCGGCCTGCACCTGGGCCTCGTCGGAGACGTCCGCGCCGACCGCGATCGCCCGGCCGCCGGCCGCGGTGATCTTCTCCACGGTGTCCTTGCAGGCGGCCTCGTCGAGATCGATCACGGCGACCGCGCGGCCCTCGGCCGCCAGTCGTACGGCGGTGGCCGCGCCGATGCCGCGCGCGGCGCCCGTGACCACGGCTACCCGCTGCTCAGTGGTGGACATTGCTGGTTCTCCTCGCCCTTGAGAAATCGACCTGGGGAAAACGACCTGAGAATGCACGGCCCGTTCGGTGAGCGACCGCTTAGTACCTTCAGCACCCGTGACGCTAGAAGCCATGGCACGCGGTGTCAACGTCACACGAGCGGGGTGTGATCCATTACCTGACCAGCAGCTCGAGCAGACGCTCCGGCTCGGCGGCCGGATCGGTGGTGAGCCCGGTGTGCACGGGGCCCGGCTGGACGACGGTGGAGCGGGGCGCGATCAGCCAGCGGAAGCGCCGTCCGGCGTCGTCGCGCGCTGCCTGCCCGGCCGCCGCTCCCCCGGCGCAGACCCCTTCGACGGCCTGGAGCGCGGCCCGCACGCCGGCCACGTCCGCGTGCGGGTCGAGCGCCCGCAGCCGGGCCTCGTCGAGATGGGTGCGCACACCGACGTACGCCTTGGCGCGGCAGTACACGAGCACCCCGGCGTTGATCCCCTCACCGCGTTCGATCCGGGGGACGACCCGCAGCAGCGCGTACTCGAAGACCTCGCGGTCGTCGGTGCGGCCGCCCCTGATGATGTGGCGCTCGGTCACTGGATCCCCTCGATCCGCTGGTGGACGACGGCCGCGCGCGCGAGCAGCGGCCGTGCGTAGGTCCGCCGGAGCTCGTCCGGCGACTCGAAACCGGGCTCGTCCGCCAGCCAGGCGTCCGGGATCTCGGCGGTGACCTCGGCGAGCAGGTCCTCGGTGACCCGGGGGGCCAGTTCGGCGGCGGCAGCGGCGACATCCGGCGCGAAAGGCTTGAGGACGTGGTCGGAGGCGTCGTAGGGGCGGCCGGCGGACTTCTCGGCACTGGGCCAGTTGTGCTGCCAGATCATGGTCGCGCCGTGGTCGATGAGCCACACCTCGCGCCGCCACCACAGCAGGTTGGGGTTGCGCCAGGAGCGGTCGACGTTGTTGACCAGGGCGTCGAACCAGACGATCCGGCCGGCCTCCTCGGCGTCCACCGGGAAGGCGAGCGGGTCGAAGCCGAGCGCTCCGGAGAGGAAGTCCATGCCGAGGTTGGTGCCACCGCTGGACTTGAGGAGCTCCTGCACCCGCTCGTCGGGCTCGCCGAGCCCCAGGTCCGGGTCGAGGTCGAGCGTCAGCAGCCGCGGCACCCGGAAGCCGAGCCGGCGGGCGAGTTCCCCGGCCACCACCTCGGCGACCAGCGTCTTGCGGCCCTGTCCGGCGCCGGTGAACTTGATGACGTACGTCCCGTGGTCGTCGGCCTCGACGAGCCCCGGCAGCGAGCCGCCCTCACGCAGGGGCGTGATGTAGCGGGTCGCGATGGCTTCCTTGAGCATCGCCCCAGGTTACTGGCCGACAGCGAAGCGACAGCTCCGCTTTACCCGGCTCTGAGCTCGAACGCGTTTAGATCTCGACATCGTCTGAACACCCCGAGTCGGGCGACCGTACCCATGGACAGCTCCACCACGTCCGCGTTGGAAGGAATGTCAGCATGACCAGCGAACTGCCCCATCCCGTTCCGGCTCCTGCTCGCCGTACCGTCATGGCCGCGGTGGGCGCGGCGGGACTCGCCGCCGCGCTGACCGCGTGCGGATCGGGCGACGATTCCTCCGACTCCTCCTCGAGCACCCAGGCGGGTGCGAACGCGAGCGGTGGGGGTTCGAGCTCGAGCTCCGGCAGTGGCTCCGGCGGCACCGTCCTGGCGAAGACCTCCGACATCCCCGAGGGCGGCGGAAAGATCTTCAAGGACCAGGGTGTAGTGGTGACCCAGCCGGCGCCGGGCACCTACAAGGCCTTCTCGTCCAAGTGCACGCACGCGGGCTGCGCGGTGGGCAGTGTGGCCAACGGCGTCATCCACTGTCCGTGCCACAACAGCGAGTTCTCGGTCGAGGACGGCAGCGTCAAGAAGGGGCCCGCGACCAAGGCGCTGCCGGCCGAGCAGATCACCGTGAGCAGGGACTCGATCACGCTGGCGTGACCGGTGTGCGCCGGGTGTGCCGAAAGCCGGCCAGCACCTCGTCCGTGGTCGCGAGGGTGGCGACGAGGGCGAGCGTGTGACGGATCATCGCCGGGGTGTAGTCGGAGGGCACCCCTGCGATGGCGTCCGTCACCACCACGGCCCGGTAGCCGCGGTTCACCGCGTCGAAGACGGCGTTGGGGACCGCCACGTTGGCGGAGACCCCGGTCACGACCAGGGTGTGGCAGCCGAGGTTGCGCAGCAGCGCGTCGACCTCGGTGCCCTGGATCGGCGACAGTCCGTGCAGCCGTCGTACGACGAAGTCCTTCTCGCTCACCTCGATCGGGGCCGCCACCCGCACCGCGGTGGTCCCGGACAGCTGCTGGACGGGCAGGCGTTCGGCGGCGTGGAAGAGGCGGGCGTTGCGGTTGGCGCCGCGCCCGTCGGGACGGCGCTCGGCGATCGCGTGGATCACCTGGACCCCGCTGCCGTGCGCGGCGGCGACCAGTCGGGCGACGTTGGCGAGTGCGCCCGAGGTCCGTGCCGCACGGGCGAGTTCGGGCAGGGCGCTGTCCGGTCCGACGACGCCCTGCTGGCACTCGACGGTGAGCAGGACGGTGGCCTCGGGATCGAGCAGTTCGCTGAGTCGTTCGTACGACGGCACGGTGCCCCCTCGTCGCCGGTGGTCCGGAGCCGGTGACAGTAGTCACCATTGCGTGGGGACGGAAGACGACCCATCCTTTTCTGACGTGATGTCAGAGGATCTCTCCTCTGACACGACGTGAGAGAAAGAGGGGGACGCATGACCGTCACTCAGCGTCGGGGCCGGAAGATCATGATGACGCCGGGCGAGCTGGACGAGTTCCTCACCAGCCAGCGCACCTGCCGGGTCGCCACGGTTTCCGCCGATGGCGCTCCGCATGTGAGCACGCTCTGGTTCGCCTGGGACGGCACCTCGATGTGGCTGTACTCCGTGGTGCGCAGCAAGCGCTGGACCGACCTGCGCCGCGATCCCCGGGTCGCGATCGTGGTCGACACCGGCGAGGAGTACGACGAGCTGCAGGGCGTCGAGCTGTCCGGGACCGTGGACTTCGTGGGCGAGGCCCCGCGCACCGGCGAGCTCCGCGCCGAACTCGACGTCCCCGAGACGCTGTTCGCCCGCAAGAACTTCCGTCTGGAGGAGATGCCGCACGACGGACGGCACGCGTGGATACGGCTGACCCCGGAGAAGATCGTCTCCTGGGACTTCCGCAAGCTGGGCCCCGCGTAGGCCGGTCCGGCGGACGGGGCCCGACAGCGAGGACGCCTCAACGGGGGCCTCGATGTCGGCTCCCTCCGCCTGACGGACTCAAACGGCCTTCTCCGCCGCCGACTTCAGCGCTTCGACCGCCGCCCGGATCGACGGGCGGCGGTCGGCGTCCGCGCGCCACACGGCGTAGATGTGCCGGCTGACCGACTGCCGTACGGGCACGGTCCGCACGCCCTCCGGGACCGGCCCGCGCCCGAGCCGGGGCGCCACGCACACACCGAGTCCGGCGCCCACCAGGGCGAGCTGGGTCGGGTGCTCCTCCGCGCGGTGCGCGACGCGCGGTTCGATGCCCTTGGAACGCAGGGTGTGCATCAGCCACTCGTCGCAGAACTCGCCCTCACCCCAGGTGATCCAGTCGTCGTCGGCGAAGTCCTCCAGGTCGACCTCGGCGCGCTGCGCGTGCTGGTGGGTCACGGGCATCGCCACGTCGGCCGTGTCGTCGACGATCGGGGCCTTCACCAGCCCGTCCGGCATGGGCAGCGGCTTGTTGTACCAGTCCAGGACGACCGCGAGGTCGAAGTCACCGCGGATCACGGCGAGGACCGCGGCTTCCGGATCCATCTCGCGCGAGCCGATCCGCAGGCCCGGATGCGCCGAGCGCAGTGCGCTGATCGCGGCCGGGAACAGTCCGCGCACCGCCGTCGGGAACGCGGCGAGCCTCAGCTCCCCCACCACCTGGCCGCGTTGGGCCTCCAGGTCGGACTGGGCGAGTTCGACCTGGGACAGGATGCGGGCCGCGTGGTCGGCGAGGAGCCGGCCGGCGTCGGTGAGCCGCACCCCCCGGCCGTTCTTGGCGAGGAGTTGCTGGCCGACCTCGCGCTCCAGCTTGGACATCTGCTGCGAGACGGCCGAGGTCGTGATGTGCAGGCCCTCGGCGGCGCCGCTGACCGAGCCGTGCCGGGCGAGGGCGTCGAGGGTGCGCAGGCGCTCCAGGTTCAACATGTAAGCAATGCTACGAGATATCTCGCTGGAAAACTCGCTTGTGCTACGATATCGTGTGCTGGACCCTGGTCGGCATGACCACCGCGACCGTCACCGAAACCCCGGTTCGGGCCTCCCGCCGACCCGCCCTGGACTGGCGTCTGCGCTTCGGCGTGCTCTCCCTGATCTGGGGGTTCAGCTTTCTGCTCATCAAGGTGGGCACCGAGGCGTTCGCGCCCTTCCAGGTGACGCTCGGACGGCTGGTGTTCGGGACACTGGTGCTCGCGGCGGCGATGGTGGTGAAGCGGGAGCGGCTCCCTCGCGGCGTGCGCACGTGGGGGCAGCTGGCGGTCGCGGGGTTCCTGCTGAACGCGCTGCCGTTCTCGCTCTTCGCCTACGCGGAGCTGACGATCCCGTCCACGCTGGCGGGGATCTGCAACGCGACCTCGCCGCTCTGGGGGATGCTTCTGTCCCTCGTCGCACTGTCCGAGGACCGGCCCACGCGCGTGCGTGTCGCCGGGCTCGGACTCGGGTTTCTGGGGGTGCTGACGGTTCTCGGCGCCTGGCAGGGGTTCAGCGGGCTGGACGCCAGGGGGACGGCCATGGCGCTGCTGGCCTCGCTCAGCTATCCGGTCGGATGGATCTACGTGCGCCGGACCCTGGCCGGGGTGGGGTATTCCCACATATCCCTGACGGGGGCGCAGTTGCTGCTGGCCACGCTTCAGCTGGCGGTCGTCACACCGCTGTTCGCCGGGATACCGACGCACATCGAGGTGCTTCCCCTGCTTGCCGTCGCGGCTCTGGGTGCGCTCGGTACGGGAGTGGCCGTGCTCCTGCAGTACGGGCTGGTGGCGGAGGTGGGGCCGACGACCGCGCAGATGGTCACGTACTTCATTCCGGTCATCGCCACGGGGGCGGGGATCGCGGTGCTCGGGGAGTCGGTGAGTTGGTCGACGCCGGCGGGGGCGGTGGTTGTGCTCGCGGGCGCCGCGTTGACTCAGGTGCGGCGGGGCGCCTAATGGAGTGGGGCGCGTGGACTGTTGGCGGGTGCGGGTCGCGGGTGGCTGGTCGCGCAGTTCCCCGCGCCCCTGGGTAGGTTGACCTTCCGCCTCTAGACATGGTTTCGCGTCGCTGCCGGGCCCACAGCCTTCGCGATCGCGTCCGCCAGCGGGGGGACTTCGTCACCCCCCAGCGTTGCCACGGTCACCCGGATTCCCTGCGGTGCGCCCATCCTGAAGCGGGCCCCGGGGGCCACCGCCCAGCCCGCGTGCAGGAGGCGGGAGACCGCGCCCGTCTCGTCCGGGACCGGGATCCACACGTTGAGGCCGCTGCGGCCGTGGGCCTCGACTCCGCGTTCGGCGAGCGCGTCGATCAGCCGGTCGCGGCGCTCACGGTAGGCGGCCGCCACCTCCGCCGTGTCCAGGACGCCGTCCGCCCACAGGTGCACCACCGCCCGCTGGGTGACGCGGCTGACCCAGCCCGGGCCCAGGCGGTGGCGGCCGTGGACCCGGTCGGCGGTGACCTCGTCGCCGGTGAGGACAGCCAGGCGCAGATCGGGGCCGTAGGCCTTGGCCACCGAGCGCACGAAGGCCCAGTGGCGGGTGACTGCGGCCAGCGGATGCAGGGGGAGGTCGACGATGCCGTGGCCGTGGTCGTCCTCGATGAGAAGGGTGTCCGGGTGATCCTCCAGGACCGCGCGGAGAGCACGCGCGCGCGTGGCGGTCACCGAGGCACCGGTCGGATTCTGGGCCCGGTCGGTGACGATCAGGGCTCGGGCGCCCGACTCCAGGGCGTGGCGTACGTCTGCGGCCCGCGGCCCCTCGTCGTCCACGCCCACCGGGGCGATACGCAGGCCGAGCGCCGGGACCAGGTCGAGGAGGCTGCCCCAGCCGGGGTCCTCCACGGCGACCGTGTCGCCCGGCTTGAGGTGGGCGGCCAGGACACGCTCGATCACGTCGAGGGATCCGGAGGCCACGGCGAGCGGGCCGCCCGGGACGCCGTCGGCATCCAGCGACTTCCGTGCCAGGCGGGCCAGTTCGGGGTCCACGGTCGCCTCTCCGTACAGGACCGGCTCCCGGTCGCCCTGTTCGGCGGCCGCCGCGAAGGCCGGCCCCAGCGGGGGCAGCAGCGCCGGGTCCGGGTTGCCGTTCGCCACGTCCCGCACGCCCTCCGGTACTTCCACCCGGATGTAGTCGCGGCCCGTGGTCGCCGGCTTGGACCGGACCCGGCTGCCCCTGCGCCCGGCGGTCTCGATGACCCCGCGCTCACGCAGGGTGCGGTACGCGGCCGCGACCGTATTGGGATTCACGCCCAGTTCGGTAGCCAACTCCCGCATGGGAGGCAGCAGTTGGCCGGGCTCCAGCTCGCCGGAACCCACCGCACGCTCGACGCTCGCCGCAATCTCCGCTGCGCGTCGCCCTTCGATCCGATATTCTCCTAGCACAAAGCAGATTATGCACTAGTGCAATGGAGAACGCAATGCAGGGGACCGCAGCGACCACGCCGGAGCCGACCGCCTACGCGCCGACCGACCGCACCGTCCCGACCCGCTCCCCCGACCGGGCCTCGTACGACAGGGAACTGGTGCACTCGATACTCGACGAGGGGTACGTCTGCCATCTCGGCTTCGTCCGGGACGGCGCCCCGGTGGTGCTGCCCACGCTGTACGGCCGGGTGGGCGAGCGGCTCTACGTCCACGGCTCGACGGGTTCGCGCCCGCTGCGGATGACCGGCGACGCCGATCCCGGGCTCCCGGTGTGCCTGACGGTCACGCATGTCGACGCGCTGATCCTGGCCCGCTCGGCCTTCCACCACTCGATGAACTACCGGTCGGTGGTGGTGCACGGCCTCGCGTACGACGTCACGGACCCCGAGGAGAAGCGCCTCGCCCTCGACGCGCTGGTCGACCATGTGATCCCTGGGCGGGCTCTCGACTCCCGCCCGGCCAACAAGAAGGAACTGGCCGCCACCGCCGTCATCCGCCTCGACCTCGACGAGGTCTCCGCCAAGCTCCGCACCGGCGGCGTCAACGACGAGCCCGAGGACCTCGCCCTGCCCCACTGGGCCGGCGTGATCCCTCTGCAAAAGGGCTACGGCACCCCGGTCGCCGACGGAGCCCTGGACCCCGGCACCGAGGTCCCGGACTACCTGGCGGTGCTGTGATGCTGATCCACCCCTGGGACGCGGCCCGTGACGACGCCGAGTGGCAGCAGTGGCTCGCCGTCCACGACTTCGGTCAGCTCGCCGTCAACGGCACCGCGGGCGAGCCGCCGTTCGTCCAGCCGCTGCACTTCGTCTACGACTCCTCGCGGGGCCAGGCCCTCACGCACCTCGCGCGGCCGAACCCGCTGTGGGATGCGCTGGAGGCCAGTCCGGACTGCCTGCTGAGCGTCGTCGACGACTACGCGTACGTCCCGGGTCCGTGGCAGGCAGACCCGGACGGCCCGGCCGAGCACGGCACGCCCACGAGTTTCTACGCGGCGGTCCAACTGCGCTGCCGGGCCCATGTGGTGGACGACCCGGCCGAGAAGGCGGTGCTCCTGAACCACCAGGTCGGCCACTTCCAGCCGGAGGGCGGCTCCGCACGGGTGGCGGTGGGCGAGGTGCCGTACGGACGAATGCTGTCGGGGATCCGCGGGCTGCGGCTCGAAGTGACCGGGGTGCGGGCGAAGTTCAAGTACGCAGGCAAGAGAACCGCCGAAGTGCGGGAGCGGATCGCGGACGGGCTCGCGGACCGGGGCGGTCCCGGGGACGCGGCGACGCGCGAGCATCTGCTGCGGCGGCAGCGCGCCTGAGGCTGAGAAAGGGGCCCTTCACGGAGAAGGGCCCCTTCGCCCGTCAGGCGACCGCGCGCGCCTCCGTCACCGCGAGCCCCCCGACCGCGCCCAGCATCAGCAGGGTGCCGAGAAGGACGGCCGGGGTCAGGCGCTCGCCGAACACCACGACGGCCAGCACCGCCGCGCTCACCGGTTCGAGCAGCATGATCACGGCGACGGTGGTGGAGCGGACGACTGCGGCGGCCGCGAAGTAGAGGCCGTAGGCGAGTGCCGTCGGGACGGTCGCCAGGTAGGCCAGCAGGCACAGCAGCAGGGCGGGTCGCGCCGTGTGCGGAAGCAGCCCTTCGGCCAGCGCGAGGGGCAGCAGACAGATGCTGGTGACCGCGAACACCGCCACGGACGTCCCGGAGGACTCCGCCCGGGCCGCGCGGGTGATCAGGGTCATCACACAGCAGCCGGCCGCCGAGAGCAGCCCGAGCAGCACACCCAGGGGGTGTACGGAGGCATCCGCACCGCCCAGCGTCAGCACACCGAGTCCGGCGAGTGCTCCGGCGACGGCGACGGCTCCGCCCCGCCCGAGCCGCTCCCCGAGGGTCAGGCGTGCCCCGAGCGCGATGAGCACGGGACCGGCGCCGAGGGTGACGACGGTGGCCACGGCGAGCCCGGTGGACCGTACGGCGGCGAAGTAGGCGGTCTGGAACACCGCGAGCCCGACGCCCGACGCGCCGACCCGCAGGGCCCTGCGCCCCAGCGGCTCCGAGACGGCCGTACGCGCGCGTGGCCGTACGGGACGGACCGCGAGCAGCACCGCCAGGCCGGCCGCGCAGCGCCAGAAGGACAGGGACACCGGGCCCAGGTCACTGGTCCGGTAGACCAGGGCGGCGACCGCCCCCGCGGTGCCCCAGGTGGCACCGGCGACGATCAGGTAGATGAGGCCTCGCCCGACGGGCAGGCCTGAGGAAGCATGCGACACGTGTTCTCTCCGCAGTCGCGCCGAGGCGCGGAAGTTCGGAAGAGGACGCCCGCTCGGTGGCGGGGTCCGCGGACTTCATCTGCGGGCAGCACCGTTCAGCCCGGCGGCATGGCCGGGCGTGGTCTCCGGAGGGCCCGCCTCAGGCGGCCGGCGGAGAGGAGATGAGCGTGCGCGTATGCATGATCCGGGAGCCTAGGCGGCGTTCTCCCGGGCGGACAACCGACTTTCGGCGCCACCGGCGGCGACCGGCTCCGCGGAACCCTTGGCCGGGGTCGAGGACTGCGCGATGAAGGCCCCCAGCAGGACGACCGCGCCGCCCACGATCTGCGGAGCCGAGAGGTGCTCGCCGAGCAGCACCCAGGCGAGGACGGTCGCGACGACCGCTTCCAGGCAGGCCACCACTCCGGCTATCGCGGGCGAGAGCCTGCGTACCGAGACCACGCCCGTGACGTAGGCGAGGACGGTGGCGATCAGCACGATCCAGCCGAGCAGCAGGCCGGCCGCGACCGGGGTGCCGTTCATGTCGGCGCGCTGCGCGAGGACGGAGAAGTCCATGGTCCACGGGTGGGCCACGGCGGTCAGGACGACGGTGCCGACGAGGAGGCCGTACGCGATCACTCCGAGCGGGTCGGGGGCCTGGTCCCCGGAGTCGCTGCCCTGGTCGGACAGGATGAAGTAGCCGACCTGGCAGCAGGCGGCGCCGAGCGCGAGAAGCAGTCCGAGGGCGTCGAAGCTGAGGCCCGACCAGACCTCGACGACACAGGCGAGCCCGCCGACCGCGAGGACCACGCCGAGCGCGGCGGCGCGGGTGACCGGCCGTCGCTGCACGAACCGCACCCAGCCGAGCACCAGGGCCGGGGCGAGGTACTCGACGAGCAGGGCCACACCGACCGGGATGCGGGAGATGGAGGCGAAGTAGAAGGCCTGTACGCCCGCCACGCCCAGCAGTCCGAAGCCGGCGAGCAGGGCGGGACGGCTGCGCAGGAGCGCGCGGTGGCGGACGGCGAGCGGCAGCATCACCAGGGCGGCGCCCGCCACCCGCAGCCACACCACGTGGAGCGGGTCGAGACCCGCCTCGATCAACGGCTTGGCCGCGACCCCGGATCCGCCGAAGGCGAGTGCGGACACCAGCGCGAGACCGAGCCCGACTCCCCTGCCGCCACCGGCCCTGCTGCTCTCAGACGTATGCACCAACCCATGATGACAGGGCACGACATGAGCGTCACCCCCGTTGACTCCTGTCTCAGCGGCTGGACGGCGGCGGCCCGCCCCACAGCCCTCCGGGCAGGCGGCCGTCGATCCGCGCGGACACGGCCCGCGCGTCGATTCCCGCACGGGTCAGCACCTCGACGGCCCGGGACTCGGGGTCCGCCAGGATGGCCGCGAGCAGGTCGGTCCCACGGGCGGGCCCGTCGGCGCGGCGCTCGGCCCGGGCGCAGGCGTGGTCCATGGCGCCCGCGGCGAGCGGTGAGAAGCCCTCGGCCGCCGTCACGACGGGGACCGCGCCGGAGTCCTCGACGGTGCCCTGCCAGCGCAGTCCGTAGCCGATGCTGCGCTGCACGAGGTACCCGAGGAGCCGTGGCAGCTGGGGTTCCGCGTCGAGGACGGCGTACGCCTCGGCGTCGGCGTCCAGCAGCGAGTGCAGCAGATGGGCCGTGTCGATCTGCCGGTCCCCGTCCCTGAGCGCGCGCCTGCGGGCGCCGGACACCACCGCTGCCAGTTCCGCGCTGAGCCTGACATCGCCGTCCGGACGAGCCGGCGGCGGGCCGCTCTGTTCGCGGGCCGACTGCCGGGGGATACGGGGGTGCACATCCCCACCTCATCAGTCCCACCGCTTCCTGACATCCCCGAGGGGAAGCATCTTCGCGTCCCACGGAGAGCGGACGGCGGAGCCGGGATCTCCTCCTTGCGGATGACATCAGGCGTTTCCGTCCCGGTGGGCGCGCGCCGCCTTGCCGTGCGCCCCTGGCCCAACCGCCCCACGACGTCATTCGTCCCACACAGGCGTGGAGAGCAGGAGCTGGCTGGTGGCACTGCCGGCCGTGGACGGAAAGCAGTACGTGTACCGGGTGTACGCCCCGGAGGACGCACTGCTCGCCGACCTGTTCTGGGAGGCGTGGCACTGTCACGACGAGAGCGCGTTCCCGCGCGCGTGGGACCTGTTCGAGGCGGCGGTGATACGGCGGGCGGGCTGAACACCCCCTTTGAACATCGCTCCGCACGCCACTTCCTGACGGTTCATCAGTATTGAATGTTGGACCCGCTGCGGCTACTTTCCGCGACACCACAGACCGACACGAAGAGGTGGCCGTATGGCGGAAATCAGCGCGGAGGCACGCATCCCGGCACCCGCGGAGAAGGTCTGGGCCCAGCTCACCGACTGGTCAGCGTACGGCGAGTGGAACGCGACCCACACCAGCTTCCCCAAGGGCGGCCCGACGGTCCTCGAACCGGGCGGGACCTTCCAGGAGAACATGAAGCTGATGGGTTTCCCCGCCGAGGTCGAGTGGACCATCGACCAGGTGGAGCCGGCCCGGCTGTTCGCCATCCGGGGCAAGGGCCCGATGGCGGTGAGCGTGGCCACGCGCTACACCCTGACGCCCGACGGCGACGCCACCACGGTCCGCATCGACGGCGAGTTCACGGGCGCAGCCGTCTCCCTGATGGCGGGCAAGCTGAAGGACTCGGGGACCGCCGCACTGAACGAGTCGCTGCGAAAGCTGGCCGGACTGGTCGTGTGAGCGCCGCACCAGCGCGCGAGTGAGCGCCGCGCAGGCGCCCGCTGAGCACACGAAGGCGCCCTGCGGATCGCTCCACGGGGCGCCTTCTGATCGCCGTGCGGCTGCCGGTCCCCGTCCGGGGGCTCGTCTCAGCCCTCGTCGGCGAGGATGAGGTACAGCTTCTTGCGGGCCTCGTTGATGACGGCCACCGCCTTCTCGCGCTGTTCCTTGCTGCCGGTTTTCCAGACCTGCCCGAAGGCTTCCATCAGGCCGAAGCCGGCCTGCCGGATCTCGCCGAGTGCCTCGAAGTCGATGCCGCGGGAGGCTTCCTCCCAGGGCGCCTCGGGGCCCTCCTCGGCCGCGGTACGGCCGGCCTCGGTGAGCGAGAACAGCTTCTTGCCGCCCTCGGTCGCACTGGCGATCAGCCCCTCGTCCTCCAGCAGCTGAAGGGTGGGGTACACCGAGCCGGGGCTGGGCTTCCACGCCCCGCCACTGCGCTCGGCGATCTCCTGGATCATCTCGTAACCGTGCATCGGCCGGTCCTTGAGCAGGGCCAGGATCGAGGCGCGCACGTCTCCGCGCCGCGCCCTCCCCCTGGGTCCGCCCCGCCCCCTCGGCCCCCAGGGCCCGGGGCCGAAGCCCGGCCCTCCGAAGCCGGGGCCACCGGGACCGCCCGGCCCGAAGGGCCCGAAGGCACCCCGCAGGCTCTCGGGGCCACCACGGCCCCGACGACCGGCTCCACCATGTCCACGCTCGAATCCGTGGGAACGCATCGCCATCACTCCATCCATCGTTGATCTGTCGCGATGCGTCAACGATATATCGGAATCGATCGCATGGCAAGGCCCTTGCGTAGCGGTCCGGTCACCGCAGGGCGGCGCCCAACGTGGTGGCCATCAGGTCGATGGCTTCCCTTCCGGCCGCCACCGGGCCCGTGTGGGTGAAGTAGTGGTCGACACCCTCGAAGACGCGGTGGGTGACCGGGACGCCGGCGGCCTCCAGGGCCTTGGCGTAGGCGTCCCCCTCGTCGCGCAGGCGGTCGTTCTCCGCGGTGATGACCAGGGCGGGGGGAAGTCCGGCGAGATCGTCGGCGAGGGCTGGCGAGACGTGGGGGTGGGCGCGGTCCGCGGGGTCGGGGACGTAGGCGGCGGTGAAGATCCGCATGAGCCGCGGGCCGAGCAGCGGCTTGGCGATGAGGGACCGCTTGGTGGCCGGGTCGGCGACCTGGTCCAGCGGTGCCGAGTCCAGGATCTGGAGGCGCGGCGTGAAGGTGCCGAGATCCCGGGCCAGCCGGCAGACCGCGGCGGTGAGGTTGGCCCCGGCACTGTGTCCGCCCACGGCGAGCCGCGAACCGTCCCAGCCGCCGGCGGCGCCGTTCTCGGCGACCCACGCGGTGACGTCGTAGGCCTGGGTGACGGGTGCGGGGTACGGCCGCTGCGGTGCGACCGCGTAGTCGACGTTGATCACGACGCAGCCGGCCGTGGCGGCGATGTAGCGGCAGATGTGGTCGTCCTGCTCGGGGCGGGCCACCACGAACCCGCCGCCGTGGAAGTTGACGTACACCGGAGCGGGGGCCTCGCCGGTGGTCGGCGGGCGGTAGACCGTGCACGTCACCGGCCCTGCACCGGTCTCCACCCGGAGGGTCTCGGTACGCGCCGGGATGTCGGTGAAGCGCAGGTCGTCGTGTACGCGGGACATCACACGGCCGAGCAGGAGCTGGATCCCCCTGGCCTGGATTCCGAGGTTGAAAGGCATGGCTGAGCACCCATCGCTACAAGTTTAAACCAACAGGATTCCTGATAATGAGTGCTCGTCGACGAGAGCGCAATGGGCGGAGCGCCACTCCCCTCGTCGACGCCGGACGGTCGATCTGCCAAGTCTCCGGGAAATCGGTCCAGCGGCCCGCGATTGGCCTTGTTCCGAGCACAAGATCACGCCGTACCGTCAGCCCATGCGTATCCGAATCGTCGACGCCTTCACCGACCGCCCGTTCGCCGGCAACCCGGCCGGGGTCCTGCTCCTGGACGACGCCTTCCCGGACGACGACCGGCTCCAGAACATCGCCCTGGAGGTGAACCACGCCGAGACGGCCTTCGCCCACCGGCTCCCCGCAGGCGCCGAGGCCGACTGGGCGCTGCGGTGGTTCACGCCCGCCACCGAGGTGAACATGTGCGGGCACGCGACGCTCGCCACGGCCCACGTCCTGTACGGCACCGGCGCCCACCGGGGCCCGGTGCGGTTCGCCACCCGCAGCGGGGTCCTCATCGCCACACCCGGCGAGGACGACTCGATCACCCTGGACTTCCCGACCGCCCCGCTGACCCGGGTCGCACTTCCCGAGGGTGTCACCGAGGCGCTGGGCGCCGAGCCGCTGACCGCCTTCGACACCGGGCCGAACATCGGTGACCTGCTGCTCGAACTCGCCGACGAGAAGACCGTGCACGCCCTGCGACCCGACCTCAAGGCCCTGGCCGCCTACTCCGAGCGCGGCGTCATCGCCACCGCCCGCGCCGAGAACCCGGACCTGGGCTACGACTTCGTCTCCCGCTGCTTCTTCCCGAACGTCGGCATCGACGAGGACCCGGTCACCGGAAGCGCGCACACGGCCCTGGCGCCCTACTGGTCACAGCGGCTCGGCCGTACCGATCTCACCGGACTGCAGGCCTCGCCCCGCTCCGGCCGGGTCGGCACCGGGCTGCGCGGTGAGCGCACGCTGCTGACGGGCCGCGCGGTCACGGTCATCGAGGGCGAGCTGCTCGTCTGACCAAAGGCTTCACGCCGTGGGCAGCCAGCCCACCTTGCCCGCGAGCAGCGCGTATCCCACGAACGCCCCGATGTCGAGCAGGGAATGCGCCACCACCAGGGGGCCCACCCGGCCCCACCGCCGGTACAGGTACACGAACACCACGCCCATGACCATGTTGCCGATGAAGCCGCCGATGCCCTGGTAGAGGTGGTAACTGCCGCGCAGTACGGAACTGGCCACCAGGGCGGTGCCTGGGGTCCAGCCCAACTGGTGGAGCCGGCGCAGCAGATAGCCGACGACGATCACCTCTTCGAGGATCGCGTTCTGCATCGCCGAGAGGATCAGCACGGGGTACTTCCACCACACGCCGGGCAGTGCCTCGGGCACCACGGTGAGGTTGAAGCCCAGTCCCCGTGCGGCCAGGTAGAACGCGATTCCGGTGCTGCCGATCATGGCCGCGATCCCGGCCCCGCGGGCGAGGTCGGGCCCGGGCCGGGTGCGGTCGAAGCCGAGGGTCCTCAGGCTCTGTCCCTCGCGCAGCAGGAAGTGCGCGACCAGGAGAACGGGCACCAGGGCCGACGCGATCCCGAAGAGCTGCCAGGCGAGATCCAGCCAGGGACGGCCGGGCGCGGCCGAGGCGTTGAGGGTCGCCGCCTGGTCCTTGAGACCCCCCGGTTTGGTGACCGATCCGACAAAACTGATCAGCGCGGACACACCGCTCGCACCGAGCGAAAGCCCCAGAACGAGCAGCGTCTCGTCACGGAAGAACTTCCGTGAGAGCGCCCTCTGCGGAAAAGAATCGGCCACTGCCCCTTCCTCCGCCTGCACACCTGCCTCCAGTTGCGTAATCCAGCCTCATCCCCATCGCCGCCCCGCTAGGGTCCTTCGAAAGAAATAACGAAGATCGTGCGCATGGCCGTCGGGGGGACGGACGCCGTACGGGGGCGTACCTCCCTCTTTCCTGCCGTACACGGCTGTGCCGGCACGAGCATCAGGGGAGGGCACCACCGTCATGGGACGTCACAGCTTGCCCGATCAGTATGGGGCGGGCGGCAGCGACCCCCGCCCACGTGCACGCCGCCGCACCGTGGCCATCGCGACGGTTCTCGTCCTGACCGTCGCCGGCGGTACGGCCGCCGCCGTCCAGGGGGGTCTGTTCTCCTTCGGCTCCTCCTGTCGGGACGAGGCGGTACGGATCGAGGTCGCCGCCTCCCCCGACGTGGCCCCCGCGCTGCGCGCCGCGGCCGAGCGGGCCGGCGACGAGAACCTCACCTCCGACGGGCGCTGCGTCGACGTCTCGGTGACCGCGCGCGAGTCGTACAAGGTCAGGGACACGCTCGCGGCCGGCAAGGACCCCCGTGCGCAGGTGTGGGTGCCGGACTCGGGCGTGTGGCTGGACCAGATCTCCGCGGACGCGGGCGCGACGAAGGTGGCCCGCGTCGGCAACGTGGCCTCCAGTCCGGTCGGGATGGCGATGGTGCCGGCCGCCGCGAAGTCGCTGGGCTGGCCGAAGAAGACGTACGGCTGGCTCGAACTGGCGGGCGCCACCCTGCGGGACGACTCGCTCAAGCTGGGTGCCGCCGACCCCGCGCGCAGCGCGTCCGGGCTGCTCGCCCTGACCCGGCTGAGTAGTGCGGCGGGCCGGGTCGAGGGCGGGGCGACGCAGGCCGCGGCGATGATGAAGTCGCTCTCGCAGCGCATCTCCGACAGCGACGGCCAGCTCGTGGAGACGCTGCCGCGGGACTCCTCGGGCACCGAGCAGGGCAACCCCAAGCGCAACCAGGCGCTGGTCCTGTCCGAGCAGGCGTCCTTCGCGTACAACTCCTCGGCGGAATCCGGGGACGGCGCTCTGGACTTCTTCTACCCCGAGGACGGTTCACCGCGCTTGGACTACCCGTACGCGCTCGTCGACCAGACCCGGTTGAGCACGGACGAGAGCCGGGCGGCGATCCGCTTCATGACGTATCTGCGCAAGCCGGAGCAGGAGCAGCTGCTGACCGACCGGGGGTTCAGGACCTCCGACGACCAGGTGTCGGCCTCCCTGGTCGCGAAGGCCGGGGGCAAGGTGCCGCAGCCGTACACGGCGGAGGCCGGTGAGCCCCCTTCCGCGACAGCGCTCCAGGAGGCCCTCGGCACCTGGACGATCACCGTGCAGAGCGCGCGGATCACCACGGTCGTGGACGCGTCCTCGTCCATGTCGGAGGCCGTGCCGGGCACCGGTCGCTCCCGGATGGACGTGACCAAGGCCTCCCTCCTCCAGGCCCTCGCCACCTTCACCCAGGAGGACGAGATCGGCCTGTGGGAGTTCTCCACCAAGCTCAAGGGCGACAAGGACTACAAGATCCTCGTGCCGACGGACCGGCTGGGCGACAGCACGGCGGCGGGCGGCACCCAACGGGAGCGGCTGTCGGCGGCCTTCGGCGGCCTGGAGCCGGTGCCGGGCGGCGCGACGGGGTTGTACGACACCACGCTCGCCGCGTACAAGGAGGCGACCGGCTCGTACGCCGAGGGTAAGTTCAACGCGCTGGTCGTGCTGACCGACGGCGTCAATCAGGACCCCGACAGCATCTCGCGCGGGGCGCTGGTCTCCGAACTGGAGAAGCTCTCCACCCCCGCACGCCCGGTCCCGCTCATCGTGATCGCGGTGGGCCCCGACGCCGACCGCGCGGAAGCCGAACAGCTCGCCGAGGCCACCGGCGGGTCCGGTCAACAGGTCAACGACCCGGCCCAGATCCACACGGTGATCCTGAAGGCGATCGTGGCCGCGGGCGCCCAGGGCGGCAGCGGCTGACTGCGCCCGCCGCGGCGGCCCTCACCCCAGCGGCACCGGCTCCGGCAGCCCCACCGGCCAGGTGTGCACCGGCTCCCCCTGGCGCATCAGCTCGCCGTACCGCCGCGTCGTGGCCGCCAGCGCCGCGTCCCGCGACAGTCCCGCCTCCAGTGCCCGGTGGAACGTCGCCGCCTGCCAGGACGCCCCGTTGGCCCGGCGCCGGCACCGCTCCTCGATCACCCCGAGATACAGGTCCCGGTCGGCGGGCTCGACGCCCCACGCCGCGAGCCCCGCCTCGGCCAGCGGCAGCAGTTCGTCGCGTACGAGGCTCACCGCGTCGACCTCGACCGTGCCGCCGTGGCGACCGCGCCGGGGCCAGACCATGCGCGCGTCGATGCCGTGCCGGCAGGCGGCGTCGAAGTTGGCCGCGGCCGCCTCGAAGGGCAACCGGGTCCACACCGGCCGCGACTCCTCGGCGAGGGCGCGGACGAGGCCGTAGTAGAAGGCCGCGTTGGCGATGACGTCGGTGATGGTGGGGCCGGCGGGCAGCACACGGTTCTCGACGCGCAGGTGCGGGACACCGTCGGCGATGTCGTATACGGGCCGGTTCCAGCGGTACACCGTGCCGTTGTGCAGGACGAGTTCGGCCAGCGAGGGCACGCCGCCCTCGTCGAGCACCTTCAACGGGTCCTCGTCGTCGCAGATCGGCAGCAGGGCCGGGAAGTAGCGCAGGTTCTCCTCGAAGAGGTCGTACGCCGAGGAGATCCACCGTTCCCCGAACCAGGTGCGCGGCCGCACGCCCTGGGCCTGGAGCTCCGGCGGGCGGGTGTCCGTGGACTGCTGGAAGAGCGGCGGCCGGGACTCGCTCCACAGCTCACGGCCGAACAGGAAGGGCGAGTTGGCGCCGACGGCTATCTGCACCCCGGCCACCGCCTGCGCGGCGTTCCACACGTCGGCGAAGCGCCCCGGGGTCACCTGGAGGTGCAGCTGCACGGAGGTGCAGGCGGCCTCCGGAGCGATCGACTTCGAGGTGCAGGTGAGGCGTTCCACCCCGTCGATGTCGAGGACGAAGTCCTCACCGCGCGCGGCCACGATCTGGTCGTTGAGCAGGGTGTAGCGGTCGACGTCGGACAGGTTGGAGGAGACGACGTCGTCCCGGTCGAGGGTCGGCAGAATGCCGATCATCACGATTCCGGCGTCGAGCTCGCCCGCTTTACGGTCGGCATATGCCAGCGAAGTACGGAGTTCCTCCGCCAGCCGGTCGAATACCCTGCCGCCCAGCCGGTGTGGGGCTATGTTGACTTCCAGGTTGAACATGGCGAGTTCTGTTTGGAAATCTCGGCTTGCGATGCGGGCGAGGACCTCTCCATTCAGCATTCTCGGCATACCGTCGGTGCCGACCAGATTCAATTCGATCTCCAGCCCCATCAGGTTCTTGGGACCATCGAACCGCTGCTCCGCCAGAAGCCGCTCCAGCCCCGTCAGGCAAGTGCGGAGCTTGTCGCGGTAGCGCTGGCGATCGGACAGGTCGAACTGGCCTGCCACGACCTTCTCCCCCATGGAAGGGTCCTTCCTCGTCGCGTCATGAGTCAGATGGGATGATGCCCCGCCGGAACGATCGATAACGTCCCGCAGGCTCCCCGGACCCGCTACCCTGCTGGATGTGACCGGTGGCACATTCACTCGGCATGGGGCCGTCAGCAGTTTCGAGTGCCCCGAAGAACTCGTGAAAAACGCCGACGAGAATTGGCCGACCGCTTCCCGCACATTCCCCGAGGTCACCGCCGCGAAGCAGCCGCGGTATCGGGATGATTCCCGCGTATCGCCGACCGAATGGCTCCTTGCCCGATACAGCGGAAACGGCTAGCCGAAACACCATCTCAACACATGTCGTATAAACTCCGCGAACAAGGCAGAGGGTTGGCACCCGCGGTCCTGGATCCTGCCGTCGGGTGACGTACGGCAGTCCTCACCCGCACCTGCGTCACCGGACCCCGGCCCCCGCCTCTCTGACCCGTGAGCTGACAGCGTCGTCCGCCCCCGCCCTCGTGCCACCGTGCCTGTCGAATGAGAGGCGACCCACCATGCCGCTGCATGTCCCTCCGGCTCCTGCACCAGCACTTCGCTCCGTCCTCACCGCACTCGCCTCGCCCACCGCGGTCCGCGAGGCCCGGACCCCTTCCCTGTTGCGCGCACAGGGACCCGTCACACCCGAGCTCCCCCTGCCCGTGCACGTCCTGGACGGCACCGCCACCAGGTTGACCGGGTGGCGTTTCCTGATCCGCTGCGGCGAGCGCTCGGTGGCAGCGGCGGAGACCATGCTCACCCCGGACGGCTGGGCGTTCTCGCACTTCTTCGAGGGCCCCTACATCGCGTCCACCGAGCGCGCGCTGCGGCAGGCGGAGGTGATGCAGCAGGCCTACCAACCGCGCCTGCTGTCCATCCCGGGCCTGTACATGCTCGCGCTGTGGCTGCACGGCGACTGCGCGGCGGACGCCGGCACGGGCCGCCTCGCCGCCACCGACCTGCTCGTCCCGCTGGCACCCGCCCCGCCCGGCATCGCGGCCCACCGCCCGCACCGGGCCGCCGAACTGCTCCCCGTCCTGACCCATCGGGTGACCCCGGCCCCGCTGCTCGGCTCACCCGCTTGAAACGTCGCCCCGGACGCTCGTACCCCGCCCCGGAATTTTGGGTAGCGGGGTACGACTCTGTTCGGGGCGCCATTGCGGTCGTAGAAAATTCGCAGGGATCACTCGGAAAGGATTTGCTCGTACGAGCGCACAATGGCTCGGACGAGCCGAACGCGGGACTCGGTCCAGGTGGACTAGCCCTTTCCGGCCCCCTGCAACCACCCGAAGGGACAGTGCGGTTGAGATGAACCGTCCGGCCGGGTGATGCGTCTCCAACCTGTGAAGAAGTGGTGATGCGAAATACCTGCGGATTGACGCCCGTAGGGCAACACTGGGTTCAGACTGAGTAATCACGACGGGGGACGTCATGACCACAACACAGCGAAAGATCCCACCAATGTGCCAGCACCAGTCACCGTGTCCCACAGCCGACTCCGCCGACCGGGAATCCGCCCGCCTCGTGGCGCACCACCCGGAGCAGGGCTGGAGCCTGCTGTGCAACGGCGTTCTGCTCTTCGAGGACACCGGTGAGCTCCTGCCCGACGGTCGGGTCATCGCCCCGCACCGCCCGCTCGCGGTGGCCACGGCCGCCTGAGCACGCCCGGGCGGGCCGCGTACCGCCCGGAGACCTTGAGGGGCCGGCTCGCAGCGCCGTCTGCGCACCGGCCCCGACGCATGTTCCTCGGCGATCACTCGCTGTGACGCCTTGTATATGGGGCCACTTTTCCGGAAGACTCCTGGAAGTTTCGAGCTCGACGCTTTCGAGGCTCCGACGCGGAGGTGGGCAAGTGACAGCAGGCGAGGCCGGCGCCGAGCCCCGGGGCAGGGTCACCATCACGGAGATCGCCCGGCAGGCCGGAGTCTCGGTGCCGACGGTGTCCCGGGTGGTCAACGGCCGGTCGGACGTGTCCCCGCACACCCGCGCCCGGATCGAGGAACTGCTCCAGCGCCACGGCTACCGGAAGCGTCCCCCGGCCCCCGGCGCCCGTGTCGCCCTGCTCGACCTGGTCTTCAACGACCTCGACAGCCCCTGGGCCGTGGAGATCATCCGCGGGGTCGAGGAGGTCGCCCACGCGGAGGGCGTCGGCACGGTGGTCTCCGCGATCCACGACCGCTCGGGCGACGCCCGCGAGTGGATGCGCAACCTGCGCGCCCGCGCCTCCGGCGGGGTCATCCTGGTCACCTCGGCGCTGGACACGGTCCTCCATGACGAACTGCGCGCCCTCGGCGTCCCGTTGGTGGTCGTCGACCCGGCCGGCTCACCCGCGCTGGACGCCCCGACCATCGGCGCCGCCAACTGGTCGGGAGGGCTCGCGGCCACCGAACATCTGCTGTCGCTGGGCCACCGCAGGATCGGCCTGATCGCAGGACCACCGAGGCTGCTGTGCTCCCGGGCCCGCCTCGACGGCTACCGCGCGGCCCTCGAAGGCGCCGGGCTCACCCTCGACGAGGCGCTGGTCGTGCCGGGCGACTTTCACCCGGAGTCCGGTTTCGCGGGGTGCGAGAAGCTCCTCGACCTGCCCGACCCGCCGACCGCCGTGTTCGCGGCCAGCGACCAGATGGCCCTCGGCGCCATCGAGGCGCTGAGGAGACGTGGGCTGCGGGTGCCGGAGGACATGAGCGTGGTGGGTTTCGACGACCTTCCGGAAGTCCGCTGGTCGGCACCCCCGCTGACGACCGTGCGCCAACCCCTCGCCGACATGGGCAAGCTGGCCGCTCGCACAGTCCTCGAACTGGCCCGCGCCGAACACCCGCACTCACCCCGCGTGGAACTGGGCACCGAGCTGGTGATCCGCTCCAGCACGGCACCACCGGCCACGGTCTGACATCCCGACAGAGTCCTCGAACCGGCCCGCGAGGAACTCCTGCGGGGACTCATCGCGCGCGGGACTGGAGCGAACTGGCGGTGCGGTCGCACGGCGGTGGAGCCCGGGACCGGGCTGGCGGGGCGGTCGAGCACGACACCACCGGCCACTGCCCGACGGCCCACGGCGATGCCGCCCGACACCGCCGCACCCACCTGCGCGAAGAGGCCTCCGTGCACCGGCTCGGCAGCACCAGGGGCTCGCCGCATCTGGCGAACCCCGGCCGGCCACGTGGGCACAGCCAGTTCTCCTGCCCCCCGTTGGACCGTCGATCCCACCCGTCCGTCGGCGCCGGCGCCCCGGCAGGACAGCCGAGGCGCCGCAACCACCCAGCCCCTACTTCAGCGCCGCCCGGATCGCGTAGTACGCCGGCTTCGGCTGGAACTGCTCGTCCCAGGGCAGCGCGGCGCCCTCGCCGTCGAAGAACGCCGGGATCCAGGAGTACTTGTCGGTGTAGTCCCAGATGGTGATGCCGACGCACCGCCGCACCGCGAGGCACGCGTCGGTCACGTCGGCGTACCAGTCGGCCTGTTGGGCCAGCTTCTCCTCGGTCGCGGGCAGGATCATCCGGATGTCGACCTCGGTGAGCGCGGTGTCGAGGCCCAGCTTGGAGAAGCGGCGCAGGTTGTCCTCCAGCGTGGTCGGATAGCCGTACTGGAGCGCCAGATGGGCCTGAAGACCGATGCCGTCGAGCGGTACGCCCTGCGCCTTCAGCTGCTTGGCCAGGTTGTAGTAGGCGTCGCTCTTCGCCCCGATCCCCTCGATGTTGTAGTCGTTGAGGTAGAGCTTGACCTTGGGGTCGGCCTGGCGGGCCCAGCGCAGGGCGTCGGCGATGTAACCGGGGCCGAGGGTCTTGTAGAAGACGGTCTCCCGGTAGGTGCCGTCCTCGTTGAAGGCCTCGTTGACGACGTCCCAGGCGAACACCTTGCCCCGGTAGTGCCGTACCTCTGTCTGGATGTGCTTCTTCAGTACGGGCCTCAGCTCGGCCGCCGTCCACTCCCGCGAGGTGATCCAGTCGGGCAGCTGGCTGTGCCAGACGAGGGTGTGGCCGCGCACCTTCTGGTGGTGCGCGCGGGCGAGGTTGACGATCTCGTCGCCCGCGGTCCAGTCGAAGACACCCGGCTGGGGTTCGGTGGCGTACCACTTCATGCCGTTGCCGGGCGTGATCTGGTCGAACTCGCTGCCGAGGATCTTCTTGTACGGCTCGTCGACAAGCTCGGGGTTGTCGGTGGCGCTGCCGAAGTAGCGGCCGTGACGCTCGGCGAGGTCGGCGAGGGTCTGCGGCTTGCCGTGGGCCTGGGCGGCGGGCCCGGTGGCGATGCCCGCGGCGACCAGGACGGCCGCGAGGGCTCCGGCGAGTCTGAGACGGTTCTTGCGCATGTGGTGCGACTCCTCACGTGCGGGTGGGTGTGAGCCGTACTGCCGAAGGCGCCGGGGTCATCCCTTCGTCGCGCCCGCGGCGAGGCCGCCGACGAGCTGGCGCTCGGCGACCGAGTAGAAGGCGAGGGCGGGAACCATCGCCAGGACGAGATAGGCGAAGACGCGGGCGTACTCCGCGGAGTACTGGCCCTGGAACTGCTGCACACCGATGGGGAGCGTCCACCAGGTGTTGTCGGTGAACACCAGCAGCGGCAGCATGAAGTTGTTCCAGCTGGTGACGACGGCGAGCACCGAGACCGTGCCGAGCGCGGGCCGTGCCATGGGCAGCAGCACCCGCCAGAAGAAGCCGAACGGGCTGCACCCGTCGAGAGTCGCCGCCTCCTCCAGCTCACCGGGGATCTCCCGGAAGAAGGCTCGCAGGATGATGATCGTCATCGGCAGTCCGAAGGCGGCCTGCGGCAGGATCACGCCCAGTGGGTTGTCCAGCAGACCGAGCGAGCGCAGGAGCAGGAACAGCGGGAGCACCGCCACCGCGAAGGGGAACATCAGCCCCATGGTGAAGAGCGTGAACAGAGCCTCCCGGCCGCGGAAGGCGAACCGCGCGAAGGAGAACGCGGCCAGCGCGGACGCGGCGACCACCAACACGGTCGTACCGACCGCGATCAGGGTGCTGCTGCCGAGCAGCCGCCAGAAGTCCGAGCCGGCCAGGATGTCGGTGTAGTTGCCGGTCCGCCAGTGCTTCGGCAGCCCGAAGGGGTTGCTGGAGAGCTCGTCGGTGGACTTGAAACCGGACAGGACGGCGTACACCAGGGGTACGACCATCACCGCGCCGACGGCGATGAGGACCAGGTGCAGGGGCAGGGTCCGAGCGGTGCTGTTGCGGGCGGTCATCGGCCGTCCCCCCTCATCGTCGTGGTGGCCCCTTCGAGGTCGCGGCGGAGCACGAACCGTTGGTAGGCGAGGGCGAAGACGAGACAGATGCCGAACATGACCACGCTGATCGCGCTGGCGTAGCCGACCTGGTAGCGCTTGAAGCCGTACTGGAACATGGTCACGGCCATGGTCTCGGAGTGGTGGTCGGGGCCGCCCTGGGTGACCACCCACACCAGGTCGAAGAGCTGGATGGAACCGATGACGGACAGGAAGACGCTGATCCGCAGGGTGGGCGCGAGGAGCGGCAGGATGACGTTGCGGAAACGCTGCCAGGCACTGGCGCCGTCGATGAGGGCCGCCTCGGTCAACTCCCGTGGGATGGACTGGAGTCCGGCCAGGTAGAGCATCATGTGGAAGCCGAAGTACTTCCACATCATGACCAGGAAGAGCGTCGCCATGACGTAGGAGGGATCGGCGAACCACAGCCCGCCCAAGCCGTCCAGGCCGACCGCGCCGAAGATGTGGTCGGCGAGTCCGGAGTCCGGGGCGAAGACCATGCTGAACAGCACGCCGGTGATCGCCTCGGACAGGACGTAGGGGGCGAAGAACAGCATCCGGTAGACGGCTCTGCCGCGCAGCTTCTGGTTGAGGAGGACCGCCATGGCGAGCGCGAACGGCAGCTGGAACGCGAGGGACAGCACGACCAGGACCAGGCAGCGCCACAGGTCGCCCAGGAAGACCGGGTTGTCGAAGAGCTGGGTGAAGTTGTCCGTGCCGATGTAGTCGGAGGGCATGCCGAAGCCGCCCCAGCGGAAGAAGGCGGCGTACAGCGCGAACAGCATCGGCAGCAGGACCATGCCGATGAACAGCACCAGGGCGGGCAGTTGGAAACTGACCGCGGTCAGCCAGTGCATGACGCGCCGACGGCCCCGCCCCCGGGCCCTGACCGATTCCGGGGGCGGGAGTTCGGTGCCCGGACCGCTCCGCTTGTCTGCGAGGAACGTGGAGGTCATCGCGGGCTACTGCTCTTCCTTCGCGGTCTGCGTGATCGACTGGGCGACCTGTTCCGGGGACTTGGAGCCGGCGATCAGCGCGGCCACGCTGTCGTTGACCTCCTGGCCCACGGCGGGCGCGTACGCCTGGTCGAGATAGAGCTGGAAGCCGGTGGCGGCCTTCAACTGGGCCTGTACGAGCTTGAGGTTGGGGTCGGTCATGGCCTTCTCCGCGTTCGGGAGCACGGGAAGGATGCTGGTCTTCTTGACCAGTTCCAGCTCGGTGGCCTCGGAGGCGAAGAACTTCAGGAAGTCGACGGCCGCCTGCGGGGCGCCCCGGCGCAGGGCGTGTCCGCCGCCGCCGCCGAACACCTCGGTGATCGCGCCCTTGCCGCCCTCGACCGCGGGGAAGGGGAAGAAGCCCAGGTCGTTGCCGAGCCCCTTGCCGGAGTCGGCCTCCACGGACGGGGCCCACTGGCCCATGAGTTCCATGGCCGCCTTGCCGTTGCCGACGGCCGCCGCCTGGCCGGTGGGGGTGGAGTAGGCGGCGTTGAGGAAGCCCTTCTGGAAGGGCTGGAGGGCGACGAGTTCCTTGAGGTGCCGGCCGGCCTCGACGAACCCGGCGCCGGTGAAGTCCTTGTCCTCGCTGGCCTTCTGGAGGGCGTCGATACCGGCGGTGCGCATCGCGAGGTAGGCCCAGTAGTACATGCCGGGCCATTTCTCCTTGCCCGCGAGGGCGATGGGCGTGATGTTCTTCGACTTCAGCTTGCTCACGGCCTCCAGGAAGCCGCCCCAGGTGGTGGGGGGTTCGCTGACACCGGCCTGCTGGAAGAGCTTCTTGTTGTACCAGAAACCGATCATGCCCATGTCGAAGGGAATGCCGTAGACCTTGTCGTCGAGGATGTACGGCTCCTTGGTGACCTTCAGCAGACCGTCGGCCCACGGCTTGGTCCGGTCGGTCAGGTCCTCGACGAGCCCCGCGTCGACCTGCTGCTTCAGGACGCCGCCGCCCCAGGTGTGGAAGATGTCGGGGAGCTTCCCGGAGGCGGTCAGCGCCGTCATCTTCGACTTGTAGGCGTCGTTCTCCAGCTGAACGATCTTTATCTTGACCTTGGGGTTCGCGGCCTCGAACTTCTTGGCGAGGGCCGCCCAGACACTCTTCGCCGGTTCGGTGGTGGAGATGTTCCACCACTCCACCGTGGTGGTCCCGTCGGACGATCCTCCGTCCGAGTCGCCGCCACAGCCGGTCAGTGTCGTCATGCCCAGACCGGCCGCGGCGGACGCCGCCAGAAAGCCACGGCGGGACAGTGCCGGGTCGCCCATGATGCGCTCCTTGAGTACGGGACGGAGCCGTCCTTGTCCGTCCTGCGGTCCGAAAGTTTCGGAATAGATCCAGAAAGCTTCGCTGCTGCCGCACCCTAGAGACAGCTACGGAACGGTGGCAACCCCCTGTGCGGGGGGAATGTTCGCGGATCGAGTCGCCAACTCACCCCCGGAAGGGCCTGCTTCGAAGAACAGGACCGCTTGCCGTACGAACACTTGCCGTGCGGGCGCCGATCCGCGGCGCTTCACGCGGCTCCCTCCGGCGCCGGGACATCCGGGCGTGGGCACCTCGCGGCGACCACGCACCGAGCCCGCGACAGGGACCGGATCGGCCCGCAGCGCACCGGGCCGGGGGTAACCTCCGCCGGCCGGGGCACCACACATCTGACGCCATCCGACCCGTCGGGGCAGCCGAAACATTCGGTAGCCCGGGCGAACATTACGAAGCGGTCCGCGCGGAGATTCCCCACGGACCGCATCACCTGGTCCCAGAAGGGCTTGCCCCGGCCAGGGCGGGGTGACCGGCAGTGACGTCCCCGTTCGTGTGCGGCGGCGTCGCCGTCCCCGGCCCCTCGGCGCCGCCAGGTCTCTGGCGCACGTTCGTGCCGCCCCTCAAGGGCTTCGCGCCCGCCGTAATTCCCCGGTCCCGCCATGACTCTGCGTGTCCACGTCCGCCGTCCCACCCACACGGCTCGCACGGGAACATGCGTCCCCCTCATCTGGCCCATCACCCGCCGCCGGACCCCACGACCCGAGTCTTAACGGAAGTTTGACGCCCGTAGACCCTCCAGCCAGAGGCCCGAACATCACTCTCCGCTTACGCTGTTCCCGCCGTCAGACGGGCGGCCGGATCCGAGCCGAGCAGCACGCCAGGAGCACCCCCGATGGCCCTCACCGAAGACCCACCCTCCGGTCGTCTGCGTTCGTGGATGCTGGAGGGTCTGTCCGACATGGGCAAGGGCGGCGGCCACACGGGCCCGCACGCCCAACCCGAACCCCCGCACCAGGGTCAGTCCTGGTACCGGGTGATGTGCCTGACCGGCGTCGACTACTTCTCCACCCTCGGCTACCAGCCCGGCATCGCCGCCCTCGCGGCCGGCCTCCTCTCCCCCGTCGCCACCATCGTGCTCGTCCTGGTCACCCTGGCCGGCGCCCTGCCGGTCTACCGCCGCGTGGCCGAGGAGAGCCCTCACGGTGAGGGTTCCATCGCCATGCTGGAGCGCCTGCTGTCCTTCTGGCAGGGCAAGCTCTTCGTCCTGACCCTGCTCGGCTTCGCCGCCACCGACTTCCTGATCACCATCACGCTGTCCGCGGCGGACGCCTCGACCCACCTGATCGAGAACCCCCATCTGACCGGCGCCCTGCACGACCAGAAGATGCTGATCACCCTCGTCCTGGTCGCCCTGCTCGGCGCGGTCTTCCTCAAGGGGTTCCTGGAAGCGATCGGTGTCGCGGTCGCCCTGGTCGGCCTGTATCTCGGTCTCAACGTCGTGGTGGTCGCGGTCGGTCTGTGGCACGTCGTCACGGCAGGGCATGTGATCACGGACTGGTCCAGCGCCCTGACCGCCGAGCACGGCAACGTGTTCGCCATGGTCGGCGTGGCCCTGCTCGTCTTCCCCAAGCTCGCGCTGGGCCTGTCCGGCTTCGAGACCGGCGTCGCGGTCATGCCACACGTCAAGGGCGAGGCCGGCGACACCGAGGAGCGTCCGACCGGCCGGATCCACGACACCAAGAAACTGCTCACCGCCGCCGCCCTGATCATGAGCGTCTTCCTGATCGCCACCAGCTTCATCACCACCCTTCTGATCCCGGAGAAGGAGTTCGAGTCGGGCGGCCAGGCCAACGGCCGCGCCCTCGCGTACCTCGCACACAACTACCTGGGCGGCGTCTTCGGCACGGTCTATGACATCTCGACCATCGCCATCCTGTGGTTCGCCGGCGCCTCCGCGATGGCCGGCCTGCTCAACCTGATGCCCCGCTACCTGCCCCGCTACGGCATGGCCCCGCACTGGGCCCGCGCCGTACGCCCCATGGTCATCGTGTTCACCCTCATCGGCTTCCTGGTCACATGGATCTTCGATGCCGACGTCGACGCCCAGGGCGGCGCCTATGCCACCGGCGTCCTGGTCCTCATCAGCTCCGCGGCGATCGCGGTGACCATCGCGGCCCGCAAGGCCGTCCAGCGGGGCTGGACGATCGGCTTCGCGGTCATCTCGGCGGTCTTTCTCTACGTCACCGTCGCGAACGTCATCGAACGCCCCGACGGCGTCAAGATCGGCGCCTGCTTCATCGCCGGCATCATCCTCGTCTCCCTGCTCTCCCGGCTGGCCCGTGCCTTCGAGCTGCGCGTGACCAGCGTGCGGCTGGACGCCATGGCGGAACGTTTCATCCGGGACATCGCCAGCCGCAAGATCCGCTTCATCGCCAACGAACCCGACCAGCGGGACCAGGCCGAATACCGCGAAAAGATCGAACAGATCCGGGCCGACAACGACATCCCCGGCGAGGACTTCGTCTTCGTCGAGGTAACCGTCCTGGACCCCTCCGAGTTCGAGGCGGGCCTGACCGTCCGCGGGGAGGTCCTGCACGGCCGCTACCGCGTCCTGACCCTGGAGTCCTCCTCCATCCCGAACGCCCTGGCCGCCCTCCTCCTGCATGTCCGCGACATCACCGGCTGCATCCCCCACATCTACTTCGAATGGACCGAGGGCAGCCCCTTCCACCAGTTCCTGCGCTTCTTCCTCTTCGGCCAGGGCGAGGTCGCCCCCGTCACCCGGGAGGTCCTGCGCGAGGCGGAACCCGACCGGGCCCGCCGTCCCCGCGTCCACACCGGCTGACCCACAGATACCCGACATGAGCCGCGTACGGCCCTAAGTTGATGCCCATGATCCTGAGCATCCGCAACCAGCTCCCCGGAACCGTCACCACCGTCACCCGGGGCGAGGCCATGGCGACGGTCAAGATCCGCCTCGACGGCGGGCAGGACCTCACGGCCGCGATCACCCTCGATGCCGTGGAGGATCTCGGCCTCACCCCGGGTTCTTCCGTGCGCGCCCTGGTGAAGTCGACGGAGGTCTCCCTCGCCACCGCCCCGGTCCGGGGCCTGTCCATCCGCAATCAGCTCCCGGGCACGGTCACCGCCGTGGCCACCGGCGCCGCCATGGCCACGGTGAAGATCGCCGTCGAGGGCGGCGAGTTCACCTCCGCGATCACCGCGGACTCCGCGACGGACCTCGCCCTGGCCGTCGGCACCCCCGTGGTCGCCCTCATCAAGTCGACAGAGGTGTCACTGGCGAGGGAGTAGGCCCCGGCGCAACGAGAAAGGGCCCCGCCGAAACGGGGCCCTCATCGCATCGGGTCAGTCCTCGTACGCGTCCAGCGGCGGGCACGAACACACCAGGTTCCGGTCACCGAAGGCCTGATCGATCCGCCGCACCGGCGGCCAGTACTTGTCCGCGACCGACACCCCGGCCGGGAACACGGCCTCCTCACGGGTGTACGCGTGCTCCCACTCGCCGCCCAGCGCGCCGGCGGTGTGCGGGGCGTTGCGCAGCGGGTTGTCGTCGGCGGCCCACTCCCCGGTGCCGACCTTCTCGATCTCTCCGCGAATGGCGATCATCGCCGCGCAGAACCGGTCGAGTTCGGTCAGGTCCTCGGACTCGGTCGGCTCGATCATCAGGGTCCCGGCCACCGGGAACGACATGGTCGGCGCGTGGAAGCCGTAGTCGATGAGCCGCTTGGCCACGTCGTCGACGCTCACCCCGGTCGCCTTGGTCAGCGGCCGCAGGTCGATGATGCACTCGTGCGCGACCAGCCCGCCGGGGCCGGTGTAGAGCACGGGGTAGTGCGGCTCGAGCCGCTTGGCGATGTAGTTGGCGGAGAGCACCGCCACCTGAGTGGCCCGCTTGAGCCCCTCACCGCCCATGAGCCGGACGTACGCCCACGAGATCGGCAGAATGCCCGCGGAACCCCAGGGAGCGGCCGAGATGGGCCCCACGCCCGTCTCCGGGCCGGCCGCGGGCTGCATCGGGTGGTTCGGCAGATACGGCGCCAGGTGCGCCCGCACGCCGACCGGACCGACGCCCGGACCGCCGCCCCCGTGCGGGATGCAGAAGGTCTTGTGCAGGTTCAGGTGGGAGACGTCACCGCCGAAGTGCCCCGGCTTGGCCAGCCCCACCAGAGCGTTGAGGTTGGCCCCGTCGACGTACACCTGCCCGCCCGCCTCGTGCACCTGGGCGCAGATGTCGGCGACGTGCTCCTCGAACACCCCGTGCGTCGAGGGGTACGTGATCATCAGCACCGACAGCTCGTCGCGGTACTGCTCGATCTTGGCCCGCAGGTCCTCGACGTCGATCTCACCGTCCTCGGCGGTCTTGACGACGATGACCTTCATGCCCGCCATCACGGCACTGGCGGCATTGGTCCCGTGCGCGGACGACGGGATCAGACACACGGTCCGCTGCTCGTCACCGTTGGCCCGGTGGTACCCGCGTACGGCGAGCAGCCCGGCCAGTTCGCCCTGCGACCCCGCGTTGGGCTGCAGCGACACCTTGTCGTACCCGGTGACCTCGGCGAGCTGTTCCTCCAGCTCGCGGATGAGCGTGAGGTAGCCCTGCGCCTGCTCGGCGGGCGCGAAGGGGTGCAGCTGCCCGAACTCGGGCCAGGTGACCGGCTCCATCTCCGTGGTCGCGTTGAGCTTCATGGTGCAGGAGCCCAGCGGGATCATGCCGCGGTCCAGCGCGTAGTCCCGGTCGGCCAGCCTGCGCAGGTAGCGCAGCATCGCGGTCTCGGAGCGGTGCTGGTGGAAGACGGGGTGGGTGAGGACGGCGTCGCCGCGCAGCAGCGCGTCCGGCAGCGCCTCCTCGGTGGCCGCGTCCAGCGCCTCGATGTCGGCCTCGACTCCGAAGGCGTTCCACACGGCACTCAGCTGGGCCCGCGCGGTGGTCTCGTCACAGGCGACGGACACATGGTCGGCGTCGACGAGGTGGAGGTTGACGCCGTTCTGCCGCGCCGCGGCGACGACCTCGGCGGCCTTCGCGGGCACGCGCACGGTCAGCGTGTCGAAGTAGGAGCCGTGCACGACCTCGACCCCGCCGGCCGTCAGCCCCGCGGCGAGGATGTTCGCGTACCGGTGCGTCCGCCGCGCGATGCCCCTCAGTCCGTCGGGCCCGTGGTACACGGCGTACATCCCGGCCATGACCGCGAGCAGCACCTGCGCGGTGCAGATGTTGCTGGTCGCCTTCTCCCGGCGGATGTGCTGCTCACGCGTCTGCAGCGCGAGCCGGTAGGCCTTGTTGCCGTCGGCGTCCACGGACACGCCCACGAGCCGCCCGGGCAGGCTCCTGGCGAACTTCTCCTGGACGGCCATGTATCCGGCGTGCGGCCCGCCGAATCCCATCGGAACACCGAACCGCTGCGTGGTCCCGACCGCGATGTCCGCCCCGAGCTCGCCCGGCGACTTCAGCAGGGTCAGCGCCAGCAGATCGGCGGCCACGGTCACGAGCGCACCGAGCTCGTGAGCCTGGTCGATGAGCGGCTTGATGTCCCGTACGACCCCGGAGGCGCCGGGGTACTGGACGAGCACCCCGTTGATCTCACGCCCGGCGACCTCGGCCGGGATCCCGTCGCTGAGGTCGGCGACGACGACCTCCAGACCGGTCGGCTCGGCGCGGGTCTGGATCACGGCGATGGTCTGCGGCAGCGTGTCGGCGTCGACGAGGAAGAGGCCCTTCTTGTTCTTCCCCATCCGGCGGGACAGTGCCATGGCCTCGGCCGCCGCGGTCCCCTCGTCGAGCAGCGAGGCACCGGAGGTCGGCAGCCCGGTGAGGTCGGCGACCATGGTCTGGAAGTTGAGCAGAGCCTCGAGCCGCCCCTGCGAGATCTCCGGCTGATACGGCGTGTAGGCCGTGTACCAGGCCGGGTTCTCCATGACGTTACGGAGGATGACGGGCGGAGTGAAGGTGCCGTAGTACCCGAGTCCGATCATGGAGTCGAGCACCTGGTTCCGGTCGGCCAGCGACCGCAGCTCGGCCAGCACCTCGGCCTCGGTGCGCGCACCGGGCAGTTCCAGCGCATCGGCGTTCTTGATCACATCGGGCACGGCTGCGGCCGTGAGCTCGTCCAGCGAGCCGTAGCCGACCTGCGCGAGCATCTTGGCGCAAGCCTCGTGATCAGGGCCGATGTGACGCTGCTCGAAGGGGATGCCCTGTTCGAGCTCGGAGAGCGGAATGCGGTGGGCGGTCATTGCGGAGGCCTCCTGGTCTGACGCGACCTTCGAGGGGTACCCCGGCACGGGTACCCCGACGGCCTCCCCCTCTGTCATCTCGACCTGAGAGCTTCACCGGCCGCCCGAAGGCCGCCGGCTTTCCCCGTCGGTGAGAGCGGAAGCCGTCGACACCCGCCCTGCTTTCCAGAGTGACCTCGTCCGTGCGGTACGTGAGCCTGAGAGATTCCGGGGAGGATTTGCTCCTTCGGCGCCTCCGATGGTGTCCGGAGGACTCTCCCGCACGGGATCAGCAGCCGCTGGCAAGCCTACCAGCGAGGTCGCCGCACGAGTCTTCGAGTGGCCGCACACCCCGATGTGCTCTTTCGTAGTGTTTACGACCGCTTCGGATGAGTTGCGACCAAGTGGAGGGCACGTGCAGACCGACATCGATCCGCGCAACCTGATCGGCCGCAAGGCGTTCGACCGCAACGGCACCAAGATCGGCACCGTTGACGAGGTCTACCTCGACGACGCGACGGGCGTGCCGGAGTGGGCTGCCATACGCACCGGCCTCTTCTCCCGGGACGCCTTCGTCCCCCTGGAGCCGAGCGAGTTGGTCGACGGCACCCTGCACGTCCCCTACGACCGCAGCCTCATCAAGGACGCCCCCGACTTCGGCGTGGGCCGCCACCTCTCCCCCGAGCAGGAACTCCAGCTCTACCACCACTACGGCCTCGACCTGGCCGCCCCACCCCCTTTCCCGGACCGGGACTTCGGCAAGCTGGCCGGCACGGGAGACGCGGAGGCCTGACCTCTTCGCAGCACAAGGCCCGTCAACCGCCCCACCACGGCCCCGTCGGCCGCCACAACGGGTCAGCCCCACGGGGGCCATCCGCGCCCGCCAACGAACCCGTCACGCGTGTTGCGGACGTGAACCCGTCACTTCGACCAACGGCAACGGCTCGGCCGACTCAAGCCCAGGATCATCGACACGGAACGTCCGCACCCGCCCCGGCTCCGAATCCGGCGTCTCGAACCGCACGGTCACCCTCCCCAGCCCGCTCCCCTGCACCCACCCGTGCCCGTACTCGGCGTGCCGCACGTCATGCCCGGCGACCCACCGCCGCTCGACCACCACGTCCCGCTCCTCGCCAGGAACGTCATCAGCCACCTCCTCGACCCCGGGATCCGCTGCCTCCCCCGCCGCCTGGGCGAACAGATCCTCCTGAGTGAAGTCGGCAAGCCCGGAAGCCCCCACGCCCAGCAACCGCACACCCCCCGTCGAGTCGACGCCCTCCAGCAACCGCAGGGCGGCCTCCTTCACCACGGCAGGATCATCCGTGGGCCCCCGCAGGGTCTCGGACCGCGTCAGCGTCGAGAAGTCGTACCGCCGCACCTTCAGCACGATGGTCCGCCCCGACAGCCCGGCCTCCCGCAGCCTGCGCACACACCGGTCCGCCAACCGCTGCACCTCGAGCCCCACCCGAACCCGGTCATGGATGTCCACGTCGTACGTGTCCTCCACCGACACCGACTTCGTCTCCCGCTCCGCCACCACGGCCCGCTCGTCCCGCGCCAGCGCCATGGCGTACAGCCCGTGCCCGTGCGCCTTCCCGAGCAGCCGTACGAGCTCGTCCTCCCCCGCCTCGACGATCTCGTCGACGGTATGGATCCCGGCCCGCCGCAGATGGTCGCCGGTCGCCGGCCCCACCCCGGGCAGGGTCCGCACCGACAAGGGCCCGAGCAGCGCCCGCTCGGTGCCCGGCTCGATCACCACCAGCCCGTCCGGCTTGGCCTGCTCGGAGGCGATCTTCGCGAGCATCTTGGACGCGGCCAGCCCCACCGAGCCCGTGAGGCCTGTCCCGGCCCGTATGTCGGCCCGCAGCTTCGCCCCGACCAGTCGCGCCGACGCCTCGTCCCAGGCCGCTCCACCGGCCTCCAGATCGACGAACGCCTCGTCCAGGCTCAGTGGCTCCACCAGCGGCGACAGCGCCCGCAGCAGCGCCATCACCTGCTCGCTGATCGCCTTGTAGAACCCGAAGCGCGGCACGAGATACGCGGCGTTCGGCGCGAGCCGTCTCGCCTGCGCCATGGGCATCGCCGAATGCACCCCGAACACCCGGGCCTCGTAGGACGAGGTGGCCACCACACCGCGCGGCCCCAGCCCGCCCACGACGACCGCCTTCCCGCGCAGACTCGGCTTGGAAGCCTGCTCCGCCGAGGCGTAGAAGGCATCCATGTCGAGATGCAGGATCGTGGGCGCTTTTCTCACATGTCCGATGCTGCCCTACGCCACTGACAATGCCCCGCCGATGCGAGCGGGGCAGGCGTCAGACCGCCCGGTTGCGGCGCCTGGCCAGCTCGTCCGCCGGGTTGTGTCCGATGAGCGTCTCGCCGGTGTCGATGCGCTCCCCGTGCAGCTGCGACAGGGCGCTCTCGACGTCCCGCCACACCACGCCCACGGCGATCCCGAAGATCCCCTGGCCACCCTGGAGCAGCGCGTGCACCTCGTCGGGCGAGGTGCACTCGTAGACCGTGGCCCCATCGCTCATGAGCGTCATGCGCTCCAGGTCCTGGAAACCGCGCTCACGCAGGTGCTGGACCGTGGTGCGGATGTTCTGCAGCGACACACCGGTGTCGAGGAACCGCTTGACGATCTTCAGGACGACGACGTCCCGGAAACTGTAGAG
Organism: Streptomyces sp. NPDC102270; assembly: GCF_044766405.1. NCBI lineage: Bacteria > Bacillati > Actinomycetota > Actinomycetes > Kitasatosporales > Streptomycetaceae > Streptomyces > Streptomyces sp. NPDC102270. The sequence continues at coordinate 8,619 of NZ_JBIWLX010000019.1, read as the reverse complement.
CCGCTGCGTCCCCGACCCGTGAGCGGGCCGCACGCTCGGCTCCACGAGCCCGGTGCGCGCCCAGTAGTCGAGTTGCCGGTAGGTGATGCCGGCCGCCGCGCAGGCCGTAGGGCCGCGATAGCCGATCTCCTCGGACGCCATGGACGTCGCCCCTCCGCTGTCCGGCACGGCCGCCGGTCGCTGCGGAGCGTGATCGGCCGCGCTGCCCTGAAACGGGCTGCCGTGATGGGGATCCCCCCAACTCGAACGCAGTTGAGAGCTTGGGGGAGGGTACGGACCGCTTGCCCCGAGACTCCGTCCGGGGGCACCCCCAGCCGTACCGTCGCCGCTGCTTCTCACGCCGACCTCCGTCCTTGACCTGCCTTCTCGACGGTAGGCAGTCACCAGGGGTGCGTCAACGATCGCCACACTCGGCACGCCGAGTGATAATCACCCTAGGAGTGGTTTCCCGTACCCCACCGCGGGGAAAGGCTAGCGGGTTGCGCTCCGGACGGGCCGCAGGACGCTCTCACGCGGCGGGGGCAAATGCCGGCATTTCCGTGACGACCGGACACGGCCGAGCCGTCACGGACCACTGATCCGCCGGCTCGGCCGCATCCGTCTCACTGACTGCTGGTGCCGAAGTCCTCGGGGGAGATCTGGTCGAGGAACTCGCGGAACTTCTCCACCTCGTCCTCCTGCTCGTCCGGAATGGCGATACCGGCGTCGTCGAGCACTCCGTCGCTGCCGTAGATCGGCGTCCCGGTGCGCAGGGCCAGCGCTATGGCGTCGGACGGCCGCGCGCTCACCTCGACCCCGCTGGCGAAGACCAGCTCCGCGTAGAAGACGCCCTCACGCAGGTCCGTGATGCGCACTTCGGTGAGCTCCTGGCCGACCGCCTCCAGCACGTCCTTGAACAGGTCGTGGGTGAGCGGTCGTGCGGGGGCCAGGCCCTGCTGCGCGAAGGCGATGGCCGTCGCCTCCCCCGGCCCGATCCAGATGGGGAGGTAGCGGTCGCCTCCCACTTCACGCAGGAGCACGATCGGTTGGTTGGAGGGCATTTCGACCCGGACACCTACGACATCGAGCTCGTTCACACAGCAACCCTAGGCCGTGCCCGGGACGTTTGGGTAGTCGGGCAGGAAACGGGTGACGATCCGGCCCCCGGCGCCCTCAGGGCAGGCGCACGCCGAGCGCGGTCTGCACAAGTGCCGCGTGCAGCTTCACGGTCAGCCCCGCGAGTTCCTTGGCGCGGGCTTCGGCGTGTGCGCGGGTCTGCGGGTTGCGGTGGCGCTTCAGCGGGGCCACGACCTGGTCCACGAGCCCGGCCTCACGGTCGGCGGCCGCCTTCATCGCCCGCAGATGCCGCGGCTCGATCCCGAACCGCCCGAGCTCCACGACAAGTGCCGCCACCGTCACCGCCTCGGCGTCGTAGGCCCCGTCCGGCAGCGGCGTGATGAGGCCGTACGCCTCCCACTCCGCCAGCTGCGGCTCGTCGATCTCGGCGGCGGCGAGCAGCTCGGCCCGGCCGATCCGGGCCACGGTGGGGCCCTCGGAGACCTCCAGGACCGTTTCTCCGTCCCGTTGGCGGCCCACTGTGGGCAGGGCGACGGCCTCGCCGCGCTCCATGGCGTCCAGGTGCTCCCGGATCACCTTGAGCGGCAGATAGTGGTCCCGCTGCATCCTCAGGACGTGGCCGAGGCGCTCGACGTCCCGGTTGCTGAACTTGCGGTACCCGGAGGGGGCCCGCTGCGGCTCGATGAGGCCCTCGGACTCCAGGAAACGGATCTTGGAGATCGTGACTTCGGGGAACTCGTCGCGCAGCACGTTCAGCACTGTGCCGATGCTCATCAGCCCACTGTCCGTGGCGGCGGTGCCGTGGCCGGCACCGCCGCTCGGTGTTTGAAGCATGGACCTTCCCTGGGAGGGTCAGTAGCCCTGCTGGCTCGCGTAGAACACCAGCCGGTACTTGCCGATCTGCACCTCGTCGCCGTTGTTCAGAGCGACCGAGTCGATCCGCTCGCGGTTGACGTACGTGCCGTTGAGACTGCCCACGTCGGACACCGTGAACGAGCCGTCCTGACCGCGGCGGAACTCCACGTGCCGGCGCGAGACCGTGACGTCGTCGAGGAAGATGTCGCTCTGCGGGTGGCGGCCGGCCGTGGTGAGCTCGCCGTCCAGCAGGAAGCGGCTGCCCGAGTTCGGCCCGCGGCGCACCACCAGGAGCGCCGAGCCCAGCGGAAGCGCGTCGACGGCCGCCTGTGCCTCCGGCGAGAGCGCCGGCATCTGCGTCTGGCCGGTGACCTCGGAGTCGTAGGCCTCGAGTCCCGAGATGGAGATGGTGGAGGTCGTCTCCGAGGGACGCTCGGGCACGGCCCCGGCCCGCAGCGGAGCGCCACAGTTGGAGCAGAAGCGGCTGTTCTCCGCGTTGCGGTTACCGCACCTCGTACACACCAGGGCCGACATAGGGGAAAACCCTCCACCCGTACTTGAGGTTGACGGCTGCCCGAAACCTATGCCGCCGGACTGGGCAGGGTCAACAGACGGCACGCCCTGACCTCCGGAAACGTCACCACCCTGACCGGCGACCTGGTCCCGGAACAGCGGGCGCTGACCCTCAGCGTCGGGCTGTGCGCGATGACGAGCGGTCGCGTTGTCGCTACCTTCTCGCGCGCTCTTGCCGAACAACTTCGCAAACAACTTCACGGGCGATTCCCCTTGACCGAAACAGACCCGCCCGTGGGGCAGGACGAACCCTGATTGAACACACCGGTCGACCCGGACACCCTCACAACGTCCGTTTCCACCAGACAGTTTCCACCACGCACCACCCATTCGGTGCGCCGACCCCCCGCAACCTCATGCCCTGGCCGATTGCCCCCCATGCGCCGCCGGTTCACCGGGAGGACGACCGAGCGTAGTCAGGCCGCTTCGCGGCTCGCAAGGCGTCCACGACGATCTTGTCCGACCGCTCGACGGCGACGGTGGCCTGCTCCTTCTCGAGAGTCTGCACCACACCTCCAGGGATGTTCAGCGCCGGTTCGAGGTCCTGCGGATTGCCGATGACCTTGAAACGAAACGGCGCGGTGATCTTGTTCCCGTCGACGCTCACGCTCTTGTCCGAATCCGACAGATAGGTGCCCGCGGTGACCCGTACGCCGTTCACCTGGATCGCCTCCGCCCCGGCCGCTCGCAGTTCCTGGATCGCGTCGAGCAGCATGTCCGCCTCGACCGTCCCCTTGGTGTCCTCGATCGTCATCGTGATGCCCGGCCCCTGCGCGGCCACGGTGCCCGCGAGGATGCCGAGTTGCCGCTCCTTCTCGACCGTCTGCTTGCGGGCCTCCTCTGCCTGGTCAGAGCTGTTCTCCAGCTCGTCCCGCTGCTTCTCGAGGCCCTGCTTCTCGTCTTCAAGACGCTGAGTACGGTCGTCCAGTTCATCGAGGATGCGTACGAGATCTTCCTGCCGCGCTCCCCGAAGCGCACTGTCGCTGTCGCTGTTGGACGCCACCTGGACCGCGAGACCGAACCCGAGGCCGAACAGCAGTACCGCGACGATGAGTTGGGCCCGCGTCACACGCGGCGGCCACAGCCCCTGCACCAGCCTCCGACGGCCGGTGAGCCCGGGTTCCGGCTCCTGAGCCTCCGCTTGCCCGGGAGAGGTCGCCGGGAGTTCCTCGGGCAGTTCCTTGCGCAACCTGTTTCCGGGCGTCTCTTCCGGTTCGCTCATCGGCCTCACGCCCGGAAGACGTGCCGGCGGATCGCCGCGGCGTTCGAGAAGATCCGGATGCCGAGCACGACGACGACACCCGTCGACAGCTGGGCACCCACGCCCAACTTGTCGCCCAGGAACACGATCAGAGCGGCCACGACCACGTTCGACAGGAACGACACGACGAACACCTTGTCGTCGAAGATGCCGTCCAGCATGGCCCGCAGTCCCCCGAAGACGGCGTCGAGCGCCGCCACGACGGCGATCGGCAGATAAGGCTCGACAACCGCCGGAACCTCAGGCCGGACCAACAGGCCGGCCACGACTCCCACGACGAGGCCCAGTACGGCGATCACGATGTGCCCTTCTCAGTTCTCGGCTCTGCTGTACGTACGATCACACTCGGTGCGGCCGGCAGCCGGAGGTCGTCCTCCACGGAGATGGCGGTCCGGATGCCGTAGTTCTCTTCCAGGGCGTGCAGATACAGCCCGTCGGCACTGTCCTGGAACCTGGTGCTCAGCCGCTGCCCGTCACCCACGGCAAGCACCGTATAGGGCGGAACAAGCGGCTTGTTGTCGACCAGTATCGCGTCACCCGCGGCCCTGATCGCCGACAGCGCGGTCAGCCGCTGTCCGTTGACGGAGACGGCTTCGGCGCCGGACTCCCACAGCCCGTTCACGACCCGCTGCATGTCACGGTCGCGCACCCGCCCGGTGTCGGAGAACCCCGACGTCTCACGCGGGTTCCCGTCGCCGCCCGTACTGGCTTCCTTGGCGTCGTTCACGACCAGTTTGACGCCCGGGCCGTGTACCTCCACGGCACCCGACAGGATGTCCACGAGATCGGCCTGGCCACTGTCGCCACTCTGCTTGAGAGCCTCGCGCTGCCGCGTGCTGACATCGTCACGCAGCTGGTCGACGCTCTCCTCGAGCTTGTCCGCCGTCTCGGTCTCGCGGTCGATACGGTCGATGAGCTCCTCGCGCTCCTTGGCCACGACCGGGGCGGCCACCCGCGCCTGCGCCGCCCCGACGGTGACCACGAGAGCGGCGAGCACCAGGCCGACGGCCAGACCCAGCCTCGCCCGCAGTGTCTTGGGCAACTCGGCGTCGCCGGCGGCCTTCTTGCGGGCCGCGGCCTCGGCGTAGCCGTCGTCGAGGCTGTGGTCCATGACGTTGGTGAGCAGCGACATGGAGGCGTCCGGGCGCGACGGGCGCGTGGGGGTGCTCCGAATGGGGGGCTGCTGCGGCATGCCGCACATCGTCGCACGTCGCGGCCCCTACCTCCGAATGGCCCCATCGGCGTGCCGGACAGGCCCCCTTGGGGACACATGTCCGGCACGCACGCGTGCGTGGTTCAGCGGCCGGCGCTGTCCACGACCGCCGACCACTCGTCCAGCAGGGCCTGCGCGGACGCGTCGTCGGGACCCTCGGCCCACAGGTGCGTGACCGCCTCCGCGGGGTCCGGCAGGACCATCACCCAGCGTCCGTCGGTCTCGACGACCCGGACACCGTCCGTCGTGTCGACAAAGCGATCGCCCGCCGCCTCCACGACCCTGCGCATCACCAGCCCCTTGACGGCCCACGGGGTGGCCAGATCCCGCTTCAGGACATGCGCCCGCGGAATCCGCGCGTCGATCTGGCTGAGCGTCAGCTGGGTCCGCGCGACCAGTCCGATCAGCCGTACGAAGGCCGCCGTACCGTCGAAGACGCTGCTGAACTCCGGGATGATGAAGGCGCCCTTGCCGTCACCACCGAAGATCGTCGAGTCGTCGCGTCCGACCCTGGTCAGATCATCGGGCGAGGTGGTCGTCCACTCGACCTGCGTGCCGTGGTACGCCGCCACCTGCTCGCCGATCCGCGTAGTGGTCACCGGCAGCGCCACCCGGCCGCTGCGCCGCTCAGCGGCGACCAGATCGAGCATGACGAGCAGCGCCCGGTCGTCCTCGATGATCCGCCCCTTCTCGTCGACGAGGGACAACCGCTCACCCACCGGGTCGAACCGCACGCCGAACGCGGCCCGCGCGGACGCCACGATCTCGCCGAGCCGCACCAACCCCGACCGCCGGGTATCCGCCGTCTCCGTCGGCCTGGACTCGTCGAGCCCCGGGTTGATCGTCAGCGAGTCCACGCCGAGCTTCCCGAGCAGGCTCGGCAGCACCAACCCGGCGCTGCCGTTCGACGCGTCCACGACGACCTTCAGCCCGGCCTCGGAGATGCCGGTGATGTCGACGTTCCGCAACAGTGAACCGGTGTACGAATCGAAGACGCTGGCGGGGAAGTGCAGGTCCCCGATCTCGCCGGGGAACGCCCGCCGGTACTCCTGCCGCGCGAACACCCGGTCCAGCTTTCGCTGACCGCCCTGCGAAAGGTCCGCACCCTGCCCGTCGAAGAACATGATGTCCACGGAGTCCGGCACCCCGGGCGTGGTCCGGATCATGATCCCGCCGGCACTCCCCCGCGCGGTCTGCTGCCGCGCCACGGGCAGCGGTACGTTCTCCAGGTCGCGTACGTCGATGGCGCTGGTCTGCAGCGCGGAGATCACCGCCCGCTTCAGCGCCCGCGCGCCACGGGAGTGGTCACGGGCGGTGGTGACGGTCGAACCCTTCTTGAGGGTCGTCGCATAGGCGCCTGCCAGCCGGACCGCGAGTTCCGGGGTGATCTCGACGTTGAGGATGCCGGAGACGCCACGGGCGCCGAAGAGATGCGCCTGGCCCCGGGACTCCCAGATGACCGAGGTGTTGACGAAGGCACCGGCTTCGATGGTCTTGAACGGGTAGACCCGTACATTCCCCTGAATGATCGATTCCTCGCCGATGAGGCACTCGTCACCGATGACCGCGCCGTCCTCGATACGAGCCGCGCGCATGATGTCGGTGTTCTTCCCGACCACACAGCCACGGAGATTGCTCTGCTGGCCCACATACACGTTGTCGTGCACAACGGCCTTGTGCAGAAAGGCTCCGCTCTTCACGACGACGTTCGAGCCCACGACGGAGTGTTCGCGGATCTCCGCGCCGGCCTCGACCTTGGCATAGTCGCCGATGTACAGCGGACCACGCAGAACGGCGTCGGGATGCACCTCGGCGCCCTCGGCCACCCATACGCCCGGGGAGAGCTCGAAGCCGTCGATCTCGACGTCGACCTTGCCCTCCAGGACGTCGGCCTGTGCCTTCACATAGCTCTCGTGCGTGCCGACGTCCTCCCAGTAGCCCTCCGCGACATAGCCGTAGACCGGCTTGCCTTCCTTCATCAGCTGCGGGAAGACGTCGCCGGACCAGTCCACGGGCACATCGGGGTCGACGTAGTCGAAGACCTCGGGCTCCATGACGTAGATGCCCGTGTTCACGGTGTCCGAGAAGACCTGGCCCCAGGTCGGCTTCTCCAGGAAGCGCTCGACCTTGCCTTCCTCGTCGACGATGGTGATGCCGAATTCGAGGGGGTTGGGCACACGCGTCAGACAGACGGTGACCAGCGCGCCCTTTTCCTTGTGGAAGTTGATGAGCTCGGTGAGGTCGAAGTCGGTCAGGGCATCACCGGAGATAACGAGGAAAGCATCGTCCTTCAACGCCTCTTCGGCGTTCTTGACGCTTCCGGCGGTACCGAGTGGCTTCTCCTCATTGGCATAGGTGAGCTCCATTCCGAGCTCTTCACCGTCACCGAAGTAGTTCTTGACCAGTGAGGCCAGGAACTGAACGGTGACGACGGTCTCGTTGAGCCCATGCCTTTTGAGCAGCCGCAGCACGTGCTCCATGATCGGCCGGTTCACCACCGGCAGGAGCGGCTTGGGCATGCTCGAGGTCATGGGACGAAGGCGTGTGCCTTCGCCTCCGGCCATCACGACGGCCTTCATGTCGGAAGCGTCCTCCTTAAGAGATACGGTCTAGCCGACTTCACCCGTCCAGATTGTCCCGCACTTTTATGCCGGGGGCCATCGAGCCGCTACGGCCGTGCCAATGGGCGAGTTCAGTCGGCCTTGGCGTCCGCACGGACCAGGCGGCGGACTTGTACCACGTAGAGCACTCCTGCCCACCAGTACAGCGTTGTACCCCATCCGGCGAACGCCCATCCGAAAATAGCAGCGAGTGACGAGATCCATCCAGTTCCGTCACTGAGCAGGAGCAGCGGGAACGCGTACATCAGGTTGAAGGTGGCGGCCTTGCCGAGGAAGTTCACCTGGGGCGGCGGATAACCGTGACGCCTGAGGATGCCCACCATCACCAGGAGCACCAGCTCTCGCAAGAGCAGTGCAGCCGTCAACCAGATTGGCAGAATCTCGCGCCAGGTGAGGCCGACCAGAGTCGAGAGAATGTAGAGGCGGTCGGCCGCGGGGTCGAGCAGCCGGCCGAGGCTGCTGATCTGGTTCCACCGCCGGGCGAGCTTGCCGTCCAGGTAGTCGCTGATCCCGCTCAGAGCCAGTACCAGCAGCGCCCAGGTGTCACTCTTGGGCCCTCCGAACTCGGGCCTGAGGATCAGCCACAGGAAGAGCGGCACCCCAACGAGCCGCGCCATGCTGAGGATGTTGGGGATGGTGAGGACCCGGTCCGTCTGGACCCGGGTCTCCTGGACCTCCACCCGGGGGCCTCCTGTGGGAAATGTGCCGACGATGCCCCCTGACCCTACCTCAACGCAAAAAAGCTCCGGCCCTTGGGCTGGTGCCCAAGAGCCGGAGCTCTAAAAGGAGTTCGGCGGTGTCCTACTCTCCCACAGGGTCCCCCCTGCAGTACCATCGGCGCTGTAAGGCTTAGCTTCCGGGTTCGGAATGTAACCGGGCGTTTCCCTCACGCTATGACCACCGAAACACTATGAAGTTACGACCGGAAAATGACACAGTCGTTGCCTCAGAACTAACACAGTGGACGCGAGCAACTGAGGACAAGCCCTCGGCCTATTAGTACCGGTCACCTCCAGCGGTTACCCGCCTTCCAGATCCGG
>NZ_JBIWLX010000018.1:0-215513 GCF_044766405.1 Streptomyces sp. NPDC102270 | reverse complement strand
CGACTGGCTACACACCTACAATCACCACCGCGGACACACCGCGCTGAAAGGCCAACCACCCGCCAGCCGCGTCCCCAACCTCACGGGTCAGTACATCTAGCCCGGGCCCCGAGGCTCCCCCGGCTCTCAGCCGCTTCCCTACGGGCGAGTACAGTAGCCAGGTCGTCATCACATGCCGTACGGGGGGAAGCCGGTGCAATTCCGGCACGCCCCCTCCCCCAGTGCCCCTAGGGCCCTTCTGATGGATCTCCGTGGAAGACGGAGCGGCGTTCGGTGCGTGCGATCGGCGTGCGGCGTGGAGGGTCATGTGGCGGAGCCACCTGGCCCTTCGCGCCGTGCGGTGAGCGTGCGTGCCGGGCGGCGCGACGCCGCGGAGATCCATCAGAAGGGCCCTAGGGCCTGGGAGACCGGCCGGTGCGCGGCACCGTCGAGGTATACGGAGCCGAGCCGCCCGGGGGTCCTCCCGCGCTGCCCGGCTCCCCGCAGGGAGAAGGGCATCCGCCGATCATGAACGTCCGCCGCAGCGCCGCGGTCCTGGCCGCCACCGTCGTGATCGGCACGGCCACGCCCGCCGTCGCCGCCTCGCCGTCTCCGTCGCCGTCCCTGCCCTCGGGGCTGTACGGCAGCAGCGACCCCACGTACGACGGGGTCTGGCGGCAGTCCCTCGCCCTGATCGCCCTGCACCGGGTGGACGTGGAGCCCGCCGCCGCGGCCGTCGGCTGGCTGGCCGGGCAGCAGTGCGCGAGCGGGGCGTTCCCGGCGTTCCGCGCGGACCCGGCCAAGGCCTGTGACACCAAGTTGATGGTCGACACCAACAGCACGGCAGCCGCCGCGCAGGCCCTGTCCGCGGTCGGCGGGCACGGCACCGCGGTCACGAAGGCGGTGACCTGGCTGAAGTCCGTCCAGAACAAGGACGGCGGCTGGGGCTTCTCCTCCGGCGGGGCCAGCGACGCCAACTCGACGTCCGTGGCGATCGGCGCGCTGAAGGCTTCCGGCGACGATCCCGCCAAGGCCCTCAAAAGCGGCAGGTCGCCGTACGACGCCCTGCTGAAGCTGGCCCTGCCGTGTGCCGACGGGGGCGCCTTCGCCTACCAGCCGGACAAGAAGGGCAGGCTCGCGGCCAACGCAGACGCCACCGCGGCGGCCGTCGTCGGCGTGCTGGGCCAGGACATGGTGTCGGCGAAGGCCGACGGCAAGGCGGCCGCCACCTGCGCCGACGCGGCTCGCCCGACTCCGGGGCAGGCGGCGGCCAACGGCGCGGCCTACCTGGCGAAGGCGGTCGCGAAGGACGGCCACCTGACCTCCGCCCTCCCTGGCTCCGAGAACCAGCCCGACTACGGCAACACGGCCGACGCGGTCGTCGCGCTCGCCGTCCAGGGCGGTTCCGCGGCCGCGCGCGAGCCCCTGGCGTGGCTGGAGCGGAATTCCGCGAAGTGGGCCGAGCAGAACGGCCCGGCGGCATACGCCCAGCTGATCCTGGCCGCCGAGGCGGGTGGCGCCGACCCGCGCGACTTCGGCGGCACGAACCTGGTCGAGCAGCTGACCGCGACGGGACCGGCGCCGGTCACCGCGTCCCAGGACGACTCCGGCATCTCCGTGTGGTGGACGGTCGGCGCGGGTCTCGCCGCCGGCGCGGGGATCGGCTTCCTGCTCAGCAGCCGCAACAAGAGGAAGCAGCCGTGACCCGCAAGGCGGTCCTCCTCTCCCTCCTGACGGGCCTCCTCCTGGCCGCCGTGAGCCCGGCCCACGCCGCCGGGTACCGCTACTGGTCCTTCTGGGACCGCACCGGCACGACCTGGACGTACGCCACCCAGGGCCCCTCCACCGCGGTCCCCTCCGACGGCGACGTCCAGGGCTTCCGCTTCGCGGTGAGCGAGGACTCGGCGGACGCGGACAAGCCCCGCGGGACGGCGTCGTTCACGGCGATCTGCGGAGACACGGCGGCGCGGGACGGCCGTAAGCGCGTGGCGTTGGTCATCGACTTCGGTACGGCCTCGGACGCCCCGTCCGGTGCGAAGCCCCCGGCGAGCCGCACCGCGTGCCCGGTGGTACCCCGCGACGCGACCACGGCGGAAGCCCTGGCGACGGCCGCCAAGCCGCTCCGCTACAACGCCAACGCGCTGTTGTGCGCGATCGCGGGATATCCGGAGACGGGCTGCGGGGAGCAGGTGGCGGGGAAGAAGACGGGCTCGGAGGAGAGCGGGTCGGACGGGTCGGACAGCGAGCCGTCCGTGGGCCTGTTCGCGGGCCTGGGGGCGATCGCCGTACTGGGGGCGGCGGCGTGGCGGGCGAGGGCGAGGCGGCGCGGCAATGCCGCATAGCTCAGCCGGCCGGCCCGTCCCCCTGCACCCCGGCGCCTGGTGGCTCTGGTCCCTGGGCCTCGGCACAGCGGCCACCCGCACCACCAACCCTCTCCTCCTGACCCTGCTCGTCGTCACCTCGGCCTACGTGGTCGCGACCTGCCGCCGGAACACACCCTGGGCCCGCTCGTACACCGCGTTCCTCAAACTCGCCCTCGCCGTCCTCCTCGTCCGTCTCCTCTTCACGATCGTCCTCGGCTCCCCCATACCCGGCACCCATGTGCTCGTCGCCCTGCCCGAACTCCCGCTCCCCGACTGGGCGCAGGGCATCCGCCTGGGTGGCCGGGTGACCGCGGAGTCCCTCGTCTTCGCCCTCTACGACGGCCTCAAGCTGGCCACCCTCCTCATCTGCGTGGGCGCGGCGAACGCCCTCGCCAACCCGCACCGGCTCCTGAAGTCCCTGCCCGGCGCCCTCTACGAACTCGGCGTGGCCGTGGTGGTGGCCCTGACCTTCGCCCCCCATCTCATCGCCGACGTCCAGCGCCTGCGCGCCGCCCGCCGCCTCCGAGGCCGCCCGGACTCCGGGATGCGCGGCCTCCTCCAGGTCGGACTCCCGGTCCTGGAGGGCGCGTTGGAACGCTCGGTCGCCCTCGCCGCGGCCATGGACGCCCGCGGCTACGGCCGTACTGCCGAGGTCCCGCCCGGAGTCCGCCGTACGACCACCGCACTCACCCTCGGCGGACTGCTCGGCGTCTGCGCGGGGACGTACGGACTACTCACCGCCGAGGGCGGCACGTACGGCGTCCCGGTGCTCCTCGCCGGCCTCGCCGCCGCCCTCGCGGGTCTGCGTCTGGGCGGCCGCCGCACTCCGCGCACCCGTTACCGTCCGGACCGCTGGACCGCCCGGTCCCTCCTGGTCGCCGGTTCCGGCGCGGCCGTGGCGGCGGGGATGTTCCTCGCGAGCGCCACCGATCCGGCCGCCCTGCACCCCGGTGTGGTGCCCCTCGTCGCCCCCGCCCTCCCCCTGTGGCCGGCCGCGGCGGTCCTCGTGGGCCTGCTGCCGGCCTTCCTCGCCCCCGCCCCCGCCCCAGCCCTCAAGGAGCCGTCGTCGTGATCCGCTTCGAGGACGTCTCCGTGATGTACGACGGGGCGCCCGAACCCACCGTGCAGGGCGTCGACTTCGAGGTGCCGGAGGGTGAACTCGTGCTGCTCGTGGGCCCGTCGGGGGTCGGCAAGTCCACGATCCTCGGCGCGGTCAGCGGGCTCGTCCCGCACTTCACCGGCGGCACCCTGCGCGGCCGGGTCACCGTGGCCGGCCGCGACACCCGCACCCACAAGCCACGCGAACTGGCCGACGTGGTCGGCACGGTGGGCCAGGACCCGCTGTCCCACTTCGTGACGGACACCGTGGAGGACGAACTCGCCTACGGCATGGAGTCGTTGGGGCTGCCGCCGGCGGTGATGCGCCGCCGGGTGGAGGAGACCCTGGACCTGCTGGGGCTGGCTCCCCTGCGCGACCGGCCGCTGGCCACCCTCTCCGGCGGCCAGCAGCAGCGCGTGGCGATCGGCTCGGTCCTCACCCCGCACCCCCGGGTCCTGGTCCTGGACGAACCGACCTCGGCCCTGGACCCGGCGGCGGCGGAGGAGGTCCTCGCCGTCCTCCAACGCCTGGTCCACGACCTGGGCACCACGATCCTCATGGCCGAACACCGCCTGGAACGCGTCATCCAGTACGCCGACCAGGTGGCCCTCCTGCCCGCCCCCGGGGAAGCACCGGTCTTCGGCACCCCGGCCGAGATGATGGCCGTGTCCCCGGTGTACCCGCCGGTGGTGGACCTGGGCCGGCTGGCGGGCTGGTCCCCACTACCCCTGACGGTCCGCAACGCCCGCCGCCAGGCAGGACCTCTACGAGACCGACTCGCCGCACAGGCACCCGCAGCCGCCGCCGGCGAGACCGGCCCCCAGGTGCAGCGGGCCCGCCGGTTCACCCGCCGCGAGCGCCCCACCCCTGCCGCCACACCCCACCTCGCCGAAGTCACCGCCCTCTCCGTCCGCCGCGCCCACGTCCAGGCCCTGACCCACATCGACCTCACCGTCCGCCCCGGCGAGACCATCGCCCTCATGGGCCGCAACGGTGCCGGGAAGTCCACGCTCCTCAACACCCTGGTCGGCCTGGTGGAGCCCTCCGCGGGAACCGTCCACGTCGGCGGTGCCCAGCCCCACCGCACCGCCCCGCGGGACCTCGTCCGCCGAGCGGGCCTCGTCCCCCAGGAACCCCGGGACCTCCTGTACGCCGACACGGTCGCCGCCGAATGCCGGGCCGCCGACCAGGACGCCGGCGCGGCACCCGGCACCTGCCGTGCGCTGGTCGACGGCCTCCTGCCGGGCGTGACCGACGACACCCACCCCCGCGATCTCTCCGAGGGCCAGCGACTCGCCCTCGCCCTCGCCGTGGTCCTGGCCGCCCGCCCGCCCCTCCTGCTCCTCGACGAGCCGACCCGCGGCCTGGACTACGCGGCCAAGGCCCGTCTCGTCGATCTACTGAGTGAACTCGCCGCCACCGGCCACGCGATCGTGCTGGCCACCCACGACGTAGAACTCGCCGCCGAGCTCGCCCACCGGGTGGTCCTGCTGGCGGAGGGCGAGGTGATCGCCGACGGCCCGGCGACGGACGTGATCACGTCCTCCCCCTCCTTCGCCCCGCAGGTCAGCAAGATCCTCGCCCCGCAGCGGTGGCTCACGGTCGCCGAGGTGAGGAAGGCCCTGTCATGACCCGAGCCGTACCCCTGGGCCCCCGCTCCCTCCTCGCCCTCGCCCTGGTCAGCGCCGTGGGCGTCGTCGCCTTCGGCTGGCCCTTCCTCGCCCCGCCCACCTCCCAGGTCGGCACCCACACCCAGGACGCCCCCTGGCTCTTCGCCGGACTGCTCGTCCTGCTCGTCGCCGTGGTCGCCGCGGCGCTCGCGGAGTCGGGCCTCGGCCCCAAGGCCGTGGCGATGCTCGGCGTACTCGCCGCGACCGGCGCCGCGCTCAGGCCGATCGGCGCCGGCACCGCCGGTATCGAGCCGATGTTCTTCCTCATGGTGCTCAGCGGCCGGGTCCTCGGCCCGGGCTTCGGCTTCGTGCTCGGCAACGTGACGATGTTCGCGTCCGCCCTGCTCACCGGTGGGGTGGGGCCGTGGATGCCGTTCCAGATGCTGGCGATGGGCTGGTTCACGATGGGCGCGGGCCTGCTGCCGGTGCCCGCCCGCGCGCGGGCCCGTACGGAGGTCCGGCTCCTGGCCGCCTACGGTTTCCTCGCCGCCTTCGCCTACGGCACCGCCATGAACATGGCCGGCTGGCCCTTCATGGGCGCCCTCGCCTCGGGCATCGCCTTCGACCCGCACGCCGGTGTTCCCGCCAACCTGTCCCGTTTCCTGGCGTACTGCCTGGCCACGTCGCTCGGCTGGGACCTGGGCCGGGCCCTGGTGACCGTCGTCCTGACGCTCACCCTCGGCCCGGCCCTCCTCAGGGGGCTGCGCCGGGCCACCCGCCGTGCGGCCTTCGAGACCCAGGTCACATTCGAGGCGTCCGAGCGGTGAAGCGCCCCACATGACCCAGCTCACCTACTAACGGGAACAGTAGGAACAATTCCGACATAACGCCCAACCCGCACCCCTCCTGACCTGCGCATTGAGAGCCGGATCACACAGATGCCCTTTCCCGGCGATTCGACCACAACTAGTAAAAGGGGTCATTGCGGACGCCTGCCGAGCCTGTTTCTGTAGACGACGTCGCACGGCGCCGACAAGCCCACGGGCCTCGGCGCCGACGCATGTCCCCCGGGACCGCGAGCGGCACCACCGTCCCCGAAGAAAAGGTTCTCCGTGTCCGTCTCCCGCATCGCCCGCCGCATCGCTTCTCCGAAGAAGGCCATCACCACCGTCGCGATGGCCGCCGCCACCGCCGGCCTGGTCCTGACCGCGGCGCCGGCCCAGGCGGCCACGACCAACTCGTCCGCCCAGGCCAAGGCCATCGCGCACAAGATGATCCCGAACGCCGCGCAGTACAACGCGTTCAGCAAGATCGTCGAGCACGAGAGCGGCTGGGACGTCAACGCCACGAACTCCTCCTCCGGCGCCTACGGCCTGGTCCAGGCCCTGCCCGGCTCCAAGATGGCCTCCGTCGGCTCCGACTGGAAGTCCAACGCCAAGACCCAGATCAAGTGGGGCCTGGACTACATGAACTCCCGCTACGGCAGCCCGACCGCCGCCTGGGCCTTCTGGCAGGCCAACGGCTGGTACTGAGCCGCGTGCATCACCCCCGGACGCCGTCGAAGAACCGCACCACCTGCGGGGCCGACACGGCGAGGGAGCCGAAGTGATCCACGGCTCCCTGCTCGACCACCCGCACCCTCGCTCCCTGACCTGCGAGGGTGCGGGCGCATGTCCGGGTGTTGCCGATGGGCACGTCGGTGTCGCCGGCAGCGGCGTACAGCCTTACCGGCACCTCCGGCTTCCCGTCGCAGGTGTGGTCGGCGGCGCGCATCGCGTCCAGCACGGCGCCGGACGGGTGCCGCAGACGCTCGTAGAAGGCGGGCGTGAGCAGCTGTTTCACCGAGGGCGCGAGCCCTCTGACGACGTCCTCCTGCTCGTGGCTCCCGTCGAGCAGGCCCTCGACCCGGCTCGCGTAGGGCGCGCGGAAGGCGTCGGACGGGTCCTTGTAGAGGGGATGCAGACGGTTCTGGGCGACCAGCCAGTACGCGATGTAGAGGACTCCGCTGGTGTCGTTGACCCGGCCGTCGAACAGCGCGGGCATCTCCTGGCCCTCCAGGTCGTACGGGCCGCTGACCGGGGCGAGTGCCCTCAGCCGGAAGTGCCGGTCGGCGCCCGCGTCCAGCGCCGTGCCGAGCGCCATCGCGACCTGGCCGCCCTGTGAGAAGCCCGTCGCGTACACGTCCCCGGTGAGCGGACGCCCGAGCCGGTCCGCGGCCGTCCGGGCGGCGCGCAGCATGTCGAGGGAGGCGGTCACCGACGAGGCCGTGTCCATGTACGGGTGCCGGCCCGGGCCCCTGCCGAGGCCGAGGTAGTCGGGGGCGGCCACGGCCCGGCCCGCGCTCGCGTTCAGATACGACGGCACCCGCCCGAAGTCCTCGCTCGCCGAGGGCGCGTAGTCGCGGTGGACCATCGTGCCGTGGGTGTCGGAGACCAGGTCAAGTCGGTGGCCGCCGCCCTTGGGGAGCGTCAGCAGCCCGGTCGCGGTGGTGGGCCTGCCGTACGGATCGACGGTCCGGTACGTCAGCCGGTAGGCCCGTACGCCGTACCGCACGGAGCCGGTGGCGACGTCCTGGCCGCCCAGGAACGCCCGGACGGCCCCCGCGTCCCGGTCGGCGACCGGGGTGACGGCGACCAGGTCGCCGCGCCCGGCCTGATGCGTCCGCCCGGCCTGATGCGTCCGCCCGGCCTGATGCGTCCGCTCATCGGCGGCCGCTGCCGCCGGGACCGCCGCGAGCCCGGCGAGCAGCAGGGCCGCCGCTGCGGCGAGCCCCCTCCGGGTGCGCCGACTCGCCCTTGTTCCACAGGGTTTGCGCGTCTCATCACTCATGTCCTCGACGCTACGGACGCGCGGGTCGCCCCGACATCCGAGAATCCCCCGCCTCCGTGGTGGACTTGGGTGCACCCCGTCCGTCCGGCCGTCCGGAGAATCGATGAGCGAACAGAGCGGCACCGACACGAAGGCGGCCGGCGATCCCGAGGCGCGCGGGCTGCGCCTGGTGGCCGTGCTGCTGGGGCTGACGGTGGTCAGCGGACTGATCGACGCCGTCAGCTATCTCGGCCTCGAACACGTCTTCACCGCGAACATGACCGGCAACGTGGTCGTGCTCGGGTTCGCCGCGGCCGGGGCGCCCGGCTTCTCGGTGGAGCACACCCTGACCTCGCTGGCGTCGTTCGTGGTGGGCGCGGTGGCGGGCGGCCGGGTCGCCGTACGGCTCGGCTCCGGATCCCGCCGCACCTGGGCCCGGCTCACGCTCGCCGCCGAGGCGGTGCTCCTGGGGGTGTCGGCCGTGGTCGCCTTCGCCGCGCCCGGCGCCACGGCCACCGCCTACACCCTCATCGCCGTCACCGCCTTCGCCATGGGCCTGCGCAACGCCACGGTCCGCAGGCTCGGCGTCCCTGACCTGACGACGACCGTGCTGACCATGACACTGACCGGCCTCGCCGCCGACTCCCGGGCCGGCGGCGGCCCCGGCACCCGCTCGCCGCGCCGTACGGCGTCCGTGATCGCGATGGTCGCCGGGGCCGCACTGGGCGCGTGGCTGGTGCTCCACCACGGCCTCGGCATTCCGCTGGCGATCGCGGCGGGGCTGGTGGCCCTGCTGGCGGTGACCGCCTCGGGGCGCGAGTGAGCCCCCGCTTCTCCAGGGACCCTCCAGGGGCTACTTGGCCAGGAAGGCCAGCAGCGCCGAGGTGACCTCCTCCGCGTGGGTCCACAGCAGGCCGTGCGGGGCGCCCTCGATCTCGACGTACTCGGCGGCGGGCAGCAGGGCGTGGAAGGGCCGGCCGGTCGCGTCGATCGGCAGGATGCGGTCGCCCGTGCCGTGCAGGATCAGCGCCGGTACGTCGATCTTCGCCACGTCGGCCCGGAAGTCGGTGATCCAGGTCGGCACGCAGGCCACCGACGCGTGCGCCGAGGCACCCGCGGCCACGTTCCAGCTGCCCCGCACGGCCGCCTCGCTGATCCGGCTCCCGAGCGTCTCGTCCAGGTTGTAGAAGTCCTGGTAGAAGGCGTCGAAGTAGGCGTACCGGTCCTTGGTCACGGCCTCCAGGATGCCGTCGAAGACCGACTGGTCCACGCCGGTCGGGTTGTCGTCGGTCTTCAGCAGGAAGGGCTCCAGGGAGGCCAGGAAGGCCGCCTTCGCGACCCGGCCCGAGCCGTACGTGCCCAGGTAGCGGCCCACCTCGCCGGTACCCATCGAGAAGCCGACGAGCACCGCGTCGGTCAGGTCCAGGGTCGTGAGCACCTTGTCGAGGTCGGCGGCGAAGGTGTCGTAGTCGTAGCCGGTGGTGGGCTGCGAGGAGCGGCCGAAGCCGCGGCGGTCGTAGGTGATGACCCGGTGGCCGGCCTCAAGGAGCGCGGGCAGCTGCTTCTCCCAGGAGTGGCCGTCGAGCGGGTAGCCGTGGATCAGCACGACGGGCTGTCCGGTGCCGTGGTCCTCGTAGTAGAGCTCGATCGGCGCGCTGTTCTCTTCGCCAACGGTGATGTACGGCATGTCGTTTCGTCCTCTCGAAATGGAGTCTCCAGCTCACCACGGGTCGCGGGGGGCCACCAGGCAGAAGTGCAGGCGGAAGTAGAGAGCCCTTGTTCTAATTGTCATGATGACCAGTCACACCTCTCCCCCCGCGACCCCCTTCGGCGGCACGCTCCGCTCCCTGCGCCGGGCCGCCGGGCTGACCCTGGAGGAACTCTCCGCAGCCTCCGGAGTCAGCGTCCGCGCACTCGGCGACCTGGAGCGCGGTCGCAGCCGCGGACCGCAGCGCCGTACCGTCGACGCCCTCGCCGCCGCGCTCGGGCTCGACGACGAGCAGCGCGAGCGCGTACAGCGGCTGGCCGGCACCGGCCGGGAACGCGGCGGGGCACCGACGCCGCCGTACCTCCTGCGGACCGTCCCGGACTTCACCGGCCGGGAGCAGGAGCTGGCGGAGCTGGAGTCGCTGGCCACGGGCACGCGCACCCGTGCGGCGGTGCTGTTCGGGCCGGGCGGACAGGGCAAGACGACGCTCGCGGCGGAGGCGGTACGACGCCTGTCCGGCGCCTTCCCGGACGGCAGCGTCTGCGTCCAGCTGCACGGCATGAGCGACTCCCCGCTGCCGGCCGCCGAGGCGCTGGTCCTCCTGCTGACGGCACTGGGGCACCCCCCGGACCGGATCCCGGTGGACCCCGTCGCCCGCGAGGCCGTCTACCGGGCCGCACTCGCCGGCCGGCGGGCCCTGGTCGTCCTCGACGACGCGGCCGACGAGACCCTGACCAGGCCGCTGCTGCCGGACGCCGAGGGCAGTTTCGTGCTGGTCACCAGCCGGCGTCCGCTGGCCGGTCTCGAAGGCGTACGCCGGATCAGACTCGGCGGCCTCAGCGGCGGGGAGTCGACGAGGCTGCTGGAGCGCATCCTCGGCACCCCGCGCACCGACGGCCAGTCCGAGGCGATCACCCGGCTGACCGAGCTGTGCGGCCACCTGCCGCTGGCCCTGCGCATCGTCGGCAACCGCCTCTCCAGCCGCCCGAGCTGGACCCCGGCCCACCTGGTGGACCAACTCGCCGACGAGGGGCGCCGGTTGAGCGGGCTGGTCGCGGGCGACCTCGCCGTACGCGGCGCCCTCGCCCTCTCCTACGGCCAACTCACCGAACCGCACCGGCTGCTGCTGCGCCGGCTCTCGCTCACCCCCGGCCATGACACCGGCCCCGACCTCGCCGCCGTGCTGACCGGCGGGGACCCGCTCACCACCGGGGATGTCCTCGACCTCCTGGTCGACCGGGGCCTGCTGGAGGAGACCGCACCCGGCCGGTACGCCCTCCATGACCTCGTACGGCTCTTCGCGCGCGAGCGACTCGACGCCGAGGAGCCCGAGTCGGTGGCCGGGGAGGTTCACCTGCGCATGGCGGACTGGCTGTTGCGGTCGGCCTCGGCGGCGGGCCGCCTGTTCGAGGCACCGGGCGCGCCCGAGCCATGGGCGGGGACGGTCCCCGCGTTCGCCCCCGGGTCCGCCGAGGCGGCGGAGGAGTGGCTCATCGCCGAACGGTCCAACTGGGCCGGCGCCCTGCCCCTGATGTACGCGGCGGACCGGCACGCGGAGATCCTCCACACCTCGCGCACCCTGTACTGGTTCTCCGACCGCTGGAGCCAGTGGCCCGAGTGGCGGACCCTCTTCTCGTACGGCGCCCGGTCCGCGGCGGCCGTCGGTGACCGGGCGGCCGAGGCCCACCAGCTCAACTGTCTGGCCTGGGCCCACGGGGTCGGCGCGTCCCAGTACGAACAGGCCGAGCAACTCGCCCGCCAGGCCCTGGAGTTGGCGATCGAGACCGGTGACGAGGGCCAGCAGGCCTGGGCCTGGTCGTACATCAGCGGGGCCTGTCTGGGTCTGCGTCCCGCGGAGGCCGCGGAGGCCGCCGCCAAGGCCACCCGGCTCTTCGAGGCCGTCGGCGACAGCGCCGGGAAGGCGGTCTCCCAGCGGGTCCTCGGCAGGGCGCTGCGCGAGTCCGGCCGTGCCGAGGAGGCGCTGGCCCTGCACCGGGCCCTGCTCGACACCTCCGCCGGGGATGTTCCCGGCCTGAACGAGTTCATCCAGGTCCTTCTCCGCCAGGAGATCGCGCATGATCTGCTGGCCCTCGAACGATGGCCGGAGGCGGTGGCGGCCTACCGCACCGTCACCACCCCCCTCGCCCGCGGCGACCTCGACCGCTTCCTGCCCCGGGCGCTCACCGGTCTCGCCACGGCCCTGCGCCACTGCGGCGAACTCCCCGAGGCCCGCGCACACCTCACCCGGGCACAGGAACTGTTCACGGCAGCCGGCGACACGGCGTCCGCGGCGGAGGCGACGGCGGCGATCGAAGGCCTCGGGTAGCTCCGCGCCGCCGACAGTGTTCTCGGCGACACCTCGACGTGGCGGCCTGGACGGCGAAGGCCCAGCCCTCGACCGTCCCGGCGCGCACCACCGCGTCCACCGAGCGCCGCAGGAAGCCGAGTTCCTCCACCGCCTCGACGTCCAGGTCGTCCAGGCCGAACTCCGTCAACCGCCTTCGTCAACTGGACGTCGACTACAACCGCTGAATGATCGTCCCGGTGGCCAGCGCCCCGCCCGCACACATCGTGATCAGCGCGAACTCCTTGTCCGCGCGCTCCAGTTCATGCAGGGCCGTCGTGATGAGCCGTGCCCCCGTCGCCCCCACCGGGTGGCCGAGTGCGATCGCGCCGCCGTTGACGTTGACCTTCTCCAGGTCCTGTTCGAAGACCTGGGCCCAGCTGAGCACCACCGACGCGAAGGCCTCGTTGATCTCGACGAGGTCGATGTCCTTCAGGGACATGCCCGCCTTGCCGAGCACCGCGCGGGTCGCGTCGATCGGTCCGTCGAGGTGGAAGTGCGGGTCGGCGCCGACCAGCGCCTGGGCCACGATCCGGGCCCGCGGCCTCAGCTTCAGCGCCCGCGCCATCCGCTTCGACGCCCACATGATCGCCGCGGCGCCGTCACTGATCTGGGAGGAGTTGCCCGCCGTGTGGATCGCCGCCGGCATGACCGGCTTGAGGCTCGCCAGTGCCTCCATGGACGTGTCGCGCAGTCCCTCGTCGCGGTCGACGAGCCGCCACATGCCCTGCCCGGCCCGCTGTTCGTCCTCGGTGGTCGGCACCTGGACCGCGAACGTCTCCCGCTTGAAGCGCTCCTCGGACCAGGCGACGGCCGCCCGCTCCTGCGAGATCAGACCGAGCGAGTCGACGTTCTCCCGGGTCAGCCCCCGGCGCCGCGCGATCCGTTCGGCCGCCTCGAACTGGTTCGGCAGGTCGACGTTCCACTCGTCCGGGAACGGTTTGCCCGGCCCGTGCTTCGAGCCCGACCCCAGCGGCACCCGGGACATCGCCTCGACACCGCAGCTGATGCCGACGTCGATGACCCCGGCCGCGACCATGTTGGCGACCATGTGGGAGGCCTGCTGCGAGGAGCCGCACTGGCAGTCGACCGTCGTCGCCGCGGTCTCGTACGGCAGCCCGACGGTCAGCCAGGCCGTGCGCGCGGGGTTCATGGACTGTTCTCCGGCGTGGGTGACCGTGCCGCCGACGATCTGTTCCACCGCGTCGGCGGGGATGCCGGCGCGGCCGAGGAGCTCACGGTAGGTCTCGCCCAGCAGATAGGCGGGATGCAGATTGGCGAGCGCGCCGCCGCGCCTGCCGATGGGGGTACGGACGGCTTCGACGATCACGGGTTCGGCGGCCATGGGTGCGGGTCCTCTCCTCCGAACGGATCCATGGAACTTCCGTGGAACACGCAGAACTGGGCAGAACTAGTACGTGTTCTACTTCGCGCTGCTCTGCAGTCTGCGGACGGGCCGCCCACCACCGCAAGGGGCGTGCACACAATTGAGGGCTCCGCGCCCCTTGCCACTTGTAGAACCCGTTACTACCTTCACGACAGCTCTGT
Source organism: Streptomyces sp. NPDC102270 (assembly GCF_044766405.1). Lineage (NCBI taxonomy): Bacteria > Bacillati > Actinomycetota > Actinomycetes > Kitasatosporales > Streptomycetaceae > Streptomyces > Streptomyces sp. NPDC102270. The sequence goes on along the minus strand of NZ_JBIWLX010000018.1, from coordinate 202,054 downwards.
TCCTGATGGACCGTCAGAAAGCTTCCAGTCGGAAAGCTTCCAGAGAGCTGGAGTGAGTTGCCGATGACCTGTCCAGCGTTCCCCGACGGGTTCGACTTCACCGACCCCGACCTGCTGCAAAGTCGCGTACCGCTGCCGGAGTTCGCCGAACTGCGCCGGGCCGAACCGGTGCGCTGGATCCCCCAGCCGGCCAATGTCGCCGGCTTCCAGGACGAGGGGTACTGGGCGGTCACCCGGCACGCGGACGTCAAGTACGTCTCCACCCACCCGGAGATCTTCTCGTCGTACCTCAACACGGCGATCATCCGGTTCAACGAACGCATCGAGCGCGACGCGATCGACGCGCAGCGCCTGATCCTCCTCAACATGGACCCGCCGGAGCACACCAGGGTCCGCGGGATCGTGCAGCGGGTGTTCACGCCCCGGGCCATCCGCGCCCTGGAGGAACGCCTCCGCAACCGCGCCCACTCGATCGTCGAGACCGCCCGCGCCCTGCCCGGCGCCTCCTTCGACTTCGTCACCCAGGTCGCCTGCGAACTGCCGCTGCAAGCCATCGCCGAGCTCATCGGCATCCCGCAGGACGACCGGGCGAAGATCTTCGACTGGTCCAACAAGATGATCTCGTACGACGATCCGGAGTACGCGATCAGCGAGGAGGTCGGCCAGCAGTCGGCCATGGAGCTCATCGCCTACGCGATGAACATGGCGGCCGACCGCAAGCAGTGCCCGGCCAAGGACATCGTCACCACGCTGGTGGCAGCCGAGGACGAAGGCAACCTGAACTCCGACGAGTTCGGCTTCTTCGTGCTGATGCTGGCGGTCGCGGGCAACGAGACGACCCGCAACGCCATCACCCACGGCATGCACGCCTTCCTCACCCACCCCGACCAGTGGGAGCTCTACAAGGCCGAGCGCCCCTCGACGGCCGCGGAGGAGATCGTCCGCTGGGCCACCCCGGTCAACTCCTTCCAGCGCACGGCCACCCAGGACACGGAGCTGGGCGGCAAGCAGATCAGGAAGGGCGACCGCGTGGGCATCTTCTACGCCGCCGCCAACCACGACCCCGAGGTCTTCGAGAACCCGGACGTCTTCGACATCACCCGCGACCCCAACCCCCACCTCGGCTTCGGCGGCGGAGGCCCGCACTACTGCCTCGGCAAGTCCCTCGCGGTCCTGGAGATCGACCTGATCTTCAACGCCATCGCCGACGCCATGCCCACGCTCCGCGCCTCCGGCGACCCCCGCCGTCTGCGCTCGGCATGGATCAACGGCGTCAAGGAGCTCCAGGTCACCCTGAGCTGACGCCCGCCCCGGTACCCGGGCCGACGGTCCTTGCAGACCGCCGGCCCGTCCCGGTGCGGGCGGCCACCCCAGGGAGCACACACCGGCCCGGCCAAAGTTCGGGGCGGGCGGCGGGAGTCGGCTGGCGGGTCGGTGCGCAGGTGGCCGACGTGGCGCGGTGCACTCGGCCCCCGGGCGAAGTCCCTCACCGCTTCGCCGGCACCCGTTCCTCATCGACTTCCGCGGCAGCAGCCACCATCCGGGCCCGCGGCCCCTGGAAGAGATACGACAGCCCGAACCCGCCCGCGACGACAGCCGCGCCCCCCACCGCGTCCAGCACCCAGTGGTTCCCGGTGGCCACGATCGCCGAGACGGTGAAGAACGGATGCAGCAGGCCCAGCGCCTTCATCCACCACCGGGGCGCGATGATCACGATGACGACCCCGCACCACAGCGACCACCCGAAGTGCAGCGAGGGCATCGCCGCGTACTGGTTGGTCAGCGCGGTCAGGGTGCCGTAGTCCGGCTTGGAGAAGTCCTGCACCCCGTGCACGGTGTCGATGATCCCGAGCGCCGGCATACGGCGAGGTGCGCGACAGGAAGGGGATCACCGTGGCGGCGGCGAGCGCGGCCAGCAGCACCAGGTTGTCCCGCAGGGTGTACAGCGCCGAGATGTGCGGCAGCATCATCGTCGCCGGGAGGGTCATCACCACGACGACGGCGACCGGCCAAGCGCGGGCGGCGACGAGACCGAGGGCGACGACCCGGAGCAGGGTGCCGAAGGTTCAGCTCCAGCCGAGGGCCTGTTCGGCGGCGCGGGTGAGCGGCTTCAGGACGAGTCCCCCGAACGGGGTACCGGTGAACTGCGTCGAGTCGTACAGCGAGCCCTTCACATGCAGGACACCGTCCGGGCCGACCCGGGTCTCCAGGTCCGTCAGCCGCTCGCCTCTGGGGGTGCGGAGGACGACCCTCTCGTGCGGCGAGGACGGCCGCCACCAGCCACAGGACGAACCTGGCCGCGAGCAGCCGCGCCTGGACCTCGGTGGTCCCACTGTGCTCCGCGTTCGCCACGCCTCGTCGGCCTCTCGTCCCGTTCGTGCCATGCGCCCGAGAGGAAGGACGCAGGCAACCCCAGCCTCACCTAACCTGTCCCTTTTGTCCGAATGGCGATAGTCCGCCGGTAGGCTCCTCGCGCAGCAGGGCGCGAGATGGATCACACGCGTCGGGGGAAAGGGCGTCCATGATCGGACGCAGGGTACCTGCATACAGCACGTTTATGTACGCTCCGTGACCGGACTCGAGCATGACGTAAGCCCGGCAAGTCCGCCTATGGTCGCTTTTTGCCCTGGTCCCCGTCGAAAGGCAGGCGAGCGAAGTTTTGCCGAGTGCCCCCGCCCCCGTTCACCCCGTCCACCCTCCTCGCGACCCCGGGACCCCCGAGGCGGTCGGCGTCGACCCGGCCCTCGTGAAGCGTGCCGTGAAGGCCGCCGCGCTGGGCAACGCGATGGAATGGTTCGACTTCGGCGTCTACAGCTACATCGCCGTCACCCTGGGCAAGGTCTTCTTCCCCTCCGGCAATCCGACCGCCCAGCTCCTGTCGACGTTCGGCGCCTTCGCCGCGGCCTTCCTGGTCCGCCCGCTCGGCGGCCTGGTCTTCGGCCCGCTGGGCGACCGCGTGGGCCGCCAGAAGGTCCTCGCCGTGACCATGATCATGATGGCCGCCGGCACCTTCGCCATCGGCCTGATCCCGTCGTACGCCACGATCGGCGTCGGCGCCCCGCTGCTGCTCCTGGCCGCCCGTCTGGTCCAGGGCTTCTCCACCGGCGGCGAGTACGCGGGCGCCTCCACCTTCATCGCCGAGTACGCGCCCGACAAGAAGCGCGGCTTCCTCGGCAGCTGGCTGGAGTTCGGCACACTCGCCGGCTACATCGCGGGCGCCGGTCTGGTCACGGTGATGACGGCACTGCTGTCCACCGAGGACCTGGTGTCCTGGGGCTGGCGGATCCCGTTCCTGATCGCGGGCCCGATGGGTGTCATCGGCCTCTATCTGCGGCTGCGCCTGGAGGAGACCCCGGCGTTCACGGCCGAGACCGAGAAGGCCGAGGCCGACCGCCGCAAGGTCCCGCTGCGCGAGATGATCACCGGCCAGTGGCAGGCCCTGCTGCTGTGCGTGGGCCTGGTCCTGGTCTTCAACGTCACCGACTACATGCTGCTGTCGTACATGCCGAGCTATCTGACCAGCGAGCTCAAGTACGACGAGACGCACGGTCTGCTGGTCGTCCTCGCCGTGATGGCGCTGATGATGATCGTCCAGCCCTTCGCGGGCGCCCTGAGCGACCGTGTCGGCCGCCGCCCGGTGATCGCCGCGGGCTGCGCGGGCTTCCTCTTCCTGTCCGTCCCGGCCCTGCTGCTGATCCGCCAGGGCAGCCTGTTCGCGATCGCGCTCGGCATGGGCGCACTGGGCCTGCTCCTGGTCTGCTTCACGGCGGCGATGCCGGCCGCCCTCCCGGCCCTCTTCCCGACCCGGGTGCGCTACGGCTCCCTCTCGGTCGGCTTCAACATCTCGGTGTCCCTCTTCGGCGGCACGACCCCGCTGGTGGTGACCGCACTGATCGGCGCGACCGGGAACATGATGATGCCCGCCTACTACATGATGGCCGCGGCCGTGATCGGCGGTGTGGCGGTGTGGTTCATGACGGAGTCGGCGGGCAGGCCCCTGCCGGGCTCGCCGCCGCAGCGGTAATCCGCTGACAGGGACCGGGTGCCGGACTATATTCGTTAGCGCAACTAGTTAGCTGCTCTAACTAGCCATACGAAAGGCACAGGTGCATGAGCGAGTCGCAGTTCTGGGACGACGTCGACGACTACTTCACCACCCATCTGGCCCCGGAGGACGACGTGCTCCGGGCGGCCTTGCGCGACAGCGAGGCCGCCGGCCTGCCGTCCATCGCCGTGACGGCACCACAGGGCAAGCTCCTGCAGCTCCTGGCCCAGATCCAGGGCGCCCGTACGATCCTGGAGATCGGGACGCTCGGCGGCTACAGCACGATCTGGCTGGCCCGCGCCCTGCCCGCCGACGGCCGTCTGGTCTCACTGGAGTACAGCCCGGTCAACGCCGAGGTCGCGAACCGCAACGTCGCCCGCGCGGGTCTCGACAAGATCGCCGAGGTGCGGGTCGGCCCGGCCCTGGAGTCGCTGCCCCGACTGGCCGACGAGAACCCGCCCCCCTTCGACCTGGTCTTCATCGACGCCGACAAGGCCAACAACCCGCACTACGTGGAGTGGGCGCTCAAGCTCACCAGTGCGGGCAGCCTGATCGTGGTGGACAACGTCGTACGGGGCGGCCGGGTCGCCGACCCCGGCAACTCTGCCCCCGATGTCCAGGGCACCCGCACCGCGCTCGAACTGATCGGAGGGCACCCGAGGTTGAGCGCCACGGCGATCCAGACGGTCGGCAGCAAGGGCTACGACGGCTTCGCGCTGGCCCGCGTCCTGCCGTAGCCCGTCCCGCTCAGGCCTCGTGATAGAAGCCGACGTTGACGCTGCGCGGGGCGGTGCGGTCGCGGATGACGATCTCGCCGTTGCCGCCCCGGGGCAGCGTCACGGAACCGCCGTAGACCAGGGGCTGCGCGTAGGCCCCGGCCACCAACTGCACCTCGGACGAGGGGTCGGGCTGCGAGCCCTGGAGCCAGGTCACCTGCCAGACGCCCTCGGGCCCGCACAGGAACTCCAGGTGCACCCGGGAGACGAACAGCCAGTCGTCGGGGGTCGCGAGCCGGCACACGGACTTGTCCCGGCCCACCCGCAGCACGGTGCCCGGGTCACTGGGCGCGTCGGCCATCTGCATCCCGGCCGTGGCACCCTCCTCCGCCGCGGTGACGACGGCCATGGTGAGTTCGAGCACGTGCGCTCCTCCTGAAAGGTTCCATGCGCGGCAACCCCGTTGACCTGCCGCCGCCGCATGATAATTCGCCCGGCACGGCGGTGTCCGGCGCAAGCAACCCAAGACCGGCCCGTAACCCAAGACCGGCCTGCCACCCGAGTCCGGGCGACAGGCCGGTCGTACGTACGGACGACGGGTCAGCTGTGCAGCAGCCGCTCCGTCAGCTCGCGGTAGTCCCGCAGCGCCAGTCGGAGTTGCTCGGTGTCGCCGGCGCCGACGCCCTTGTCCTGGCCGCCGTCGCCGGTCTGCCAGGAGTTGCGCAGCGTGCGCCGACGCTGCTTCACGGCATCGGCGAACCGGGCGGCGACCTCCTCCAGCACCTGGTCGGCCTCCTCGACGGCGGACCGGGGTTCGTCCACGAACCCGGCGACGGCGTGCTGGAGCCGTGTGCTGAGCTTGTCGCTCTCGTCGTGCGGCAGCAGCCGGGCCTCGTGACCCGAGACTCCGCCCACACCCGGACCGACACCGCCGACGGCGTCGGAACCGGCGCCCCGCTCCCGCTCGGTCTCACGGCCGAGTCCGGAGATCTTGTCGTGGCCGACAGCCGAGTCTCGACCTCGACCGAGGCCACCTTGGTCACGGGACTGCTCACCGGAGCCGGTCGTACCCGCCGGACGTCCGGCCACCGGGTCCAGACCCGGCGCCTCACTCTCGGTGGGAGTCACCAGGGGACTGTGCGACCCCGCGGGGTCGCCGGCCGTGCCCCTGCCGGTCTTTCCTTCCCCCCGGGTGCCGTCGGCGCCCGGCCTGCTCGTGGCATCCGTCATGTCACTCAACTCCCCTTCGCGTGACGCCTGTTGAATGCCCACGGCAGATGTCCGCGGCTGTCGCTGCGGCCGTCGCGGGCTTGGCCCGCGCGCTCGTGGGACTCATGGGTGGGTGTCCGGGACTCCTCGCGGCTCCGCGGCGGGCCGACGAGCTCCTCGAAGAGGGCCCGCGCCTCCACCATGGCGGCGCGCATGTCCTCCGTGTCCGTCCGTCCGTCGCCGTCCTGCCGGGCGTCCGTGCGGGCACTCGCCACCGTGTGCACCCGCCGGTAGCCGTGCACACGGTGCGCGTGGTGCACGGACAGCGCGTTGTACTGCTCCTCGTACTGCCCGCCGCCCGGGAAGCCCCGGGCCTCGGCGAGCTCGGCGAGCAGCCGGTCCGCCTCGGCGACGGCCTCCCGAGGGGAGTCGACGAAGCGTTCCTGGGCGGCCGTCCAGCGGTCCTCGTACCGCTGGCGCTCCGCCGCTTCGAGGGGCTGCTCGCGCAGGGATCCATGCCGCTCCACGCGCTCGGTGAGTTCACGTTCGGCGGCCTTCTCGTCCCCGTTGTGCCGGGCCACGGTACGGTCGTACTCGGGCCCGAAGCGTCGCTTCAGGCCCCGGCCGTGCTGCGGACCCCGGCCACGCAGAGTCAGGACGGCCGCCACGATGATGACGGCCGCCACGATCACGATCAGAGCGATGATCAGGCCAGTTGACATATCTGTCGGGTTGCCTCGAACGTTTTATTCAAACCGTCTCCGCATATGTGTAGGCGACAATCAGGCCATGACCTGGACCGTCACTCCCGAACACCCCGGCTCCCCCACAGCAGCGGCTCTCTGGCGCGCGTACTACACAGAGGTCAGCGACCGCTACTACCTCCTGCACGAGAACCGCAGAACAGATCCGGCCGAGCTGGAGAGGGAGGTGGCGAAGGACACGGGCAGCGAACTCGCCCCTCCGACCGGCCTGTTGCTGGTGGCCAGCTACGCGGGCGAGCCGGCCGGCACGGCGGGCATACGTCTGCGCCCGGACGGGAGCGCCGAGCTCACCAGGGTCTACCTGCACGACAAGATGCGCGGCAAGGGCGGCGCGGTCCTCCTCGTCGAGGCGGCGGAGTCCGCGGCCCGAGCCCTCGGCGCCACCCGCCTGATCCTCGAAACCCGCGCGGACCTGACCGAGGCCCTCTCCCTCTACGCGAGGCTCGGCTACCAGGAGATCGCCCGGTACAGCGACGACATCTACGCGGACCACACACTGGGCAAGTCCCTGTAACGACGACGGGCGGGGCGGGGGGTGTCCGCCTGCGACGCCGGCCGCAGGCATTCAGGGGTGCGGGGAACTGCACAAAGCCCCCCACCGAACCCGCACAGGCATCCAGGGGCGCGGGGAACTGCGCAACACACCCGCGCCCCCACCGACGAGCAACAGGCCGCCGCAGGCACCCCCTCAAACCGCCGGAGGCACCGGCTGTTCCCGATCCGATCCGCACAGCTCGTCGGTCAGCTCCTTCACCAGCTGGGCGAGATCCGTGGACCGGTCGGGGCCCCACCAGTCCCCCAGCAACTCCCCCAGCGACTCCTCCCGCGCCGCCGCGAGCCGCACCGCGACCTCCCGCCCCGGCTCGGTGAGCAGCAGCCCGACGCCCTCCCGTGTCGCCAGCCCCCGTTCCTCGACTTGCCGCGCCGCCGCGATCACCGCGCCCAGCGGCACGGACGTGCGCTCGGCGAGCAGCGCCGGCTCCACCCACCCGTACTTCCGCAGGCGCAGCATCAGCCAGCTCGACGCGGGCAGCAGGTCGTACCCGGCCCGTGCGGTGATCTCCCGGTAGATCTCCCGCCGCCCCTCCCGCGTCCCGAGCAGCGACAGTGCCCGGCAGACCTCGTCGTGCGACGACCGTTCCACGGGATTGCTGGCCAGCGTCTCGGTGACGTCGGGCGCCGTGACCGACCCCCGCAGCCGGTCCTCCTTGAGGAACCACGCGAGCACGAACCCGAGGAACGCGACGGGCGCGGCGTAGAGGAAGACGTCGGTGATCGACGAGGCGTACGCGTGCAGTGCCTCGGGCCGCACCGAGCCCGGCAGCTGAGCGAGCCCCCGGGAGTCGGCCTCGATCCCCGACACCGAGACGCCGGGCGGCAGTTGCGCCCCTTGCAGGGCCTCGGCCAGCTTGTCGCCGAGCCGGTTGGCGAAGACCGTCCCGAAGATGGCGACCCCGAAGGACGCCCCGATGGACCGGAAGAAGGTCGCGCCGGACGTGGCGACGCCGAGATCCTCGTACGAGACGGCGTTCTGCACGATCAGCACCAGCACTTGCATGACCAGACCGAGCCCCAGCCCGAACACGCAGAAGCAGATGCTCATCACCCAGGTGGAACTGCTCTCGTCGAGCCGGTGCAGAAGCAGCAGCCCCAGCGTGGTGACCGCGGTACCGGCCACCGGGAACACCTTCCACCGCCCGGTACGGCTGACGATCTGCCCGGAGACGGTCGAGGACAGCAGCAGCCCGAACACCATGGGCAGCATGTGCACACCGGACATGGTCGGCGAGACTCCCTGCACCACCTGGAGGAAGGTGGGCAGATAGGTCATGGCCCCGAACATCGCGAACCCGACGATGAAGCTGATGACGGCGGCCAGGGTGAAGGTCCGCACCCGGAAGAGCTTCAACGGCAGCACGGGCTCGGCGGCCCGCCGTTCGACCCCGACGAACGCGACCGCCAGCAGCACGCCCAGCACCGCGAGCCCGACGATCTGGGGCGATCCCCAGCCCCAGGTGTTCCCGCCCAGCGAGGCGACCAGCACCAGACAGGTGGCGACGGCGGCGATGAGGAAGGTCCCCAGGTAGTCGATGACGTGCTTCGTCGACTTACGGGGAATCCGCAGCACCACGGCGATCACGGCCAGCGCGACCACACCGACCGGAAGATTGACGTAGAAGACCCACCGCCAGCTCAGATGTTCGGTGAACAGGCCGCCCAGCAGCGGGCCGAGCACGCTCGTCGCCCCGAACACCGCCCCGAACAGCCCCTGGTACCGTCCCCGTTCGCGCGGCGGGACGAGATCGCCGACGATCGCCATCGACAGCACCATCAGCCCGCCGCCGCCCAGCCCCTGCAGAGCCCGGAAGGCGATCAGCTGGGTCATGTCCTGGGACATGCCGCACAACGCCGACCCGATCAGGAAGATCACGATCGCGGTCTGGAACAGCCGCTTGCGCCCGTACTGGTCACCGAGCTTGCCCCACAGCGGGGTCGCCGCCGTGGAGGCCAGCAGATAGGCGGTGACCACCCAGGACAGGTGCTCCATGCCGCCGAGGTCGCTGACGATGGTGGGCAGCGCGGTGGACACGATCGTCTGGTCCAGCGCGGCGAGCAGCATGCCGAGCAGCAGGGCCCCGATCGAGACGAGGACGTTTCCGGACACGTGGCGTTCTCTCGTGTCCCGCACGTCCTTCGTCATACCGTGCGCATCCGCGGCCATGAAAGACCTCCCGAGGCTGTCGTTACTTCTCCATCGTGGTCGGTGTGACCGCTTACGGCCTGTTGAGTCCTGTTGGAAGCCGACATTCCGGGGGCTTCCGAAAGTCGGCTGTGGAGGGGGTCTGCATAATCTCTGGAGTTTGTGAGGGGAGGGACGAACACCATGGCGGAGTCGAACGGTCATCGCTGCCCGGAGTGCGGGGCACCGAGAGGGGCCGACAACACCCCGTCCTGCGGGTGCACCCAGCGCGCGTCGGACGCCCTGCGGGACGCACGTACGGCGGAGGCGGCCGCGGCGGAGGACTTCGATCCGCTGCGCATACGGCCGTACGTGGAACTGGACGACGAGACCGCGCCGGTGCACCGGGTGCCCGCATCGGACGCCACGATGCCGCTGCGCGCGCTGACACCGCCCCCGGCCACCCCGAGCCCCACCGACCTGAACCTGTTCGCGGCGGAGGTGAACTCCTCCGCACCCCGCTCGACCACGCACGCTCCGCACCCGAGCCGCGTCCGACGCCGTACCGCCCTGCTCTCCATCGCCGGGGCGGTCGTGACCGTGGTCGCCGCGGCCGGGTTCGCCAGTGGGCTGTTCGCGTACGAGTCGCCGTCGCGGGACGAGGCGGCGCCGCGGGACGTACGGCCGGCGGTCCCGGACGCGACGACGACCGCGGCGTCGGCGCCCCCCTCCACGGCTTCGACGTCGGTACGGCCGTCCTCCGTGCCCCCGTCCGTCACGGCGAGCGCGAGCCCGTCGGCCTCCCCCTCCCCGTCGAGGTCCAGCGCCTCCCCGAGCCCGTCCCGGTCGGCCGGCCCCTCGGCGACCCCGTCGGCCCCCGCCACGTCGGATGTGGCGGCCGGATCCGACGCGGCGCGCGAGGCGGACCCGCCGGTCCTGCGCCGGGGCTCCGAGGGCCCCGAGGTGGTCGAACTCGAACTACGGCTCACCCAGGTCGGCCTGTACTCGCGCAAGGCGAGCGGGCACTACAACGAGGGGGTCGAGGACGCGGTCGCCACGTATCAGTGGCAGCGGGGGATCCAGGCACCGGAACACGGGGTGTACGACCTGACGACCCGCCAGCGCCTGGAGTCGGAGACGACGCAGCCGTAGGCGGTTCTCCGGACACGGATCCGGGGAGGCCGGTCACGCCCACACGGTCGCGCCCCACGCGACGGAGCCGCAGGCGTAACAGAGCACGAACCCAGGCGGGGCTCCACCTGGAGATCCTGGAGAGGCTGATCACACCCACGGTCACGTCCCGCGCGGCGGAGCCGCAGACGCAACAGAGACCCTGGCCCCGGAAAGGCGGGCCCTGCCGGACGGCCCGGCAGCGGCTGGAGCCGAAGACGACAAAACCCCGGGCAGTTCCCCGGACACGGATCCGGGGAGGCCGGTCACGCCCACACGGTCGCGCCCCACGCGACGGAGCCGCAGACGCAACAGAAGCCCTGGCCCCGGAAAGGCGGGCCCTGCCGGACGGCCCGGCAGTGGTTGGACTCGGGGACGACAGGGCCTCAGGCCGTTCCTGGGGCACAGATCCTGTGGAGGCCGGTCACCCCCACGCGGTCGCATCCGCGCGGCGGAGCCGGAGACGGTGGGGGTCGCGTCCATGCGGCGGCAGCCGCACCGGACCCCTCGCCACCGGGGACATCTACCCGATGTGGATCCCCAGCGTGCCGTCGTTCCTCGGCTCCACCCTCACCTGGGTCAGGTCCCGCACCACGACGTCCGGCCCGTGCGCGCCCGCGCGGGGACCGACTCCCACGACCCGCATCCCGGCCGCCCTGCCCGCCGCGATCCCCGCCCCGGAGTCCTCGAAGACCACGCACTCCGCCGGTGCCACACCCAGCTCCGCCGCACCCTTGAGGAACCCCTCGGGGTCGGGCTTGCTCGTCCCCACGGACTCGGCGGTGACTCGGACATCGGGCAGTTCGAGACCCGCCGCCGCCATCCGGGCCGTGGACAGCGGGACGTCGGCCGAGGTCACCAGCGCGTGGGGCAGCCCCCGCAGGGAGGCCAGGAACTCCGGCGCCCCCGGTATCGCCACCACGCCGTCCATGTCCGCGGTCTCCTCGGCGAGCATGCGCGCGTTGTCCGCGAGGTTCTGCTCCACGGGCCGGTCGGGCAACAGGACCGCCATCGACGCGTGCCCTTGACGGCCGTGGACGACCTTCATGACCTCGTCGCCGTCCAGCCCGTGACGTTCGGCCCAGCGGCGCCAGATGCGTTCCACGACGGCGTCGGAGTTGACGAGGGTGCCGTCCATGTCGAGCAGGAGGGCGCGGGCGGTGAGCACGGTGGGGGCGGCGGTGGCCGTCATCGGCAGCTCCAAGACGCGGGACGTGGGGCATCGGAGGTGTCTCCCCCGCACCCCCCGGGAGGGACAAGGCGGCCCCGCCCGCCGGTCAGGGAGAACGGGCGGAGGCCACTTTGTTTCTCTACGGTACAAAACCGGGCCGGTTCCCGCCACCACCACCCGAAGATCGCCCGGAGATCGCCCGGAACAGTTCACCCGGCGTTCAGCTCATCCGGACACGGCCTCCCACAGGCTCCACAGCCCGAGCCCCAGCATCAGCAGCGCCGCGACCTTGGTGATCAGCTTCAACGGAACCCGCTTCATCAGGGCCTTTCCGCCGACGATCCCGAGACCCGCCACCGCCCACAGCGCGAGCACCGCGCCGAGACCGACGGAGAGCGGGTCGTCGTTACGGGCCGCGAGGTTCGCCGTCATGATCTGGGTCAGATCCCCGAACTCGGCGACCAGGATGAGCATGAACCCGGCGCCGGCGACCTTCCAGAAGGACTGGTCCCGCGGCTGGCGGATCTCCTCGTCGCCGTCGTCCTTCTTGAACAGCAGCACGGCCGCGCCGCCGAGGAAGAGCACGCCGGTCACCGCCTGCACGATCTGGTGCGGCAGCAGGGTCAGCACGCTTCCGGCCGCGACGGCGAGCACGACATGCAGCGCGAAGGCGGCGGCGACGCCGGCGAAGACGTAGGAGGCACGGTAACGGGTGCCGAGGACGAGACCGGCGAGCGCGGTCTTGTCGGGCAGTTCGGCGAGGAAGACGACGCCGAACACGACGGCCGTCACGGTCAGGCTGATCAAGGGTCCTCAATCGGTCGGGGCCGCCCCACCGAGAGTGTTCCTGGAAAACGACGCCTCGGCACGGCAGCACACAGTCAGTGCACTACTGGCCGAAGGTCTCGCTGGCCGATCCCTGAAGACCTGCCTCCGGGCGCCGGCTCAGACGAGCTGAGCAGTATGTCGACGGTCCGGCGAAGAGCTACTCCCCTTCAACGCCGTCCATCGTACGTGATCGTTTCGCCATAAATCTTGTCGTGTCATGTACGCGTCACTAACTTCTCACCGTACGCACATCTCCCCGCAACACGGAGCCGCGAGCATTCGACCGCTCGCACTCCAACGCCCCCGCCCCCCAAGGGAGTTCGCATGCCGAAGTTCTACGCGCGTCGACGGCTCAGCATACTCGGGGCGCTCACCGCGCTCATAGCCTCCGTCGCGGTCCTCAACGGCCCGACCGCCTCCGCCGCCCTCCCCACCCCGGTCAGCGCCGCCACCGCCCGCACCTACCTCGCCTCGCTCACCGTGGCGACCGAGAACCGCACCGGCTACGCCCGCGATCTGTTCCCGACGTGGATCACCATCAGCGGCACCTGCAACACCCGGGAGTACATCCTCAAGCGGGACGGCTCGAACGTCGTCACCAACTCCGCCTGCACCGCCACCAGCGGCAGCTGGTACTCCCCGTACGACGGCGCCACCTGGACCGCCGCCTCCGACCTCGACATCGACCACCTGGTCCCGCTCGCCGAGGCCTGGGACTCCGGCGCGAGCGCCTGGACCACCGCCCAGCGTCAGGCCTTCGCCAACGACGTCACCCGCCCGCAGCTGATCGCCGTCACGGACAACGTGAACCAGTCCAAGAGCGACCAGGACCCGGCCGAGTGGATGCCGTCGGTCACCTCGTACCGCTGCACCTACGTCCGCGCCTGGGTCCAGGTGAAGTACTACTACGACCTCTCCGTCGACTCCGCCGAGAAGAGCGCGCTCACGAGCTACCTCGCCAACTGCTGACCGATTCCGGGCCGGAATCTCCCCGCAGGCCTCGGTCGTTCCGTACCGTACGGGGCGACGGAGGAGGATCACGTGACGGATCTGCGGGTCGGACCACTGCTCAGGTACGTCGACGGCTCGTCCGCGACCGTGTGGGTCGAGACGAGCCGTCCGTGCACCACGGAGGTGCGCTGCTCGGACGGCACCGGGGGTGAGGCCCCCACCTTCCAGATCGAGGGCCACCACTACGCCCTCGTCCCGGTCGACGGCCTCGCCCCCGGCACCGAGCGGTCGTACGAGGTGTTCCTGGACGGCACACGCGTGTGGCCGCTGCCCGACTCGCCCTTCCCGCCCTCCGTGATCCACACGCCCACGGAGGAGACGCCCGTCCGCGTCGCCTTCGGCTCCTGCCGCTGGGCCGCGCCCCCGGAGGGCGAGAAGGACCCGGTGGGCCCCGACGCCCTGGACACCCTCGCGGCCCGTCTCGCCGCCGAGCCGGAGGGCGAACGGCCGGACGTCCTCGTCCTGCTCGGCGACCAGGTCTACGCCGACGAGACCTCCCCGGCCACGCAGAGCTGGCTCGCCGCCCGCCGTGATCTGAGCGACCCGCCGGGCAGCCAGGTGGCGGACTACGAGGAGTACACCCACCTCTACTACGAGTCCTGGCTCGATCCCGAGGTGCGCTGGCTGCTGTCCACCGTGCCCAGCTGCATGATCTTCGACGACCACGACGTCATCGACGACTGGAACACCTCCGCCGCCTGGGTCGAGGACATGCGCGCCCTCCCGTGGTGGCGGGAGCGGCTGCTGAGCGGGCTGATGTCGTACTGGGTCTACCAGCACCTGGGCAATCTCGCCCCGGCCGAGCTGGCCGCCGACCCGCTCTACGCCGCCGTACGCCGATCGCCCGACGGCACCGACGAGTTGCGCGACTTCGCCTGCCGGGCCGAGGCCGACGCGGCCTCCGTGCGCTGGAGTTACCGGCGCGACTTCGGCCGGGTGCGGCTGATCATGGTGGACTCCCGCGCGGCCCGCGTCCTCGACGAGCAGAACCGGTCGATGCTGGACCCCGGCGAGGCCGAATGGCTGCGCGGACAGGCGCTGGAGGAGCGCGCCTCCTACGACCACCTCCTGATCGGCACCTCGCTGCCCTGGCTGCTCCCGCATCTGGTGCACGACGCCGAGGCGTGGGACGCCGCGCTGTGCCGGGGGGACCGCGGGGCGCGCTGGGCCCGGTTCGGGGAGGATCTGCGGCGCAAGGCGGACCTGGAGCACTGGGCGGCGTTCCCGGAGTCCTTCGCGGCGCTGGCGGATCTGATCGCCGAGGTGGGTTCCGGTCCCGAGGCGCCGGCGACGGTGCTGGTGCTGTCGGGGGACGTGCACCACGCGTACGTGGCCGAGCCGAAATGGCACTCCCGCGGACCGGACGCCCGCGTTCTCCAGCTCACGTGTTCCCCCGTCCACAACTCCGTGCCCAGTTACATGCGGTTCGGCTTCCGCTTCGGCTGGAGCGCGGTGGCGCGGACACTCGGTCGGGGGCTCGCCCGGCACGGAGGCTGTGCGCGACCGCCGGTCTCGTGGCGGCACACGGGCGGCCCCTGGTTCGGCAACCAGCTCATGACGCTGACGCTGAAGGGCCGTTCGGCCCGGCTGCGGCTGGACCATGCGCGGGAGTCGGGCGAGGGACAGGCGCGGCTGGTGACGCTCTCGGAGTCCGAACTCACCGGTCGGAGCGGACGCGAGGCGTCCCGGCTCACCCGCTAGCCGGGCCCCCGCAGAACGGCGCCAGGTGTGGATTCGGACACGCTTTCGGACGCCGATGCGGTGACCCACAAGCCGCTTCACGTGCAGGTGGGAGTGAAACGGAAGGGGCAGCAGAGGCAAACCGATGGCTAAATGTTGAACTTGAAAGCATTGCTGGGGCGCCCCTACCGTGGATGGCTTCACTCGGTTCCATCCCCCTGGGGAGACCCCCCTGTGGGACCGACCCGACCGAAGGAGTCCCCCACAATGACCGGACGCCTGAACAGCGCCCAGCCATACGCCCTCGGCCTTTACCGCATCGTCGTCGGCCTGCTCTTCCTCTGTCATGGCGCCGCCTCCCTCTTCGGTGTCCTCGGCGGTGCCGCCGGTACCAACGGCGGCACTCTCGAAGCGGGTACCTGGCCCGGTTGGTACGCGGCCGTGATCCAGCTCGTCTGCGGCGCCCTGGTGCTGCTCGGCCTGGGCACGCGTGCCGCCGCGTTCATCGCCGCGGGATCCATGGCGTACGCGTACTTCAAGGTCCACCAGCCGGTGGCCCTGTGGCCCATGGAGAACGGCGGTGAGGCCGCGGCGATGTTCAGCTGGGCCTTCCTGCTGCTGGTCTTCACCGGGTCCGGCGCGTTCGGCCTGGACCGGCTGTTCGCGAAGCGCTCGGCGGACGAACGGAAGCCGGCGGCGGAGCCGGTGGCCGTCTGAGGCGAAGCAGCCGGGTGAACATACCGAGTTCATCCCATGCGCCCCCCGTGAATCTCCTGTCCCGGCCCACGCGTACGCTGTATGGCTGTCTACGGGGGAATCACGGGGAGTCGCGGTGTCGGAGAGCCTGGGGTCACTGACCGGCAGTCCATGGATCTACGCCATGGTCGCCTTGTCGGTGATCCTCGACGTGTTCGTGCCGGTGCTGCCCAGCGGGGTGCTGGTCATCACGGCCGCGACGGCCGCGGCCGCGGGCAGCGCGGCGACCGGACAGGTCCCCGACGTGATGACCCTGATCCTCTGCGCGACCACCGCCTCCGTGCTGGGCGACCTGGCGGCGTACCGCCTCGCCTTCCGGGGCGGTGCGCGCCTCCACCGCGCGATCGCCCGCTCACGCCGACTCACCACGGCGCAGGAACGTCTCGGCGACACGCTCTCCGCGGGCGGCGGGGCCCTGGTCGTCGTAGCCCGATTCGCGCCCGCCGGCCGCTCGGTGGTCTCCCTCCTGGCCGGCACCGCCCACCGCCGAGCCCGCGACTTCCTCCCCTGGTCCGCCCTCGCAGGCCTGTCCTGGGCGGCCTACAGCGTGGCCCTCGGCTACTTCGGCGCCCACTGGCTGGGAGCGACCTGGCTGACGACGGGGGTGTCGGTGGCAGCACTCTTCGGCGCGGGCGCGGCGGCGGCCTATGTGATGCGGCCACGTCCGGGGGCGGCGGGGGCGCGGTGACGGTTGGCTGGGGCGGCGGTTGCGGGACGTGCGTCGGCTGCGAGTCGGCGGGGACTGGTCGCATCCGCGTGGGGAGCCGCGTATCGATACGGCCCCGCCGCCGATAGGTCTGGCTGCGACAGCGCCCGGAGGAACAGGTGACGACGACCGCGGCGACGGCAGGACGTGCGTCGGGCGGGGTCGGTGATGCGGCCACGCCCGGAGACGGCGGAGGCACGCTGACGACGACCGCGACGGCGTCCGGGGCTGCGACGGCGGGACGCGCGTCGGCTACGGGCCGGCGGGGACTGGTCGCATCCGCGCGGGAGAGCCGCATATCGGCACGGGCTCGCCCCCCCCATTACCTTCTTGGTCGCCCCGCAATGGGGCGCCCGGCCTCCGGAGTTGGCATGACTTTCTCCCCCTGTCGAACGTATGGCCTGGGGGGTGGTGTCACCGGCTCCGGAGGCATCGACAGACCGCTGATTAGGGGCATGACCACCGGCCTTTCCGCAGGTCGGGAGGCTCTTCGTAATGTGGATGTGGCGATCGGTGCCGTGGGACGGGCGGGCAGGCGTACAACCGGAGGACGCGCGTGATCGACGTCAGTGAGATCGGCGCCTTCCTCGGCCTGGACGTCGGCAAGGGCGAACACCACGCCACCGCCGTCACCCCGGCCGGGAAGAAGGCGTTCGACAAGCGGCTGCCCAACAGCGAACCGAAGCTCCGCGAGGTCTTCGGGAAGCTGAAGAGCAAGCACGGAACCGTACTCGTGGTCGTCGACCAGCCCGCCTCGATCGGCGCCCTGCCGCTCGCCGTGGCCCGGGACATGGGCTGCCCGGTCGCCTATCTGCCCGGACTGACGATGCGCCGGATCGCTGACCTCTACCCAGGTGAGGCCAAGACCGACGCCCGCGACGCGTTCGTCATCGCGGACGCGGCCCGCGTCATGCCGCACACGCTCCGCTCGGTCGACCTCGAAGACGAGACCATCGCCGAACTTGAGATGATCGTCGGCTTCGACGACGACCTGGCCGTCGAGGCAACGAGGATCAGCAACCGGCTGCGGGGCCTGCTCACGCAGATCCACCCGTCGCTGGAGCGGGTCCTGGGCCCGAGAGTGCAACACCCGGCCGTGCTCAAGCTCCTCGACCAGTTCGGCTCTCCGGCCCAGATCCGCAAGGCCGGACGACGCAGGCTGGTGACACTGATACGTCCGAAGGCGCCGCGGATGGCCGAGCGGCTGGTCGAGGACATCTTCACCGCGCTGGACGAGCAGACCGTCGTCGTCCCGGGCACGGACGCGGCCGCGCTGATCGTTCCCAGCCTCGCCGGCTCGCTCCAGGCAGTGCTTGACCAGCGGAAACTGCTGGCCGCGAGGATCGAGGAACTGCTGGAGGCACACCCTCTTTCCAAGGTCCTGACGTCCATGCCGGGGATCGGCGTCAGGACCGGAGCCCGGATCCTCATCGACGTCGGCGACGGATCCAGCTTCCCGTCCGCCGCCCACCTCGCCGCCTATGCCGGACTCGCTCCAGCGACCCGCAGCTCGGGCTCGTCGATCCGCGGCGAACAACCGTCCAGGAGAGGAAACAAGCAGCTCAAACGGGCTTTCTTCCTCTCCGCGTTCGCCGCCCTGGGCGACCCGACCTCCAGGGCCTACTACGACAAGAAGATCGCCCAGGGCAAACACCACACCCAAGCCCTGCTCTGCCTCGCCAGGCGCCGGGCCGACGTCCTCTTCGCCATGCTCCGCGACGGAACCTTCTACGAACCCCAGCCAGCAGCTTCGGGCTGAACCTCAGCACCCTCGCCACACACCGGGCAGTCACGCTCGTCGACCGAGTCGATCACGACCGGGTGACCACAGAAGTCGCACGGACGCATGCCCTCACCAGCCGACCCCCGAACAGGCACGTCATCGCTCACAACAGCCACACTGCCAGACCCACCCGACACCGACCCGACCACCTTGACCAAAGACATAGGGCCCCCCATCCCGGCGCTCGGCCGCTACGACGGTCTCGCGATCCCCGCCAGACCACGCCCAGCGGGGAAGTGAAGCTGCCCGGGGGCTGCCGCGCCCAGCCTTGTACGCCCGCCTGACCCGGGCGTCGTCCCGTCGCCGGGGATCCCGCAGCGAGCGATGTCCAGGCCTTCGACGGGCCCCGACCGCCGGGGGGCGTAGCTGGCTCTGCTGCAAGTCAACGTCGGAACAGCGGTTTCCGCCGTAGTGGTGGTTTGCCGACCCGGCCGCCGTTCTGCCCGGTGCGCCGGCAGGACACTGGCATGGTGCGGCCGGGGCGCCGCCGAGGAGGGCGGGAGAGAGCATGGCCGACAGCAGGATCCTGGTGGCGGTACCGGAACACCCTCATGGCGAGGGCGCCGGACCCCAGCAGTTACGGATGATCCGGGACGCGATCGAGGCAGGCGGCTTCGAAGTCCGGTGGGCGGTCACGGCGGAGGACGCGGACGCCGTACTGCGCACCGACGCTGGTGTCGCTGCCGCGCTTGTGGCCTGGGACCTTCCCGAAGTCTCCGGTGACGGGCCCGGCACCGCGCTCGCCGCGCCGACCCGCTTGTTCGCCCCGCCGGGCCGCACCCTCGACGGGACGCCGGGCGGCAGCGCCGTGTTGCGGCGGATCGGCCGCCGTTTCAGGGACCTGCCGGTCTTCTTGGTGATGGCCGACGAGGGCCTGGGGGACCTCCCGCTGTGGGTCTCGGAGTCCGTCGTGGGCTACGTGTGGCCGCTGGAGGACACCCCGGGCTTCATCGCGGGCCGCATCACCACCGCCGCCCGCGCCTACCGGGAATCCGTGCTGCCGCCGTTCTTCCGGGCACTGCGCCGCTTCGACGACGCCCACGAATACTCCTGGCACACCCCGGCCCACTCCGGCGGTGTCGCCTTCCTCAAGTCGCCGGCAGGACGCGCCTTCCACGACTACTTCGGGGAACGGCTGCTGCGGAGCGACCTGTCGATCTCGGTCGAGGAACTGGGCTCGCTGTTCGAGCACACCGGCCCGATCGGCGAGGCGGAACGCAACGCGGCACGTGTGTTCGGCTCCGACCTGACCTACTTCGTGCTGCACGGCGACTCCACGTGCAACCGCCTGGTCGGCCATTTCAGCGTCACCCGCGACGAGATCGCTCTGGTGGACCGCAACTGCCACAAGTCCGTGCTGCAGGGCCTGGTCGTCTCGGGCGCCCGGCCCGTCTACTTGGTCCCTACCCGCAACGGCTACGGCCTGGCGGGACCGCTGCCCCCGGCCGAGATCGCCGCGGACGCGGTGGCGGCCCGGATCGCCGCGAACCCGCTCACCGAGGACGCGGTGTCCCCCCACCCGCAGTACGCGGTGTTCACCAACTCCACCTACGACGGCCTCAGTTACGATGCCGTAGCCACCGCTCGCGCGTTCGCCGCCAGCACGCCCCGGTTGCACTTCGACGAGGCGTGGTTCGCGTACGCCCGTTTCCACCCGCTCTACGCCGGCCGGTACGGCATGTCGGTGGACGAGGAGGCATTGCCCGGCCCGGACCGTCCGACCGTGTTCGCCACCCAGTCCACACACAAGCTGCTGGCGGCGCTGTCGCAGAGCGCGATGGTGCACGTGCGGCCCGCACCGCGGGCACCGGTGGAGCATGACCGGTTCAACGAGGCGCTGATGATGCACGGCACCACCTCACCCCTCTACCCCATGATCGCCTCGCTCGACGTGGCGACGGCGATGATGGACGGCCCGCAGGGCGAGTGGCTGATCGACGAGGCGGTGACCGAGGCGATCCGCTTCCGTCAGGAGATGGTGCGCCTGCGACGGCGGATCGAGAGCGCCGGAGACAGGCCGCCGTGGTTCTTCGGGGTGTGGCAGCCGGACACGGTCACCGACCCGGTGACCGGCGAACGGCTGCCGTTCGAGGAATCTCCGCCGGAACTGCTGCGCAGCGAGCAGTCCTGCTGGCTGCTGGAGCCTGGCGCCGACTGGCACGGTTTCCCCGGGCTGGCTGAGGGCCACTGCATGTTGGACCCCGTCAAGGTCACGCTGACCTGTCCGGGGATCAACGCCACGGGCGAGATGGCCGAGGAGGGCATCCCCGCCCGGGTGCTCACCGCCTATCTGGCCACCCGGAAGATTGTGGTGGAGAAGACCGACAGTTACACCACACTGATCCTGTTTTCCATGGGCATCACCAAGGGCAAGTGGGGCACGCTGCTGGACGCCCTGACGGATTTCAAGGCCCTCTACGACGTCGACGCCCCACTGGAGCGCGTCCTGCCGCAGGCCCTCGCCGCGCATCCCCGCCGGTACGCGGGCCTGACCCTGCGCGGGCTGTGCCAGGAGATGCACGAGCAACTGCGCTCGGTGCGCCTGGTGGAGCTTTTGGACACGGCCTTCCAGCAGCTCCCGCAGCCGGTGGCGCCCCCTCAGCACTGTTACCAGCGGCTGGTGCGGGGTGACACCGAACGGGTCCGGCTCTCGGAGGCGCCGGGCCGGGTGGCGGCCGCCATGGTGACGGTCACCCCACCCGGCATCCCGGTCCTGATGCCGGGCGAGTCCGTCGGCGCACTCGACGGCCCGCTGCTGCGCTATCTCACCGCTCTGGAGTCCTTCGACCGCCGCTTCCCCGGCTTCCGCAGCGAGACCCACGGCGTGATCATCGACGAGGGCACGGGCGACTACCTGATCGAGTGCCTGATCCAGGGCGCGGAGCAGCGGCCGGGGCACTCGCCCGGGCGTGCCGGTTAGGGTCGTTGGGAAAGCGCTGGTCGCAGGGCACTGGCCTGTGACGGTCCGGAGCAGGAGCGCGGCAGGACCTGGGCGTTCGAACAGCCGATGGGTGTTTGTCCGGTTCTACGTCGAATGCAATCCGGCGATGAGCGACATGGGGCGCCGGACACTCGACCGATTCCGGAGTCGACGGAGTGATGTCGCCTCGAGACGGACAGGCGCGCAAGTCGCACCTGACCCGGGGTATCGGCGGTGAAGTCGCGGAGTGCGGAGTCCGGTACGACCGCCTGCCTGGCGGATCGCGCTCGCGTCCGACCTCGTCGTGGACAACACCGCCGTGACCACCAGCTGACCCTCCCGAGGCAGGCACCCGAAAGCTGACGGTCACCGCGGGCTCGACCACCCGGGACCGCGGGACCGACCACCGCGGCCACCGCCGCCGTGAACTGGTGCCTATACGACGACAGGTCGAAGGACTTCTGGGCGTTTGCCGGGTTCGATGACCTGGGCAGCCCCGGCGTGGCATGCGCGGCAGCCGCAGTGACCGGTGCGCTCTCGTCTCGTTGCCACTTCCTTGGTCGGGGTCCTCGGCCCGGCTGACCGGTGTGATGGACCTGCACCAGGTGGGCATGTTCGGGCGTGCGAGGGGTTGTTGCGGCGGCCGCAAACTGTTCACCGCAGGGCTTGCGGGTACCGGTGGCGTAGTGGCACGGGGAGCAGGCAGTGTGAGTGTCGTGCCCTTTTACCAGGCGTGTCACACTTCGGGTAAGCCCTGCTGCAGGGCCCTCAGAAGACGGTCACCTGCCGGTCGGCGGCTTCTACGATCCGTCCCGCTCGTTCGCCCTCAAGAGCCGCGAGCGCGCCTGTCGTCGACGAGCCGCAGGGCCGACTCGCGGCACGCGGAGACCGTCCGCGTGCGGGACACCCGTGATTCACTCAGTCGGACACCGCCAGCGGTCCCGGGCGCGCAGCCGAAGGGAGTCAGGTCGTGCTGCGGACATTCAAGCTCGGTGTCAGCACAATAGGGGGCGGCAGTTCGCCCATCCGCTTGCGGGCGAGAACTCCTTCAGGAGCCCGCTCAGCAGCCGGTGGGCAAAGCCCAACGGTGACCGCCGGAAGACCGGATCCCTGGATGCCGGGCCGGTCGTCCCGCGAGCTGATGACCAGCGTCAGAAAGCCAGCCGCCCAGAATCACACCGGTCAAGCCGGCGAGTCCAGCAACGACCGTACCGATCATTCCGCGTCCCCTCGCCCTGATCGTTCGTACGAGGGTTGTTCCCACAGAAGGAAGATCACGACCGCATCGGCTAGACCGACGCCCCGGGGCACGCGCGCCAGCGTCCGAGGGGTCGGCTGGTGCCATCGCGCTCTTGCCGCCAGGCCAGACTCCACAGGGCAGGCGCACCTGGCGTGCAATTGCATGTTTCGCGTCACCCCCGCTTTGCTCCGATCAGGCGGAGCTGGGTCACCGCCTGCGTCAACTTCCCCGGTAATCGGTGACGGAGTCCTTAAGATCTCCGCTGACCGCATCGGTGGACACGGAGAAGATGCATGAGGCACTGCCTCGGATGGATCGCGCGCATCGCCGTATGCACGGCCTGCCTCAGCATGATCGCCGCCTGTGGGTCAGAAAGGGGCCCCGACAAGGACGGGGCCTCCCCCACGCCGTCGTGCCCGTCACCGTCGTCCTCAGCGCTGTCGTCCCCAACACCCTCATGCCTGACGCCGTCGTCACCCACGGCGTCGTCCGCGGCCGCGTCGTCACTGTCGCCGACCGGGGCCCAGTCCAAGGGCTCCCCCAGCGGGGGCGGCGAGCCAGTCCCGCCGCCCCCGCCCGTCCCGACGAACACCGGACCGTCGAAGAGGGATGGCAACGGCATTACGCCAACGGGTACTCCCCCTCCCCCATGCCCTGGCGATCCCACGTGCCCATCGGCTCCCAAGAACGGTGTGTCTCCGTGATTCCGGCACCGGACGGTACATGAGGCAACCGCGGCCCAGCCTCGAACAGCAGGACCGACGAGCGGACTCCGCAAGCCAGGTGCCCTGGACCAAGGTCGCCAAGGTGGTGATCGCTCAGGCGTCGTTCATCGCGGCATTGATGTTTTACCTGGGTGCGATCTACACGAGTGCGTATTACGGCCACTTCCACCTCTCCCCCTTCTTTCTCGGCTTCAGTTTCGCCGAGTTCGCCCTGCAGAGCCTGAATCTGCTCACGTTCCCTGTTCTGGTGGGTGCCGTCGCCTTGCTCGTGGCCATCGCCCTTAGCGGACCCCGATCGCGTCAGGCTCTGCCCGGCGCGCTGGTGCGGGGCTTGTCGCTGAGCGCAGCGGCACTGGCCCGCCGGCACCTGCTCGTCGTGGCGGCAGGCACGGTCCTGCTCATCCTCTGGTGGCAATGGCAACTGCTCCTGCCGTACCGCTGGGCCGGCCCCCTTCTCATCGCCCTTGGCCTGCTGCTCGGTGTGGTACCGGGCGACGGTGCAGATCGCCCAGATGGCCTGCGGGACACAGCTGTACCGATCTTCGCTGGCGGAGTGTTCCTGTTCTGGACCGTCACCCTGGTCGCCGGTCAGCTCGGCGAGCAACACGCCGAGCACGACGGCCGGAACGTGGTTCAACGCACCGGCCTGGTGGTCTTCAGTGCCGAGCGGCTCGGCCTCAGCTCCCGATCAACGGAACTCCACTTTGAGGACCTCGGTGCCGCCGTGCGCCTTCGCTACCGCTACACGGGCCTGCGGCTCATCGTGGCGCGCGACGGACGTTATTACGCCGTGCCCATCGGATGGCGGGCGCGGACCGACCCCGTCTACATCTTCCGGGAAAGCGACGCCGTGCGCGTCGAACTGACGCCCGGCGTCCAGTAGCCACCATCCACCTGTCCGCACTGCGGTCGCAGGCATGCGCATCTGGTCTGCTCGGTGATCGCAAAGAAACGCCCTAGGCTAGGCGCTGCAGGGCGTGCGCCCCGTCTCCTTCGCAGGTTGCGGCGTGGTCTTCCGGCTCCGCCGAGGGGCCTCCCGCGGGCCCAATCTCTGACATCTGTATCGCGACGGCCTTGCTCGCCCCACGAGCGAGCAGGCAGCGCCAAGTACGCCCCCCCGTTACCGTTTTCGCGGCTCCGCAACGGGGCCTCCGGCCTTCGGGTCCGGCATGACTTCCCCCTCCTGTTGTTGATGATCCGGGGGGTGGTGTCACCGGGTCCGGAGGCATCGACGGACCGCTGATGAGGGGCTTGAGCACCGGCTTCACCAAGGCCGGAAGAGCTCTCCGTAACGTGGATGTGGCAGCTCGGTGCCCTGGCACGGCCGGATGAAAGCGTGATGGAGAGGCCTGCACGTGATCGACACCGGCGACATCGACGTCTTCCTCGGTCTGGACGTCGGCAAGGACGAAAACCACGGCACCGCCGTGACCCCGGCCGGGAAGAAGGCGTTCGACAAGCGCCTGCCCAACACCGAGCCCAAGCTCCGCGAGTTGTTCGCGAAGCTCCAGGCCAAGCACGGAACGGTGCTGGTCGTGGTCGACCAGCCGGCCTCGATGGGGGCCCTGCCGTTGGCGGTCGCGAGGGACATGGGGCGCCCCGTCGCCTACCTGCCCGGGCTGACGATGCGGCGGATCGCCGATCTCTTCCCGGGCGAGGCGAAGACCGACGCGAGGGACGCGTTCATCATCGCCGACGCCGCCCGCGCAATGCCTCACACGCTGCGGGCGATCGACGGCGAGGACGAGACGCTCGCCGAGCTGGAGATGATCGCGGGCTTCGACAACGACTTGGCCGGCGAGGCCACCCGGGTCGCCAACCGGCTGCACGGCCTGCTGACCCAGATCCACCCCTCGCTGGAACGGGTTCTGGGGCCGCGACTGCAACACCCGGCCGCCCTCACGCTGCTGGAACGGTTCGGATCTCCGGCCCAGATCCGCAAGGCCGGACGGCGCCGGCTGGTCACACTGCTGCGGCCGAAGGCGCCGAGGATGGCCGAACGGCTGGTCGACGAGATCTTCGCCGCGTTGGACGAGCAGACCGTGACCGTTCCGGGGACCGAGGCCGCCGCGCTGATCGTCCCAAGTCTCGCGACTTCGCTGACGGCCGTCCTTGACCAGCGCACGCTGCTGGCCGGGCGGATCGAGGAACTCCTGGAGGCTCACCCTCTTTCGAAGGTCCTGACGTCGATGCCAGGGGTCGGCATCAGGACCGGAGCCCGGATCCTGATCGAGGTCGGCAACGGCAGCACCTTCCCGACCGCAGGCCACCTCGCCGCCTACGCGGGTCTCGCCCCGGCGACTCGGAGCTCGGGCTCATCGATCCGCGGCGAACAGCCCTCCAGACGAGGAAACAAGCAGCTCAAACGGGCTTTCTTCCTCTCCGCGTTCGCCGCTCTGGGCGACCCGGTCTCCCGGGCCTACTACGACAAGAAGATCGCCCAGGGCAAGCACCACACCCAGGCACTGCTCTGCCTCGCCCGACGACGAGCCGATGTCCTCTTCGCCATGCTCCGCGACGGCACCTTCTACGAACCCCAGCCAGCCACGGCAGACGGAGTCTAGGGGGAAGTGTCGTCCCCAGCCGGAAGGTGAACAGCCACGTCATAGTTAGCAATCCGCCCCGCCAGCGTCCTCGGGCTCAGGCCATGAACGTTGTCCCGGTTGGGGTCAGCACCGGCTGCCAGAAGGAGCCGAATCGTCCCGCCTTCGCCCCGCGAACAGAACACCGCTCTCCACAACGGCGTATTGCCATGACGGTCCACGACATCGACCGCCGCACCCGCCGCCAGCAGGACTTCGACGGCAGCGGGCGCCTGCGCCTGAGCAGCAAAATGCAGCGGCGTCCAACCCTCGGCATCGGCAGCCCCCGGGTCGGCGCCCTCAGCCAACAGCGCCCTCAGGCCATCCACGTCCCCGCCGCCAGCCGCATAGTGCACCGCGGCCCGCCCCAACCGATCCCGATCCGTCATGCCGACCATCCTCACCCGGCTTGACGAAAGAGATAGGGGCACCCCCCGGCAGGTCCGGCTGGGACCACGCCCGGAGGCACAGTGACGACGACCGCGACGGCGGGACGCGCGTCGGCTACGGACCGGCGGGGACTGGTCGCATCCGCGCGGGAGAGCCGCATATCGGCACGGGCTCGCACCCCCCGGCAGGTCCGGCTGGGACCACGCCCGGAGGCACAGTGACGACGACCGCGACGGCGGGACGCGCGTCGGCTACGGGCCGGCGGGGACTGGTCGCAGCCGCGCGGGAGAGCTGTGTATCGGGACGGTCCCGCATCCCCGGTAGGTGCAGCTCCGCCCGGTCGGTGGCCGTCGGATCTGCCCCCGGTCGCCCCCGCACCAGGCCCGTCCCCGACGCCGGCCCCGGTCAGCTCGCCTCGCGTCGAGCCGTTCCCCGGATTTCCAGTCCCTCCAGCAGCTCCGCCGTCGCCTCCGCGATCACCTCCACGGCCCGGTCGAAGACCTCCTGGTTGTGGGCGGCGGGGGCCCGGAAGCCCGACACCTTGCGCACGTACTGAAGCGCGGCGGCCCGAATCTCTTCCTCCGTCGCCTCCTCGGGCAACACAGGCGGACGAAGCGTCTTGATACTGCGGCACATACCGACAGTCTCCCTCCCCGAGCGGATCGGCGCTTCCGCCCGCCCGTTCCAAATGCCATGATCCTCGCCGAGGCGGCCACCGACCCCGGGGCCGACCGACGAGAGGAACACCCCGACATGGCGCACGACTCCGCGCACCGTAAACCCACCGTGGCCGTCCTGGGCCCGGGCGGCACCGGCGGCCTCCTCGCCGCCCTCCTGGCCCGCGCCGGACACCGCGTGATCTGCCTGGCCGGCGAGGCCACGGCGAACACCCTGCGCACAGCCGGCATCCAGGTCCGCAGCAGCACCTTCGGCGACTTCACGACCCCCGTCGAGGCCGACACCGAGCTGCGCGAACCGGTCGACGCCTGTGTGATCGCCGTCAAGCACACCTCCCTGCACTCCGCCCTCGACCGCGTCCCGCCCACCGCCCTCGGCGACGGTCTGGTCGTCCCCCTCCTGAACGGCGTCGAACACCCGGCGACCCTGCGCACCCGCTACCGCCCGGACCGGGTCGCCCCCGCGGTGATCCGCGTCGAGTCGACGAGGCTCGCACCGGGCGTCATCGAACACGGCAGCCCCTTCGCCGAGCTCGACCTGACCGGCGACGGCGTCCCCCGCGAGCGCCTCGACGCACTGGCCTCCGCCCTGGCCGCGGCCGGCCCCGCGACCCGTGTCCTGGACGACGAGACGGCCACCCTGTGGGCCAAGATGTCCTTCCTCGCTCCCTTCGCCCTCCTCACCACCCTGCACGCCCTCCCCCTCGGCGAGGTGCGCACCCGCCACCGCGAGGAGCTGACCGCGCTGGTCGAGGAAACCGCCGCGGTCAGCGCGGCCTGCGGCGGCCCCGCCGACGCCGCCCAGGCACTCGCCCGCTACGACGCCTTCCCGCCCGGCACGAAGTCCTCGATGCAGCGTGACGCGGAGGCGGACCGCCCCCTAGAACTGGACGCGATCGGCGGGGCGTTGCTGCGCGCGGCCGACCGGCACGGCGTGAAGGTGCCCGTCGCGGCCCGGGTGGTACGGGAGTTGGCGGACGCCGCCCGCTGACGCCCCACCCTCAAGTGCCCCCCTCAGCCGCCGTCCCCGCCCGTCAGGTCGAACCGCCAGTCGTTCGACTTGATCCAGTTCCCCTTCGGATACTCGAACGCGGCCTGTCCGAGCAGCGTGAAGCCCGCCCGACGGCAGACGCCGTTCGACGCGGTGTGCTCCACGCCCGGGAACGCGTGCAGATACCGGTGTCCACCGGCGGCCCGTGCCTCCTCCACGACGGCGCGGGCCGCCTGCGCGGCCAGCCCCCGCCCCTGGAACTCCGGCAGGATCCCCCACCCGGTCTCCCATATCAGGGAGTCCCGCCACTCACGCTGCCAGAACCCCACCGAGCCGACGGTCTCCCCGCCGTCCGCGAGCGTGACGCGGTACATCCGCCCGGACGACAGCCCGACGTACCGCCGGTGCCGCGCGACGAGCTTCTCCTCGCTCTCGGGCCCGCCCAAGTGGTCGGTCATCTCAGGGCTGTTGATCCGCTGAAGCAGCCAGAAGTCACCCTCCGCCCAGGCCACCAGCCGCACCTGCTCCGTATCCATGCCGACCACAGTAGGCGTCGGGTCTGACAACGACTCCGATCTGCGGACTTGCCGAACCGGCAACAGACCTCGCGCGACACCGTCGCCGCCCCGCATGCTCGTCGTGACCCATATCCGTACGTACGGAGGACACATGTCGCACCTCACCCACCGTCTGGTCCCCGGTCCCGCCGGCCGGATCCACCTTGTGGAACAGGGCAGCGGCCCCCTCGTCCTGCTGCTGCACGGCTTCCCGGAGTCCTGGTACTCGTGGCGGCACCAGCTGCCGGTGCTGGCCGCGGCCGGATACCGCGCGGTCGCAGTGGACGTGCGCGGATACGGCCGTTCCTCGAAGCCGGAGGCGGTGGCGGCGTACCGGATGACCGAGCTGGTGGAGGACAACGCGGCCGTGGTGGAGGCGCTCGGCGAGCGTGCCGCGGTGGTCGTCGGACACGACTGGGGCGCGACGATCGCCGCGCACTCGGCGCTGCTCAAGCCAGAGGTCTTCCACGCGGTCGCCCTACTGAGCGTGCCGTACACCCCGCCCGGCGGCCCCCGCCCCAGCGAGGTCTTCGCCGGGCTCGGCGGGGAGGAGGAGTTCTACGTCTCCTACTTCCAGGAGCCCGGCCGGGCCGAACGGGAGATCGAACCGGACGTACGCGGCTGGCTGGCCGGCTTCTACGCCGCGCTCTCGGCCGACACGATGCCCGCGGCCGACGCCCACCTCCCGGCCGCCGATCCGCACTTCGTCACACCCGGCGGGCAACTGCGCGACCGTTTCCCCGACGGCCGCCTCCCGGCCTGGCTCACCGAGGACGATCTCGACGTCTACGCGGGGGAGTTCGAGCGCACGGGACTGACCGGGGCCCTGAACCGCTACCGCGCGATGGACCGGGACTGGAAGGACCTGGCCGCCTACGCGGGCGCGCCGATCCGCCGGCCCTCGCTCTTCCTGGGCGGCGCCCTCGACGCCTCCACCACCTGGCTGTCCGACGCCATCGACGCCTTCCCCACCACGCTGCCCGGTCTGCACGCCGCCCACCTCCTCGGTGGCTGCGGCCACTGGATCCAGCAGGAACGCCCCGAGGAGGTGGGCCGTCACCTGACCGAGTGGCTGGGGTCGGTCGCGAGCGGGCGGTAGCGCACGTTCACCGCGGCCGTGCGGTCGCCGCCGTCGAGGCGGGCGAGGCGGACGGGAGCGCCGCCGGGGTTCTCGAACAGTCGGATGCCGTCGCCGAGCAGGACGGGCACGATGTGCAGGTCGATCTCGTCGATCAGCCCGCGTTCGAGGAGCTGCCGGCCGATCGTGGGCGAGAAGACCTCCACGTTCTTGCCGCCGGCGGCTTCCAGGGCGATCCGGACGGCCTCGGCGGCGTCGCAGCTCAGGAAGGTCACCCCGGTGGCCGTCGGCGCGTCCTCGGGGTGGTGCGTGAGGACGAAGAGCGGCCCCTGCCACGCGCCGCCGTAGACGGCACCGACGTCGGGGAAGGCGTCCCAGCCGTCCCGTCCGCCCAGCACGGCCCCGGTGGTCGCGGCGTACTCCTCGACGAGGCCGGGCCGGAACGAGAACCCCGTCATCCAGTCCATCGTGTGCCCGGGACCGGCCACGAACCCGTCCAACGACATCGTGAAATGCCAGAGCACCTTGCCCGCGGCGGCCTGCGGTGCCATGTCCGCCGCTGACGCCGCTGACGTCATTTGCGCGTGTGTGCCCTGGGGGTTCTCCATGGCTGTTCCTTTCTCACGGCGCTCCTCGTCCTCCTTGAGACCGGCCCAGCGCGCGGAAGTCATCGCGGGGCGCCGACTCGCGGTCCTGCCCAGCGGCCGCCCCTGCTCCACGCGCGGCCACGGCCATGACGGCGACGGCGGTGAGCACCATGCCCGCGCCGACGTAGAGCGGTGCGGTGTAGCCGAGACCCGCGGTGATGGCGAGGCCCCCGGCCCAGGCACCCAGTGCGTTGCCGATGTTGGACGCGGACACGTTGGCGCCTGCGGCCAGTGCGGCGCCCTGCGCGTGGTCGGTGACGCGGGTGATCATGCCGGGCACGCCGGCGAACCCGAACACCCCCATCAGGAACACCAGCACCACCGAGGCCGAGGCGCTCTCGGCGAGCAGTCCGAATACGCCCAGGGTGACGGTGAGACCGGCCAGGGCTAGGAGCAGCGTACGGTCGCGGTCGTGGTCGGCGGCCCGACCGCCGATCAGGTTGCCGACGACCAGGCCGACGCCGTACACCATGAGCAGCCAGGCGACATCCGCCGGGGAGAAGCCGCCGACCTCGGTGAGCGTGTAGGCGATGTAGCTGAACGCGCCGAACATCCCGCCGTAGCCGAGTGCGGTGGCCACCAGGGTGAGCCAGACCTGCTGGGACCGGAACGTGCCGAGCTGGGCGCGCAGGGCGGTGGGAGCCGTCGGTGTCTCCCTGTGACCGCTCGGCACGAACGCGACGATCCCCGCGAGCGCGAGCAGGCCGACCGCGGTGACCGCCCAGAACGCGGCCCGCCAGCCCCAGCGCTCCCCCACCAGCGCGCCGAACGGCACACCGAGCACGTTCGCGACCGTCAGCCCGGCGAACATGACGGCCACCGCGCGGGACTTGCGCTCCGGCGCGACCAGGCCGCGCGCGACGAGGGAGCCGATACCGAAGAACGAACCGTGGCACAGCGCGGCGACGATCCGCCCGAGCAGCATCACCGGGTAGCTCGGTGCGACGGCGGACAGCAGGTTGCCGAGGACGAACAGGACCACCAGGCCGACCAGGACGTGTTTGCGGGGCAGTCGCGCGGTCGCCGCCGTCAGGGCGATCGCGCCGACCGCGACACTCAGCGCGTATCCGGAGATCAAACGTCCCGCGGCCGCCTCGGACACCGCGAAACTCGACGCCACCTGCGGCAGCAGCCCCGCGATCAGGAACTCGGTCAGCCCGATGCCGAACCCACCGAGGGCCAGCGCGAGCAGCCCACTTGCCATCCGTGGCCGTTCGACCGCCGGGCTATGCACGACAATCCTCAAGATCCGCGTCCATGAACCGACCCTCGCGTCCCGGCCACGGCCCGGTCCATGGACAAAGCACCTACGACGCTTGGACGAAAACGGGGCCGATGTTCACGGTCGAGGAACGGGACCGCCTGCGGGAGCGTTTGCTCGCCCGCGCCGAAGCCGACGACAACGTCGTGGGCGCCGCCTTCACCGGCTCGCACGCCGTCGAGGAGGGTGACCGATGGTCGGACACCGACCTGGTCCTGGCCGTGCACGGCGACCTGACGCCGACGCTGGAGCGGTGGACCGGCTGGCTCTACGACGATCTCGGCGCGCGGCACCACTGGGACCTGCGAGTCGGGGCGGCCGTCATCCGCGTGTTCCTTCTGCCGGGCTGGCTGGAGATCGACCTGACGTTCGCCCCGGAGGCCGAGTTCGGCCCGCGGGGCCCGCAGTGGCGGACCGTTTTCGGGCGGCCCCGCCCCCTCGAACCCTTCGCTCCCCCGGACGGCGACACCCTGGTCGGCCTCTTGTGGCATCACGCCCTCCACGCGCGCGCGTGCGTCGAGCGCGCCCGCCGGTGG
This sequence comes from Streptomyces sp. NPDC102270, assembly GCF_044766405.1. Lineage (NCBI taxonomy): Bacteria > Bacillati > Actinomycetota > Actinomycetes > Kitasatosporales > Streptomycetaceae > Streptomyces > Streptomyces sp. NPDC102270. Next base: position 169,931 of record NZ_JBIWLX010000018.1, on the reverse strand, counting down.
CAGGCCGAGCACTGGATCAGCGCCCTGCGCGACCACGTGATCGCCCTGGCCTGTCTGCGGCTCGGCCACCCCGCCGCGCACGCGAAAGGCGCCCATTTCCTACCCGCCGACCTCTCGACCGCGCTGGAGTCGACGCTCGTCCGCTCGCTCACCGTTGCGGAACTCAACCGGGCCCTGGGCGCCACGATCGACGTCGTCATGGCCGAGCTCGAACGTTCCCGTCCCGAACTCGCCCCCCGACTCGCCCCGATGCTCGCCGAGCTGGCGAACAGGCCGCCGGGCACATGCCGTTGAGAAGCCGACGTAGATCGACAAGGCTCTGGGGTCATGGAGTTCTTCTGCTACCACCGTGACCGGCCCGGCTCCCTGCCCCTGCGGGAGGAGCTGACGGAAGCGCACTGGGCCTACATGGACCGGTTTGCGGACGAACTGATCGCCCGTGGGCCGACGTTCGGCGCCGACGGGGAGACACCCACCGGCAGTGTGCACATCGTCGACCTGCCCGACCCCGCCGCGGCCCGCGCGTTCGCCTTCGACGAGCCCAACTACCAGGCCGGCGCGTACCGGGACGTACTACTGCGCCGCTGGCGCAACCTGCTGGGCCGCACCATGTGGGACTTCCCCGGCGGCCGGACCGGCGGCGACCGGTATCTGGTGCTCGGTCTCGGCGCGGGAGAGGCCGCCGACCTCGCCGTGCCGGCCGACAAGGACGACCTGATCGCCTACGGTCCTCTCCTGTCCGACGACGCCGGCGCCTGGCTGGGCACCGCGGCCCTGGTCCGCGCCCCGGATCCGGACCGGGCACGGGCCGTGCTGACCGCGGACCGGTACGCGGCCGTGGAGGTCCACGAGTGGGAGTTCGGCGGACGACGCTGACAACCCGTTCTCGGGGCAACCGCACAGGGACCAGCCGCACGACCAAGGAGCGTCCACGCCATGGGTACCGCCGTCCGGGTCCCGCAGACCCGGGACATGATCGGGGACGAGCTCTCCGGAGACGAGGCGTTCACCGCCCTGCGCCACTACGGCGGGCTGCGGCTGCTGACCGACTCCTTCGCGCGGTTCCGTTACGCCGACGGTTTCACCAACGCGCGCGCCCTCGCCTTCCAGGTGGTGCTCGGGCTGGTTCCGTGCACCGTGGCGCTGGTCGGTCTGGCCACGTCGGTGCACACGGAGGGCGTGGGCCGGATCATCGAGCTCACGCTCGGCCGGATCGTGCCGGGCGCGAGCGCCGATGTCGTGAAGGACGCCTTCGACGGGACGCGCCGCACCGCGCACGGCAGCGTCTGGAGCACGCTCGCCCTGTGGCTCGGTCTGGGTTTCGCGCTGTTGAACCTCGCCTCGGCCATGGGCCAGATCGAGCGCGGCGCGAACCGGATCTACGGCATCGAGCGCGACCGTCCCTTCCCGCGCAAGTACGCGCGCGGGATCGTGCTGGCGCTCGCCGCCGGTCTGCCGCTGGTGCTGGGGTTCGTCGTGCTGGTCGCCGGAGAGGCCGTGGGCGACGCGGTGGCCGAGTCCGCGGGCCGGGCGGGCGGCGGTCCGCGCTGGTGGGGAGTACTGGACCTGCCGGTGGGGCTCGCGCTGGCCTGGGTGGCCTCCGCCGTGATCTTCCGCTGGTCACCGCGCCGGGTGCAGCCCGGTTACACCTGGCTGGCCTTCGGCTCGGCCGTACATCTGCTGCTGTGGGTGGCGGCCACCTGGCTGCTCGCGCTGTACGTCGAGGAGAGCGGTGCCTTCGGTGCCGTGTACGGGCCGCTCACGGCCTTCATCGCCCTGCTGCTGTGGGCCAACCTCACCGCTGTCGCCCTCTTCCTCGGCATCGCGTTCGCCGCCCAACTGGAGGCGGCCCGCGCCGGCATCGAGTCGGCCGTACACCCCGATCCGGGTCCGGGGGTGTGAGACCGCCCGGCAGCAATGTGACGCGGGATGCGACGGCGCACCGGGGCCGTACCCCCAGGTCCCCATCCCGGGGTGTGAGACCGCCCGGCAGCGATGGCACGCGGGGTGCTACGGCATACCGGCGCCGTACACCCGGATCCCGGCCCCGGGAGGTGAGCCGGAGTACGCCCGCAGCCCCCGGCGTCAGCCTTCCGCCGCAGCCGTGACCGTCGCGGGGTCCACGCCGGTCAGTTCGACGATGCGATGCGGCGGTACGCCGGCGGCCAGCGCGCGGCCGATCAGGCCGTCCCGGCCGTCCGCGTAGTCGCGGTAGGTGAGCAGTTCCTCCTCGACCCCGGCGAGGGACTCCGGTGCCAAGTGGTGGCGGACCCGGCTCAGTTCCTCCTCGCTCAGCGGCACGGGCAGCCGTTCGGCCCCCTCGGGCACGGCCGCGGTCTCCTCCGGCGGCAGCAGACGCAGATGCGGGGAGGTCAATGTGGTTCCCTGGGCGTCCAGCCACGCGCGGACCGCGGGCGTCTCCATGCACGCGAGCTCGCCGACGGCGGCGGGGGCCACGCCCAGCCGCGCGGACGCGTTGTCGAGCAGGAACAGGTAGGCGTCGTCGGTCATCCTCGGCTCCTTCACACCAGGGGTCGATCGACCTCCCCTTACCCCGCCTCGCCCGGCTAATGTTCAGGTTCGGTGGATGACCCCGGAGGAGTGAGGACATGCCCGGTTTTCCCAGCACGCGTTGACGTCGTAGGCCGTCCGGCCTGTCATCGCGTGCCGCCCCTGACGGTGTGGCACAGCACGCCTTCGATCCGGGGATCCTTGTGCCGTCCGCTTCCTCCAACGTGTCCGATTCCGGTCGCCCCACCCCGTCGAACCTGTGGCGGAACGGCGACTTCCGTAGCCTCTGGGTGGGCCAGACCGCCTCCCAACTCGGCGAACAGACAAGCCTGTTGGTGTTGCCGCTGTTCGCCGTCCTGACTCTCGACGCCGGTGCTGGCCAATTGGGCGTCCTGCGAGCGGTGGGGCAGGCGCCGATCCTGCTGCTCTCGCTCTTCGTCGGCGCGTGGGTGGACCGATGGCGCACCCGCACGGTGATGGTCCTGTCGGACGCCGGCCGGGCCCTGGCGCTGGGTGCCGCCGCCCTGGCCGGGCTCCTGGGGCTGCTCGGCCTGCCCGCACTGTTCGCGGTCGTCTTCGCCGTCGGGGTCCTGTCCGTGTTCTTCGACGTCGCCTACCAGTCGTCTCTCGTGCGGCTGGTGGGACGCGACCAGTTGGTGCGGGGCAACAGCGCGCTCGAGGGCAGCCGGTCCGCGGCGCAGACCGGCGGTCCCGCCCTCGGTGGTGCGCTGGTGTCCTGGCTGTCGGCACCGGTCGCCGCCGCCGCGGGCGCGCTCTTCTTCGCGCTGTCGTTCCTGTCGATCCGAGGGATCCGTCGCGGCGAGTCGATACCGGAGCACTCGGGACGCTCCCCTCGCACAGGGCGGCGGATTCAGGAGGGCCTCCGCTTCGTCGTGCGCGACACCTCCCTGCGGACCGTGTGCCTCGCCTCGGCGGCCTTCCAGTTCTCCTTCGCCGCGCTGATGACCGTCTATCTGCTCTTCCTGCCGCGGGAACTGCACCTGTCGGGCGCGGTCGTGGGACTGTGCCTCGCGGCTACGGGGCCGGGCGCGCTCCTGGGTTCGCTGCTGGCCGCCCGTCTGCCGGGCCGGTTCGGTCATGGCGTCGTGCTGGTGTCCGCGGCGGTGCTCGGCGACGGCGCGTTCCTGTGGGTGCCCGTGCTGCACGGCTCCTCCGGGGTGACGGTCGCCGCGCTCCTCTCGGTCGGCTTCGTGTTCGGGGCGGGCGGCCAGTTGGTGAACGTCACGGTCATGGCCGTACGGCAGGCGGTCACCCCGGACGGGATGCAGGGCCGCGTGGCCGCCACGATCACGTTCGTCGGCATGGGCCTGACCCCGCTCGGCTCCCTGCTCGGCGGGTATCTCGCGCAGGAGTGGGGGTTGCGCACCAGTCTCCTGGTGACGGCCGCGGGCATGATGCTGTCGCCGGCACTGATGGCCCTGTCCCCGCTCGCCCAGCTGGGACGGACACTCCCGGCCCACGTGGGGCACACCGACCTCGCGTCCGACTGATTCCAGCGGGACCGACGGCCCGCCGCGAGGACGACGGGTCCGCCACCCAGACCGACCGACCGCCCGCCGCGAACCCCGTCTGCCCGCCCCGGAGTCGGCCTTCGTCCACCCGCACCGCCTCGACGCCCGCCGCGCGTCGCCGGTCGCGAACCTCTCAGCGCCGCGAGGCCTTCGGGAGCGGAGGCGACGACCACGGCGTCCAGCCCACCCGCCCGCCACGAAGAGCACACGTCCACCGCCCAGACCGACCATCCGCCACGCGAGTCACATGTGCGCCGCCCACCCGCCACGGCCACCAACCGCCCACCCGTCATGACCATCAGCCGCCCACGCAGACCACCTGTCCGCCACGAAGAGCACACGTCCACCGCCCAGACCGACCATCCGCCACGCGAGTCACATGTGCGCCACCCCGTCCGCCACGGCCACCAACCGCCCGCCCGCCCGCCCGTCATGACCATCAGCCGCCCACGCAGACCACCCGCCCGCCACGAAGAGCACACGTCCGGCGCCCAGACCGACCGCCAGCACCACCACCAGCCGCCGACCCACACCGTCCATCCGTCACGAGACCACTCGTCCGCCACCCAGACCAACCGTCCACCCCGGCCACCAACCGCCCGCCCAAACCGACCGCCCGCCCCTCAGACCGCCCGCCGCCCGCCGCCCACCCACCCACCACCCCATTCGCATGAACCTCCCGAAGCCACTCGCCACCCAAAATCGAACAGGCGTAGCATTGTGGCGTGCCTAAGACCTACGACTTTCCGAGTGACCTCCTCGCCGGTCAGGAGGAGCTGCATCAGGTCCGGGCCGAGCTGTCGGCCCTGCTCAAGCGGCTTCCTTGGTCGGTCGCGCCTCTGGACGGCTTCAGCGACGACAACGGCTGGCGGAAGGTGGAGCGCCCCGCCTCCCCCGGCTGGACCCCCGACGAACAGGCCGAGGTGGAGAAGCTCCGGCGACGCGAACACGAACTCGCGGTCTTCGTCACCACGCACCGCTTCTGGACGGAAGTGGAGACACCGGACCGCGTGGACGCCCGGACCGGGCTGAAGCACGCGACCGGCACGCGGGAAGCGGGCTGAACGACGAAGGACCCCGGCCGAGATCGGCCGGGGTCCTCTCCTGATGTGGGCGCGGACGGTTTCGAACCGCCGACATCCTGCTTGTAAGGCAGGCGCTCTACCCCTGAGCTACGCACCCGAGACGAGTCGACAGCCTACCTTGCCCGGGGCCCTGCCCTGCAAACCCTTACTCCGGGGGCCCGGGGAAGTCAGGGTCGGTACGGGGGAAAACCCCACCCCCGATCCGGGAGCGGCCCGGATCCCCCGCGGGCGCCCCGGTCCCTAGGGTCGAAGCAGGGTCGCGGAGTGCCCGCGGCCGCCCGTCCAGGGCGCGGTCAAAGCTCTATCAGAGTTCGATCAGGGCTGAGTCAGAGCTCGTTCAGGGCTGAACCAGGGGGAGATCATCATGTTCCGTTCCGTTCCCGCACGTGCCGCCGCCGCGGCCGGGGTCGTCGCGCTTCTCGTCGCGGGGGCCACCGCCTGCGGTGCCTCCGCCGGGGACGACAAGACCCCCGACCACAGGTCCTTCGCGCTCCAGGGCCGCACCCTGACCGTCGACTCCGACGACTCGGCACTGGAGATCGTCGCCGCCGATTCGAACAAGTCGGGGACGGTCGAGGTCACCCGCTGGTTCCAGGGAACCGTCGCCGTCGGCAAGGACCCCGAGGTGACCTGGTCGATGAAGAACGACCGGCTGGTGCTGCGGATGAAGTGCAGCGGCGTCGTGGCCGACTGCGCGGCCAAGCACCGTATCGAGGTGCCGCGGGACATCAGCGTGAAGGTGGAGGACGGCGACGGCAGTGTGCGGGCCCGTGGGTTCACCCGGCCGCTGAGCATCAGCACCGGGGACGGCTCCGTGCGGGTCACCGACTCCAGCGGGCCGCTGGAGCTGCACACCGGCGACGGGTCGATGCGCGCGGAGGTCACCTCCCGCCGCGTCACCGCCCGCACCGGCGACGGCTCGGTCCACCTGGAACTCGGCGCCGTACCGGACCGGGTGCAGACCCGCAGCGGCGACGGTTCGGTGACCGTCGAGCTGCCGAAGGCCACCTACCGCGTCGAGACGAAGACCGGCGACGGAGGGGTCGACGTGTCGGTGCCCCGGTCCGACTCCAGTGACCACGTCGTGTCCGCCCAGAGCGGAGACGGAAAGGTCACGGTGCGAACCGCGAACTGATCGGCCCGTGTGTTCGTCCCTTACCGGTGGGAGAATGACACCGGGCACCGCCAGGACGGACCACAGCACGGGAGAGGGATGTGACGGCGACACCTTCGCAGCCGTACTCGTCGTCGTCGGTGCCGTCGGCACAGTCTTCGGTGCCGCGGGCACACCGTCAGGCGTTCAAGGACACCCTCACTCTCGTCGGCCTGCCCCTGCTCGCCGCCCTCGTGCTGCCGGCCGCGTTCGCCGGCGGCGGCACCCGGCGCTGGTTCGGCGGGCGCGCGGAGAGCCAGCGGGCCGAGGCGCAGGCCGCGAAGGACGCCGCCGCGGCCGCGTTCTACGAACTGGACACCGCGCAGCGGGATCTGCGGATCTCGATAGAGACCATCACTGCCGTCGACGACTCCCCCGCCGCCCGGCGGGCGGTCGCCGACTTCCAGGCGATCAGCGGGCGGATCGACGAGGCCAGCGGGCGCTACATCCAGGCCGTCGACGCCCATGACCTCGACCGGGACGACCTGGAGGCGTCGGTCGCCGCACACGCGCGTACCGAGCTCACCCGGGCCAAGGACGACCTCGGCAACGTCAAGAAGGAGCTGGACCGTTTCGGCGACAGCCTCGGCCCGCTGCTCGGCAAGGCCGAGACCCAGCTGGCCCGCCTCGCCCCGGCCGTCGAGCGGGCCCGGCAGGGACTGCTGGCCGCCTCCAACGCCCTGGACGCCGTACGGGAGTCGGGGCTGAAGGCGGACGACCTCGCCGCCCGGCTCGCCGCCCTCGGAGCCGACCTGACCAAGCTCAACCAGGGTGCCGGACAGCACGGCGTGCCGCAGACCCTGGAACGCGCCGAACGGGTCGCCAGGGAGGCCGAGTCGATCCGGGTGGAGGCCGAGCGGCTGCCGGAGCGGGCCGCGGAGATCGACCACCGGCTCGTCTCCCTGCGCACCCGCGCCGAGGCCCTCACCACCCGCGCGGGCCAGGTCGATCCGGTCCTGAGCGAACTGCGCCGCCGGTTCACCGCCGCCTGCTGGCAGGACCTCCAGCACGTCCCGGACCACGCCGCCGAGAACGTCCGGCAGGCCGAGCAGAAGCTCCGCGAGGCCCGTGCCGCGCGCGACGAACAGCGGTGGCCGGACGCGACCTCCCTGCTCTCCACGGTCCGCGCCCTGCTCAACACCACCGACGAGTCCGTCTCCGCCGCCGGCGACCGGCTGCGCCGGCTGAACGCCGTGCAGAAGGACCCGCAGCAGGAGATCGACCGCACCCGCTTCGCCATCCGCGACGCGCAGCGTCTGGCCATGACCGGCCGCACCACCCCCGACCCACGGCACGCGCGCCCCCTGGACGACTCGGTGGCCCGCCTGGACCGGGCGATCGCCACCCTGGAGGGCCGCCACCCCGACTACTGGCACTTTCTCACCGAGACGGAAGCGGTACGGCAGACGGTGGCCCGGGTGGTCTCGCAGATCCGCGAGGAGCGCGGGGGCGCGCACTGAGGGTGCGTCAGCCGTCAACTACTTGCGAGCAGGAAATTGAAGCTCGCACGAACTAGACAAATCGACCTTTTTTGCATACATCGCGCTAATACGGTGACATGGACTAAGACCCGCATATCTCTCGCAAAAGGAGATGGTGGTATGTCTTCCACCGAGTTCCAGCTCGAGGACCTCACCGAGGTTCCCGGCACCGACGTCGAAGCGGCTCTCGACCCCGTCGAGGCCGACGGCTACTACCGCGACAGCCGCCAGTGCGCGGCGCTTGCTCTGACGTCCTCGTCGAGCAACCTCCTGCTGTCGCCTCCGACGCCACGGCCGAAGAAGGGCTGACGGGAGAATCCGCATGGAGCAGTCAGGCACTTCGACCCGCCTCGCGGGCGCGGTGCAGGGCCTCACGTCGGAACTGGTCTCCGCTCTTCGGAGCGGAGACCGCTTCCGGCTCGCGGGCATGGTCGCGCAGGGGCACGCCCCCGGGACGACCGCCGACCCGTCCCTCGCCGCCGTACGGGTGGTGGGAGCCGATGTCGTCCTGCCGAGCGTCCTGCTGCGTTGCCCGCCCCCGGACGGGGACGACCTCGCCGTGTTCGGCAGAGCCGTACACGCCTATCCGCCGCCCGCCGGAGCCCCTCCCGCCTCGGTGTGGAGTCACTGGGCCATGCGGCGGGCCCTGCTGCGGCTGGACGCGTCCCTCGACGGCGCCTGGGACGACGACGCCGAGCCCGAAGCGGCCTGGCTCGACGACGTGCCGTGGCAGTTCCTGACCCATCAACTCGCCGTGCTCGCTCCGCTCGCGCTGCCCGGCGAGGACTGCGCGGTGGCCCGTGCGGCACGCCGCCGCCCGGTCGACGTCGCCCGGGGATTCGTCCGGGCGGTCCGCCGCCGCGACTGGCTGCAGGCAGCCGGAGCGGGACGCTGGCTGACCGTCCTCGACGGCGTGCCGCGGACGCTGGGCCTGGACACCGGGCTGGAGTTCGTGGCCCAGATGGGCGGCGAGGACGCCCGCGTGGCGTTCCAGGTCGAGGCCGCCCAGCTGATGCGGACCGGGGTGCTGGTGTGACGGCGCACCAGGTCCGGGCGGCGCGCGAGATCCGGGCAGCGCGCGAGGTCCGGGCTCTGGGCGAGGCCGCACTGGCCTGGGTGTGCGCCCACCGCGACGGATTCGCGCTCGGCGACGACGCGCTCGCCGAGCACGGCAACGTGAACACCACCTGGAAGCCCCTCGGCGAGCTGGCCCAGGTGTGCGTCTGCGTACGACGGCACACCGATACGGCCGACCCGCTCCACGTGATGGCGTCCGGCCTGTTGTCGTTCGCGTGGCAACAGACCGGGCGCGGCGCCCTGTTCACGGAGTTGCAGCGCCTGGAACCCTTCGCGACGTATCCGCTGGAGGTGTACGCGGCGTTCGCGTCGGCGGGCCTGCGTCACGCCGGCTATGAGCGCGCCACCGCGACGGTGGCCCGTACCCGTGGCTGGCACGTGACGGAGCAGGAACCGAACCGGCGCCTGAGCGTGCTCAACTCCGAGCGCCGCAGCGGCCTGCCGCAACACGACGACATGGCGCGGGCATTGGACCGCACCTGGCTCGCCGGCCTGCCGGAGCCATGGACGTTCGAACTGGCCGCCGGTTACACGCTCACCCATGTGATCTTCCATCTCACCGACTGGGGCCTCACCCCGCAGGCCGTCCCCCCGCCGGTCGCGGCCTATCTGCGGCACTGGCTCGCCCCCTGGCTCGACACCTGTCTGGAGGACGAGCAGTGGGATCTCAGCTGCGAACTGCTGGCCGTGGCGAGCAGTCTGCCCGGCCCGCCGGAGCGCGCCCTGTTCGAGGAGGCGTGGGCGAGGCTCTCGGTGGCCCAGGACGACTCAGGTGCCGTCCCGGAGGTCGGCGGTCGAGGCAGCCGTACGACCGCGCCCGCCTTCCTCGACTGCTACCACTCGACGCTGATGACGGCCTTCGCCGCCGTGCTGACCGTCAACCGGCTGCGCGAGGCGGCCGGGGACGACACGGAGGCGGCGGCCGACGGACAGGGAGTGCCGGGATGACCCCCACGCGTCTCATCCACCAGGTCGGGCTCGGCGCCCTGGAGTGGCTGCACGCCCACCGCGACGGATTCCGGCTGGAGTTGGACGTCGACCCCGAGGTCGGCTTCCTTGAGCGCTTCAAGCCGGTCGGCGAACTGGCTTTGATCTGCAAGGTGTTGTTCCGCGAAGGCGTGGCCGGGTCCCGACAGGCCACGCTGGCTCGCCAGTTGATCGACCACGCCTGGCGTCACACGCTGGACGGCGGCCGGATGCTGGTGCAGGGCCAGCGCACCGAGCCCATCTCCCCCATCCCCTTCGAGGTCTACCTGCCGTTCAGGGAACTGGGCTACAGCAACCCCGAGGCCGAGCGGGCCTTCCGGCTCAACCAGCGGCTGGACAGCTTCGCCGCCCTGGAGATGTCACCGGTGCGGCGCCTGGGCCTGTCCGCCTTCCAGCGCCGCTTCGGCCTGCCGCCCCGGGTTCCGGAGGCCGACATCGTCGGCGCGACATGGCTGGGGCGTGCACCCGAACCCTGGACGGTGGAAGGGCACATCGCCTACGACATCACCCACACCGTCTTCCACCTCACCGACTGGGGGGAGAACCCCGACGGCCTGCCGGCCGGGATCGCCGGCTACCTCGCGGACTGGCTGCCGGCCTGGCTGGACGACTGGCTCGACCTGCAGCGCTGGGACCTGCTCGGTGAACTGCTCGTCGTCGACGCCTGTCTGCCCCGTCCCACCTTCGACGAGCGGGCCTGGGAGGGCTTCGCCGCCGCCCAGCAGCCCGACGGCGCGATGCCCGCCGTACGCGAGATGCCGCCGGGCGGACCCGACGAGGTCTTCGACGTCGTCTACCACCCCACACTGGTCGCCGCCTTCGCCTCCGTCCTGGCCACCTCCCGCGCCCTGACACAGCTGGCGCACACACCGTCATGACAGCCGCCACGCGCCCCACGCGCCCCGCTCCCTGGCCGGGCGGTCCGCCCGACGTCACCGGCGTGACGTCGAAGCAGGCACCCGTCGACGACGAGACGGTACGGCGGCGGCTCGACGCGGCCGTCGACGCCGTGGACGCGCCCGACGTCGTCTTCGCCCTGTCCCGGCACGGTCGCCGCACCGTGCGCACCGGAGGCACCGCGCCACCCCCGCCCGTGGCCCGCGAGCGGTTGCGCTACGAGATGGGCTCGGCCTCCAAGACGTTCACCGGACTGCTGCTGGCCCATCTGACGCAGACGGGCCTGCTGTCCGCGGGCGAGCCGGCCGCCGCCCTGCTGGATCCGGCCCGGCGCCCCGGCGAGGCCCCGGTCACCCTCGCCCACCTGATCACCCACACCGCCGGTCTGCCCGCCCTGCCCGCCGACTTCTTCGTCCGGGCGCTCCCGGCGTGGCGTACCAACCCCTACGCCCGCTATCCCGCCGAGCGCGTGGTCGACGCCTTCCTGCGCCACCGGCGACGCCACCGGCCCGGCACCCGCTGGCACTACTCCAACTTCGGTGTCGCCGTCCTCGGTCACGCCCTGACGGCGGCGACCGCCACCCCGTGGGACGAGCTGATCACCGGCCACGTGCTGGGGCCGCTCGGGCTGAGCGAGGCCACGCTCGTCCCCGGCGGCCCGGACACCGACGTCACGGGCCATCGGAGGGACGGCACGACGTCCGTGCCCCCGCTGGACGTCGGCGGTTTCCAGGCGGCCGGGGCCGTCCGGGCCACCCCGCACGACCTGCTCACGTTCCTCGAAGCACATCTGGACCCGGCGGGCCACCCGCTGGCCGACGCGCTGCGCGCGGTACAACGCCCGGTGCTCCGGCGCGGTATCGGGCACCGGCATGTGCACACGGTGGCCTGGTTCCAGCACCCCACGGAGTGCGGCCCGATGTACTTCCACGGCGGGGCGACCCTCGGTCAGCAGGCCTTCCTGGGCTTCCGGCCGGACATCGGCACGGCGTTGGCCGCCGTGTCCACCCGCCGTTTCCGCGCCGGCGATGCCTTCGTGCCGACCGCCTACACCTTGCTGGCAGAGATGTAGCCGGCCGACGAGCTCGGGCATCGCCGACGTCACCGCGTCCTCAGACGCGCTGCCACAGCCCCGGAGCGAGGGCGGGCTGCCACGCGGCCTGCGCCTGGTGGGACTGCAGGCACTCGTACGTGACTCCGTCGACGGTCACCCGCGCTCCGACCTCGTACACCCGGCCCGCGGCCCAGGAACCCTGCTGGCCGTCCTCGGGGGCGGATGTGCCGCTCTCGCTCGTGCTGGTCCTCAACGTGAGGCCGTAGGTGCTGAGCACCGGGTTGATCGGCTGGTAGAAGGTCGTGCCGCCGCTCGTGCAGTCGCCGGAGCCCCCGGACGTGACGCCTTGTGCCTGGACTCCCGAGATGTACGAGCCGCCGGAGTCGCCCGGCTCCGCGCACACCGTCGTACGGGTCACGCCGTTGACGGTGCCCTCCGCGTAGTTGACGCTCGTGTCGTGCTGCTCGATCGTGCCGCAGTGCCAGCCCGTGGTGGAACCGGACCGGCACACCGCCGCCCCGGTCAGGGCCTGCACCGAGCCGGCGGTCAGAACGTCCTGGTCGCCCTCGCCCTTGACGGCGGGCGTCGCGGTCCAGTCGCTGTTGACGCCCACCCAGGCCATGTCCTGCCCGGGGAAGACGGACGCCTGGAAAGTGCCCTGGGCGACCTGGTTGTAGCCGGTGGTCGTCGCCCCCGCCTTCCCGCAGTGCCCGGCCGTGGCGAACCCCTGCTGGTCGCCCTTGGTGACGCCGAACCCGATGGAACAGCGGGCCGTGCCGTCGATGTAGAAGGCGTCACCGCCCCGGATGTCGTACAGGGCGCGCGGCCGGTCGGCCGACACCTTGACGTCCACGAGGGCGCTGTCGACTCCGGCGGCCTTGACGAGCGCGTCGGCGGCGGCACGGCTCGTCGCCTGCACCGTCACCCGGTTGGTCCGTACGTCGATGTACCGGACCGGCGTGTCGAGGGCCTTGCCGGTCACGGATCGGTCCAGCTTCCGCTTGGCCTTCCTCAGGTCCTTCAGCGGGGTCTTGACGACCACCGCCCGTGCTCCCCCGGCCTCGATGGCCGGGCTGTCCGCGGCGTCGGTGGTGGCGACCGTCAGGTCGGCGGAGGTGGCGCCGCTCACCCACGCTCCCGCGAAGCGCTTGCCCAGCGCGTTCTGCAGCCGGCCGGCCCGCGTGCCCGCCTCGGCCTCGTTCACCAGGCGCGTCCTGGCCTGTGTCTCGGTCAGGCGCAGGTCGCGCTCCAGGGCCCGCAGGACCACGGGTGAGAGGCTGTTCGCGCCGAGCGTCTCGGCGGCGGAGGGGGCCGGTGTCGGCGCGGGGGGCTCGACGGCCGCCGCGGTGGGCAGCCCGGTGAGCACGAGTGCACCGAGTACCGTCAGCACGGCACAGCCGGCTGAAACGTGTCTGTGGGCCATCAGGCGTCTCCTCGGGGTGGAAGTACAGAGCTCTCGAATCCCTAGGTTTTGCCGAAAACGGCTCAGCGGATGTCCGTTTCCCGTTCGTTCCGCGCATCGGACGACATGAAGGGGCCGCCCGGCGGAGCACGGGATGCCGACGGGCCGGCACAGCGGGTACGTCAGACGGGCTCGATACCGGGGTTGCCCGCCTCCGTCACGAAGGACGCGGCGGTCGTGACCGGGGCGCCTGGTGTCGTCACGGCGGACACGGTCCTGAAGTCGGCCCGCGCCTTCTGCCGGTCGAGGGTGACCCTCACATAGCCGCGGCGCCCGTCGTAGAACTTCAGATGCGGGTTAGCCTTGAGATAGGTGTCCCAGGTGGGGGGCCGCTCGGCGCCGTCCCGTCCGCTGGTGACCGACGTGGCGGTGAACTCCGTGCCCAGGGTCTTCGAGGCCGGGTCGTCGAAGTCGTCCTTGATGTCGAAGGCGTAGGCGACGTGCACGTCCCCGGTCATCACCACCAGGTTCTCCACCCCGGCCGACTTCGCGCCGTCGAGGATCCTGCGCCGGGAGGCCCGGTAGCCGTCCCAGGCGTCCATGGACATCAGGGGTTCCGACGTGAGGTCGAGTTTGCGCTGGGAGAAGCAGACCTGTTGCGGCATCACGTTCCACAGGGCCTGCGAGGCACGCCAGCCGTCGATCAGCCAGCTCTCCTGCGCGGCCCCGGTCATGGTGCGCGCCGGGTCGTCCTGGAGGGGACCGCCGGAGTGCTTGGTGGACGCGTACACCTGGTCGGAGCGGTACTGCCGGGTGTCGAGGACGTCGAACTGGGCGAGGGTGCCCCACTGGAGCCGGCGGTAGAGCTGGGCGTCGGGGCCGGTCGGCTGTTGCGCGGCGCGCAGCGGCTGGTTCTCCCAGTAGGCCCGGTAGGCGGCGGCGCGGCGCAGCAGGAACTCCTCCGGCGGGTCGTCGTTCTCGCTTACGGCGCCCGCGTAGTTGTTCTCGGTCTCGTGGTCGTCCCAGGTGACGACGAAGGGGTGCGCCGCGTGCACGGCCCTGAGGTCCGGGTCGCTCTTGAAAAGGGCGTAGCGCAGCCGGTAGTCCTCCAGTGTCATGGTCTCGCGGTTGAAGAGGGGCGGCAGCTTCCGGTCGGTGTAGGCGCGTTGGCCGCCCACGGAGTTCACGGCGTACTCGTACAGGTAGTCGCCGAGATGGAGGACCACGTCGACGTCGTCCTGGGAGAGATGGCGGTGCGCCGTGTAGTACCCGTCGTGGTAGGCCTGGCAGGAGACGGCGGCGTAGGTGAGCGACGCGGCCGCGGCGCTGGTGGCCGGCGCCGTGCGGGTACGGCCCGTCTCGCTGATCCATGTCCCGGCCTTGAACCGGTAGTAGTAGACGCGGTCGGGTTCGAGGCCGTCGACGTCGACGTGCAGGGTGTGGTGGTACTCCGGATAGGCGACGGCCGTGCCACTGCGGACGGGGGCGCCGAAGCTCGCGTCGGAGGCCATCTCCCACTGGACGACGACGTACTGCTGGGGCAGGCCGCCGTCGGGCTCGAAGGGGGCGGGCGCGAGCCGGGTCCACAGCAGCACAGAGCCGGGCAGTGGGTCCCCGGAGGCGACGCCGAGCGTGAAGGGATCGCTGTCGATCCTGGCCGCGTCGAGTTCCCTGGAGCCCGCCGCACCCCGGGCCGGCAGATGGGTACCGAACGCCAGGGCGGCGGCCGCCGCGGTGACCGTGAGAAAGCGGCGCCGCCCGAAGTGCCGTGCCGCTGCCCGCAGTTCGGGGTCGTGTCGCTGGGCCAAGGGGTTCCTCCCACGGTTGATCATCGGCGGAGAACCCCAGCATGTTAACCAGACAAAGTTCAGAATTCGGACATGCCCGCCGGGCCGCCGGTTAACCTGTGTACATGCCTCGCTACGAGTACCGCTGCCGGACCTGCGGCGACACCTTCGAACTGAGCCGTCCCATGGCCGAGTCCTCCGCCCCCGCCGACTGCCCGTCAGGCCACGACGACACCGTGAAGTTGCTGTCGACAGTGGCGGTGGGCGGCTCGGCGTCCGCATCGGCCGCCCCGGCTCCCCAGTCGGGTGGCGGCGGCTGCTGCGGCGGAGGGTGTTGCGGCTGACCGCCGTCCGGAAGCCTCTTCAGCCTGCCTTCAGGTCGACTTCCCTAGCGTGGGCCCATGTCAGCCATCGACTGGGTCAACGGCCTCATGGACACCCTCGGCGCGCCCGGCGCCGGGGTGGCCATCGCCCTGGAGAACCTCTTCCCGCCCATTCCGAGCGAGGCGATCCTGCCGCTCGCGGGCTTCGCGGCGAGCACCGGCCGGATGAGCCTGGCCGCCGTGCTGCTGTGCACGACGGCGGGCTCGGTGGTCGGCGCCCTCGCGCTGTACGGCGTCGGCGCGCTCCTCGGCCGGGACCGCACGGTGGCACTCGCGGCCCGGCTGCCCCTCGTCAAGGTCTCGGACATCGAGAGGACCGAGGCCTGGTTCCTGCGACACGGCACCAAGGCGGTGTTCTTCGGCCGGATGATCCCGGTCTTCCGCAGCCTCGTCTCGATCCCGGCCGGTGTCGAGCGCATGCCGCTGCCGGTGTTCCTGACGCTGACCACCTTGGGCAGCGCCCTGTGGAACACGGCGTTCGTCCTCGCGGGCCACGCCCTGGGCGCCAACTGGACCCAGGTCACCGACGTCGTGTCCACGTACTCGAAGGCCGTCCTCGTGGCCGCCGCGCTCGCGGTCGTGGCGTTCGTCGCCGTACGACTGCTGCGGCGGCCCTCTTCTACTGAGGCGTCCGAGCCGTCCTGAGCAGCTCCCGCAGGATCCGCTCCCCCGCCAGCACTCCCCGCTCCGGCAGCGCGCTGATCGCCGGAGCGGTCCAGTTCTCGTCCGCCAGCTCCCCGTGCCCGGGCCGCCAGCCGCGGTCGGCCGCGAGGAGCAGGTCGGCGTCGAGCAGGGAGTCGCCCGCGGCCAGCGTCAGGGTGGCCCCGGTACGCCGGGCCACCTCACGCACGGCCGCGCTCTTGGTGAGCGGCTTGGGGACGGCGTAGATCTTGCGGCCCTGGAGGGAGACCGTCCAGCCGCGGCTCTCGGCCCACACCGCGAGCTCCTTCACCCACTCCTCGGGCAGCAGTTCGCGCTCGACGACCAGGTAGGCGAAGAGGTCCTCGGCGATCCGGTGCTTGCGCACCCACAGAGGGTCGGCCGTCTCCTGGAGGTGCGCGGCGATCTCGTCCAGCGGGGCGCACTCGTCGGCGAGGCGGGCCGTGACCCGCGCGTGCCAGTCGGGGTCGCTGACGCCGTCGACCAGCAGATGGCCGCCGTTCGCACAGATCGCGTACGTGGGCGCGGGGCCGGGCAGGTTGATGCGCTGGTACTGCTTGCGGGTGCGGGTCGTCGTCGGCACGAAGACCGCCGCGTCCCCGAGTTCGCAGAGCAGTGCGGCCGCGGTCTCCGTCATGTACGACAGCGGCCTGCTCTCGTGCACCTCGACACAGAGCAGCCTGGGCGCCCGCGCGTCCGGCATGGTCAGCGCGAGAGCGGCGGCGGAGTAGATGAGCGTGCGGTCGAGGTCGCTCGCCACGAGCACCGGAGGCTGCGTCGGCATCAGAGGGCCACCGCCCTGCCGTCGG
Source organism: Streptomyces sp. NPDC102270 (assembly GCF_044766405.1). Classification (NCBI taxonomy): domain Bacteria; kingdom Bacillati; phylum Actinomycetota; class Actinomycetes; order Kitasatosporales; family Streptomycetaceae; genus Streptomyces; species Streptomyces sp. NPDC102270. The sequence goes on along the minus strand of NZ_JBIWLX010000018.1, from coordinate 153,113 downwards.
CGCCCGTCGCGCCCCGCGTGTACTTGGGGTGGATCAACCCCACGCAGGTGTACGGGAGTTCGGCGACCTCTTCCACCGGGACACCTCTCTGCTCGGCCAACAGGCGTACGTGGTCCAGGTCCGCGCCCGCGCCTGCCCTGGCGAGGATCTTCCAGGGCACCCGGCGCAGCAGCACCCGGGTGGTCTCGCCGACGCCCGGCTTGACGAGGTTGACGTCGTGGATGCCGTACTCCTCACTGATGCGTTCGACGGCGGCCCAGCCCTCCCAGGTGGGCTCGCGGTCCCCGGCCAGCAGTTCCTTCACGGTGGCGTCGACGGCGTCCACGACCTCGGGGAACCGGGCGGCCACGGCGTCCAGGAAGTCCACCGACACGTCCGCGCCCGCGAGTTCGCGGTAGAACTTGGCGCCGTGGAAGTCGTGCGGCCCGACCAGGTCCGCGCGCAGGACCGTACGCGAGATCAGCCCGGAGACCGTGGAGTTGAGGCAGGCCGAGGGGATGAGGAAGTCCTCACGGGTGCCGTACGTCCGTACGCACGAGCCCGGGTCGGCGAGTACGGCGATCTCCGGGTCGAAGCCCGCGGCACCGCCCTCGGCCTCGAACTTCCGTACCGCTTCGGTGAGTTCGCGGGTGATCGCGCCCTTGCCGGTCCAGCCGTCGACGAAGACGACGTCGGCGGGGTCGTGGTGTGCGGCCAGCCAGCGCAGGGCGTTGGCGTCGATACCGCGGCCGCGGACGATCGAGACGGCGTAGTGCGGCAGTTCCAGCCCGTGGCGGAACCCGGCCCAGCGGCGCATCAGGACGCCGACGGGGGTGCCGGCGCGGGCGAGGGAGACGAGGACGGGGCGCGGTGAGCGCTCCTGGAGCACGAGCTCCGTGACGGCGCCGACGGCCTGGGCGAGCCGCGCGGAGGACTCCTTGAGGGCGGTGTGGAACAGCTCCTGGTACTGGTCGCTCGGCTGGTACTCCACCGGCAGCGACTCCGCGTAGTGCGCGCCGCCGCTCTGGATGGCCTCCTCGCGCTCCTCGGTCGGCGCCTCCAGGGTGACGTCCGAGAGGTCCTGGAGCAGCCAGCCGACCTCCTCGGGGGCGTACGAGGAGAAGGCGGGGCCGCGAAGGGGCTCGGGGAGCATGGGGGGCCTTTCGGGGGTGTAGCTGGGGACGACGGCGAGGACGACCTGCCGGGTGTGCGCGGCGAGCTGGGCCAGGAGGCCGTCGGGGGCGTGCAGTTCGGGGGTGTCGGCGGTGGAGTCGACGACCACGATCACCGCGTCGAAGCCGGCACCGGCGACGTTGTAGGCGTAGCGGTCGCCGGGGCCGTCGGCCGGGTTGTCGTGGGCGGGGAAGACCAGACGGCTGCGGATCGCGTAACCCGGGTCGTCCACCGCGAGTACTGGGGAGCGGGTGGTGGTGGAGAAGGTCGCCTCGATCCCTTCGGCGACCTGTTCCAGCTCGCGGGCGAGTCTCAGGGGGGTGTACATCAGCTCTTCGAAGCCGAGGATGTGCACGCGGTGCGCGTCTTGCGGCAGGGCGTCGGCGAGCCTTGCGGCCATTTCCGGGAGCGCGGATTCCAGGCGTATTCGGTGTGCCGGGGTGAAGCCGTGGCGGCCGCCGTCGGGGAGGTCTCGGGGCCACGTCAGGTCTACGCGGTTGATTGCCGGGTGCGGGGGCGTGGGGGCTGGGCGCGCCCGCGCGGCGGTAGCCGCAGATTCGATACAGCCCCGCGCCCCTAGGTCAGTCACCTCGAACCTGGCCACAAGGTCCTGGCCCTTCTCCAAGACCCCTTCGGGCAGGCGCACGGTGCCCGAAGCCGCCGCCACCAGATCCACCCTCGCGCCTATCTCCCCGGCGAACTCGGACAGCCGCCCCGCGTCCGCCTCCGACCGCATGTCCACCAGTGCGACCACCACGTACCGGTCTCTCGGATACCGCTCGTGCAGATCCCTGATCGTGTTCAGGACCGTGTTGCCCGTCGAGAACTCGTCGTCGACCAGGACCAGGGGGCCGTCGCCGGCCAGCAGGGCCGGGTTCTCCGGCAGCAGAAGGTGGCTCGTGGCGTGGGAGTGGGACTCCTCGAAGCCGCCCGCGGGGGTCACGCCGGGGACCGGGCGGCGGGTGGAGTGGAGGTAGGGGGCGAGGGCGACGCCGTCGGCGACGCAGTGGCCGAGGCCCGTCGCCGTCTCCGCGTAGCCGAGGACGACCGCGCGGGCCGCCTCCTCGTCGCCCAGCAGGTCGCGGACCCTGCGGCCCAGTGCGAAGCCGTGGCCGTGGACCACCGACGGTGACTGCGGGACGTGTTTGCCCAGCACGTTGGAGACCAGCAGATGGGCCCGCTTGGGGTTGCGGCGCAGGGCCAGTCCCAGCAGGTCGGTCAGCCGGCTGTCGCCCACGAGTTCGACGCCGAGCCGGTCGGCGACCCACGTCCCCGACCAGACCTCGCCCTGCGTCCCGTCGTTCACTGCCTTGTTCATGCGTCCCTTGGTGTCCACGGATGATCAGCCGGAGATTCCGGCGGCGAGCAGCTCCACGAAGCCGATGTCCTCGTTGGCCACCCCGAAGACCTCGGCGCGCAGCATGGTCCGCTCGGCCCAGGCGCGATGCGGCTTCACTTCGTTCATCTTGTTCGTGTACTGCGACCTCAGCACCCCGCCGCCACCGCGCTCGGGCCGCAGGATGTCCTGAGCGTCGCTGAACTCCTCGTGGCTGACCACGGACAGCGCGTGCACGGGCAGTACGTGGGTGGGGTGGATGCAGGTCTTGCCGAGCAGGCCGTTGGCCTGGTCGAGGGTGATCTCGCGCAGCAGGCCGTCCATGGCGTGCTCGATGAGCGCCTCGCGCAGCTCCTCGGCCTGACCCTCCAGGAAGGGGCTGCGGCGCAGCTGCGGCTTGAACATGCGCTCCTGGACCCGGAAGTACTCCCAGACCGGCCCGGTCACGGTGAAGCCGGTGCCGTCGGCGCGGCCCAGCATGTTCACCACGTCGGCGATCACCGAGGCGACGATCTGGACGTCCCAGGCGGTCATGTCGGGGGCGCGGCGCAGGCCGTAGGAGGAGCAGAAGTCGGTGACGCCGAGGCGCAGCGCCAGCACCCGGTCGCGGTACTTGTCGACCGCGCGGGCGATGCCCTCCAGCGTCTCTACGCGCGTCTCCCGGTAGAGCAGCTCCGGAGACTCCAGCACCGGCATGGCGAACAGCCGGTGTCCGCTCGCGACCTCGGCGCCGGAGAGGGCCTCCAGGAAGGGGATGCCGCGCTCCTCGGTGAACTTCGGGAGCACGAATCCGGACAGCAGCCGGACGGCGGGACCGAGCCGTCGTACGAGATCGGGGATCTGCTGGGGGTGGCGGACCCGGATGAAGAGCAGGGGCGGGTCCACCTGCCGCTCCGCGAGGTCCGTGAACTGCCGGACGAGGTTCTCCTCACCCTCGGCGACGTCGTCGTCACCGATCGAGTCTTCCAGGCACAGCACCATCGAGACCACGCCGAGCCCTGCCTGCTTGACGATGTCGTCGGCGAGGCGCGGCCGCGTGGCCGGACTGTAGAGCGTGGCGCCCAGGGCCGCGGAGAGCAGCCGGGCCGGGGAGTCCGAGGTGAACTCGCAGGGCTCCTGGTGGAAGAGGCGCTGACGCACCTCAGGGGTGATGTGCCCGAAATGCCGCATATGACTCCCCCGTGGTAGCTGTGCCGCCTGTGAAGGGTTCACAGGTGGCCGGTAATAGTACGTAGGTACCCATGTCCGAGGTTCCCACCGGGCATGAATTTCAGGTAACGCAGACAAACACGGCCATGTCGACACCGGTACGACATGAATCGGTGTCCCGTACCCCCGCATTGTCGTGATCAGGACCGAGAGGGCAGGATGACCGCATGACGCACGCCATGCTGAAGGGGTCGAACGTCCCGCTGGAAGCCACCACGGTACGCGCCGTGCTGCGCTGGGCCCCCGGGCAGGGGGTCCCGGTCGTCGACGCCTCGGCGCTGCTCCTCGGCCCCGACGGTCGTGTGCGATCCGACGAGGACTTCGTCTTCTACAACCAGCCCCGGCACCCCTCCGGGCAGGTCTGGCTCCTCGGCAAGAAGCGCGTCGCCGAGGGCCCCACCGACACGATCCAGACGGATCTCGCCGGTGTCGAGGCCGACGTCAGCCAGATTCTCCTGGTCGCCTCGGTGGACGACTCGTCGGCTCAGAACGCCACCTTCGGCCGCGTGCAAGGCCTGTGCATCCTGCTGTACGACGCCTCGGCCGCCGACGGCGAGCCGCTGATCTCCTTCGACATCAAGCCGGAGACGGGCAAGGAGACCGCCCTGATCTGCGGTGAGCTGTACCGCCGCGGCGAGGGCTGGAAGTTCCGCGCCCTGGGCGAGGGCTATGTGGAGGGCCTGCAGGGCCTGGCCACGGACTACGGCATCGTGGTGGACGAGTCCGACTCCGCGCAGACCCAGTCCCAACCCCAGCCCCAGCCCCAGCCCCAGCCCCAGGCCGAACCCACGTCGTTCCCCCTGCCCCCGGAACAGCCGGCGCAGTCCGCGGCCTCGGTCCCGACCCAGGCCGCCTACGGCTACCCCCAGCAGGCGACCCCGGCGACGGCTCCCGTGGCGGCGTCGGGCTACGGCTATCCGCACCCGGCGGCGGTCCCGGCGGCGGCGGAGTTCCGTATGCCTCCCCAGGGCCCGCAGTTCATCGGGCGGTAGCGGCGCTCACCGGTCCGCCTTCGCCTTGTAGCCCCGCCCCCACTGCAGTCCCCACCCGTACAACCGGTCCAGCTCGCCCTGGAAGCCGTACACGAACTGCACCTCACGGCGCACGACGAGCTCGCCCTTGACGTTCTCGATCATGACCACCGCACACGACCGGGCCTGGGGGTGCCGCTCGTCGAGGCCTATCTCGATCCGCGGTCCGTTGCTCGGATACAGCGTCACGATGGCGTGCGTACGGTCGAACGCCGGGGTCTGGTCGTAGATGTACACGAAGACCAGCAGCCGCTTGATCTGGTCCCGGTGATCGAGGTTGACGTACATCGTCTCGCCGGACGCCGACCCGAACCGGTCGTCCCCGCTGAGCTTCACGTACGGCGGCGCGTTGACGTCCCCCAGCAGGCCGCCGAGGGGCTGGACCACCCCCTTGGTGCCGTCGGCCAGTTCGTACAGGCATCCCAGGTCGAGGTCGACGTTGACCATGCTCTGGCTGTGGCCGAGGACCTCCGGCGGCTTGAGGGCCTTGAAGGGGTGCCGCAGCAGCGACTCCCGCTGTGAGCCCCCGATGTCGGAGGTCCGCATCCGCCAGGTCAGGTTGATGCGGAGGTTCCCGGTCGCCGCGCCCTGCTTGGTGAGCGAGACCCGGTTGTGCCGCTTGGTCAGTTCGATCGCATTGCTGGCCGCGCTGCCCGAGTCGAAGTCGACCTCACGGCCGCCCCGGAGTCCGTCCAAGAAGCCCATTCCCGCCCCCATGTTCACTTAGGAGAAACCGGCGGGGCGGCCGGAGGCCGGCCGCCCCGCTCAGAGCGTTCCTCACCAGGGAGGGTGTCACACCCCGGACGAGACCTCAGTCTTCTCGTCCGAGCCCGCCGCTTTTCCCTCGGCGGCCGCCAGCGCCTTGTTGCGGCGCACCGAGGACCAGAAGGACCAGCCGATCAGCAGGACACCGATCATGCCGGTGATGATCTCGTGGATCTCGTACTGGATGGTGACCATGAGGATCACGGCGAGGGCGCCGATCGCGTAGTGCGCGCCGTGCTCCAGGTAGACGTAGTCGTCGAGGGTGCCCTGGCGGACCAGGTACACGGTCAGGGAACGGACATACATCGCACCGATGCCCAGGCCCAGCGCCATCAGGACGATGTCGTTGGTGATGGCGAACGCGCCGATCACACCGTCGAAGGAGAAGGAGGCGTCCAGGACCTCCAGGTACAGGAACATGAAGAACGCTGCCTGGCCGGCCATCAGGACCGCCGACTTGGGCTTGCCCTCGCGCTCGGCCCGTTCCTCGTCCTCGTGCTCGCGTTCCTCCTCCTCTTCGAGCTTGTCCTCGAAGTAGCCGGAGAGACCGCCGACGACCATGTAGGTGATCAGACCCGCGATGCCGGAGATCAGAACCGTCTGCGCCTTGTCGACGTGCGCGCCGCCGTGCTGGTGGGCGTGGGTGGCGAAGGTGAAGGCGGTGATCAGCAGGACGACCAGGGCGATGCAGACCGACAGCATGTCGACCTTGCCGAGCTTGGCCAGCGGCCGCTCGATCCAGCGCAGCCACTGGATGTCCCGGTCCTCGAAGATGAAGTCGAGGAAGATCATCAGCAGGAACATGCCACCGAACGCGGCGATCGCCGGGTGCGCGTCGGTGACCAGCTCCTGGTAGTGGTCCTTGTTGTTGAGCGCGAGGTCGACCGCCTCGATGGGCCCCATCTTGGCGCTGATCGCGACGATCACGACGGGGAAGACCAGCCGCATGCCGAAGACGGCGATCAGGACGCCGACCGTGAGGAAGATCTTCTGCCAGAAGGCGTTCATCTTCTTCAGGATTCCGGCGTTGACCACCGCGTTGTCGAACGACAGGGAGATCTCGAGGATGGAGAGGATCGCCACGATTCCGAAGGCCTCCCACCCCCCGTAGAGGACCGCAGCGACCAGGCCGAGCGCGGTGACCGCGAACGACCAGCCGAAGGTTTTGAGAACCACTGGCTACCCAATCCGTACGTGTACGGGGTTCCCCCGTGCCGCACTCGGCTTTACGAAACTTTGAAGCGAAGTGTAGTCGGGCACCCTCGAAGCCCCACCCGGCCCCGGCTTTTGCTCATATCGCGTTACGAGACGTTGACGCCGAAGTCCAGGGCGATGCCCCTGAGGCCCGACGCGTATCCCTGCCCCACCTCCCTGAACTTCCACTCGCCCTGGTAGCGATAGAGCTCGCCGAAGATCATCGCGGTCTCGGTGGAGGCGTCCTCGGAGAGGTCGTAGCGGGCCAGTTCCTGGCCGTCGGCCTGGTTGACCACGCGGATGAAGGCGTTGCTGACCTGGCCGAAGGTCTGGCCACGGTTGTCGGCGTCATGGATGGAGACCGGGAAGACGATCTTGTCGCACTGCGGCGGCACCTTGGAGAGGTCGATCAGCAGCGACTCGTCGTCGCCCTCGCCCTCACCGGTGAGGTTGTCGCCGGTGTGCTCGACCGAGCCGTCCGGGCTCTTGAGCTGGTTGTAGAAGATGAAGTACTCGTCACCCAGGACCCGCCCGCTGCTGCACATCAGGGCGCTGGCGTCGAGGTCGAAGTCGGCTCCGGTGGTGGAGCGCGCGTCCCAGCCGAGTCCGACCATCACCTGGGTGAGGTTGGGTGCGGCCTTGGACAGGGAGACGTTCCCTCCCTTGGCGAGCGTGACGCCCATGTGCTGTCCCTCCCCGAAAGTGTGCTTCTGTGCTTGTCCTGCGCGTCCGGCGCCGCACGCAAACCGCGCGGCGCCGGACGAAGAGAGCCGGGGCCGGTCCGAGGGCCGGCCCGGTGAACAGGTCCTAGACGTTGACGCCGAAGTCCTGGGCGATACCGCGCAGGCCCGAGGCGTAGCCCTGGCCGATGGCGCGGAACTTCCACTCCGCGCCGTTGCGGTACAGCTCGCCGAAGACCATGGCGGTCTCGGTGGACGCGTCCTCGGAGAGGTCGTAGCGGGCGATCTCCGCCTCACCGGCCTGGTTCACGACGCGGATGAACGCGTTGCGCACCTGGCCGAAGGACTGCTGGCGGTTCTCGGCGTCGTAGATCGAGACCGGGAAGACGATCTTGTCGACGTCGGCCGGGACCGCGGCGAGGTTGACCTTGATCTGCTCGTCGTCTCCCTCGCCCTCACCGGTGATGTTGTCGCCGGTGTGCTCGACCGAGCCGTCCGCGCTCTTGAGGTTGTTGAAGAAGACGAAGTTCGCGTCACTTGCGACCTTGCCGGCCGCGTTCAGCAGCAGTGCGCTGGCGTCCAGGTCGAAGTCGGTGCCGGTCGTGGTGCGGACGTCCCACCCCAGACCGACGATGACCGCGGTCAGGCCCGGGGCCTCCTTGGTCAGTGATACGTTGCCGCCCTTGCTGAGGCTGACTCCCACGAGTCCTCCATTTTGGTGTCCGGGGGCCGGGAGCCCCACAGTGCGTGCGATGTCGGATGCTGTCGGATCAACGATTCGATCCTAGTGACGGGTTCCCGGCCCACGCAGTCCCTGGAGGCGAACAATCACAGGGTGTCGAGTGCTTTCACGTACTCGTTCAGGTCGCGGGCGTCCGGCAGGGCGTTGACGACGGTCCAGCGGACCACGCCCTCCTTGTCGATGACGAAGGTGCCGCGCACCGCGCAGCCCTTGTCCTCGGCGAAGACGCCGTAGGCGCGGGAGACCTCGCCGTGCGGCCAGAAGTCGCTGAGCAGCGGGTACTCCAGCCCCTCCTGCTCGGCGAAGACGCGCAGGGTGTGGATGGAGTCGTTGGAGACGGCGAGCAGCTGGGTGTCACGGTCCACGAACGTGGGCAGGTTGTCACGCAGCTCGCACAGCTCACCCGTGCACACACCGGTGAAGGCGAAGGGGTAGAAGAGCAGCACGACGTTCTTGCTGCCACGGAAGTCGGACAGCTTCACGGTCCGGCCGTGGTTGTCCTTGAGCTCGAAGTCGGGGGCCTTTTCGCCGACCTGGATCGCCATCGCGTGGATGTCCCTTCGGGGGGCTGTTCGAGTGACGCGACCACCCTACGCAGCGATCACCACAGGAAAGCGGACGGGCCGGTCGCGCCGGCCCGTCCGGTTCCACAGGGCTACTTCTTGGACTTGGCCGCCTTGGGTGTCACCAGCCGGCTGCCACTCCAGTCCTTGCCCACGCTGACGCTCTTGGAGGCGGACAGGCCTGCCGTCGTCGCGGCTTCGGAGATGTCACTCGGCTCCACGTAGCCGTCCCGGCCGGTCTTCGGCGTCAGCAACAGGATCGAGCCGCCCTCCTCGATGTACGTGGTGGCGTCCACCAGCACATCGGTCAGGTCGCCGTCCTCGTCACGGAACCAGAGCACCACGGCATCGGCGACGTCGTCGTAATCCTCGTCCACAAGGTCGCTGCCGATGACTTGCTCGATGGCCTCGCGGAGTTCCTGGTCTACGTCGTCGTCGTAGCCGATCTCCTGGACCACCTGCTCGGGCTGGAACCCCAGCCTCACGGCAGGGCTCGTCTCCGCGTGGTCCGCGGTCGCGCTCACGGGTTGCCTCCTGGTCTTGTCTTTGATTGGGGGTCCCCCCAGGCCGTCGGCTCGGGGGGAGTCTCAGCCACGCGCGTGCGCGAAGCATTGGCCGTAGTCCACACGGGCGGGGCGGATCGCGCAAGTACCCGGCGTTTCAGACCGCCGAAACGGTGACGTTCCGGGACTGTCACCCCAACTCCAGGCACATCATCGCGGTCACGTCGTGACGCATGCCACACCTTTCTGCCCTCTTTGCGTGTTTGGGAACCATACCCGGGTACGGGACCTGGGGTTACCCCGGAGTAGAGATGACGTTTGGCCCCCCGAGGTACACGATGGGGAGCGGTGCAGACATACAGAAATACGGCCCTCTGACAGGTAAGGAACAGCGTGGCTTCCGGATCCGATCGCAACCCGATCATCATTGGCGGCCTTCCGAGTCAGGTTCCTGACTTCGATCCCGAGGAAACCCAGGAGTGGCTCGACTCCCTCGACGCCGCCGTGGACGAGCGCGGCCGGGAGCGGGCCCGCTATCTCATGCTGCGGCTCATCGAGCGGGCCCGCGAGAAGCGCGTGGCCGTGCCCGAGATGCGCAGCACGGACTACGTGAACACCATCCCGACCAGAGCGGAGCCGTTCTTCCCCGGCAACGAGGAGATCGAGCGCAAGATCCTGAACGCCACCCGGTGGAACGCGGCCGTGATGGTCTCGCGCGCCCAGCGTCCCGGGATCGGCGTCGGCGGCCACATCGCCACCTTCGCGTCCTCCGCGTCCCTGTACGACGTCGGCTTCAACCACTTCTTCCGCGGCAAGGACGAGGGCGACGGCGGCGACCAGGTCTTCTTCCAGGGGCACGCCTCGCCGGGCATCTACGCGCGCGCGTTTATGCTCGACCGGCTCAGCGAGGACAATCTCGACGCGTTCCGCCAGGAGAAGTCGAAGGCGCCGCACGGGCTGTCCTCGTACCCGCACCCGCGGCTGATGCCGGACTTCTGGGAGTTCCCGACCGTGTCGATGGGCCTCGGCCCGATCGGCGCGATCTACCAGGCGCGGATGAACCGCTACATGCACGCGCGCGGGATCGCCGACACGAGCAAGTCCCATGTGTGGGCGTTCCTCGGCGACGGCGAGATGGACGAGCCCGAGTCGCTCGGCCAGCTGACCATCGCCGCACGCGAGGGCCTGGACAACCTGACCTTCGTCGTCAACTGCAACCTCCAGCGCCTCGACGGCCCGGTGCGCGGCAACGGCAAGGTCATCCAGGAGCTGGAGTCGGTCTTCCGCGGCGCCGGCTGGAACGTGATCAAGCTCATCTGGGACCGGACCTGGGACCCGCTGCTCGCGCAGGACCGGGACGGCATCCTCGTCAACCGGATGAACACCACCCCGGACGGCCAGTTCCAGACCTACGCCACCGAGTCCGGGGCCTACATCCGCGACCACTTCTTCGGCGACGACCACCGGCTGCGCGCCATGGTCGAGAACATGACCGACGACCAGATCCTGCACCTGGGCCGCGGCGGTCACGACCACAAGAAGATCTACGCCGCGTTCAAGGCGGCCGTGGAGCACACCGGCCAGCCGACGGTCATCCTCGCCAAGACCGTCAAAGGCTGGACGCTGGGCCCGAACTTCGAGGGCCGCAACGCCACGCACCAGATGAAGAAGCTGACGGTCGACGACCTCAAGGGCTTCCGCGACCGGCTGCACCTGCCGATCTCCGACAAGGAGCTGGAGTCGGGCGCGCCGCCCTACTACCACCCGGGCCGGAACTCGGAGGAGATCCAGTACATGCACGACCGCCGGCTCGGTCTGGGCGGTTACGTCCCGACGCGTGTCGTGCGCGCGAAGCCGCTCGCGCTGCCGGAGGACAAGACGTACGCGAGCGTGAAGAAGGGTTCAGGGCAGCAGTCGATCGCCACCACCATGGCCTTCGTGCGACTGCTCAAGGACCTCATGCGGGACAAGGAGCTCGGCAAGCGGTTCGTGCTGATCGCGCCGGACGAGTACCGCACCTTCGGCATGGACTCGTTCTTCCCGAGTGCGAAGATCTACAACCCGCTCGGTCAGCAGTACGAGTCGGTGGACCGTGAACTGCTGCTCGCGTACAAGGAGTCACCGACCGGCCAGATGCTGCACGACGGCATCTCCGAGGCGGGCTGCACGGCCTCCCTCATCGCGGCGGGTTCGGCGTACGCCACGCACGGCGAGCCGCTGATCCCGGTCTACGTCTTCTACTCGATGTTCGGTTTCCAGCGCACCGGCGACCAGTTCTGGCAGATGGCGGACCAGCTGGCGCGCGGATTTGTGCTGGGCGCGACCGCGGGCCGTACGACGCTGACCGGTGAGGGGCTCCAGCACGCGGACGGCCACTCGCAGCTGCTCGCCTCGACCAACCCGGGGTGTGTGGCGTACGACCCGGCGTTCGGGTTCGAGATCGCGCACATCGTGCAGGACGGTCTGCGGCGGATGTACGGGCCGACCGCCGACGGCAAGGTGGGTGAGGACGTCTTCTACTACCTCACCGTCTACAACGAGCCCATCCGGCACCCGGCCGAGCCGGAGAACGTCGACGCCGAGGGCATCATCAAGGGCATCTACCGGTTCTCCGAGGGCACCTCGGGCTCGATCCCGGCGCAGATCATGGCGTCCGGGGTGGCCGTGCCGTGGGCGGTCGAGGCGCAGAAGATCCTCGCCGAGGAGTGGAACGTCAAGGCGGACGTCTGGTCGGCGACCTCCTGGAACGAACTGCGGCGCGAGGCCGTGGCCTGCGAGGAGCACAACCTGCTGCACCCGGAGGAGGAGCAGCGGGTGCCGTACGTGACGCGGAAGCTGGCCGGGGCGCAGGGTCCGTTCGTGGCCGTGTCCGACTGGATGCGGGCGGTTCCCGACCAGATCGCGCGGTGGGTGCCGGGCACGTACCAGTCGCTGGGGGCCGACGGGTTCGGGTTCGCCGACACCCGGGGCGCGGCGCGGCGGTTCTTCCACATCGACGCGCAGTCGATCGTGGTGGGTGTGCTGACGGAGCTGGCGCGGGAGGGCAAGGTGGACCGGTCGGTGCTGAAGCAGGCGATCGACCGGTACCAGTTGCTGGATGTCTCCGCGGCCGACCCGGGGGCCGCGGGCGGCGACGCGTAAGCGCTGCGCTCGGCCGGAGCGGACGAAGGGCGGTGGAGCTGTGGCTCCACCGCCCTTACCGTTTCCTTACGATGCGGTCATGAAGGAACAGTCGGCGCAGGTCCGTTGGGAACAGCACACCCAGCGGCCCCTTCTGGCGCTCGCGGTGCTGTTCGCCGTCGCCTATGCCGTGCCGATCGTGGACACCTCGGCGGGACGGTCGCTCACGGCGGTGTGCACGGGGGTCGAATGGGTGGTGTGGGGGGTGTTCGCCGTCGACTACCTCATGCGGTTGTCGCTCTCGCGGGACCGCCGCGGATTCGTACGGCGGCACTGGATGGACCTGTGTGCCGTGGTGCTGCCGCTCATACAGCCGCTGCGGCTGCTGCGGCTGGTCTCCACCCTGTTGCTGGTGGGGCAGCGGGCCCGGATGGCGTCGCAGATCCGGGTGACGACGTATGTGGCGGGGGCGGTCGTGGGACTGCTGATGTTCGGGTCGCTGGCGGTGCTCTCGGTGGAACGGGACGCACCGAACGGGAACATCCGCACGTTGGGTGACGCGGTGTGGTGGTCCTTCACGACCATGACGACCGTGGGCTACGGCGACCACGCCCCGACCACCGGCCTGGGCCGCATGATCGCGGTCGGGCTGATGCTGTCCGGGATCGCCCTGCTGGGTGTGGTGACCGCGAACATCGCCGCCTGGTTCATCGAGCGGTTCGAGAAGGACGACGTGGAGGAACGCCGGCAGACGGAGGCGATCCAGGCCCTGACGGAGGAAGTACGGGCCCTGCGCGCGGAGGTCGCGGCCCTGCGCAAGACGTCCGTCGGGGGGTGACACGAACTCCGTCCCAGGACGCGAGGTGTCGATGGCGCCCGGAACAAAGGCGCCCAGAGCAGGCCAGGCACGGTTGCCGCCCGACCAGGTACGGCCCGATCGCAACGGGGCCACGTCACGCGGCGGAGTCACCGAAACCCTCGCCACACCATGAGGCGGGCCCCCGGTCGTCCCACCGGGGGCCCTTCCCTCACGCGCCCCGGGTCAGAACAGACCGCTGCCCGGGGTGGCCGCTCCGACGAGCCAGATGATCGCCAGGAGCGTGTCGATGGCGCCCAGTACGAAGGCGACCAGAGCAGGCCAGGCACGGTTGCCGCCCGACCAGGTGCGGCCCATGGCAAGCCAACCGCAGACCATCGCGACGGGGCCCAGAATGATGCCCAGCACGAAGAAGCCCGCGACCGCACAGATGACTCCGATGATTCCGAGCGTCGCGCGATCCGGCCCGCTCCGTGACCACGTCCGGCCACGTGATCGGGGGTACTTGCGCGTTCCGTGTCCGTAGCCCGCCATCATCAACTCCCTGACACCCTTGGTTGGTTGGGTTCGTCTCGGGTTCAACGATGCGAGTACCCCGGTCTCCGCGGTTAATCCTCCGGCCTTGCGGCGCGCCGCCCCCCTCCGGCAGCGCGCCGCAGCGCCGTCCGTCCTCCGCGCCGCACGAGCGTGCCGTGCGGAGGACTTGACTTACTGTGACCTGCGGCGCGTACCGAGGGCGAGAAATCTTTAGCCTCTTCACCCTGATAGGGGAAGAACGGTCAACTACCCAGAGCTAGAGCATCAGGCTTGCGTAACTGGCATCACTGGCGGTGATGCGTCGTTTGCGTCCGGCCTCACGTCCGGTAATCCGCGGTGGGGCAGGGGCCGTTGACTGGGCCCCGCGTCGCCACAAATCCCACGCTCTGGCGCGGATGTTGCGGGAGCTGTCGCGGTCTGCGTGATCAACGAATCCGCAGCTCCGGCATGCGAACCAGGCCTGGGAGACCCGGTTGGCCTTGTCGATGTGGCCGCATTCGGCGCAGGTGCGGGAGGTGTACGCCGGATCGACGTGCACCACCGGCACCCCTGCTTTGCGGGCCTTGTACGCGATGAACTGCCCCAGCTGGGCGAAGGACCAGCTGGCGTGGGTGGCCCGTTGGGGCTTGCGAAGCCGTACCCGTTCGCGGATGCCCGTCAGGTCTTCCAGGGCGATTCCGCGACCGGTGCGTTCTGCCTCGGCCACCACATGTTTCGCGATCTTGTGGTTAATGTCCTTGGCCCTACGGGCTTCCTTGCGCCGCCGTTTCTTCAGCCGGCGCTTGGCGGATGGGGTGTTCTTCTTCTGCAGCTTGGCGCGCAGGCCGCGCTCGCGGGTGCGGATGCGGTTGAGTTCGCGTCCGGCCATGATCTCGCCGTCGGAGGTGGTGGCGATGTTCACGATGCCCAGGTCGATGCCGAGAAAGTCCACCGGTTCGGTGTTCAAGGGTGCTTCGGGCACCTCGCAGGTGGCGTTCAGGAACCACATGCCGTCCCGCTCCAGCAGGTCGGACTGAACGCCACGTTCTTGACCCGTCCGCCGGTGGTCCAGATCGACACCGTTCGGTCCGGAATCTGCCAGGACAGTATGCGGTCGTCGTAGGGCTGCGCGCCCTGGGGGCGGAAGGAGATTGGCTTCTCAGTGGCCCGGCGGTAGCGCGTGGAGCCGGGTTTGCCGAGGTTTCCGGCCTTGAGGTTCGCCTTCAGTGTGGCGTACGCGTCGCAGGTCTTCTTGATGACGTGCTGGGCTGCCTGCGCGCCCAGGCCCCAGCGGGACTTGACCACGTCGTAGGTGTGCTTGCGCAGGGAAAAGTTCTTGAACTCCCCGCACTCGAATGCGACCTCGCTCACCCAGGAGGCAGCCAAATTGCGGGCACGCAGGGTCGCTTCGAGTGCCGCCGCCTGCTCGGGCGTCGGCAACAGCCTGACCTGCACCACCAACTTCACGATCATCGAACCTACACACCCGCACGACAGGCCACCGCACGTTCGAAGTGGATCACCTGAATGAGTGACACCCATGCTCGTGTGCCGGACCAGAGTCACGGCCTTGGAGCAGCCGGGACAGCCTCATGGCGTTGCAGCGCTCCGCGTCGAGTGACTCAGGATGCGGTTGCCCCGGGCCTGAACGCCCGGGGCCCCTCTCGAACAACTGCAGTCCTGCCGGGTGTCAGATGTGACCGACGCCCGCGCCCGCCTCCGCGTTCTCGCCGCGCTTGGTGAGCAGCGCGACGAGGACGGCGAACGCGGCGACACCCGCGGCGACCAGGGAGGCCAGGCTCATCCCGGAGATGAAGGTGTCGTGGGCGACGTCCGTGATCTTCGCGACGATCTCCGGCGGGGTGCCCTTGGCGACCGGCGCCACCCCCACCTGGACCGCCTCCGAGGCCTGGTCCAGCTGGGCCGGTGTGAGCGCCGGCAGACCCGCGTCCTTCCAGTTGGCCGCGAGGTCGCCGTCCACCTTGGAGGCCATCACGGCGCCGAGCACGGCCGTACCGAGGCTGCCGCCGATCTGCATCGCGGCCTGCTGGAGACCACCGGCCACACCGGAGAGCTCCATGGGCGCGTTGCCCACGATGACCTCGGTGGCGCCGACCATCACGGGCGCGAGGCCGAGGCCGAGCAGGGCGAACCAGAGGGACATCAGGGCGCTGCCGGTGTCCGTCTGCAGCGTGGACATGCCGTACATGGCGATCGCGGTGGCCGCCATGCCGCCCGCCAGCGGGATCCGCGGACCGAGCTTGGTGATCAACGCGCCCGCGAGCGGGGAACCGACGATCATCATCCCGGTGAGCGGGAGCAGGTGGAGGCCGGCGTCGATCGGGCTCATACCGTGCACGTTCTGCAGGTAGAAGGTCACGAAGAACAGGCCACCCATGAACGCGATCGCCATGAGGACCATGAGGACCACACCCGCCGACAGCGCCACCGAACGGAACAGCCCGAGCGGGATCAGCGGTTCCTTGACCTTCGTCTCCCAGAAGGCGAACAGCGCGAAGCCCACGGCGGAGGCGGTGATGAAGGTCCAGGTCAGTCCGTCGCCCCAGCCCCAGGTCGGGGCCTTGATGAGCGCCCACACCAGGCAGAACATGGCGGCGGACAGCAGGGCTATGCCCAGGATGTCGAAGGAGCGCGGGGCGTTCTCGGCGCGGTGGTCGAGGAGGATCAGCACACCGAGGACGAGGGCGAGGACACCCACCGGCACGTTGATGAAGAACACCGACTGCCAGTTCACGTGCTCGACGAGGACACCGCCGAGGATCGGGCCGCCGGCGGTGGAGGCGCCGATGACCATGCCCCAGATGCCGATGGCCATGTTGAGCTTCTCGGCCGGGAAGGTGGCCCGCAGCAGACCGAGCGCGGCCGGCATCAGGAGAGCACCGAACAGGCCCTGCAGGACACGGAAGGTGACGACCGCGGCGATGCTGCTGGACAGTCCGATCGCGCCCGAGGCGGCGGCGAAGCCGACGACACCGATCAGGAAGGTCTGGCGGTGGCCGAAGCGGTCACCGAGCTTGCCCGCGGTGATCAGGGCGACCGCCAGGGCGAGGAAGTAGCCGTTGGTGATCCACTGGACGTCCGCGAAGCTCGCCTTGAGGTCGGCCTGGATCGCCGGGTTGGCGATGGCCACGATGGTGCCGTCCAGGGCCACCATCATGACGCCGACAGCCACGGTCAGGAGGGTGAGCCACGGGTGGCCGCGCAGCCCGGAGGCGGGCGGCTGATCCGACGTGGACCGCGGCGCGCCGTCCCCCGCCCCCGTCGTATCGATGGTGGTCTGACTAGTCATGTGTTCGAGGCTAATGACAGCCACTGACAATTGACAAACCAATTCACAAGTCGGTAACTGACACCAATGGAAACACTGCGCGAACGCAAGAAGCAGCGCACCCGTGAGGCACTGCTGCGGGTCGCCATCGAGCTCTTCACCACCCGGGGCTACGAGCAGACGACCGTCGACGACATCGCCGACGCCGTGGGGGTCTCGCAGCGCACCTTCTTCCGCTACTTCGCCGGCAAGGAGGACGCGGCGCTCGGGCTCGACGCGATGACGGCGACGCGTTTCGTGGAGGCCGTACGCGCCCGTCCGCCGCACGAGCCCCCGCTGGAGGCCCTGCGCCAGGCCGTGCTCCAGGGCTGGGACACGCTGCACGAGGTCGTCGAGTCGGTCGTCCCGGTGGAGCGGTTCCTGAGCATGTACCGGGTGATCGAGTCGACGCCCGTGCTGCTCGCCGCGCATCTGCGGCGCTCGGCGGAGGTCGAGGAGGTGCTCACGCGCGTGCTCGCCGAACGCGAGGGCCTCGACCCGGCCACCGACCCGCGGCCCATGCTGCTGGTGGCCGTCTTCAGCGGTGTGATGCGGGTGACGGAAAGGCAGTGGTCGGCCGACGGGGAGTTCAGCCTGGAGGCGATGCGCGCTCTGACGGTCTCCCACCTCGAACTGCTGGGCCCCGCCCTGACCGGGAAGTGGTTCCCCTACACCGAAACGTGATCCCTGTCACTCGATTAACCCGAGACCGTCTCGTTCTCCTAGTGTGTCCTTTCAGTGACTTCCTTCGACACCTCCCCGCAACTCAACGTCTGGCGCGCACTGCTCGCGCTGGCCGTGGTGTTCGTGATGCTGGCGACCACCGGCTGGACCGCTCTGCGCAACGACAGGGAGGCCACCCCGCTCCAGGCCTCGCTCCAGTCCTGGGCGCACGGCCGCCTCCACGGACACCCGCTGCCGGACCCGGACACCGCCCCCGACCGGCTCACGCGGTTCTTCGCCGCCCTCACCTCCCAGGAGCGGGTCCGCCTCGCCCAGCGCTACCCGCTCGCGGTCGGCAACATGAACGGCGCCCCCGTCGCCCTGCGCTACCAGGCCAACCGGCTCGCGCTGTTCCAGGCCCGGGCCGTCGAGCGCACCCGCATGCACGACACCCGGCTCAGCCCGGCCGGTCAGCAGGAGGCGGGCCGCCGCATGCACCGCTTCGAGTCGCTGACCGCCCCGGAGCGCCACATCCTCGCCTTCGACCCCGACGGCTCCGGCCGGGTCGCCGAGGTCTTCGGCGACCTCGGCACGGCGGAGCGGATCTCCGTGGTCGTGCCCGGTGTCGACACCGACGTGCTCACCTTCCAGCGCACCAGGCGGACCTACTCCGCGCCGGTCGGTATGGCCCAGGCCCTCTACCGGGCCGAGCGCGAGGCGAGCCCGGCCACGCGTACGGCGGTGATCGCCTGGGCCGACTACACGGCACCCGCGGGACTCGGCATCGACTCGGCCACCGCGATGCGCGCCGAGACGGGCGCCGTCCGGCTGAACGCGCTGCTGCGCGCGCTGCCCGGCAGCGCGCCCGTCTCCCTGTTCTGCCACAGCTACGGCTCCGTGGTGTGCGGGGTGGCCGCGCACGCGCTGCCCGGCCGGGTGGCCGACATCGCGGTGGCCGGCAGCCCGGGGATGCGGGTCGCCAACGCCTCCCACCTGCGCACCACCGCGCACGTGTGGGCGATGCGGGACGCCGACGACTGGATTCAGGACGTGCCGTACATGGAGGTGGGCGGCCTCGGCCACGGCGCCGACCCGGTGTCCTCCGCGTTCGGCGCGCGTGTCCTGTCCGCGCGGGGTGCGGACGGGCACGCCGGTTACTTCGAACCCGGAACGGAGAGTCTGCTCAACTTCGCCGAGATCGGCATTGGCGCGTACCGCTCGGTGCACTGCGCCCACGAGGACGAAGCCTGCCGCGCCGGTTTGTCCGGCACGGCCACGGCCGGACGCGCGTAGAGACCGCAGGAATCGCGGTCTGCGCGAGGAGGGGACGAAGGAGCTCGTGCCGAATACGATGACCCGCATGGGTGACGTACTGGCCGGATTTCATGCCGCCTGGGAGTTCGAGTCCGACTCCGTGCTCATCCGCTACGAAAGGGGGATTCGCACACCGAAGCTCTTCCAGGCGCTGGGGGAACGACGGATCCCCCTGGAGGCGATCTCCGGTGTGACGCTGACGCCGGGCAAGCGGGGCACGGTGGTACTGCAGGCCGAGCCGCGGCCCGGGGCGGATCCGCTCATGGAGGCGGCGGCGGGGCAGCTGAAGGAAGGGTGCGATCCGTACCGGCTGGTGCTGCCGGCCGACAAGGAGACGCTCGCCGAGTACTACGCGGACGAGCTGCGCGCACTCCTGAAGGAGGACGCCGAGCCGGCGGAACGTTTCCTGGTGCCGGCGCCCGAGGTGCCGTTGCAGTTCAAGGCGTACGACGGGAAGGCGTCCTTCGACGGCCGTACCGTGCGCTTCCGCTGGTTCTGGACGGGAGCGTCCTCGGCGAAGTGGAAGGCGGGCGACCAGAGTTTCCCGGTGTCCGAGCTGACGGGTGTCGAGTGGCGGTCACCGGAGATATTCGAGGGGCATCTGCGGCTGCTGCGCGGCGAGCCGGGGCCGGTGCAGGCCGACCAGGATCCGGCGGCCGTGGTGTTCGGGCTCGGGTACGGGCCGGTCCATGAGTCCCTGCCGTTCGCGGCGGCGGTCCTGGCGGCCGTACGGCAGCGAGGGCCCGCGGCGGTGATCCCGGCCGCGACCGCGCCGCGCCGGGACCCCGCCGACATCGCCGAACGGATCCGCCATCTCGGGGAGCTGTATCAGGCCGGACTGGTCACCGACGAGGAGTTCTCCGTGAAGAAGGCGGAGCTGCTGGCGGAGCTCTAGCTCACTCCCGGCCCGCTGAAGAGAACCGCATGTCCGCGTACCGGTCCCCGGCCACCTGGGCCGCGATCGGCTCCAGCAGCTCCAGCTCCTCCTTGGTGAGCTCGATGCCCGTGGCCGCCGCGTTCTCCTCCACGCGACTCGGCTTGCGGGTGCCCGGGATCGGGATCACCGGGAGGTCGTGGACCGCCGTCTGCTGCTGGACCCAGGCCAGGGCGATCTGGCCCAGGGAGACGCCATGGGCCTCGGCGACCGTGCGGACCGGCTCCAGCAGGGCCGCGTTCGCCGCCGCGTTGTCGCCCGTGAAGCGGGGCTGCTGGCGGCGGAAGTCGTCGGCGGTGAGGTCCTTGTCGGCGTTGGTGAAGGACCCGGTGAGGAACCCGCGGCCGAGCGGGGAGTACGGCACGAGCGCCACGCCCAGCTCGCGGGCCGCCGGGACCACCTTGGCCTCGATGTCCCGGCTGAACAGGGACCACTCCGACTGCACGGCGGCGATGGGGTGCACGGCCTGCGCCGCACGCAGCTCCGAGGCGGTGACCTCGCTCAGGCCCAGGTGCTTGACCTTGCCCTCGCGCACCAGCTCGGCCATGGTGCCGACGGATTCCTCGATCGGGACGTTCACATCGCGCCGGTGCATGTAGTAGAGGTCGATCGCGTCGACGTCCAGGCGCTTCAGGCTCGCCTCGACCGCCTGGCGGATGTAGGGCGGGTCGTTGCGGATGATCCGCCGGGTCGGGTCGTCCGGGGGTATCGCCAGCGCGAACTTGGTGGCGATCACGACCTCGTCGCGGTGGGCCTTGAAGAACGGGGACAGGAACTTCTCGTTCTCCCCCTGGCCGTAGGCGTCCGCCGTGTCGTAGAGGGTGATGCCGAGCTCCAGGGCCCGCTCCAGGGTGGCCCGGGACGCCTCCGCGTCCGTGGGGCCGTAGGCGAAGCTCATGCCCATGCAGCCGAGGCCCTGGACGCCGACCGTGGGGCCGCTGTCGCCGAGCTGTGCGGTGGGGATCGTGCGGTCCGTCATCCGGCCTTCTCCGATTCGTAGGCGCGACCGGCTTCGGCGTAGAAGCTGATCTTCCGGTCGAGAACGGCGAGCGTGTCCTGGAGTTCCGCGATCCGGGACAGGACGTCCCGGCGGGTCGTCTCCAGGAGCTCGAACCGTTCGGTGAACGTGTGGTCGCCCTCGCGCACCAGTTCCGCGTACCGCACCATGTCGGCGACCGGCATGCCGGTGAGCCGGAGCTTGCCGACGAGGTCGAGCCAGTCGAGGTCGCGGTTGCTGTAGCGGCGCTGGCCGGTGTGCGAGCGGTCGATGTGCGGCATGAGGCCGATGCGCTCGTACCAGCGCAGGGTGTGCGCGGTCAGGCCGGTGAAGGCGACGACCTCGCTGATCGTGTAGCTGTCCTGGCCCGCCGGCCGCCGGTGGGGGTGCGGCGGGGCGGCGCAGCTGTCGGTCCTGGTACCCGTGGTCTCCATAACCGTCATGACCCCAACGCTATGGCCTTGGAGTGCACTCGAAGCAAGCGGTACCGGTAAGAAATCGGCGGGACGCCCCTTGGGTGCGATCGCTAACGTGCGGTGCATGAGTCTCGTACGCCGTGCCACGACCGAGGACGCCGAAGAAGTACTCCGGCTGCGTCAGGTGATGATCGACTCCCTGCCCGGCGGGGACGGCTCCACGGCGTGGCACACGGAGGCGTTGCCGTCGCTGCGGGAGAAGCTGGCCGAGGCCGACGGGGACTTCGCGGCCTTCGTCGTCGACCACCCGGACCGGCCGGGGGCGCTGGCCGCGCTGGTGGTCGGGACGGTCGACTACCGGATCGGGAAGGCCGCCAATCCGCACGGCCTTGTCGGGTACGTCTTCAGTGTCGCCACCGACCCGCAGGCGCGCCGACGCGGGTACGCGCGCGCGTGCATGGACGAACTGCTGGCGTGGTTCCGCGAGCGGGGCGCCGGGCAGGTCATGCTGACCGCGTCCCCCGAGGCCGAGCCGCTCTACGTCTCGCTCGGGTTCGTCCGGAAGCCGGACCCCACGATGATTCTCGGGCTCTGAGCCGCTTACGCTCGACGGCATGTCCTTGCAGAGCCTCGCGTTGATCGAAAACTGGCCGGTTCCCACCGCTGCGGCGGGGGTGGTGCGCGGCGACGGTACGGTCCTCGGGACCCACGGTCCGACAGGTCACCGCTTCCCGCTGGCCTCGGTCACCAAGCCGCTCGCCGCGTACGCCGTCCTCGTCGCGTACGAGGAGGGAGCGGTCGAGCTCGACGAGCCGGCCGGGCCGAGCGGATCGACGGTGCGGCACCTGCTCGCCCACACCTCGGGGCTGGCCTTCGACGAGCACCGGGTGACGGCCGCCCCCGGGGAGCGGCGGCTGTACTCGAACGCGGGCTTCGAGCAGCTCGGCGACCACGTCGCCAAGGCGACGGACATCCCGTTCGCGGAGTATCTGCGGCAGGCCGTGCTGGAGCCGCTGGGCATGACGTCGACGTCGCTGGAGGGCTCCCCCGCGAAGGACGGTGTGTCGACGGTCGGGGATCTTCTCCGGTTCGCGGCGGAGGTGCAGGCGCCTCGGCTGCTGGATCCGCGGACGGTCGCGGCGGCGATGACGGTCCAGTACCCGGGCACGAAGGGCGTGCTGCCCGGCTACGGCCACCAGAACCCCAACGACTGGGGCCTCGGCTTCGAGATCCGCGACTCCAAGTCCCCCCACTGGACGGGCTCTTCGTCCTCGCCGCGCACCTTCGGGCACTTCGGCCAGTCCGGCACGTTCCTGTGGATCGACCCGGACGCGGGAGCGGCCTGCGTGGCGCTGACCGACCGCGCGTTCGGGCCCTGGGCGATCGAGGCGTGGCCCGCGTTCACCGACGCGGTGCTCGCCGGCCTCTAGGACATCTCCCACACCAGCAGTTCGGCCGGGGTCACCGCCACCACGTCCAGCTCCTCGGCATCGGTGACCCGGGCCGCGTCACCGGCCCCCAACTCCTCGCCGTCCAGGCGGACTTCGCCGCGCACGACATGGACGTACAGGTGGCGCCCGTCGGGCACCGCGGTCCGCTCCCCCGCCGCCAGCCGCCGCACATGGAGCATCGCGCCCGCCTCCGGGACGGCGTACGGCGTCGAGTCGGCGATCCCGCGGACGATCTCGTACGACGGCTCACCGCCGGGCTCCAGGGGCGCCAGCCAGGTCTGCACGAAGGTCAGCGGGGTCCCGGCGTCGTTGCGCTCGACGTGCCGGACGCCCGCGGCGGCGCTCAGCCGCTGCACGTCACCGGGCCGCACGACCGTCTCGTGCCCGGTGGAGTCCCGGTGCGTCAGCTCCCCCTCGACCACCCACGTCACGATCTCGGTGTGGCTGTGCGGATGCTCGTCGAACCCGGCGCCGGGCACGAGCCGCTCCTCGTTGCAGGCGATCAGCGCGCCGAAGCGGAGGTTGTCGGGGTCGTAGTGCGGCCCGAAGGAGAAGGCGTGCCACGACTCGATTCCGGTCCCGGGGTCCCCGCCTGGGTAGCGCTCCGCTGCGCGCCGTACGTCCGTCACGGGACCACGGTAGTGCCAGGGCGGGCCGCCGGTGGGGACGCAGTCGGTACCCGGCGGCGCACGCTGACGTCCGGATAAGGCAGTCTTGTCCCCGTGCCCGAACCCGAACACCGCGAGTCCGACCCCGCCGCGCCCGTCGCCCACGCCCACGCCGCGACCCTGAAGCGGCTGGAGAAGTCGTCCGGGTCTCTCGCGCAGCAGGCCATCACGCGCATGGACGAGACGCTGCCGTGGTACCGGGCCATGCCGCCGGAGAACCGTTCCTGGATCGGGCTGGTCGCCCAGGCCGGCATCGCCGCCTTCACCGAGTGGTTCCGGCGTCCGGACGCCCCGCAGGCCATCTCCACCGACGTGTTCGGGACCGCTCCCCGTGAGCTGACCCGGGCCATTACGCTGCGGCAGACCGTGGAGATGGTGCGCACCACCATCGAGGTCATGGAGAGCGCGATCGACGAGGTCGCGGCCCCCGGTGACGAGTCCGTGCTGCGCGAGGCGCTGCTCGTGTACGCCCGTGAGATCGCCTTCGCCACCGCGCAGGTCTACGCCCAGGCCGCCGAGGCACGCGGTGCCTGGGACGCCCGCCTGGAGTCGCTGGTCGTGAACGCCGTGCTCAGCGGTGAGGCCGACGAGGGAGCCGTGAGCAGGGCCGCCGCCCTGGGCTGGAACGCTCCCGAACATGTGTGCGTCGTCCTCGGCCCCGCCCCCGAGGGCGACTCCGAGCTGACCGTCGAGGCCATCCGGCGGGCCGCCCGGCACGCCAAGCTCCAGGTGCTGACCGGCGTGCTCGGGGCCCGGCTCGTCGTGATCGCGGGCGGCAGCGACAACCCCCTCGCCGTGGCCAAGTCGCTGATCGGGCCGTACGCGGCCGGACCCGTGGTGGCCGGGCCCGTCGTCCCCGATCTGCTGGCCGCGACCCGGTCCGCGCAGGCGGCCGCGGCCGGGCTCAAGGCGTGTTCCGCCTGGCAGGACGCCCCGCGCCCGGTGCTGGCGGACGACCTGCTTCCGGAACGCGCGATGGCCGGTGATCCCAGCGCGCGCGAGCAGTTGGTGGAGGAGATCTACAGACCGCTGGAGGAGGCCGGTTCGGCGCTCCTGGAGACACTCTCCGTCTACCTCGAACAGGCGTCCAGTCTGGAGGGGGCGGCCCGGATGCTGTTCGTGCATCCCAACACCGTGCGCTACCGGCTTCGACGTGTGACTGATGTCACCGGCTGGTCGCCCTCGGATGTACGTTCGGCCTTCACCTTGCGCGTCGCGCTCATCCTGGGGCGTCTGGCCGACGGGGATCTCCAGCCCTAGGCTTTTGTCGGGGGCCCACAAAACCCCCTCCTGTTCTTCGTCCCTGTCCCCACGGGCGGCTTGGGCCGCCCTCAAGAGAGAGTGTGAGAGTGCTCGTACTCGTCGCTCCCGGCCAGGGCGCCCAGACGCCCGGCTTCCTGACCCCCTGGCTCGAACTCCCCGGTGCCGCGGACCGCGTCGCCGCGTGGTCCGACGTCATCGGACTGGACCTCGTCCACTACGGCACACAGGCCGACGCGGACGCCATCCGCGACACCTCCGTGGCCCAGCCGCTGCTGGTCGCCGCCGGGATCCTGTCGGCCTCGGCACTCGGTGCCCTCGACGACATCGCCCCCGGCGCGGTCGCGGGGCACAGTGTCGGTGAGATCACGGCCGCGGCCTTCGCGGGCGTGCTGGACGAGACCGCCGCCCTCACCCTCGTACGCAAGCGGGGTCTGGCCATGGCCGACGCCGCCGCGATCACCGAGACCGGCATGTCGGCGCTGCTCGGCGGGGACCCCGAGGTCTCCGTCGCGCACCTGGAGAAGCTGGGTCTGACTCCGGCGAACGTCAACGGCGCCGGGCAGATCGTCGCCGCGGGCACGCTGGAGCAGCTCGCCGTCCTGAACGAGGACAAGCCCGAGGGCGTCCGCAAGGTCGTCCCGCTCAAGGTCGCCGGCGCCTTCCACACGCACCACATGGCCCCCGCGGTCGACGCGCTCGCCAAGGCCGCCGCCGATCTGACGCCGGCCGACCCGACGCTCACGTACGTCTCGAACAAGGACGGCAGGGCCGTCGCCACCGGCGCCGAGGTGCTGGAGCGGCTGGTCGGTCAGGTCGCCAACCCGGTCCGCTGGGACCTGTGCATGGAGACCTTCAAGGAGCTCGGCGCCACCGCGTTGATCGAGGTCTCCCCCGGCGGCACGCTGGTCGGCCTCGCCAAGCGCGCGCTGCCCGGCGTCAGGACGCTGGCCCTGAAGACCCCGGACGACCTCGACGCTGCTCGCGAGCTCATCGCCGAGCACAGTGCCTGAGAAGGAGCACGAGAGCATGTCGAAGATCAAGCCCAGCAAGGGCGCCCCGTACGCGCGCATCCTCGGTGTCGGCGGCTACCGCCCCACCCGGGTCGTGCCCAACGAGGTGATCCTCGAGACGATCGACTCGTCCGACGAGTGGATCCGCTCGCGCTCCGGCATCCAGACCCGGCACTGGGCGAATGCCGAGGAGACCGTCGCCGCGATGTCGATCGAGGCGTCCGGCAAGGCGATCGCCGACGCCGGGATCTCCGCCGAGCAGATCGGCGGCGTCATCGTCTCGACCGTCTCGCACTTCAAGCAGACCCCGGCCGTGGCGACGGAGATCGCCGACAAGCTGGGCACGAACAAGGCCGCCGCCTTCGACATCTCGGCGGGCTGCGCGGGCTTCGGCTACGGTCTCACCCTCGCCAAGGGCATGATCGTCGAGGGCAGCGCTGAGTACGTCCTCGTCATCGGCGTGGAGCGGCTGTCCGACCTGACCGACCTCGAGGACCGGGCCACCGCCTTCCTGTTCGGCGACGGCGCCGGCGCGGTCGTCGTCGGCCCGTCGAAGGAGCCCGCGATCGGCCCCACGGTCTGGGGCTCCGAGGGCGACAAGTCTGAGACGATCAAGCAGACCGTGGCGTGGACCGAGTACGACTCCTCGGGCAAGTTCCCCGCGATCACGCAGGAGGGCCAGGCGGTGTTCCGCTGGGCCGTGTTCGAGATGGCGAAGGTCGCCCAGCAGGCGCTGGACGCGGCCGGGATCAGCCCGGACGACCTGGACGTCTTCATTCCCCACCAGGCCAACGAGCGGATCATCGACTCGATGGTGAAGACGCTGAAACTGCCGGAGCACGTCACGGTCGCGCGTGACGTGCGCACCACCGGCAACACCTCGGCCGCCTCGATCCCGCTCGCGATGGAGCGGCTCCTGGCGACCGGTGAGGCGAAGAGCGGCGACACGGCGCTCGTCATCGGATTCGGGGCGGGTCTCGTCTACGCCGCCACTGTCGTTACCCTCCCCTAGGCACTCCGTGCCGGATCATCCGGTCCGGGACGGGAAGCACTGCCAACCCTCTGAACAAGAAAACGAAGGAGCGCCACCATGGCCGCCACTCAGGAAGAGATCGTCGCCGGTCTCGCCGACATCGTGAACGAGATCGCCGGCATCCCGGTTGAGGACGTCCAGCTGGACAAGTCCTTCACCGACGACCTGGACGTCGACTCGCTGTCCATGGTCGAGGTCGTCGTCGCCGCCGAAGAGCGCTTCGACGTCAAGATCCCGGACGACGACGTCAAGAACCTCAAGACGGTCGGCGACGCGACCAGCTACATCCTCAAGCACCAGGCCTGAGCCACTGCTTGGGCCGGACGCTGACCGGCCCCGCCACCCGGCGGTGGCGCCGCTTAATCCTCGTACCGTTGGAGAAAGATTTCCCGTGAGCCCGACCAATCGCACCGTGGTCGTCACCGGTATCGGCGCAACCACACCGCTGGGTGGCGACGCAGCCTCTACCTGGGAGGGTCTGGTCGCCGGCAAGTCCGGCGTCAAGCCCCTCGAGCAGGAGTGGGCCGCCGAGCAGGCGGTCCGCATCGCCGCACAGATCGCCGTGGAGCCGACCGAGGTCATTCCCCGGCCGCAGGCCCGTCGCCTGGACCGCTCGGCGCAGTTCGCGCTGATCGCGGCCAAGGAGGCGTGGGCCGACGCCGGTTTCGAGGGCAAGGCCGGTGAGGACGGCTCGGTCGGCGAGGTCGACCCCGACCGTCTCGGCGCCGTCATCGCCTCCGGCATCGGCGGCGTGACGACCCTGCTCGACCAGTACGACGTGCTCAAGGAGAAGGGCGTCCGCCGCGTCTCCCCGCACACCGTGCCGATGCTGATGCCCAACAGCCCGTCCGCCAACGTGGGTCTGCTCGTCGGCGCCCGCGCCGGTGTGCACACTCCGGTCTCCGCCTGCGCGTCGGGCGCCGAGGCCATCGGCTACGCCATCGAGATGATCCGTACCGGCCGCGCCGACGTCGTCGTCGCCGGTGGCACGGAGGCGGCGATCCACCCGCTGCCCATCGCCGCGTTCGGCAACATGATGGCGATGTCCAAGAACAACGAGAACCCCGAGGGCGCCTCGCGTCCCTACGACGTCGCCCGGGACGGCTTCGTCCTCGGCGAGGGCGCCGGTGTCGTCGTCCTGGAGTCCGCCGAGCACGCCGCCAAGCGCGGTGTGCGGGTGTACGCCGAGGCGGTCGGGCAGGGCATCTCCGCCGACGCCCACGACATCGTGCAGCCGGAGCCGGAGGGCCGCGGCATCTCGCACGCCCTGCAGAACCTGCTGGACCGCACCGACCTGAACCCGGCGGAGATCGTGCACGTCAACGCGCACGCCACGTCGACCCCGGCCGGTGACATCGCCGAGCTCAAGGCGCTGCGGAAGGTGTTCGGTGACGACGCCGACCACATGGCCGTGTCCGCCACCAAGTCGATGACCGGTCACCTGCTGGGTGGCGCGGGCGGCGTGGAGACGGTCGCGACGGTGCTCGCCCTGTACCACCGGGTGGCTCCGCCGACCATCAACGTCGAGAACCTCGACCCAGAGGCGGAGGCCAACGCCGACGTGGTCCGCGGCGAGGCCCGCAAGCTGCCCGTGGAGGGCCGTATCGCCGCGCTGAACGACTCGTTCGGGTTCGGCGGGCACAACGTCGTACTGGCGTTCCGTACGGTCTGAGGACCGTCTGTACGCAACGGAAGGGCCCCCGCCGGTCGGTGGGGGCCCTTCGCGTGTACGGGGGTTGTACGGGGGCTCACACCACCTGGTGCAGCCAGCGGACCGGGGCGCCCTCGCCGGCGTACCTGAAGGGCTCCAGTTCGTCGTCCCAGGGCTTGCCGAGGAGCTTGGCCAGCTCGGCCTCCAGGTCCGTCTCGCCGCGCTGCGAGCGGGTGAGGGCCGCGCGCAGGCGGTCCTCCGGGATCAGGATGTCGCCGTGGATGCCGGTGACGGCGTGGAAGATGCCGAGCTCCGGGGTGCAGCTGTAGCGCTCGCCCTCGGCGGTGGCGCAGGGCTCGGCGGTGACCTCGAAGCGCAGCAGGTGCCAGCCTCTGAGGGCCGACGCGAGCTTGGACGCCGTGCCCGCCTCGCCCTTCCAGGAGAACTCCGAGCGCCAGGTGCCCGGCGCGGCCGGCTGCCGGATCCAGTCGAGGCTCACGCGCGTGCCGAGCACCCCGGCGACGGCCCACTCGACGTGCGGGCACAGCGCGCGCGGCGCGGAGTGCACGTACAGAACTCCACGTGTCGTCACCGGGACCTCCGGGCTGAGCGGGACAGGTCTTGCCGGCCGGCATGGCGGCGATGCCGACCGGCCACGTTGATGGCGAGGCTACCGTGCGGCGGCGCAAGGAGTGTGACGTACCGTCGGTCCCGGTGCCCGGAAACGCCCGCCATTCACCCGGCAGGACGCTAGTACGGGTGTCGATCGTTCCCTCGCGGCCCCCGGGAACTCCCGTGCGTTGTGATGAGAGGACCACCATGTGATGAGGGGAACACCACGGATGCGGAAGCAGGGCCACCGCTCGCGGGCCGTCGTCGCCGTCCTGACGGCGGCTCTTGTGGGCGTCGCCGGCTGTGACGCCGTGGGCGGCGACTCGGCGGGGCCGACCCAGCCGAAGACCTCACCGAAGCCCACCCCGGCGTGGGACACCAGCCCGGGCTCGATGGCCGCTGTCGGCGACTCCATCACCCGCGGCTTCGACGCGTGCGGGATCCTGAAGGACTGCCCGGACGTGTCCTGGGCCACCGGGAGCAGTACCCAGGTCGCCTCCCTGGCCGTGCGGCTGCTGGGGAGGGCGAAGGCGGCCGGGCGCAGCTGGAACTACGCGGTGTCCGGGGCGCGGATGGCCGATCTGCCGGCCCAGATGACCCAGGCGGCCTCGCGCACGCCGGCCCTGGTGACCGTGATGGTGGGTGCCAACGACGCCTGCCGGGACTCCACGGCGGCGATGACGTCGGTGTCCGACTTCCGCGCCGGCTTCGAGGACGCGCTCGGCGTGCTGCGGAAGTCGGCGCCCAAGGCGCAGGTGTACGTGGCGAGCGTGCCGAACCTCAAGCGGCTGTGGTCCGAGGGCCGCGCCAACCCGCTGGGCAAGCAGGTGTGGAAGCTGGGTGTGTGCCCGTCGATGCTGGCGGACGCGGACGCCCTGGACGCGGCGGCGACCGAGCGGCGGGACACCGTGCAGGAGCGGGTGGAGGCGTACAACGCCGTGCTGAAGGAGGTGTGCGCCAAGGACGAGCGGTGCCGGTACGACGGGGGCGCGGTGTACGCCTACCGGTTCGGCACCGACCAGCTCAGCCACTGGGACTGGTTCCACCCGAGTGTGAACGGACAGGCGCGGCTGGCGGAGATCGCATACCGCAAGGTCAGGTCCGTGTCCTAAAGTTCCGCACATGAACGAACTCTTCGCCACACTTTCCGACGGCACACCGGTGCACCGCTGGACCCTGGAGCGCGCGGGTGTCCGCGTGCGGATCCTGTCGTACGGCGGGATCGTGCAGTCGGTCGAGGTCCCGGACCGGGACGGCCGGACGGCGGACGTGGTGCTGGGCTTCGCCGGCCTTGAAGGGTATCTGGAGCACTCCGGTCCGTATCTCGGCGCTTTCGTCGGGCGGTACGCGAACCGGATCGCGGGCGGCCGCTTCGAGCTGGACGGGGTGACGTACGCGCTCGCGCCCAACAACGCGCCGAACTCCCTGCACGGCGGTGTGCAGGGTTTCGACAAGCGGGTGTGGGACCTGGAGCCCGCCGGTGAGCACGGGGTGCGGCTGAGCCGGGTCAGCCCGCACGGTGAGGAGGGGTTCCCGGGGCGTCTCGAGGTCTCGGGCACGTACAGCCTGGACGAGTCCGGTGCGCTGCGGATCTCGTACGAGGCGGTCACCGACGCGCCGACCATCGTCAACCTGACCAACCACAGTTACTTCAACCTGGCCGGGTCCGGGAACGCGGGCGGGCACGAACTGCGCATCGACGCCTCGCGGTTCACCCCGGTCGACGCGGATCTGATCCCGACCGGCGTCGAGGAGGTCGCGGGCACCCGGTTCGACTTCCGTCAGTCGCGCAAGGTCGGCGCGGGCTACGACCACAACTTCGTGCTCGACAAGGGGATCTCCGAACAGGCCGTCGAGGTCGCCGAGTTGTACGACCCCGCGTCCGGGCGGCTGCTGACGGTGGCGACCACCGAGCCGGGGCTGCAGCTCTACACCGCCGACCACCTCACCGAGCCCTTCGCGCCCGGCGACGGCATCGCGCTGGAGACCCAGCACTTCCCCGACTCCCCCAACCACCCGGGGTTCCCGAGCACGGTGCTGCGGCCGGGCGAGGTGTTCCGCTCGGAGACGGTGTACGGCTTCGGTACGCGCTGAGCACACACGAGCCCCGGCCCAGGGGTCAGGTCCCGGGCCGGGGCTGGTCATGTGAGGGCTGTGCCCCCTGGGATCAGACGTTAATCGTCGCGGTGACCCTGCGGTCCCCGATCGAGCGGCCCACCTGGATTTCGTACGAACCCTTCACATACGACCTCGATGAGGTCTTCTCGTCCCAGATCTCAAAGGCCCGGCGCGGGATCCGGACGGTGACCTCGACGCTCTCGCCGGGTCCGGCCCCGGCCCCCGCGAAGCCGGCGAGCCGACGGGCCGGGCGCTCGGCGTCGCGTTCGGCGGGCGCCAGGTAGACCTGGACGACCTCGCGGCCCGCGCGGGCTCCGGAGTTGCGCAGCCGGACCCGGACGGTGGTGCCCCGGACCTCGACGGACTCGTAGGTCCAGTCGGTGTAGGTCCCGGAGTCGGTGGACATGCCGGGAGCGTTCCGGGACTTTCTGCGACTGCTGGGCGAGCCGGCGGAATGAGGGCCACCGGCTCTGGGCGTCATGTCACCCGGCCGCCGGCACCGCTGCCACGACTTCGATCTCGATCCGCGCCTCGGGCCGGAAGAGCCGGGATACCTCGAAGGTCATGCTGGTGGGCGGGGTGCCGGTGAGGAACTCCCGCCGTACGGCGCCGTACTGCTCCAACTCGGAGATGTCCGTGAGGCAGGTGCGGATGTTGATGACGTCGGCCAGGCTCGCCCCGTGCGCCGCCAGCAGCGCGGCGAGGGTCTCGAAGACGCCCCGGGACTGTTCGGCGAGCGTGGCGCCCTCGGCGATCTGGCCGGAGACGAACAACAGGGCGCTGCCGTCGGCCTGTTCGACACGGGCCACCTGGGAGTAGTAGGGACTCAGGGGCTGGGGCGCGCCGGCGGGGTTGTCCAGGGTGATCTGCATGCCGTCGACGCTAGGTCCGCTCTTGCGATGCGACAAGCGAATGTCCAGCATGGCGTCCATGCCGAACCCGCATCGCACGGACCTCCCTCCCGACCTCGCCACCGTCTGGCTGCGGGTCTTCCTGGAGGTGGCCCGGCACGAGTCGTTCACCGTGGCGGCGCGCACGCTGGGCTGGACGCAGTCCGCGGTGTCCCGGCAGATCTCCTCGCTGGAGGGGGCGTTGGGCGGGGCGACGCTGTTCGACCGGCTGCCGCGGGGGGTCCGGCTGACGGAGGCGGGGCGGGTGCTCGTGCCGTACGCGGAGACCGTCACCGGGGCGCTGCACGGGGCCGCGCGCGAGCTGGCGGCGCTGTGTGAAGCGGCGGGCGGGCGGCTGCGGTTCGGGGCGTTCCCGACGGCGGACGCGGCACTGGTCCCGCACGCCCTCGGCGCCTTCCGCACCCGCCGTCCGGGGGTTCGGGTCTCCCGCGAGGAGGGGCTCACGCCGTCCTTGCTGGACCGTCTCGCCGGGGGGCGACTGGATCTCGCGGTGGTCTCCACGACCGGCGGGGCACCGCTGTCGGGGTTCCGACTGAGCCATCTTCTCGACGAGTCGCTCTACGTCGCCGTCCCGGCCGGCCATCCGCTGGCGGGCGCCGGTCCGGTACGGCTGGGGCAACTCGCGGACGCCGACTGGATCTCCGGGAGCCCGCGGCCCGAGGGCACACTGCTCGACGCGGCCCTGCGGCAGGGCTTCCGGCCGCGGATCGCGCATGTCGTCGGCGAGTGGACCGCCAAGCAGGGCTACGTCGCCGCCGGACTCGGCGTGGCGCTGGTCCCGGCGCTCGCCGCGCAGGCCGTACGACCGGACGTCGTGCTGCTCCCGGTGCTCGACGAAGGAGCCCCGGCGCGGGCCGTGTACGCGGCGACACCGCGGGGCCGGGCGCCCTCACCGGCCGTGGCGGCGTTCGTGGCGGCGCTGCGGGAGGCTGCGGGGCGGATTCCCCGCACGTCGCTCCCCATGGCGTAGACCACTTCCGTCACGCGATACTGCCGTCGTCCGGTACCACTCGCGCCCCACAGCGACGGAAGGGCCTGAACTCCCTTGACATCCCTACGTGTTCGGATCGGCATCCTCGGACTGGCCCTGCTGGCGGGGTCGGCGGCCCCCGTGAGTCCGGCGGCGGCCGCGGACGTGCCCTCGCCCACGGTGGAGGAGCGGCGGCTCGACCGGGCCGTGCCGCGGGAGATCCTCGAACGGTCCGGATTCGACGCCGTGCCGCTGCGCTTCACGCGGGCGCTCGGGTCGGCGCGTTCCTACGCGGAGGCGCGGCAGGTCGTCGTGCGGCAGGGGTCCGCGCTGTGGAAGCGGGCCGTCGACCGGGCGCAGGGGCGGGGGCCGGCCGACGGGGATCTCAGCCGGGACGACGACCGGCCCCTGTACTGGGCGCGGTTGGCGATGACGCGGGAAGTGCGGACCTGGGAGGCGCCGTTCGGACTGACGGACACGCAACGGACCGCTCTGCTGGGTCAGTTGGAGCGGACCTCGCGGGGGCAGGCCGCGGTGCGGTATCCGGGGGGTGACCGGCTGAAGCGGGTGCTCGTCACCGGGTTCGATCCGTTCACGCTGGACCGGGACATACGGATCTCGAACCCGTCCGGGGCCAGTGCGCTCGCGCTCGACGGGACGGTGATCCGGACGGCGAACGGGCCGGCGCGGGTGGAGACCGTCGTGTTCCCGGTGCGGTGGCAGGACTTCACGGACCGGACCGTGGAGCGGGCGCTGCGGCCGTATCTGAAGCGGGTGGATCTCTTCACGACCGTGAGTCAGGGGCGGGTGGGGCGGTTCGACATCGAGCGGACCAACGGGGCCTGGCGGGGCGGGTTCGCGGACAATGACAACGTCGGGGTGACGGGGTTGGTGCCGGTCGCCGATCCGGGCTCGCAGCCGCAGTGGACGACGACGACACTGCCGTATCAGGCGATCGTGGACGCGGACACCGGGCGCTTTCCCGTCTACGACCACACGAGCGTGACCGAGATCCCCGCCGGCGCGACGCAGCCCGTCGTCCGGCCGGACGGACCCACACCGGGGTCCGCCGCGCGGGCCGGGGGCGGCGGGGACTACCTCTCCAACGAGATCGCGTACCGGGCCACGCTGCTGCGGGACCGGCTGGGGCTGCACGAGGTCCTGCCGGGCGGCCATGTGCACACGCCGGTGCTGGAGTTCGGGACGGGGAACACGGACCCGGCGACGGGGACGGTGACCGACCCGGGGTTCGTGCGCAACCGGCTGGACATCATCGCGCAGGTGCGGGGGATTCTGACGGTCGCGGTGGAGAAGGCCACTTGAGGTAGGTCGCCGTCTCCGTGAAGTCCAGGCGGCGGTAGAAGTCGGCGGCCCTGCGTGTCGGCACGGTCATCTCCACGTCCTGGGCGTGCCGCGCGCGGTCCTGCATGGCCCGGACGAGCCGGGAGCCCGTGCCGCGGCCGCGCAGGGGCGTGTCCACGGCGAGTTCGAGGAGTTCGAGGACCGTGCCGCCCGCGAACAGAGTCGGCATCCGGGCCGCGTAGGCGTAGCCGATCACCTGCGTGTTCCGCTCCGCCACCAGGAACTCGGCGCGGCCCTCGGCCGCGGCGCGCAGGGCCTCGGGAAACGTGACGGTCGTGAAGCGGTCGGGGTCGGGGCGGTAGGTGGTGGCGAAGTCGCTGAGGAGGCGGAAGACGGCGTCCGCGTCCGGGACAGTCGCCGGGCGGACCGTCGTCTCAGCTTCCGAGTTCACCGGACACGGACTCGCCGTCGGACTCGTCGGACCCCTCCGGTTCCTCGGACCCGTCCCGTGTCTCCTCCCCCAGCAGTTCCCGTGCCATCAGCGTGGCCCCCGCCACCGCGCCCGGCATCAGGAACACCGCGACGAAGGGGACGATGAAGGCCAGGGCGAGCGGGGTGCCGAAGCCCCAGATGAGGGTCTTGCGGGAGCGGAGCAGGGTCAGGCGGGCCCGGAGGTCCACGCCTCGGCGTTGGAGGGCGACCGCGGTCAGTTCCTCGGTGAGGAAGAAGCCGGTCACGAAGAAGCCGAGCACCGGGATCACCGTCTGGCCGACGACGGGGACGAAACCCAGGGCGAAGAGGAGGACCGCCCACAGGGCGGCCCGGATCACGATGCGCAGGCTGTCCCTCGCCGAGATCCACAGCTCGCGCCAGAGCGGCAGACCGGACTCGGGGGCCGTGCCGTCGGGGGAGACGTCCCGGTCGACCTTCTCGGAGAGGTTCTCGTAGAAGGGCTGGCCGATGAGGAGGGTGACCGCCGTGAAGGTCAGGACCGCCAGCAGGAGGGCCAACGCGAACAGGACGGCCGTGAGGAAGCCCCGGAACAGGCCCTGCCACGGGCTCGACCAGTCGTCGGCGAAGGGGGTCGCCCAGGACACCGCGTCCTCGCCCCAGGTCGCCAGGGCCACCAGTGCCGCCACGTACAGCACCAGGGTGATCAGGCCCGGAACCAGTCCGAAGCCGTACTGCTTGCCGTGCCGGGCCACCCACCGCTGGCCCTTCAGGAGATAGTGGAACCCCGCCCCGAGATCACGCATGTCCCGCACCCTATCGGGTGCCTCCGGAGCTGCGGATAGGGCCTTGTGCCCGGTCCGGACACCCGAGTTGCGCCATCCGGGGCATCAGCGCCACGAACTCCCTCTTGTTGCGGTTGAGTCGAACAGGTACATCTCGCCGTACCGATCTCAGGAAGCCCAGGAGGAGGTACGCGTGCACACCACGAGAACCGTTCCTGCGAGACCCGTCCTGCTCATCGCCCTCACGAGCGCCCTGCTGCTCACCCCGGACAGCGCGACCGCGGACCCGGAACCCCCGATCCGCGAGAGCGCCGGCGACCAGGGCCCGGCCCGGGCCCCGGAGAGCGCCACCCGGCGGGCGCTCACCGCCCCGACCACCGGCTTCACGGACACCACCCGCGGCTATCCCCGCGAGCAGGTCCTCACCCCCGACCCCGTCGACCCGGCGGACAGGTCTGTCAAGCTGGGCCTCACGCCGTACCACGCGATCGCGCCGAGGCTCAACGCCCTGCAGCGGCTGGGCGACCGGGTGAGCGTGGAGGTCGCCGGGCGTTCGGCGGGCGGGCACCGGCTCTACCTCGTCACCGTGACCGCCCCGGAGACCACCGCCCGGGCACGCGCCCAGGAGCGGATGCGCGAACTCATCGAGAACGCGCCCGCGGCCGCCGCCAAGTCGAGGGAGATCAAGGCGGGTTACAAAGCGCCGGTCTTCTTCAACAACAACATCCACGGCAACGAGTGGGAGGGCACCGACGCCTCCCTGAAGCTGATCGAGCAGCTCGCGACGGCCAAGGACGCCCGCACGAAGGACCTTCTCGCCCATTCCCGGCTGTACTTCAACATCACCGCCAACCCCGACGGTCGTATCGCCGGCACCCGGGCGAACGCCAACGGCTTCGATCTGAACCGGGACTTCGTGACCGCCTCGCAGCCCGAGACGCGGGCGATGCGGCAGATCGAGATCGACAAGCAGCCGGCCGTGATGCTCGACCTGCACGGGTACGTCAACGGCACGCTCATCGAGCCCACCACTCCCCCGCACGGCGAGAACTACGAGTACGACCTCTTCCTGAAGAACACCTACGCCAACGCCCTGGGCATGGAGGCCGCCGTCAACGGCCTCGGCTACACACCCGCGAAGGACGGTGTCGAGCCCGCGCAGATCCCCTTCCGGGACCAGGAGGAGGGCTGGGACGACTGGCCGCCGATCTTCACCCCGCAGTACGCGGCCTTCCACGGCGCGGTCGCCGCGCACACGGTCGAGATCCCGCTGGCCGTCAACAACTCCCTCTACGACAGCCTGCCCGTGGCGGAGTTGCGGCGCCGGTCCGCGGTCAACACGGCGGTGGCGGGCGCGGCCATCAGGGCGACGCTCGACTTCGTCCGGAACAGGCGCGCTGCGCTGATCGCCGACCAGATCGAGGTGTTCCGGCGCGGGGCGGCGGGAGCCGCTCAGGTGCCGGTGTCCGAGGAGACGGTCCCCGGGGTGCCGGGCATCGGGCCCGAGGACGTGTACACCGCCGACTTCCCCCGCGCGTACGTGATTCCGGCCGGTACGAACGACACCGCCGCCGCCCGTCTCGTCGGCCACCTCCTCGCCAACGACGTCCGCGTCAGCCGCGCGAGCCGGGACTTGCGGCTCGGCGGACGGACGTACCCCAAGGGCTCGTACGTCGTCGACATGCGCCAGCCGAAGCGGGGTCTGGCGAACGTGCTGCTCGCGGACGGCCGGGACATCAGCGACAAGGTCTCCGTGATGTACGACATCTCGGGCTGGAGCCTGGGCCGGCTGTGGGGCGCGACGGTCGTGCCGGTCACGTCCGGGAGCCTGGCCGGTGCGCCCCTGAAGGCCGTCCAGGTCGCCGCGCACGTCGGCCGGGTGGCCCCGCGCGGCGACCTGCGGCTGCGACTGACCGATCCACAGGAGATCGCGGCGCTCAACTCCCTTCTCCGGCAAGGTGTTCCGGTACGGCGGGCCGCCGACGGCAGTGCGATCGTGCCCGCGTCGGCACGTGCCCTGGCCACCGAGGCCGCTCGCACCCACGACGTGGTGTTCGACGCGACGGGACAGAAGGGCACGGCCCCACTGCGCCGCACCCGGGTGGCCGCCGCCGTGACTCCCGGCGAGCTGTTCGCGCTGCGGGAGATGGACTTCGAGGTCACCCCGGTCTCGACGGCCGTCCTGAACGCCGGCTTCGACTGGTCGTCGGTGGACGTGCTGTTCGTGTCGGCGGGGCTGGACCGCGACGCCCTCACCAGCGGCGCCCGTACGGCCCTGGACGCCTTCCTGGGCGCCGGGCGCGGGCTCGTCGGGCGCGGGGTCGTCGGGGCCCGGCTGAGCGCGGACACGGGACTGCTGGCCGCGAAGCCGGTGGAGGGCAACGGGGACGCCAACGGCGTGGTGCGGATGGTGAGTTCGGGTCCGGTGGCGGCCGGGGCGCCAGACCACAGCTTCGTCTACGCACCGGTCTGGTTCACCGATCTCGGGCCGGGGGTGCGGGTGGAGCAGTCGTACGCCACCGGGAACCCGCTGGTCTCCGGGCACTGGCGGTCGCTGCCGGACGGCACCGGCGGTCCCGCCGCAGCGGCCGGGCAGGCCTCGGTCGTCAGCGGCCCGCGAGCCGTTCTGTTCGGCACCGAGCCCCTCTTCCGGGATCATCCGAAGGGGGAGTTCGCCCAGGTCGGGCGGGCATTGTTCACCATGGCACACGCGAGCAGCGGCTGAAGTTGAGGAGAGCGGATGACGCAGGAGATCCACGGCACCGTCGCGGACGGCTTCGAGGCGGTGCGCGAGGAGTTCGCCGCCTTCGTGGCGGGCGAACGGCCCGATTACGAGGGGCAGTTGAGCGCGTTTGTGCATGGCAGGCGGGTCGTCGACCTGTGGGCCGGTGAGGGCGCCGGACCGGACTCCCTGTACGGCGTGTTCTCGTCGACCAAGGGTGCCGCCCATCTGGTGGTCGCGCTCCTCGTCCAGGAGGGCACGCTGGAACTGGACCGCAAAGTGACCTATTACTGGCCGGAGTTCGGCGCCGAGGGCAAGGGCCAGCTGGCCCTGCGGGAGCTGCTGGCGCACCGGGCCGGAGTGGTGGGCCTCGACGCCGGGTTCTCCACGCAGGAGCTGGCGGACGACCGGGCGATGGCGGAACGGCTCGCGGACCAGAAGCCGTTCTGGCGCCCCGGCACGGCCTTCGGCTACCACGCGCTCGTGATCGGCGCGCT
This sequence comes from Streptomyces sp. NPDC102270, assembly GCF_044766405.1. NCBI lineage: Bacteria > Bacillati > Actinomycetota > Actinomycetes > Kitasatosporales > Streptomycetaceae > Streptomyces > Streptomyces sp. NPDC102270. The sequence continues at coordinate 114,390 of NZ_JBIWLX010000018.1, read as the reverse complement.
CACCGGCGAGATCGTGCGGCGGGCGACGGGCCGTTCGCTCCAGGAGGTGTACGAGGAGCGGATCCGGGCGCCGTACGGGCTGGACTTCCACCTGGGGCTGCCCGAGGCCCTGGAGCCCCGGTACCGCTCCGTGCAGCCGATGGCCCCGACCGCCGAGCAGCAGGCCCTGCTGGACGCGGCGCCGACGGGTCCGCACACCCTGACCGCGATCGCCTTCAACCAGCAGGTGCCGGACCCGGGTGACTTGGTGGGATACGCCAACTCCCGTGCCGTACGCGCGAAAGGGCCGGCGTCGGCGGGCGGGGTGGCGGCCGCGCGGGGCCTGGCCGGGATGTACGCGGCGGCGATCAGCGAAGTCGCCGACCGGCCGCCCTTGTTGAAGCCGGACACCATCGCGGAGGTGGGCCAGATCCACTCCGTCGGCTACGACCTGGTGGCCCGTGCGCACAAGTCCTACGGCCTGGGCTTCCAGGCCACGGCCGACATGTGGCACCCCTTCCTGGGCGCCGGTTCCTTCGGCCACAGCGGCGCCGGGGGTTCCCAGGCCTTCGCCGACCCCCGCAGCGGTCTGGCCTACGGGTACACCCGCCGCCGGATGGCGTTCCCGGGAGGGGCGGCGCCGGAGAACGAGCGGTTCGTGAGGGCCGTGCACGGGGCGGCTCTGGCCGTGTGAGCCTGCGTACGAGGTCGAGTTAGCTCGTCGGGTGATCGCCTGCTGGCGGACTTGCGGAGTCCTGGGCCGATCGGGCTAACGTGATCGCGCGACCTGGGACACCGGGTACGGCGTCAGCGCCTAGGGCCCCTGCTCCACCAGAGGATGGGTCAGGGCCTCCCCGCCGCCTCTGGCCGTACCTGTTTGGCCAGGTCGCACAGGGCAGCGTCCATCAGCGGCCTCCGGCCGCGGGGGCCTCCCGGGACCGGACCACGCACAGGATGCGTGTCGCCACCCGGGGTCGAGTACGCCGGGGACCAGCTCGCCCAAGACCGTTCGGGGCGCGCGGCTGAACGGACTCACTCCCGACCGGTCCACGGGAACGGTACCGCCTCCGCCTGTCCGACCAACGAGCTCCGTCAGGCGAGCGTCACGGAGATGTTCCCGCGGGTCGCCTTCGAGTACGGGCAGACCTGGTGGGCCTTCTCGATGAGGGCCCGGGCCGTGGTCGCGTCGAGGTTCGGGAGGGTCGCCGAGATCTCGACGATCAGTCCGAAGCCGTCGGTGTTCTTGCCGATGCCGACCTTCCCGGTGACCGTCGAGCCGGAGAGGTCGGCCTTCTCCTGGCGGGCGACGACGCCGAGGGCGCCCTGGAAGCAGGCGCTGTAACCGGCGGCGAAGAGCTGTTCCGGGTTGGTGCCGTTGCCGCTGCCGCCCATCTCCTCGGGCGGGTTGACGACCACGTCGAGCCTGCCGTCGTCGGTGGCGACCCGGCCGTCGCGGCCGTTCTCGGCGGTGGCGACGGCGGTGTACAGGACGTCGGACTGCTGGATCTCCGGCATGCGGGTGTCTTCCTCCTCGGTCCGCCGCGACTCGCGCCCACGATCGACGGCGGGATTCGGAAAGAAGTTACCGCATGCCGGAAACTCAGCACAGCGGACCGCAGAGGTCAGAGCTTGACGATCATCTTTCCGGTGTTGTCGCCGCGCAGGACCCCGAGGAAGGCCTCCAGGTTGTTCTCGATGCCCTCGACGACCGTCTCGCGGTACTTGAGTTCTCCGGACGCCACCCACGGGCCGACCTCGGAGACGAACTCCGGCTGGAGGTCGTAGTGGTCGCCGACCAGGAAGCCCTCGATACGGCCGCGGGTCTGGATCAGACGGGCGAGGTTGCGCGGGCCGGGGGCGGCCTCGGTGTTGTTGTAGACGGAGATCATGCCGCAGACCGCGATCCGGCCACCCTGGTTGAGGGAGCCGATGGCGGCCTCCAGGTGGTCGCCCCCGACGTTGTCGAAGTAGACGTCGACGCCGTCCGGGGCGGCTTCGCGCAGCTGGTCGCTGACCTTGCCGTTCTTGTAGTTGAAGGCCGCGTCGAAGCCGTACTCCTCGACGAGCAGCTTGACCTTCTCGTCGGAGCCGGCCGAGCCGATGACCCGGGAGGCGCCCTTGAGCTTGGCGATCTGGCCGACCTGGCTGCCGACGGCACCCGCGGCGCCGGAGACGAAGACCGAGTCGCCCTCCTTGAAGGAGGCGGTGCGCAGGAGGCCGGCGTAGGCGGTGAGGCCGGTCATGCCGAGGACGCCGAGGTACGTCGACAGGGGGGCCTGGTCGGCGTCCACCTTGACGGCGTGCTTCGCGTCCATGACCGCGTACTCGCGCCAGCCGAAGAAGTGCAGGACGTGGTCACCGACGGCGATGCCCTCGGCGTTGGACTCCACGACCTCGCCGACCGCGCCGCCCTGCATGACCTTGCCGAGCTCGAAGGGCGCGGTGTACGACTTCGCGGCGCTCATGCGGCCGCGCATGTACGGGTCGACGGAGAGGTACTTGTTCCGGACCAGCACCTGGCCCGCACCGGGGGTCGGGACCTCGGCTTCGACCAGGGCGAAGTCCTCCGGCTTGGGCCAGCCGACCGGACGGGACAGGAGGTGCCATTCGCGGTTGATCATGATGCCTGGACCTTTCCATTTACTTCAGTACCTGAAACAACCATGCCTCTGAATATTTCATCTTGTCAAGTAAAGGGGTACCCTGGAACCCATGCCCACTCCTCACAGAACCCGGCCCGACGCGCTGACCATGGAAGTCGTGGAGCTCATCGGCGACGTGGTGGCCCGCTTCTACTCGGACTACGAGGACGCGGCCGCGGAGCACGCCCTCACCGGGGCGCAGGCGCGGCTGCTGAGTCTGCTGTCCCTGGAGCCGCTGCCCATGCGCAAGCTGGCCCAGAAACTGAAGTGCGAGCCGTCGAACGTCACCGGGATAGTGGACCGTCTTGAGGCACGCGGGCTGGTGGAGCGGCGGCCCGACCCCGCGGACCGGCGGGTGAAGGTGGCGGCGGCGACGGAGGCGGGGGTCCAGGTGGCCCGGGACCTGCGCGAGGGGCTGCGGTTCGCCCGGGAGCCGCTGGCCGGGTTGTCCCACGGCGAGCGGGAGTCACTGCGGGATCTGCTGCGGCGGATGCGGGACGCGTAGGAGTGGCGGGGGTTCGGGGGGGCCTTGCCGGTTCGGCTACTGCGGGTTCGTCGCGGCAGGTCGCACCTGGGCGCGCCCCGCGGCGGAGCCGCTGATGTCACAGGCCCGCACCCCTGAGGGTCCGGTCGTACACCCTTCCTTCACGTGAGCGAATGACTCACGTGCACCACCACAGGAAGCGGTCGCACTCCGTCGGGGACGGGTCCGGGCTCGGCGCCACGGTGGTGGGGGTGGCCGTGGGGGCCGAGCCGCCGCTCGTGGACGTGGGGGTGACGGCGGGGGTCGACGCGCCGGCAGTGCTGGTGGGCACCGACTGGGCGTCGGGGCTCTTGCTCGCGTCGGCCTCCTCGCTCTTGGACGCGGAGGGTGACGGGGACTCGGAACCGGACGGGGAAGGCGAGTTCGAGGGGACGAGTCCTCCGGAGCCGGCCTCCTTCGACGCCGACGCACTCGCCTCCGGGGAGGTGCCGCCATCGGCGGACTCCCCGCCCGCCGCGGCCGGCTTGGGGGACGATCCCGGGGCGTCCATGCCCAGTTCGGCGAGGCTCAGACCGCCGGCCGCGAGCACGAAACCGGCGGCGATCAGGAGGGTTCGGCGACGACGCCGGCGGTGCGCTGCGGCTTTGCGGTCGCGCCGGCTCGCCCCGCCCGCGAAACCGTCGGAGTCCTCGTCGTCGTCCTCGAACCCGTCGGCGTCGTCGTGGCCCTCGGGAACGTCCTGTGCCTGCGCGGCCCGGCCACCACGCCCTCGCGCGCGTCGCCGCACCGCCCGGCCGCCGCCCACGGGTTCGGCCTCCGCCTCGGCCGCCGGGGCCGCCTCCGGCCGCTCGACCCCGTCGTGAGGCTCCCCGGCCTCGGCCTGATCGCCGTATGCGGCACTCCCCTGACCGCTCTCGTACGAGGCGGCCGCTTGAGGGGCCCCGTACGCGATGTCCGCGCCCCGGCTCTCGTACGCGACCGGGTATCCGGCGCCGTCGTACGCGTGCAGTTGATGGGCCGGCGTGCCGCACCCCGGGCAGGCGAGGGCGCCGTTGAGGTGCCGTCGGCACGGGAGGCAGAAGTCCATGACGCGGGAAGATTAAGTTCCGGACCGGTGGCGTTCCTAGAGCCAGTCGTGAAGGTTGTGTGGGGAACCGGCCGTTCCGGTGCGGCAGTCGAGGATGTTCCACTCCCATCGCATCGAAACCGACATCGCCGGTTCCCCGTCGGCTCAGTTTTTCCTACGGGCCGTCATCACGCGCTGGATCAGGATGAACGCACAGAGCAGCACACCGGTGGCGATCTTCGTCCACCAGGAGCTGAGCGTGCCCTCGAACTGGATGATGCTCTTGATCAGGCCGAGGACGAGGACGCCGAAGAGGGTGCCCAGGACATAGCCGGAGCCGCCCGTCAGCAGGGTGCCGCCGATGACCACCGCGGCGATCGCGTCGAGTTCCATGCCCACGGCGTGCAGCGGGTCACCGGACTGGATGTACAGCATGAAGAGCAGGCCGGCCAGCGCGGAGCAGAAGCCGCTCATCGTGTAGACCGCGATCTTCGTGCCGCCCAGCGGGAGGCCCATCAGCAGGGCCGACTGCTCGTTGCCGCCGATGGCGTACACCCGGCGTCCGAAACGGGTGTAGTGCAGGACGTAGAAGGCCGCGGCGAGGACGACCAGGGCCACGACGGCGCCGATCGACAACTCGCCCAGGCCCAGCGGCACTCGCGTCTGGGCGAGGCTGCTCACCTCGGAGTCGTCGATGGCGATCGACTCCTTGCTGATGACCAGGCACAGGCCCCGGAAGAGGAAGAGCCCGGCGAGCGTCACGATGAACGGCTGGATCTCGAAGTTGTGGATCACATAGCCCATGAGGAAGCCGCCGAACGCTCCCACGGCCAGGGATATGGGGATCACCAGGAGCAGGGGCAGGCCCACGTCCTGTACCAGCCACGCCGTCAGCATCGTCGTGAAGCCGATCACCGAGCCCACCGACAGGTCGATGCCGCCCGACATGATGACGAAGGTGGCCCCGACGGCGGCGACCAGCAGATAGCCGTTGTCGATGAACAGGTTGAGGAACACCTGCGAGTCGCCGAAGCCGTAGTTCTGGTAGCGGCTGAGGCCGACGATGTACATCACGAGGAACAGGGCGGCCGTGACCAGGACGGGCAGCCGCCGGTCGCCGAGCAGGCGGGCGGACCTGGACGTCGTACGGCGCTCCGGCGCGCCCGGTGTCGCGGGAGTCTTGGTGGTCGTACTCATCACGACACCTCCATCTTGGGAGCGGAGTCGGCGGGCTCGGCGACCGCGGCGGGCGCTGCCGGGCCCGCGGTCTTCGCGCGGCCGCCGAAGACCTTGGCGCGGAACTTCGGGGACTGGAGCAGGCACACGACGATGACGACGGCCGCCTTGAAGACCAGGTTGGTCTGGGTGGGAACGCCGATGGTGTAGATCGTCGTCGTAAGGGTCTGGATGACCAGGGCGCCGATGACCGTGCCGCCGATGGAGAAGCGTCCGCCGAGCAGCGAGGTGCCGCCGATGACGACGGCGAGGATCGCGTCGAGTTCGATCCACAGGCCGGCGTTGTTGCCGTCCGCGGCCGAGGTGTTGGAGCTGATCATCAGGCCCGCGATGCCCGCGCACACCGCGCAGAACACGTACACCATGATCTTGATGCGCATCGACCGGATGCCCACCAGACGACTGGCCTCGGCGTTGCCGCCCACCGACTCGACGAGCAGGCCGAGGGCCGTGCGGCGGGTCAGCAGGACGGTGACGGCCACGACCGCGGCCACCACGAAGATGGAGAAGGGCAGCGTCAGCCAGTAGCCGCCGCCGATGAGCTTGTACGGCTCGCTGTTGATGGTGATGATCTGGCCGTCGGTGATCAGCTGGGCGACACCGCGGCCGGCGACCATGATGATGAGGGTCGCGATGATGGGCTGGATGCCCATCCTGGCGACGAGGAAGCCGTTCCACAGACCGCAGACCACCGCCGCGATCAGGCCGAGGCCCATCGCGAGCAGCACCGAGGACAGGGCGCCCTGGTCGGCCTGGTCGCTGATGTACGAACAGGTCAGGGCCCCGGTGATGGCGACCACGGCGCCGACCGAGAGGTCGATGCCGCCGGTGGCGATGACCAGGGTCATGCCGACCGCCACCAGGATCAGGGGCGAGCCGAACAGCACGATCGAGACGAGGCTGCCGTAGAGGTGGCCGTTCGTCATGTGGATCGCGAAGAAGTCGGGCGTGAAGGGGACGTTGACGAGCAGCAGGGCCACCAGGACCGCGACCGGCCAGAACAGGTTGTGGCGCGTCAGTGCTCGCCAGCGGGAGGTGGTGGTCACTGGTGTGCTCCGCTCGCGATGGTCTCGAGGATCTTGCTGGGGGTGATCTCGGGCCCGTTGGTGAGCTGTGCCACCAGCTTGCGGTCGCGCAGCACCCCGATGGTGTGGCTGAGGCGGAGGACCTCCTCCAGCTCGGCCGCGATGTAGAGCACGGACATGCCGTCCTCGGAGAGGGAGACCACCAGCTTCTGGATCTCCGTCTTGGCGCCGATGTCGATGCCACGCGTCGGCTCGTCCAGGATGAGCAGCTTCGGCTGGGTGATCAGCCAGCGGGCGAGAAGCACCTTCTGCTGGTTTCCGCCGCTCAACTGGCCGACCCTGGCTTCGGGGTTGGCGGGGCGGATGTCCAGCGCCTTGATGTACTTGGCGACGAGTTCGTCGCGCTGCGCGGTGGGGATGGGCCGGGTCCAGCCGCGGGCCGCCTGCAGGGCGAGAATGATGTTCTCACGGACCGTCAGATCCGGTACCAGGCCCTCGGTCTTGCGGTTCTCCGAGCAGAACGCGACCCCGGCGCCGATGGCGTCGTTCGGGGCGCTCAGGGAGACCTGCTTGCCGCCGACGGTCACCGTGCCGCTGTCCGGCTGGTCGGCGCCGAAGAGCAGCCGGGCCAGTTCGGTGCGGCCGGAGCCGAGCAGTCCCGCGAGGCCGACGACCTCGCCCTTCTTGATGTCCAGGTCGAAGGGGGCGATGCCACCGGTCCTGCCGAGGCCCTCCGCCTTCAGCAGCGACTCGCCGACATCCGCGTGGAGTTGCTGGTCGTGGAGCTCCTCCAGCTGGTCCAGGGCCTTGCCGATCATCAGCTCGATCAGCCCGACCTGGTCGAGGTCGCGGACCATGTGCTCGCCGACCAGGGTGCCGTTGCGAAGGATGGTCATGCGGTCGCAGATCTCGTAGATCTGGTCGAGGAAGTGGGAGACGAAGAGGATCGCCACGCCCTCGTCCCTCAACTGCCGCATCAGGCGGAACAGTTCGAGGACCTCGTCACGGTCGAGGCTGGAGGTCGGCTCGTCCAGGACCAGGACCTTGGTGCCGGAGCCCTCGCCGTCACTGTCGCCGGTACCCACCGACCGTACGATCGCGACCAGTTGCTGCACCGCGAGGGGGTACGAGGACAGCGGCGCGGTGACGTCGATGTCGAGGCCGAGGCGGTCGACGAGCTCCGCCGCCTCCTTGCGCATGCGCTTCCACTGGATGCGGCCCGCGCGGGTGGGTTCACGTCCGATGAAGATGTTCTCCGCCACCGACAGGTTGGGGCAGAGGTTGACCTCCTGGTAGACCGTGCTGATGCCGGCCTGCTGCGCCTGCAGCGGGCTGTCGATCCGCACGGCCTCGCCGTCGAGGGTGATGGTGCCGCCGTCCAGGGTGTAGACCCCGGTCAGCACCTTGATCAGGGTGGACTTCCCTGCCCCGTTCTCGCCCATCAGGGCGTGGATCTCGCCGGGGAAGAGCCGGAAGTCGACGCCCGACAGAGCCCTTACCCCTGGAAACTCTTTGACTATGCCCGTCATCTCCAGGACGGGCTGCGGCTCTGCCATGGCAGCGCTCCTCATGGATTCGTCGAATCTCGTTCACGGCCCGCGGGGAGCCTCCTTGAGCCGAGGTGTGCTCGGCCTGCCGGAGGCTCCCCTGCGGTGGGTGTGGTCGGTCGGTCCCGCCGTCGGTCAGTACTTGCGGCTGGGGAGCGCGGCCTTGGCCTGGTCCTGCATGAAGTCGCCCTCCTTGGTCTTGATCCAGCGCTCGACCTTCTCGCCGTTCTTGACCTTCTTCACGGTGTCCATCAGCTGCGGGCCGAGCAGCGGGTTGCACTCGACGATGGCGTTGATCTTGCCTTCGGACATGGCCACGAAGCCGTCCTTCACGCCGTCGATCGAGACGATCAGGATGTCCTTGCCGGGCTTCTTGCCCGCCGCCTCGATGGACTGGATGGCGCCGATGGCCATGTCGTCGTTGTGCGCGAAGAGGACGTTGACGTCCGGGTTGGACGTGAGGAAGGCCGCCATGACCTGCTTGCCGCCGGCGCGGGTGAAGTCACCGGTCTGGCTGACGACGATCTTCCAGTCGTCCTTGTGGTCGGCGTCCATGACCTCCTTGAAGCCCTTGGCGCGCTCGATCGCCGGGGCGGCGCCGGTGGTGCCCTCCAGCTGGGCGATCTTCACCGGGCCCTTGTGGCCGGCCTTCGCCAGGACCTTCTCCAGGATCTTGCCGGCGCGGCGGCCCTCGGCGGTGAAGTCGGAGCCGACCAGGGTCACGTACAGGGACTCGTCGGAGGTCTCGACGGAGCGGTCGGTGAGGACCACCGGGATCTTCGCGGCCTTGGCCTCCTTGAGCACCGCGTCCCAGCCGGTGACGACGACCGGGGAGAAGGCTATGACGTCCACCTTCTGCGCGATGTAGCTGCGGATGGCGGAGATCTGGTTCTCCTGCTTCTGCTGCGCGTCGGAGAACTTCAGGTTGTAACCCGCCTCCTTGGCCGCGGACTTCACCGAGTCGGTGTTGGCGCTGCGCCAGCCGCTCTCGGAGCCGACCTGGGAGAAGCCGAGGGTGATCGCCTTGCTGCCGTCGGCGGAGGTGCTGGACCCCTTGTCGTCCTTGGCGCAGGCCGCCAGGGTGCCCGCCGCCGCCACGCCGATCGCCGCAGTGAGGAAGTTCCTTCTGTTGAGCATGTTCTTCTCCTTTGAAGAGCCAGGACCGATCGCACTGCGTCCAGCCTGTCGATCATTATTCGAAATACCGGTCACACTGGTGTGCGAATATTGCCGGTTCATGCTGTCTGGTGCCGCGTCAGTCGGGGGCCGTGCTGGCCCGGACGACCAGTTGGGGTTCGATGGCGACTCCGGGCGCCCCGGAGGGCTCCCGGCCTTCGATGAGATCCAGCAGCAGGTCGATGCTCCGCTTGCCCACCGTCGCGAAGTCCTGCCGGACGGTGGTGAGCGGTGGAGCGAAGAACTCCGATTCCGGGATGTCGTCGAAGCCGACCACCGCGACGTCCTGAGGAGTGCGTACGCCCGCCTCACGCAGCGCCCGCAACACCCCCAGCGCCATCTGGTCGTTGGCGACGAAGACGGCGGTCAGTCCGCGGCCCACCCAGCCGGCCAGTTGCTGGCCCGCACGATAGCCCGACAGTGGACTCCAGTCCCCCCGCAGCGGCAGCGGCGGCTCGATGCCCGCCGCTTCGAGGGTCGCCCGCCAGCCGGCGGCACGGTCGGCCGCCTCCTGCCAGTCCTCGGGTCCGGCGAGATGCCAGACCGTGCGGTGGCCGGCGGCCAGCAGATGACGAGTGGCCAGCCGCCCGCCCAGCAACTGATCCACGTTGACACTGGGGATCTCCGCGCCGGAGCCGGTCCCCACGGCCACCACCGGGAAGGGACGCCGGAGTTCGGCGAGGGCCTCGACCGCCGACCGCTGCGGAGCGAGGGCGATCACCCCCTCCACCCCGCCCTCACTGAGGTGGTCCAGGGCCTCGGAGAGAGTCTCCACCGCGAGCTTGCGCAGATTGACCGTCGAGACCGTGTACCCCTCGGCGCGCGCCGCCTCCTCCAGCGCGAACAGCGTGCTGGCCGGTCCGTAGAGGGTGGTGTTGGAGGCGACCACCCCCAGAGTCCGGGTGCGCCGGGTCACCAGGGCCCGTGCCGAGGAGTTGCGGCGGTAGCCCATCTCCTCGATCGCCCGCTGCACCCTGGCACGCGTCTCGTCCCGCACATTGGGGTGATTCCCCAGGACACGAGAGACGGTCTGGTGGGACACCCCGGCCAGACGTGCCACATCGGCCATGGTGGGCGGTCGGAGCTGTACGTGGTTCACGGCCGCACCTCCTTGGCGATCGTTTGCGGGCAGGTCCTGTGTCGTGGGCGGACGATTCCGCGCCGACCAGGTCACTCGGGGGTTCCGGACAACCTCGTGCCTCCTTGGATGCCGACGGGCACCCATCGGTGTGTGCGGAGGTCATTGTGAGCGCTAACAATTCCCGTCGGTCAAGAGGGCTGCAGCGGGAAGTGTCGTCACGGTTGAATAACGCGACAACCTGCAGGAGTCGAGGAGCTGGGTGGTTTCGTGCGGCCGCACACCCGCCATGTGCGGGCATGTGGGCGGTCACATTGAAACCGTTACGCGTTCGACCATCCGACCCATTGACACTCCGACCACGTCGTCTTTACGGTCGTGTCAGCATTTCGAACGTGAGCCGATATTTCGAACAAGCTGAAAGCCTAGGGAGTAGTTGACGTGCGCATCACGGGAATCAGCACGCACGTGGTCGGGACGCCATGGCGGAACCTGACCTACGTCCAGGTGCACACCGACGAGGGACTGACCGGAGTCGGCGAGACCCGCATGCTGGGCCACACCGACGCCCTGCTCGGCTATCTGCACGAGGCGAAGACCAACCACATTCTGGGGTCGGACCCGTTCGCTGTCGAGGACCTCGTCAAGCGTATGAAGTACGGCGACTACGGCCGGGCCGGCGAGATCGTGATGTCCGGTATCGCTGTGATCGAGATGGCCTGCTGGGACATCAAGGGCAAGGCCCTGGGGGTGCCCGTCTGGCAGCTGCTCGGCGGCAAGGTCACCGACAAGGTCAAGGCGTACGCCAACGGCTGGTACACCACCGAGCGGACCCCGGAGGCCTACCACAAGGCCGCCCAGGGGGTCATGGAGCGCGGCTACAAGGCGCTCAAGATCGACCCCTTCGGCACGGGGCACTTCGAGCTCGACCACGAGCAGAGCCTGTACGCCGTCTCGCTCATCGAGGCCGTCCGTGACGCCATCGGGCCGGACGCCGAGCTGATGCTGGAGATGCACGGCCGCTTCTCCCCCGCCACGGCGGTCCGCCTGGCCAAGGACCTCGCGCCCTTCAAGCCCGCCTGGCTCGAGGAGCCGGTGCCGCCGGAGAACCTGAAGGCGCTGGAGAAGGTCGCCGCCAAGGTGGACATGCCGGTCGCCACGGGTGAGCGGATCCACGACCGCATCGAGTTCCGCGAGCTCTTCGAGAGCCAGGCCGTGGACATCATCCAGCCCGACGTCGGCCACATCGGCGGCATCTGGGAGACCCGGAAGCTGGCCGCGACCGCCGAGACCCACTACGTGCTGGTGGCGCCCCACAACGTGGGCGGGCCGGTCCTGACCGCAGCCTCTCTCCAGGTCGGCTTCACCGCGCCGAACTTCAAGATCCTGGAGCACTTCAACGACTTCGCCGACGCGGAGATCAAGAAGGTCGTCAAGGGCGCCCCGCAGGTCGTGGACGGCTACTTCCACCTCTCCGACGCCCCCGGCCTCGGGGTCGAGCTGGACGTCGACGCCGCCGCGGAGTTCCCGCAGCAGCAGGCACGGTTCGACCTGTGGGCCGAGGGCTGGGAGCGGCGCAAGCCCAAGGGCGCCGCCGAGTGAACCTCGCGGTCGTCATCGAGGCGCCCGGTGAGCACCACCTCGTCGAGCACACCCCTCGGGAGCCCGCCGCCGGCGAGGCGCTGGTCCGCGTCCACGCCGTCGGCATCTGCGGCAGCGACCGCGAGGTGTACCAGGGCAACCGGCCCGAGGGCTACGTCCGCTACCCGCTCACGCCCGGTCACGAGTGGTCCGGCACGGTCGAGGCGGTGGGCGCCAGAGTTCCGACGTCGCTCGTCGGCCGCAAGGTGGTGGGTGAGGGCTTCCGGAACTGCCAGGTCTGCGACCGCTGCCACGCGGGCCAGACCACTCTGTGCGCAGCCGGCTACGAGGAGACGGGCTTCACCGAGCCCGGCGCCATGGCCACCACGCTCACCCTGCCGGCCCGGCTGCTGCACGCCCTCCCGGACGACGCCGACCTGACGGCGGCCGCGCTCCTCGAACCCGCCGCCTGCATCGCCGCCGCCGCCCTCAAGGCGAACGTGCGGCCCGGCGATCGGGTCGCCGTGGTGGGGACCGGGACGCTCGGGATGTTCGCCGTCCAGTTTCTGAGGGCGGGTTCGCCGTCGGAGCTGCTGATGGTGGGCACCCGCCCGGACCGGGCGGAACTCTCGAGGACCTTCGGCGCCACCGACTTCCGCACCCGCGACCAGGAGCTGCCGGACGACTTCGACATCGTCATCGAGACCGCCGGATCTGCGTCCGCCGCCACCACCGCCGCCGCGCTGCTCAGACGCGGTGGCCGCCTCGTCCTCACCGGCATCCCGGCCCCGGGCGCCGACGGACTCGACCCCACCGATCTCGTCGTACGACAGCTGGAGGTGCACACCGTGTTCGGGGCGCCGCCGGACGCCTGGGCGCACACGGTGCGGGTCTTCGGGGCCGGGTTGCTCGATCCGTTGCCGCTCGTCACGCACGAGTTGCCGTTGGAGGAGTTCCCTCATGCCATCGAGTTGGTCGGGTCCGGTGACCCGAAGGTCGGAAAGGTCCTCCTCCGGCCATGACACACCGCTGAGCCGTACGCCGGTACGAGGTACCTGACGACTTCGTACCGGCGTACATCCAAAGCCTTGCGTACCCAGAGCCGCGAATGTCGTCCGAAATACCGAACCTGAAGGACAGCTTGTGACCGAGACCACCGCCAGCGCGGCCCGACGACCCGGCGAGCAGGCACTCGCCGCGCTGGGCCTGAACGCGCCCGCCCTCGTCCCCTCCGACGCGTCCCCGCACGCCTTCCCCGGGGGCGGGCGCTGGCGTACCGAGGTGCCCTCCGTGGAGGGTCCTGAGGCGCTCGGCGTGGTCCTCAAGGAGTCCTCGCGGCTCGATGTGCCGATCCACCGGATCAGTCAGGGGTCGGGCGTATGGATGCTCACCGACGCCGAGATCACCGAGATGGTGGAGGCGACCGCCGAGCGTGACATCGAGCTCTGCCTGTTCACCGGCCCCCGCGGCACCTGGGACATCGGCGCCTCCACCCGCACCGACTCCCGGGGGGCAGGACTGCGCGCCCGGGGCCACGACGCGGTCGCCGGGTGCGTCGAGGACGCCGTCCGCGCCACCGAGCTCGGTGTGAAGTGCCTGCTCGTCGCCGACGAGGGTGTGCTGTGGACGCTGCACCGGGCGCGGGCCGCCGGGATCATCCCGGCCGACACGACGCTGAAGGTGTCGGCGCTGATCGGGCCGGTGAACCCGGCCGCGTACGCCGTGTACGAGAACCTCGGCGGCGACTCGATCAACGTGCCCAGCGATCTGACGCTCGATCACCTCACCGAGATCCGGCGGGTGTCGGCCGCCCCGATGGACATGTACATCGAGGCTCCCGACGATCTCGGCGGCTATGTACGGATGTACGAGGTCGCCGAGCTGATCCGGCGCGGCGCACCGATCTATCTGAAGTTCGGCCTGTCGAAGGCCCCGGGGATCTACCCGTACGGGCACCACATGCGCGATCTCACCCTGTCCACCGCCAAGGAGAGAGTGCGGCGCGGACGGCTCGCCCTGGACCTGCTCGCTCGGCACGGGGCGGACGGCGACATGGCTCCGCTCGGCTCCCGACTGCCGGGCGCCCTGAAGCGGTTCGAAACGCCTGCATAACGTTCCGGACAACTCCCCTTCACAAAACCCGACGCAGTCACACAGACTCCGACACGACCCAACCTCTCCCGGTCGCTCCCCCGCACCACCCCCAACACCTCACCGCCGGACCGCACCCGGCCTCCCGACATCAAGGATGATGATCATGCGTACTCGTCGAGCCGCACTCACCGCCATAGCCGGCGCCGCCTCTCTCGCCCTCACCCTCACCGCCTGTGGCCAGGACAGCAAGGGCGGCAGCGAGGAGAGCACGGGCAGCGCCAAGGGCGGCACCATCGGCATCGCGATGCCGACCAAGTCCTCCGAGCGCTGGATCGCCGACGGCAACAACGTCGTCAAGAACCTCAAGGCCAAGGGCTACAAGACCAAGCTGGTCTACGGCGAGGACGACCCCGACCAGCAGGTCTCGCAGATCGAGAACCTGATCACCCAGGGCGTCAAGGGCCTGATCGTCGCGGCCATCGACAACAAGTCGCTGAACAACGTGCTCCAGCAGGCCAAGGACGCCAAGATCCCGGTCATCGCCTACGACCGTCTGATCCTCGGCACGCCGAACGTCGACTACTACGCGTCGTTCGACAACACCAAGGTCGGTGAGCTGCAGGCCAGTTACATCGTCGACAAGCTGGGTCTGAAGAGCGGCAAGGGCCCCTTCAACATCGAGCTGTTCGCCGGCTCCAACGACGACAACAACACCAAGTACTTCTTCGGCGGCGCGATGAGCGTGCTGCAGCCGTACATCGACAGCAAGAAGCTCGTCGTCAAGTCCGGCCAGACCAAGATCAACCAGGTCACCACGCTGCGCTGGGACGGTGCCACCGCGCAGAAGCGCATGGAGGACATCCTCACCTCGACGTACGGCAGCGGCAAGGTCGACGCGGTCCTGTCGCCGTACGACGGCATCTCCATCGGTATCCTCGCCGCGCTGAAGTCGGACGGCTACGGCTCCGCGAGCAAGCCGCTCCCGGTCATCACCGGCCAGGACGCCGAGCTCGCCTCGGTGAAGTCGATCATCGCGGGCCAGCAGACGCAGACCGTCTACAAGGACACCCGCAAGCTCGCCGAGGTCGCCTCGACCATGGTGGACGACGTCCTCAACGGCAAGAAGCCCGAGGTCAACGACACCAAGACGTACGACAACGGCTCCAAGGTCGTCCCCGCCTACCTGCTGCAGCCGGTCAGCGTCGACAAGAGCAACTACACGAAGGAACTGGTCGACACCGGCTACTACAAGGCCAGCGAGCTCAACTAGTCAGCTCTGTCGGCACATTCCTCTGATTGAAAGGCACGACCATGGCGGGACCCGTCCTGGAAATGCGCTCGATCGTCAAGACCTTTCCCGGCGTCAAAGCGCTGTCGGACGTCACACTGACCGTCCGTCAGGGCGAGGTCCATGCCATCTGCGGTGAGAACGGCGCCGGGAAGTCCACCTTGATGAAGGTGCTCTCCGGCGTCCATCCGCACGGCACGTACGAGGGCGACATCCTCTTCGAGGGAGACGTCGTCCAGTTCAAGGACATCCGGGCGAGCGAGCAGCACGGCATCGTGATCATCCACCAGGAACTGGCCCTGGTGCCGTTCCTGTCGATCGCGGAGAACATCTTCCTCGGCAACGAACACGCCTCGGGCGGGTTCATCAACTGGAACGAGACGCTGAAGCACGCCACCGAACTGCTGCGCCGGGTGGGTCTGAGCGACCACCCGGAGACCCGGATCACCGACATCGGTGTGGGCAAGCAGCAGCTGGTGGAGATCGCCAAGGCGCTCTCGAAGAAGGTGAAGCTGCTCATCCTCGACGAGCCGACCGCGGCTCTGAACGACGAGGACAGCGGCAAACTCCTGGATCTGATCCTGGAGTTGAAGAAGCAGGGCATCACCTCGATCATCATCTCCCACAAGCTCAACGAGATCCGCAAGGTCGCCGACTCGGTGACGATCCTCCGCGACGGGAAGTCGATCGAGACCCTCGACGTGAAGGCCCCGGAGACCACCGAGGACCGGATCATCTCGGGCATGGTGGGCCGTGACCTCGATCACCGGTTCCCCGAGCGCACCCCGTACGAGGGCGAGGTGGACGCGGCCCCGGCGCTGGAGATCCGCGACTGGACCGTGCACCACCCGATCGACCAGCAGCGCAAGGTGGTCGATGACGTGTCGATCCATGTGCGCCGCGGGGAGATCGTCGGTATCGCGGGCCTGATGGGCGCGGGGCGCACCGAACTCGCGATGAGCGTGTTCGGGCGGACCTACGGCCGGTACGCGGGCGGCAAGGTCTTCAAGGACGGCAAGGAGATCCGTACGAAGTCCGTCGCGGAGGCGGTCGAGCATGGCATCGCCTACGTCACCGAGGACCGCAAGCACTACGGCCTCAACCTCATCGACAACATCAACCGGAACATCTCGCTGACCGCCCTGAACAAGGTCGCCAAGCACGGTGTGGTCGACGAGCACGAGGAGCGGAAGGTCGCCGAGCGCTTCCGCAAGTCCATGAACATCAAGGCGCCGACCGTCTTCGAGACGGTGGGCAGGCTGTCCGGCGGCAACCAGCAGAAGGTCGTCCTCAGCAAGTGGATCTTCGCGGGTCCCGAGGTGCTGATCCTGGACGAGCCCACGCGCGGTATCGACGTGGGTGCCAAGTACGAGATCTACACGGTCATCGACCAGCTGGCGGCCGAGGGCAAAGCGGTCGTCTTCATCTCCTCCGAGCTGCCGGAGCTGCTCGGGATGTGCGACCGCATCTACACCATGGCCGCCGGACGGCTCACGGGTGAGGTTCCGCGGGCCGAGGCCACGCAGGAAGTGCTGATGCGCCAGATGACGAAGGACAAAGAGGTAACGCGATGAGCACCGATGTGACGAAGGTTCCGGCCGCGGCGCCGCCGGGCAAGGGCGGGGGGTCGTCCTCCGGCGGGGGCCTGCTCCAGCTGATGCTGAACGGGCTGCGCCGCAACATGCGGCAGTACGGCATGCTGATCGCGCTCGGCCTGATCGTCGTGCTGTTCGCGGTGTGGACCGACGGCGACCTGCTGCTGCCGCGCAACGTCTCCAACCTGGTGCTCCAGAACAGCTACATCCTGATCCTCGCGATCGGCATGATGCTGGTGATCATCGCGGGGCACATCGACCTGTCGGTCGGCTCACTGACCGCCTTCGTGGGCGCGTTCGCCGCCGTACTGACGGTCCAGCACCACGTGGCCTGGCCGGTCGCGCTGGTGCTGACCCTGGTGGTGGGCGCGGTCGCGGGCTCGGTCCAGGGCTATCTGATCGCGTATCTCGGCATACCGTCGTTCATCGTCACCCTGGCGGGCATGCTGCTCTTCCGCGGTCTGACGGAGATCCTCCTGCAGGGCCAGACCCTCGGCCCCTTCCCGAACGGTCTGCAGAAGCTCGGCAACGGCTTCCTGCCCGAGGTCGGCCCGAACACCAACTACCACAACATCACCCTGCTGCTCGGCTTCGTGCTGCTGGCCTTCGTGGTCTACCAGGAGGTCCGCGACCGCAAGCGCCAGCAGGAGTTCGCGCTCGACGTGCTGCCCAGGAACGCCTTCCTGCTCAAGCTCGTCGCGATCGCCGCGGCGGTCCTCGCGGTCACCATGCTGCTCGCCAGCTACCAGGGTGCGCCGATCATCCTGCTCGTCCTCGGTGTGCTGGTGGTCGGATACGGCTACGTCATGCGCAACGCGGTCTTCGGCCGGCACATCTACGCGATCGGCGGCAACCTGCCGGCCGCGAAGCTGTCCGGCGTCAAGGACAAGAAGGTCACCTTCCTTGTCTTCCTGAACATGGGCGTGCTCGCGGCCCTGGCGGGTCTGGTGGTCGCGGCCCGCCTGAACGCGGCCTCCCCGAAGGCGGGCCTGAGCTTCGAACTCGAGGCGATCGCCTCGTCGTTCATCGGTGGCGCGTCCATGAGCGGCGGTGTGGGAACCGTCCTCGGCGCGATCATCGGTGGTCTCGTCCTCGGTGTGCTGAACAACGGCATGAACCTCCTCAGCGTCGGCACCGACTGGCAGCAGGTCATCAAGGGCCTGGCCCTGTTGGCGGCGGTCGGCTTCGACGTGTGGAACAAGCGCAAGGTCGGTTCGTAGACCGCACCGACCGGATCGGGCCCCGCCTGAAGGCGGGGCCCTTCCCATGGGAGGAGAGGAAAGACCGGTGAAGACGCTCTTCGGCAGGCTCGCCGACGGGACCGAGGTCGACCGGTGGTCGCTGGAGAACGGCGGCACCCGGCTGAAGGTCCTGTCGTACGGCGGGATCGTGCAGTCCCTGGAGATCCCCGACCGGGACGGCCGGTACGCGAACGTCTGCCTCGGCTTCGACCGCGTCGAGGACTACGTCGCCTCCAGCCCGTACTTCGGCGCGCTGATCGGGCGTTACGGCAACCGCATCGCCGAGGGCCGGTTCACCCTGGACGGCAAGAGCTACCAGCTCTCCGTCAACGACGGGGTCAACAGCCTGCACGGCGGCACCCAGGGCTTCGACAAGCGGGTGTGGGACGTCGAGCCGTTCACCGAGGGCTCGGACGTCGGCCTGCACCTGTACTGCACGTCGGTCGACGGCGAGATGGGCTACCCGGGCACCCTCGAGGTGAGGGTGACGTACACCCTCACCCGGCACGGCGACTGGCGGATCGACTACGAGGCCACCACCGACCAGGCCACCGTGGTCAACCTGACCAACCACGTGTACTGGAACCTCGGCGGCGAGGGCACCGGCACCATCGAGGACCACGAGCTGCGCATCGCCGCCTCCCGCTACACGCCCACCGACTCGGGTCTGATCCCCACCGGTGAGCCGGCGGAGGTCGCGGGCACTCCCTTCGACTTCCGCCAGGGCAAGCGGATCGGCCGGGACATCCGCGCCGGTCACGAGCAGCAGGTCTTCGCCAAGGGCTACGACCACAACTGGGTCCTGGACAAGGGCGTCACGGCCGAGCCCGAGCACGTGGCGACCCTGCGCGACCCGTCGTCGGGCCGCGCGCTGAAGATCTCCACCGTCGAGCCGGGTCTGCAGTTCTACTCGGGCAACTTCCTCGACGGCACCCTCACCGGCACCGGCGGCCACACCTACCGCCAGGGCGACGCGCTGTGCCTGGAGACACAGCACTTCCCGGACTCGCCGAACCACCCGTCGTTCCCCTCGACGGTGCTGCGTCCGGGCCAGACATACCGGACCACGACGATTCACTCGTTCGGCGTCTGACCTGGTGAGATGACGAGTTCGGGCCCGGGGTTCCCGAACTCACACTTCTTTCACACCCGTTGAACAGCGCCACTCAGGCGTCCGTATGTAAGGGCGGCCCGTGCTCCCCCGCGCGGGCCACCCAATGACGACGGACCCGGTCGTCCCCGCCGGGTCCGCCCCATACGGAGGTTCGATGGCCGACAACGTCACCTCGTTGTTCCGCAGCACGGCTGCGCACAGCCCGTCCATGGCGGCGCTGGCGCGCGAGGGCGGCGACGGGACGGGGCCGGTGGACTTCTGTATCCCCTGCAATCCCTACTTTCCCACTCCGGCGATGATGGACACCATGGCCGCGCGGCTGAAGGACATCATCACCTACTACCCGTCCAGTGCCGACACCATCACCGCCGAGCTGTGCAACCTCCTCCAACTCCCGCCGCAGGCCGTGGCGATGGGCAACGGCTCGACCGAACTGATCACCTGGATCGACCATCTGCTGGTCCGCGAGTCCCTCGCCATCCCGGTCCCCACCTTCGGCCGCTGGACCGACCAGCCGATGGAGACCGGCAAGCGGGTCGACATGTTCCCGCTCCAGGAGTCCAGCGGGTTCGCCCTGGACCTCGCGCAGTACGCCGAGTTCATACGCACCCGGGGCACGCGGGTCGCGGTCATCTGCAACCCGAACAACCCCGACGGCGGCTTCCTCCACAAGCACGCGCTCGTGCAGTTCATGGACGCCATGGCCGATCTGGACCTCATCGTCATCGACGAGTCGTTCCTGGAGTTCGCGGACGCCGAGCAGGAGCCGAGCGTCGTCCAGGAGGCGATGATCCGGCCGAACGTCATCGTCCTGCGCAGCCTCGGCAAGAACTTCGGCCTGCACGGCATCCGCTTCGGCTACATGGTCGCCAACCCCTCGCTGGCGGGCCGGGTCCGCTCGATGCTGCCGAAGTGGAACCTCAACGCCTTCGCCGAGTACGTGGTGTTCATGCTCAAGGAGCACGGCGCCGAGTACGCGCAGAGCCTCCACCAGGTCCGCCGGGACCGCCTCGACATGGCGAGCCAGCTCTCCGCGCTGCCCGGCCTGACCGTCTACCCCTCCCAGGGGAACTTCCTCTTCGTGCGCCTGCCCGTGGGCGCCGAAGGCACCGTGGTCCGGGACCGGATGCTCACCGAGCACCGGATCCTCGTCCGCGAGTGCGGCAACAAGATCGGCTCTTCAAGCCGCTTCCTGCGACTCGTGGTGCGCCCCCAGGTGGACGTGCGTCGCCTGGTGTCCGGCCTGGAACAGGTGCTCTACGGGACCAGGAGGGGAGCCGTCGTGCCCGAGCTCGCTCAAGGGACCGGCTACAGCTCGGGTACGGCGGCGGTCGACCGCTTGGTCGGCCAGACCAACGGGGCGGGCATGCAGGACCTGGCCGCGATGGCCGTCGGCGGTGGCGGGATGAGCGCAGGCGTCGGCATGCCGATGCCGGTCGCCCAGCCGATGGCGGTGGCCGCGCCGGCACCGATGGCGCCGGCTGCGTCCATGGGCTCCATGGGCTCCATGGGCTCCATGGGCTCCATGGGGGCGGGGATGCCGATGCCGGCCCAGATGCCGGCGCCGGCCCAGATGCCTGCCCCCGCCCCTGCCCCGATGCCGACGCCTCCGCCGGCTCCCGCGGCTCCGGCGCCCTTCGCACCGCCCAGCGGCCCGACTCCGGTGGGAGTGCCGGCCCGTGGTGGGCTCACGGCCGCGCAGGTGCGGGGTATGACCGCCCCGGCACCCGGGGCTCCGCAGGAGCTGTCCCAGGCGCCCGCCACCGGGTGGCCCAACGCTCAGAGCTGGCCGAACGCGGCGGGGATGGGGCAGACCGGCTGAGCGGCGCCCACGGGCCCGACCGGATCAGTAGGCGACAGGCCAGCCGCTGCTCCAGTTCAGCAGGTTGATGCCGAGCTTGGGTGTGCCGTTGGCGTTGCCGTCGTAGTAGTGGTAGACGATCAGGTCGCCGTCGGAGTCGTTCATGATGGACTGTCCGCCGGGGCCGATGATGCTGCCGTGGGACTCCAGGACCGCCGTGCCGCCGTTGTTCATCATCGAGACGCCGTTCTTGTCGACGTACGGCCCGGTGATGCTGGTGGCGCGGCCGACCTTGACCTTGTAGGTCGAACTGGTGCCGGCGCAGCAGGTGTCGTAGGACGCGAAGAGGTAGTAGTAGCCGTTCCGCTTGACGATGTACGGCGCCTCGACGGCCTTGGTCCCGGTCGGGCGGGAGGCGATCGAGTACCGGGTCGTGTTGGTGGAGAGCTGTTTGCCGGTGGCCGGGTTGATCTGGATCATCTTCAGGCCGGTCCACCAACTGCCGAAGGACAGCCACCACTTGCCGTCGCCGTCGACGAACAGGTTCGGGTCGATGGCGTTGTAGTCGCTGGAGGTGGTGGAGGTGTACACGGTGCCCTGGTCGCTCCAGGAGCCGGGCAGGCCGGTGCTCGAAGTCGCCAGGCCTATCGCGGACTTGTTGGAGCCGAAGGTCGAGACGGCGTAGTACATCAGGTACTTGCCGCCCTGGTAGGAGATGTCGGGCGCCCACGCCTCGGTGGCGTACGAGGACCACCAGCCCGGCTTGGTGGAGAAGGCGTCGCTGCCGGCCGTGAACGCGATCCGGTCGGTGGAGGTGCGGTAGCCGAGGCCGCCGCCGGTGCCGTACAGCAGGTAACGGCCCGCCGACGTACGGATCATCGTCGGGTCGTGGATGGTGGTGGCACCGGTGACGGTTCCGGGGTTGGGGTACGCGGAGGCGGTGCCCGGGATCAGGGCCAGCAGGAAGGCCACGGGGACTGCCAGAAGTGAGGTGCGGCGCACGCTGACGCTCCTTGAGTGGGGGGAGGTGTTCGATATGGCGATCACCGATCAGAGCTTCGGACGGGACCGTAGAATCGAACCCCTTGCGCGTCAACGGTTCGCGCACACCTCAGTCGCCGTCAGTGGTCCTGCTCCAGGTGCAGCTTGAGGAGATCGATCCCGTAGGAGTTCGCGGTGTCGGCGGAGTCCGAGGAACAGCCGGTCATGGTCGCCATGGCGGCGACACCACCGGCGAGCAGCGACTTGTTCACGAACCAGCGGCGGCTGCGTGCGGCTTCGGGGGCGCGGCGGATCTTGTCCGCGCCGGAGTGTTTCGGATCGGGCCCGGTGCTCAGGGTGCGCAACGCGCGGAGCAGGCTACGGGCCCGGTCCTCGTCCTCGGCTACATCCAGCAACTCCGCCTGGTCCACCTCACGTCCGTCCGGCACGTGCCCCTCCCCCTTCCGTACGCCCCTCGCCCCAGCATCCAACAGCCCCGCGGGCCAAGGGAGTCGGAGCGCGTCCTCAGGAAGCGAGCGCGTCCCGCATCGCCTTCGCGGTGACCGCCGGGTCGTAGCCCTCGGGCACGCCCTCGACGAGGATGATGTCGCCCGCGATGTGCCGCGAACGCAGCGGCGCGATCTCCTGGTACGCGGCGGAGTCCCACCAGGACCGCGCCTGCGCGATCCCGGGAAATCCGATCACCACGACATGTCCCGGCCAGCCGCCCTCCTTCACCTCGTGCTGCGTGCCATGCACGAGGAAGCGACCGCCGTACGGCTCGAAGGTGGCCGTGATGCGCTCGATGTACTCGGCGATCTCCGGATGCGGCGCGGCTTCCCGCAGGTGGGCTATTGCGTAGGCGGTCATGGCGTCCTCCCGGCCGGTGGGGCTCCGTACGCGGACGAGCCTGGCAGGCGGGGCCGACCGGGGTCGATTACCCGGGAGGTAAGCGGTCGGGGAAGCCGCGTCGACGCGTGCGAAGCGGTGCGCACGGCGAGTCGTTCAGTCGGACGTCTCGGGAGTCTCGGCCAGGTCGGCCGGCTCGGAGCCGTCGTCCACGGCGGACCGCTCGATGTCGTCGTTGCTCGCGGCCCAGCTGGCCAGCAGGTTCAGGGCGTCCTGCGACGGGGACGCGGGCTCGGCGGTGTAGGTGAGGAGGAACTGGCTGGGGCCGTCGCCCAGCGGAAAGGTCTCGAAGGGCAGGTCGAGGTCGCCGACGACCGGGTGGTGAAGGAGCTTCACTCCGGTGGTGTGCATCCGGACGTTGTGGGCGGCCCAGCGGCGCCGGAATTCCTCGCTACGAGTGGACAGCTCCCCGATCAGGTCCGTGAGCCGCCGGTCGTAGAGGTCGCGGCCGGCCTCGGCGCGCAGCATGGCGACGGCGTCGTTGGCGACCTCGTCCCAGTGGCGGAAGAACTCGGTCGCGTGCGGGCTGAGGAAGACGAACCGGGCGTTGTTCGGCGGCCGCAGCGGGTCGGCGTAGACGGGGGAGAACAGGGCGCGCCCGAGGTGGTTGGCGGCCAGGATGTCCCCGCGGCCGCTGAGGACGAACGCGGGTGTGCCGGCCATCGAGTCGAGGACGCGCCGCACTGTCGGCCGGACGCGCTGCTGAGCGGGCCGGCGGCGTGGTGGGCGGGTGGTGCCGGCGCCGCGCAGGAGGTCGTTCAGGTGGATGCGTTCGGCCTCGTCGAGCTGGAGTGCCTGCGCGATGCCTTCGATGACGCTCTCGGAGACGCCGGTGGCATTGCCGCGCTCCAGCCGGGTGTAGTACTCGCTGGAGATGCCCGCGAGCAGGGCGACCTCCTCGCGGCGCAGCCCGGTGACCCGTCGGCGCTCTCCGCCGTACAGGGGTAGTCCGGCCTGCTCGGGCGTGACCCTGGCGCGTCGCGTGCCGAGGAATTCGCGGATCTCCGCGCGAAAATCATCACGGATGTCGCGGTTGCTGCCTTGTGGGTCGTTTCTGCCTGCCATGGGCTTCACTCTACGAGCGCTTGTGCCGGGGTGGGGGTCCCTGTCAGTGACCCCCTCATCAGGGACTCCCATCCGCGCGTGACAGCGGGTTTCGTTAAAAGCACACCCCCGCACACACCGGGTGCCGGATCGCGGCACCTGAAAGGAAACTCCGCATGAGCAAGGTCATTCTCGTCACCGGTGCCGGACGCGGCCTGGGCACGGACATCGCCCGCGAGGCCCTCGCCGCCGGCCACCAGGTCGTCGCCACCGGCCGCCGCCCCGAAGACGTCGAGAAGGCCCTGGGCGGACCGCAGGACGACCTGCTGGTCACCAAGCTCGACGTCACCAGCGTCGAGGACGCCGAGGCCGCCGCGCAGGCCGCCGTCGACCGCTTCGGCCGTATCGACGTCCTGATCAACAACGCCGGGAACCTGTTCACCGGCTACTTCGAGGAGATCTCGCCCGCGCAGATGCGCCGCCAGTTCGAGACGAATCTCTTCGGTCCGATGAACGTCACCCGCGCCGTCCTGCCCGTCATGCGGGCACAGCGCGACGGACATGTCATCACCATCACCTCGACGGCCGGCCTGGTCGGCATGGAGTTCACCTCCGCCTACGCGGCCTCCAAGTTCGCGGAAGAGGGCTGGATGGAGTCCCTGGGCCACGACGTGGAGCCGTACAACATCCGCACCACGGTCGTGGAGCCCGGCTACTTCCGCACCGAACTCCTCGTGGACGGCTCCACCGTCTGGCCCGAGCTGTCCATCGAGGACTACGCCCCGCGCACCGCCCCGAGGATCGAGGGCATGAAGAGCATGAACGGCCGGCAGCCCGGCGACCCCGCCAAGCTCGCCCGCGCCCTGCTCACCATCGCCGGCCAGGACAAGCCGCTGGAGCGCTTCGTCGCCGGAGCGGACGCCATCGAGGCCGCCGAGGCCAAGGCGAAGCAACTCCTCGCCCAGGCCGAGGCCTCCCGCGAACTGGGCGACAACCTTGCCTACGACGACACCACCGTCTGAGAGGGACCCATGCCGCTGAAAGGCGAGTACGAGCCGAGCACGGCACAGTTCGTGCGTGACCGGGTCGAGCTGTACGAAAGCTCCGGCGGCACGCAGGGAACGACGCTGGGTGTCCTGATCACCCGTGAAGAAGAAGAGGAACTGGAGGACGTGCCCGTTGTCATTCTGACCACGCTGGGCGCGAAGAGCGGCAAGATCCGCAAGTCCCCGCTCATCCGGGTGGAGCACGACGGCTCCTACGCCGTGGTCGCCTCCGCGGGAGGAGCCCCCCAACACCCGGTCTGGTACCACAACGCGGTGGAGGTGACCGGGGAGGAGAAGGCCCTGTGGTGGGCCCGAGCCGTCGAGGCGTTCCCGTCCTACACCGAGTACCAGAAGAACACGGACCGTGACATTCCGGTCCTCGTCCTGGAGCCGGCGGCCCAGGCGCACTGACGCGCACATCCGGTCCTCGCGGGCCGCCTGACAGCACCTACCTACGGCGTACCTGATGAAGCATGTATCACTGGGCGGGCTCGATGTCTCGCGCGGGCGAACGCCACGACGAGGCCAACATGGCCGGCATCGACCGCTGACCGCCTGCGCCCACAGCTCACTGCGGGCGGCCCCCCGGCAGATCCACCTCGGCCCGGACCGTCTTGCCGGGCGGCGGCTCCCGGTCCAGCACCTCCCAGCGGTCGGCGAGAGCCTCGACGAGGAGGAGACCGCGGCCGCCGTCGTCCAGGGGACCTGCCGGCCGTACGGCAGCAGGGAGCTCACCGCGGGTGTCGGTGACCTCGACGCGGACGCTGCCGGTGACGAGGGAGAGCCGTAGCTCGAAGCCCCGGCCCGGCACCCGGCCGTGGGTCACCGCGTTAGCGGCGAGTTCGGCAACGATCACGGAGACGGCGTCCGCTGTCGGGCTGTCGTACGGGATGCCCCAGTCATGCAGTTGGTTCAGGGCGAGGTACCGGGCGAGGCGGGCGCCGCGCGGGGTCGCACTGAGTCGCTGGGCAAACGTACGTACGGTGACTGGGGGTTGGGGGCCGGGGGGTGCTGTCATGGGCCCAATCTGGCGCCCCCGAGGGGAACTTCTCCAGGTGGACGCCGCGTACGCTGCGGCAGCGTACGCGGTCACGGACTGGACAGTACGCGTGACTGACCGTGACGATGAGCGCGGGAGGTGACCGACTGTGGTCGATGGTGGCGGTGAGCCGGAGTCGTCGGACAGCATGCGGACGTTCGGGGCGGTGCTGCAAGCCCTGCGGGAGCACTCGGGGTTGAGCCGGGAGGAGTTCGGGGAGCTGGTGGGCTTCTCCAAGCACACGGTGGCGTCCGTGGAGTTGGGGCGCCGGATGCCGGATCTGGTGCTGGTGGAGCGGGGCGAGGAGGCGACGGGGAACACGGGGGCGTTGCGTAAGTCGTTTCCCAAGCTGGCTCGGCAGCCGGGGTTGGCGGCGTGGTTCCGGCAGTGGGCGGGGCTGGAGGCGACCGCGATCACGCTGTACACGTATGAATGCCGGTTGATTCCGGGGCTGTTGCAGACGGAGGCGTATGCGCGGACGCTGTTCACGAATCAGCTCCCACCGCTGGACGACGAGCAGATCGAGGCACAGTGGATCGCCCGAGCGGAGCGCCAACAGCTGCTACGGGAAAGGCCGAACACGGCGTTCGGCTTCATCCTCGAGGAGCACTTGTTCCGGCGGTGCACAGGCGGTGTGGACATCACTCGGGAACTCATCGACCACGTACTGGAGATCGCGGATCTGCGGAACGTGGAGATCCAGATCATGCCGACGGTACAGACGACTCACGCCGGGCTGGACGGGCCGATGCAACTGCTGGAGACACCGACGAATCGGTGGTTCGCCTACTGCGAGGGACAACGAGCCGGTCTGCTCATCTCCGAAGCGCAAGAGATCAGCGTCCTCCAACGGCGGTATGCCAGGATGCGGTCACAGGCTCTCACTCTCACGCATTCCGTGAGCCTGTTGCAGCGGATGCGAGGAGACCTATGACCACCGACGAACTGGCCTGGTTCAAGTCGACCTACAGCAGTGGCGGCGATGGCGACTGCGTAGAGGTCGCTCTCACCCCCGCCACCATCCACATCCGCGACTCCAAGAACCCCGAAGCCCCCCACCTCACCACCACCCCCACCCCCTGGACCGACTTCCTCACCCATCTCAAGAAGTGAGCCGCTCAGGAGAGCTCGGGGTCGCGCAGGCCGACGCAGTCGAAGGCCCAGAAGACCTCTGAGTAGACGAAGGTGCCAGTCATCCACGGCTCGTGGGCGGACAGCCGGGCCACCTGGAACGCCGGTTCGGGAATCCGCAGGGACGGTGAACGGAACCCCACCGCGTCGGCCCGCTCGAAGCCGCGGGTGCCGTAGTAGTGCGGTGAGCCTTCCAGGAACACCAGCGGCACACCCTGACTGTCGGCCGCCGCGAGGGCGTGCGCGATGAGCCGGGTGCCGATGCCCTGACGCTGGAACTCCGGGAGCACGCCCAGCGGTGACAGGGTGAGGACGTCCACGATCCGGCGTGGCGCGTCCAGCCGCGCCGCGCTCAGCAGGACATGCCCGACGACCCGGTCGTCGACGGTGGCGACGTAGGACATCGGCGCCGACGCGGCCTCCGCGACGCGCAGCGCCTCCACGAGCCCGGGAACATGCTCGCCGTCGTCGAAGGCGCGCGTGTGGACCTCGCGTACGTCCCGGTGATCGGCGGCGGTCTCCTGTCGGATCACCGGCCCGGAGCCGGCGGAAACGACCCGGGAGCCTTCGGGCACATCATGTGACGTCATGGCCGTAAGCGTAGGGCGCGCGGCCCCGCAGCCACATGCGAACCCGGAGGTTCGACATCCACTGCGGGCCCGCACCCGCGGTCAGCCGGTGGAGGCCGCCGGCCCGAAGTCCGCCTCCAGCCGCTCCCTCCACCCGGCGTCCGCCAGCCCCGCCCCCACCAGCACGTCCCGCCAGTCCTCCTTGGCCAGCTGGACGGCGTCGAGGATCCGGTCCACCCGGCCCTGTCCGCACAGCAGGGTCGCGGCGGCGATGCGCTCCTTGTCCTCCTGGTCGCCGCGGTCGGTCAGGTGGTTGACCAGTTCGGTGAGGAGATCGCCCACCACCTCGCCCTCCCGGCCCGGGAAGTCCTCCGCGATGCGCCGTTCGACCCGCACGGTAAGCCCCATTTACCCTCCTTGTCGGCATACGCCCTGATACGGTACCGCGTCCACCCCGCCCGACACCGCAACCTGACGCGTCAGAATCTTGACGGTCACTCACTTTGCCGAACTGACAGCTCACCTACAGCAATGGCCCTTATGGTGTCGTGTCCATGACAGACACCTCAATGAATGAGACCCCCATGGATGAGACCCCCACAACCGGCGCCCCCGCGAGAGACGCCCTCGCCCGCCGGACGGTCCTCGTCGCCACAGGCGCCACCGCCGCCACCCTCGCCGTGGGCGCCGCCGTGTCCGGCGCCCCGGCCGCGCGGACGGCCGACACCGCCGACACGGCCCCCGTGGCCGCCGCGGCCGTCTGCACCCTCACCCGGGAGATGACCGAAGGCCCCTACTACCTCGATGGCCAGTACGTCCGTTCCGACATCACCGAGGGCAAGACCGGCTTCCCGCTCAAACTCGCCCTCACCGTGGTCGACGACGACACCTGCGCCACGATCAGCAACGCCCTCGTCGAGATCTGGCACTGCGACGCACTCGGCGAGTACTCCGGCTACGTCGGCAACAACGGCCACAACGAGCCCGACAGCGGCACCTTCCTGCGCGGCGGCGTGCTCACCGACTCCAGTGGCGTCGCCCGCATCACGACGGTCTACCCCGGCTGGTACATCGGCCGCTGCGTCCACATCCACGTGAAGGTGCACGTGAACGTCACCCTCACCTCCGACGGCTCCTTCACCGGCGGCACCGAACTCCACACCGGCCAGCTCTTCTTCAACGAGACGGTCACCGCCAAGGTCGGCGCCCTCTCGCCGTACTCGGCCAACACGGTCCGCCGCACCACCCTCGCCCAGGACGGAATCTACGACGACGGCGGCGCCGCGTCCGGCCTCCTGACCCTGACCGCCCTGGGCAGCAGCCCCTCGGCCGGCTACTCCGGCACCCTGACGCTCGGCGTCGAACGCTGATCAACGCGTCGCCCGCCGCCCACAGGAGCGGCGGGCGACACCCGTTCACTTGCCCGGGCACTCCTTCCACGCCATGTGGTACACGGTGCTGATGTCGCCGTCGGTCGAGTCCATCGTCATGAAGCTGACCTTGGACGGCGAGGAGGTGCCCGCGTTCACGCGGATCTCCGTGTTGATGTTGAAGTTGCGCTGAACTCCACAGGGAGCCCACACCAGTTGGGCCCAGTCGGTGGTGTCGGTCGCCTGCCAGTTGTCGTTGTAGGCGCCGGGGAAGGTGTGGGTCTTGGCGGCCGTCTGCGAGGAGCCCTGGAAGTAGTACGAGGCCCGCTGGACGCCGCTCGCGCCGGCCTGGAGCGAGGCGAAGCCGCGGTAGTCGGCCTCGGCGATGGCGTAGGTGAAGCCCTGCGGGACATGGACGATCAGGTTGAGCTGGCAGTTCTTGCGGAACGCCGTGGGGTCGGAGTTGCCGCCGACCTGGGCGAGGTAGTCGCTGTAGGTCACCGTGAACGCGGTGTTGTCCTCGGAGACGGCGACGGCCGCCGTGCCCGCGGGACAGCCGGAGCCGTTCACCGTGGCGACGTCGATGACGATCTTGTCCGGGGGCGGGTCGACGAACCCGCCGGACGGGTTGTGCGCGGGCACCGCCGCGGTGAGGAGGGCGGCGACGGCGCCGCCCAGAATCAGTCCACTTGCCATGGGGGGTCTCTCCTCTGCGCTGTTGTTGAAGCGTGGAGAACCTGTGTGGTTTCTGTGAAGCACCGCGGCGATCGAATCGTAGGGAGCGCTCTGTGACACCGCCAGGGCGAACTCCAGCCATTCCTCTGATGGCCGAACTCACGTGTAAACAGGGGAAGTTGGACACCTACTGAACCCGAGTCGACCCCCGGCTGGATTCAGGGGTTCTCCCACGCGGCCGGTTCCGCCGCGAGCCGCTGCACCGGCTCCGGGAGCGCGTCGCCCGCGATGTCGGCGATGGTGACGCCCTCCAGGATCTTGCGGACGTTGGCCCGCAGCGCGATCCACAGCGGGAGGAGTGGCTGTGCGGAACCCGTGTACTCCAGACCGGTGGGCCGCTCGCCGCGCACCGACACGATCGGCCCGTCGACCGTGCGGATGACATCAGCGACCGTGATGGCCGAGGCCTCGCGCGCGAGCCGGTAACCGCCGCCCCCGCCCCGCCTGCTGTCGACGATCCCGCCGCGCCTCAGGTCGCCGAGAATCCCCTCCAGGAACTTGTGCGGAATGTCCTGGACCGCGGCGATGGCCTCGGCCTTCACCGGCTCGGAGTCCTGCCGCACGGCAAGCTCCAGCACCGCCCGTACCGCGTAGTCCGCCCGTGCAGAGATCCTCATACGGCAATTGTGCGGTGTGCGGGCGTAGACAATGGTCACGCCACAATAGGCACACCACCCACACCCACGGACGGACTGGCGCTAGCGCGGCACGACCAGGAGGCGCTCCCTTGGAGCTGAGCAGACGTACATTCAGCGCCCTCGCCGGCACCACGGCGCTCGGTTTCGCGCTGAGCGACAGCGGTGGGGAGACCACCCGGGCCTACGCCTCCCACAGCGTGCCCACCGGGCCCGCGCCCGGCGCGCCGGCGGCCGACCGGGTCCGGCACAAGGTCGGTTACGACAAGTACTCGCTGGTGGTCGACGGCCGGCGCCTGGTGCTGTGGTCCGGCGAGATGCACCCCTTCCGGCTGCCGAGCCCGTCGCTGTGGCGGGACGTCCTGCAGAAGATGCGCGCCCACGGCTTCAACGCGGTCAGTGTGTACGTGGCCTGGAACTACCACTCCCCGGGCCCCGGCCAGTACGACTTCACCGGCGTCCGCGACCTCGACCTGTTCCTGCGCACGGCCGCCGAGACCGGTTTGTACGTGATCCTGCGGCCGGGCCCGTACATCAACGCCGAGGTCGACGGCGGCGGCTTTCCCGGCTGGCTCGCGGCGACCGCCGGCCGGGCCCGCACCTCCGACCCGGCCTATCTGTCGTACGCCGACGAGTGGCTGACCGAGGTCAACGCCATCGCCGTGCGGCATCTGTTCACCAAGGGCAGGGGCACGGTCCTGCTCTACCAGATCGAGAACGAGTACGACGCCTTCGTCGACGAGCGCCTCGGCCGCGACTACATGTCCCACCTGTACAAGAAGGTGCGTGCCGACGGGATCGACGTCCCGCTGTTCCACAACGACAAGGGAAGGAACGGCTACTGGACGCCTGGGTCCTTCAACACCGGAGGTGAGGAGCGTGGTTGGCTCTACGGCTTCGACGGGTATCCCGCGCCGTCCGAAGTGCCGCCCGACTGGGGCGACTTCGGCGTGGGCGGACTGAAGGGCGGGGCCACGGCCAGCCCCAGGACACCCGGGTTCATCCCGGAGTTCGGCGGCGGCTGGTTCGACCCGTGGGGCGGGGCCACCTTCGACGGCAAGGGGTACGCCGAGGCACGGCGGACCCGGGACGCGGCCTACGAGCGGCGCTTCCAGCTCACCAACCTCGCCAACGGCATCACCGTGCACAACGTCTACATGACCTTCGGCGGCACCTCGTGGGGCTGGCTGCCCGCACCGCAGGTCTACACGTCGTACGACTACGGGGCGGCGATCGACGAGGCGCGCCGGCCGACACCGAAGCTCGCCCCGACGCACCAGCTCGGCCATCTCCTGCGGACCGTGCCGGACTTCGCCAAGCTGGACCGGGCCGACGCGGTGCGGGCCGCCGACGAGCGGCTGAAGGTGTACCACCTGACCAACCCGGACACCGGCTCCCAGGTGTACGTCGCGCGCAACGACACCGACGCGCCGATCACCACCACGATCCCGGACGCCGGGATCGACGTGGCGTTCACCGTCGCCGCCCATGACGCCCGACTGCTCGCCGCGAAGCTGCAGTTGGGCGGACGCATCCTCAAGTACGCCACCGCGCAGCCCATGATGTACCTGAAGGTCGGGCGGATGGACGTCGCCGTGTTCACCGCCCCGCACGGCGAGATGGCCCAGGTCCTGCTGGAGTGCCCGGAGGAGCCGCTGGTCACCCGGGGCGACGCGCAACCCGCGTGGAACTACGACCTCGGTGTCCTCAGGATCACCGTGCCGATGGGCGTCGGCGGCCCGGCCCGGGTGCGGATCGAGGGCGGCGGCAGCGACACCCCGCTGCTGCTGATCTTCGCCGACGACCCCTGGTCGCTGCGGCTGTTCCCGGTGGACACCCCGACCGGACCGGTGCTGGTGTACGGTCCGTCGCTGGTGCGCGGGGTCACCCTGGACGGCGCGACCGCCCACCTGACCGGAGACACCGTCGAGGGCACGGGCATGGAGGTGTGGGGGCCGCGCGGCATGGACCGGATCACCTGGAACGGCCGCCCGCTGCGCACCTCCGCCACCCCCATGGGCAGCCTGCGGGCGGACATGCCGGCCACACCCGGACAGCTCCCGATCCCCGGCGTGGGCGAGGTGCGGCTGCCCGCGCTGGGCGGCTGGCGGCGCCGTACCGAGAACTTCGAGTCCCTCCCGGACTACGACGACTCCGGCTGGACGCGGGCCGAGCGCACGAGCTCGTTCAGCGTCACCCCGGTCCCCGAGGACGGGCCGGTCCTGTTCGCCGACGACTACGGCTTCCACTACGGCGACGTCTGGTACCGGGGACACCTGACGGACGGGGACGAGCTGGAGTCGGTGTCCCTGTCCTACAGCACCGGCACGCAGGGGCTGCTGATGGCGTGGCTGGACGGCGAGCCGCTGGGCACGCACCGGATGCCGGTGCCGGACAAGAGCTCGGCGCGCAAGGGGAGTTGGACGGCGACGGCCACCTTCGACCTGCCGCCGCCCTCCGGGTCCTCGCCCCGCGTCCTGTCCGTCCTCGTCCGGCGGACGGCACACGACATGGACGGCGGGTCCGCCGACTCCCACAAGGCGGCCCGGGGGTTGACGCAGGTCACCTTCAAGGGCGGTTCACCGATGGCGAGTTGGCGCATCCAGGGCGAGACGGCGCCCGACCCGGTGCGCGGGCCGCTCAACAACGGCGGACTGTACGGGGAGCGCAAGGGCTGGCATCTGCCGGGCTTCGCCGAAGAGCACTGGAAATCCGCCGAGTTGCCCCGTGCCGACCGGCGTCAGGGGGTCACCTGGTACCGGACGACGTTCCGGCTCGCCGTGGACACCGGCATCGACGCCTCCATCGGCCTCACCCTCGACGACGACCCGAAGCGGGCCTACCGCGTCCAGATCTTCCTCAACGGCTGGAACATGGGCCAGTACGTCAACGACGTGGGCCCGCAGCACACCTTCGTCCTGCCCAACGGCATCCTGCGCACCCGCGGCACCAACACCCTGGCGCTGGCGGTGCTGTCCGACGGGACGACGGAGTCGGGGCCCGGTGACGTGCGCCTGACGCTGCTGGGGGCCGCGGCCGGAGGAGTGCCGGTGACACCGGTGGACTCCCCCGGCCGGTAGCCCGTCGGTCACGCGAGCCGGATCACGTTCCAGGACAGCGGCTCCAGTACGGCGGTGAGGGTGCCGTCCTTCAGCGCGGTGCCCTCGGCCGTGTGCGGGGCGACCCGGTCGGGGGCGTCGAGGGTGTTGCGGGCGTCCGGGTCGGCGTCGGCGAGGACGCTGTGCTCGACGACGTCCGTCAGGTCAAGGCCGCTCAGGGCGATTTCGAGGGGCAGGGACTCGCCCTGACTCCGGTTGACGGCGAAGACGGTGACCGTGCCGTCCTCGGCGCGCACGGCGGTGGCGTGCAGGAGGTCCGTCTCGCCGTACTTGTTCGTCTCGTACGTCGGTGAGTCGACCCGTACGTCGAGGACCTCGCCGCGGCCGTACTTCGATGCCTGGGCGAACGGGAAGAACGTCGTCTGGCGCCAGGCCGGGCCGCCCGGCTCGGTCATGATCGGGGCGATCACGTTGACGAGCTGGGCGAGACAGGCGACGGTGACGCGGTCGGCGTGCCGCAGCAGGGCGATGAGGAGGGAACCGAAGACGACCGCGTCGAGGACGCTGTAGTTGTCCTCCAGGAGGCGGGGGGCCTCCGCCCAGTCCCGCGCGCCGGAGTTCTCGATCTCGTGCCACTCCGAGATGTACCAGACGTTCCACTCGTCGAAGGAGAGGTTGATCTTCTTCTTGGACTTGAGCTTCGCGCCCACGTGGTCGGCGGTGGCGACCACGTTCTCGATGAAGGACTCCATGTCGACGGCGGAGGCCAGGAAGGAGTCGACGTCGCCGTTCTCGGGCTGGTAGTAGGCGTGCAGGGAGATGTAGTCGACGAGGTCGTACGTCTCGGCGAGGACCGTTGCCTCCCACTCGGCGAACGTGGGCATGGACTGGCTGGAGGAGCCGCAGGCGACGAGTTCGACGCCCGGGTCGATCTGGCGCATCGCTCGGGCCGTCTCGGCGGCGATCCGGCCGTACTCCGTCGCCGTCTTGTGGCCGGTCTGCCAGGGGCCGTCCATCTCGTTGCCGAGGCACCAGAGGTTGATGCCGAAGGGGTCCTTGTCGCCGTGGGCCGCGCGGAGGTCGGAGAGGGCGGTGCCGGCCGGGTGGTTGGCGTACTCCTGGAGTTCGAGGGCCTCGGCGACACCGCGAGTGCCGAGGTTGAGGGCCATCATCGGCTCGGCCTGGGGGCCGACCTTCTTCAGGAAGGCGATGTACTCGGAGAGGCCGAAGCGGTTGGTCTCGGTGGAGCGCCAGGCGAGGTCGAGGCGGCGGGGGCGGTCCTCGACCGGGCCGACGCCGTCCTCCCACTTGTAGCCAGAGACGAAGTTGCCGCCGGGGTAGCGGATGGCCGTGACGCCGAGTTCGCGGACGAGTTCCAGGACGTCGGTGCGGATGCCGTCCTCGTCCGCGGAGGGGTGGCCGGGTTCGAAGACGCCGGTGTAGACGCAGCGGCCCAGGTGTTCCACGAAGGAGCCGAAGAGACGGGGGTTCACTTCGCCGACGGTGAAGGCGGGGTCGAGGGTGAAGCGGGCGGTGGGCTTGCTCATGGGGACCTTTCAGGAACGGAGTTACTTGACAACGGGCCAGTCACGCACCCAGCCGAGCCTGTTCAGGCCCAGCTTCGGTGTGCCGTTGTCCTGTGCGTCGTAGTAGTGGTACGCCAGCCAGTCCTGGCCGCGGGTGCGGAAGACCGACTCGCCTCCCGTGCCGATGTACCTCCCGTGTCCTGCCAGCAGCAGGTCGCCGCCGCCCTCCAGCAGCGGCTTGCCGGTGCTGTCGACATACGGGCCCGTGACCTTGGTGGATCGTCCGACCCTGATCTTGTACGTGGAGTTCACTCCCGCACAACAGGCGTCGTAGGACGCGAAGAGGTAGTAGAAGCGGCCGTGCTTCACGAGGGCCGGGCCCTCGACGGCGTACGGGGCGTCGGGGCGGGTGGCCAGGTGGTGGACGTCGGCGCCGGGGAGGGCCTTGCCGGTGGCCGGGCTGAGCTCGACCATGCGGATGCCCGTCCAGTACGAGCCGAACGACATCCACAGCCTGCCGTCCGCCGGGATGATCGCCGGGTCGATGGCGTTCCAGGAGTCGGTGGTCTCGGAGGTGAAGACCTTGCCGCGGTCGGTCCAGGTGCCGGGGAGACCGGACGGGGAGGTGGCCACGCCGATCGCGGAGTGGTTGGTGCCCCAGGAGGAGACGGCGTAGTAGAGCCAGTAGCGGCCCGCGCGGTAGGAGATGTCCGGCGCCCACGGGTCACCGGTGTCGTTGTACTCGTACCACCAGTCCGGCGCCTCGGCGAAGGCGTTGCCCGCGTCGCTCCAGTGCGTGAGGTCCTTGGACAGCCGGGCCCCGATCACACCGCCGGTCGAATAGGCCACGTACCCACCGGACTTGAGATGAATGACGGCCGGATCGTGAATGATCTGCTGACCGCTGATCGGAACCGGGTCGGGGTAGGTGGGATCGGCCTGGGCCGTGGTCGGGAGCAGGGCGATGAGGGCGGCGGTCAGGACGGTGGCAAGTCTGAGACGCTTCAATTGGTGCTCCCTACGTCGATGACGGCCCACCGGGGCCGGATTCGATCGGTGCGGCGAGACCGCGCGGCCCGCCCGGACCATTCCCCCGCGCCTCGGCCAGACCCACCACCGGAACAGAAACCGGCTGACACAGAGCCGCCGTCCCCTCGGCCGCGGACACGCACCCGCCCGGCAGGCTCGGACGAGTCCCCCACGCCCCCGACA
Organism: Streptomyces sp. NPDC102270; assembly: GCF_044766405.1. Taxonomy (NCBI): domain Bacteria; kingdom Bacillati; phylum Actinomycetota; class Actinomycetes; order Kitasatosporales; family Streptomycetaceae; genus Streptomyces; species Streptomyces sp. NPDC102270. The sequence goes on along the minus strand of NZ_JBIWLX010000018.1, from coordinate 78,187 downwards.
GACCCACCACCGAAGCAGGAACCAGCTGCCGCAGAGCCCTCGTCCGGCCAGCCGTGGGCACGCGTCTGCCCGACCCCGCCAGGGCTCGGCCGGTGACCAGGCCCACGCCACTCCCCGACCACTGGCCCACCGGGGCCCTGTCCGCTCGGCGGCTGTCGAGAGACGGCCGGCTCGCCGCCACCGGCCCCGCGCCGTACCGCGGCCGTGTCACTGGCCCGCCAGCCCCGTGTGGGCCACGCCCGCCACGATCTGGCGTTGGAAGAAGACGAACACGATGATCAGCGGGAGGCCCGCCATGAGGCCGCCGGCCATGAGCTGGGCCCACTGGATGCCGTAGGAGTTCATGACGGTCGCGATGCCGTTCGGCATGGTCATCAGGTCGGGGTTGTTGGTCACCATGTAGGGCCACAGGAAGTTGTTCCAGGAGGCGATGAAGGTGAAGATGCCGACCGCCGCCAGGGAGGGACGGGCCAGTGGGACCACGATCGTGAAGAAGACCCGCCAGCGGCCCGCGCCGTCGATGAAGGCCGCCTCCTCCAGTTCGCGCGGGACGCCCTGGAAGAACTTGTAGAGGATGTAGACCATCGCGGCCGGTGCGCACTGCGGGAGGATCATGCCCCAGTACGTGTCGACCATCCCCATCTGCTGGACCGTGGTGAACAGGGGTACGCCGAGGACCGCCGGGGAGATCATCAGGCCCGACATGACGATGCCCATGAGCACGTTCTTGCCGCGGAACTCCGTGCGGGCGAAGCCGTATCCGGCGAGGGCGCTGACGGTCAGGACCACGGAGGTGACGCAGACCGACACCACCAGCGAGTTGACGAACCAGTTGGTGATGTTGCCGGTCTCCCACAGCGCCTTCCACGCCTGGACCGTCCAGACCTTCGGCAACCAGTGCGGCGGGATCTCGGCCGCCTCCGCCTCGGACTTGAGGGAGGTGAACAGGGCCGCGGCGATCGGTGCCACGAACACGGCGGACACGGCGACGCCGAGGAGGGTGAGGACGATCTGGCTGGGGGTCCAGGGCTTACGCGGGCTCTTGCGGGCCGGTACGGCGGTGGTCATCGGCCGCCCTCCTCACGGTTGCGCAGCAGCCACATCCGCGACAGGGCGACGACTGCGATGATCACGAAGAAGATGATGGACATCGCGGAGGCGTAGCCCACGCGGTAGCTGGTGAAGCCCTGTTCGAGGGTGTACTGCACGAAGGAGCGGGTGCTGACCTCCGGCCCCGGCCCGAAGTCCATCATCACGACCGCCTGGTCGAAGAGCTGCAGCGAGGCGAGGATCTGGAGCGCGATCACCAGGCCGGTGATGTTGCGCAGCATCGGCAGCGTGATGTGGACCATGCGGTGCCAGGCGTTCGCGCCGTCCAGCTTCGCGGCCTCGTAGAGGTGGTCGGGGATGCCCTGGAGGGCGGCGAGGTAGAGCAGGAAGCTGAAGCCGACGGTCCACCACAGGGTCTCGATGACGATGGCGAGCATCGCGTACGACTTGTCGGTCAGCCAGGGTGTGTCGAGCCCGAAGGTCTCGTTGATCAGGCCGATGCCCTGGGTGAACAGCCACTGGAACATGTTGGCGGCGACCGTGGAGGGCAGCAGGAACGGCACGAAGAAGCACAGCCGCCACAGCCACTTGCCGCGCTCGATGTGGTGGGCGAGCATCGCCAGCAGGAAGGCGAGGACCGTGATGCAGGGGACGACCAGCAGCGTGAAGTACGCGCTGTGGCCGAGCGCGTCCCACATCGCCGAGTCACCCAGGGCCTCGCGGTAGTTGTCGAGGCCGACGAAACTCGCGCCGTCGCCGGAGATGTTGGCGTCCGTGAAGCTGAGGTAGACGCCGCGCAGCAGCGGCCAGATCACGAACAGCACGAAGAGCGCCAGGAACGGGGCGACGAACCAGCCCCCGTGCTGGAAGCCCTGCTTGCGGCGGACGGTCGCCGTCGCGGCCGCGGTCCTGGCGCGGGCCGGTGCGGCGACGGCTCCGGTCGTCATGTGAGCGCTGGTCGTCATGCGACCGCACCTCCCTGCGCGGCGGTCCTGCCGTCCATCGGGTTCTTCGAGGCGAGGAGTTTGGTGAGATGGCTCTTCATCGTCTGCGCGACCTTGTCCGGCTTGGCGGAGCCCATCGTCGAGGAGACGACGACCGGGCCGAGGTCCTGGGCGAGCACGCCGGTGGAGCCCGCGAACCACACCTTCGGCTCGGTGGCCTGGTGGTCCATGGCGCTGACGTACTCGTTCTGCGGGGTGAGCTTCTTGTACGCGGCTGTGGAGAGCGTCGGCGTGTACGCGGGGATGTGCCCGCCGGCCGCCCACTGGAGGGCGTGCGTGACGACGTACGCGGCGAGTTCGTGCGCGCCCTCGTTGGTGGCGCCGCCGCGGCCCGCCTGGTGCGGCAGGACGAAGGCGTGCGACTCGGCGTGGGTGGCCGGCTTGCCGAAGACGGGCGGCAGCGGGGTCGCGCCGTAGTCGAGCTTCGCGCCGGAGAAGACCGGCACGGACCAGTTGCCCTCCCAGGTGAAGGGGGCGCCGTTGATGAACTGTTCGCCGGTGGGGGCGCCAGGGATGACGTACCCGTCGGTGACGTGCTTGCGGAGGAACTCCAGTACCCGGGTGGCCCTGTCGGGGTCGAAGAGGACCTCGGTGTTGTCGGCGTTGAACCACTTGCCGCCGAGCTGGGTGTAGAAGGCGACGAAGAACCACCACTGGAAGTTCTGGTCGTTGGTCCACAGGCCGATCGTCTGGAGGCCCTTCTTCTGGGCGGCCTTGGCCTTCTTCAGGACGTCGAACCACTCGTCGGTGGAGGTGACCGGGACCATCCGGCCGTCGTCGCCGAGCAGGCCCGCCTTGCCCAGGACGTCCTTGCGGTAGAAGCAGAGCTGGACGTGGATGTCGAGCGGGAGGGCGTAGAGCTTGCCGTCGATGACGCCGCGCTTCCACAGCGCGGGGTTGTAGTCCTCCTCGCGGACGCCGTACTTGGCGAGCAGGTCGACGTCCCACGGGTCGAGGAGGCGGCCCGGCGAGAAGCCGGTGACCCGGCCCATGTGCATGACGCCGAGGTCGGGGGCGCGGTTGCCCGCGGCCGCCATGGCGAGCTTGGTGTAGAAGGGGTTGCCCCACTGGAGGGTGGAGTCCTTCACGTCGATGTCCGGATGGGCCTTACGGAAGGCGTCCAGCATCGCGATCATGTTGGCGCCGTCGCCGCCGCTGAACAGGTTCCAGTAGCGCACCCGGGTGTCCGCGCCGGAGGCGAGCGCGTCGGCCCCGGTGCCGAGGGCCGCGAAGCCGAAGCTCGTGGCGACGGTCAGGCCGCCCGCCGCGGCGAGGAGATGCCGGCGGCTCAGGTCAGGTCGTCCCATTCCCTGCCCCATCTGTTCGAGATATCGAATTGCGCTCGTAACTTCGAACGGGACCGTAGGCAGGAAGCGCTTTCTAGTCAATGGGGTGCGCAGGCAAAATCGGATCGCGTGACGGGACAGTTCGGGGCGCGTAGTCTCGAACAGCCCGTCCTACGGCGGCGGGAGAGCTCAGGGGGTGGGATGGACATCGCGGGCGCGCGCAGGAGTGCGGCCCGGATCGCCTCGGCGCTACGACGCACCCGTGCGACCCCGGCCATGCGCGATCTGGTCTCCGACCTCACCGACGCGGTCCGGGCCCGGCCCCGCCCCCCGGCCGACGTGCCCGAACTGTGCCGGATCCTGTGCCAGGAGATGAGCGCGCGCCGCGGCGGCCGCCTCGTCGACCTGCGTTTCGAGCGGTTCCCCGACGAGATCGCGGTGACCGGACTGTGGGTGGAGTTCGAGGACTTCGACCTCGTCATCGTCGAGGAGCGGGCCGAGGAGATGCAGCAACTGGTCATCCTGGGCCATGAGTTGTGGCACCTGCACGCGGGGCACGCCCACCATCACGCGGCCGCGGCGGACGCGCTCGCCGGGCGGCCCGGCTGGGACTCCGTCGCCCTGACCGTGGCCGCCCGCAACGGCTCCCGGGAGGCGGACGAGGCCGAGGCCGACGACTTCGGGCACCGGCTCGCGGCCGCCTTCCTTCAGGTGGGGCGAGGCGACACGGCCTCCCCCGACCCGGTCCAGAGGTCGCTCGGCTACCGGGGACGCGGAGGCGGGAGGCTGTGACACCTCAGCAACTGGCCGAGGGACCGACCGCGTTCTTCACCGGCCTGTACATCTCCTTCTGGCTGCCGGGCCTGGTCCTGGGCGCGGCCCTGGCGATCAAACTGCCCAGCATCGTCAAGCTGTGGCGGGATCCCCTGCTGCGTGCCGTCGGCGGTGTGCTGCTGCTCGCCTGCGCGGTGTTCGTCTTCGCGGCCCCGAGCACCATCGCCTGGACCAACCGGGTCACCGGCGTCCCGAACATCGCGGCCCCCTGGGTGTACTCCCTAATCACCGCGCTGTCCGCGTCCTGGCTGCTGCTGGTCGTGCACTGGCGCAACGGCCACACCGACCGCCGTGCGCAGACACGGCGTGCGACCCGCTGGGTGGTCGGCGTCTACACGGCGGTGGTGGTCGCGCTGTGGGTCCTGTTCGCCCTCGCCGACGTACCGGTGGAACAGATCCGGGACCTGGACACGTACTACGCCACCACGCCCTTCATGCGCGAGGAGATCCTCCTCTACCTGATCGTGCACACGGCGGCCTGTCTGATCACCGCCCGGCTCATCTGGACCTGGATCCGCACCGAGGGACTCGACGGCTGGCTGCGCTGGGGCCTCAGGTTCCTGAGCGTCGGCTACGTCACCAACCTCCTGTTCAGCGCGTCCAAGTTCACCGCCATCGTGGCCCGGTGGACCGGGCACGACCTGGACTGGCTCAACACCAACATCGCGCCGTCCGCCGCCTGTATCGGCGCCACCATGGTCGCGACCGGTGTCATCGTCCCGCACGCCGGGCAGTACCTGCAGGAGCGCTGGCTGGTCCGCCGCCGACGCCGCAACCTCAGGCCGCTGGCCCGCCTGCTGCGGACCGTGCCGGGCCGCCGTGAGCCGCTCGCCCTGCAGGCCACCCCCGAGATCCGCCTGATCCGCCGCGAGACCTACATCCGCGACGCGCTCCTCCAGGTCTCCCGCCACCTCGACGAGGACCTGCGGCGGCGCTCCCACGACGCCGCCCTCGCCCTCGGTGCCGACCCCGGCCGGGCCCGGGCCCTCGCCGCCGCGGTGACGATCCTGGACGCCGTGGAGACCGGGCGGCACGCCGGGGACGGCGACGACACGACGGCTCCTGACACGGCATACCTGCTGCAGGAGATCCACGCCGTCTCCGCGGCCCTGCGCAGTCCCGACGAGATCACGGCGGTGCGCGCCCGCGCGGCCGTCCCGGCAGAGAGCATGTCCACGCATGACTGAAAGCTCCTCCCCCGCCAGAGTCGCCGTCGTCCTCGGGGGGTCCCACACCGGCATGCTCGCGGCAGCCGCCCTGGCCGGGCTCGCCGACCGGGTCGTCGTCGTGGAACGCGATGTGCTGCCCGCCGGGCCCGCGCCCCGCAAGGGACTTCCGCAGGCCCGCCATGTCCACCAGCTCTGGTCCGGCGGGGCGCTCGCGCTGGAGGAACTGCTGCCGGGGGTCACGCGAGGACTGCGGGCGGCGGGGGCGCACCGGCTGCCGGTGACCACCGACATGGTGGCGCTGTCCCCGCGGGGCTGGTTCCGGCGCTGGACCGAGTCCCACTTCATGCTGCTGTCCAGCAGGGATCTGCTGGACGCCACGGTGCGGGCCCAGGTGCTGGCGGACGACCGGATCGAGCTGCTGCAGGACGCCGAGGTGCTGGGGCTCGACGGCACCGGCGCGGCGGTCACCGGCGTCCGGGTCCGGGTGGACGGCGCCGAACGCACCCTGCGCGCCGATCTGGTGGTCGACGCGACGGGCCGCGCCTCACGGACCCCGCAGTGGCTGACCGAGCTCGGCCTGCCCGCCCCCCGGAGCCGGACCGTGGACTCCGGCCTCACCTACGCCAGCCGCCGCTACCGCGCCCCCGAACCCGCCCGCGACGGCTACCCCGTCGTCAGCGTCCAGCCCGACGCGCGCTCCGGCCGGCCCGGACGCGGCGGTGTGCTGCTGCCGATCGAGGACGGGCAGTGGCTGGTGACGCTGTACGGCACCCGGGGCGGCGAACCCGCCGCCGACACCGCCGACTTCGCCCGGTACGCCCGTACGGAGCTGCGCCACCCCGTCCTCGCCGACCTCGTCGACCGGGCTGAGCCGCTGACGGAGGTGGCCCTCACCCGTACGACGGCCAACCGCCGCCACTTCTACGAGCGGATGCCGGCGTGGCCCGAGAACTTCGCCGTGCTGGGCGACGCCGTCGCCGCGTTCAACCCGGTGTACGGGCACGGCATGTCGGTGGCGGCGCAGGGCGCGGTGGCCCTGCGTGCGGTGGTACGACGGCACGGCTGGGGCGCGCCCGGTCTGTCCCGCCGTATCCAGAAGGCGGTCGCCCGGCCGGTCTCGGCCGCGTGGGACCTGGCGATCGGGCAGGACGTGTTCTACCCGGGCGCCACGCAGGACGGACCGACGCTGCGGGACCGTGTGGTGGCCGCGTACGTCGACCGCTTGATGTACACGGCCACCGGGAACGGGCGGATCGCCCGCCGCGTCACCGATGTCACGTCGTTGGAGCGGCGGGCGGAGGTCCTGCTGACGCCGGGTGTCCTGCTGGCGGCGGCGGTGGGGCCGTTGAAACCTGCGTTGACCGAACCGCCGCTGACCGCCGAGGAGTTGAAGCAGGCCGGACTCGAATAGTCAGCCCGGATCAGCCCAGCTCAGCCCGCGAACGGCTGCTGCCGTACGCCCTTCCCGGCCCCCGGCACCACCAGCAGGGAGCCCGCCACCGGGTGCGGGGCGTCCAGTCCCACCCGGGCCGTGGTGATGTACAGGTCGCTCAGGTCCGGGCCGCCGAACGCGCACGCGGTGACACGCGGGGTCGGGAGGGTGATCACCCGGTCCAGCTCGCCGCCGGGCGTGTAGCGCCGTACCGCTCCCCCGTCCCACAGGGCGACCCACACGCACCCGTCGGCGTCGACGGTGAGGCCGTCGGGGAACCCGGCACCGTCCTCGATCTCGATGAGGGTCCGGCGGCCGGAGATCTGCCCGTTCTCGTGGTCGAAGACGTCGACGCGGCGGGTGGGCGAGTCGATGTAGTACATGAGCCGGCCGTCCGGGCTCCAGCCGGTGCCGTTGCTGACGGCCACGTCGTCGAGGACGGTGTGGTGCGTGCCGTCACCGGTGATCCGGGACAGGGTGCCACCGCCCGGTGCCTCGTCGTAGCGCATGGTGCCGGCCCACAGCGAACCGTCGGGGGCCACGGCGGCGTCGTTGGCCCGGCGGCCGGGGACGGGCTCGTGGTGGAGCCAGCGCAAGGAGTCGTCGGGGTCGAGCAGGGCCACGCCGTCCCGCAGGTTGAGGACGAGTCCGCCGCCGGCGCGCGGCTTGACGGCACCGATGTGTTGGTCGAGGACGCGGACCGTGCGATGCCCGGAGACGGGGTCGTAGCTGTGGAGCCGAGCGCCCAGGATGTCGATCCACAGCAGCCGCTCGCCGTCCCACGTGGGCCCCTCGCCGAGGGTGGCCTCGGCACGTACGGCGACCTCGTACTTGGTCATGCGGGTCATCCCACGCTCCGGTGACCGAGGCGCTCGGACAGCTCGGCGGCACCCTTGGCGGCCAGCTGCTCCAGCTCGCCGCGGCGGTCCTCGCTCCAACGGATCATCGGCACGGAGATGGAGAGCGCGGCGACGACCTGCCCGGTGCGGTCACGGACCGGGGCGGCGACGCAGGACACGTCCGGGTTGGACTCGCGGTTCTCGACGGCGACCCCGCGCTGCCGGATCTCGTCGAGGGCCTCGCGCAGGGCGCCGGGGTCGGTGATGCTGTTGGGCGTCATCGCGGCGAGCGGGGTGCCTTCCGGGATGCGGGAGGCGAGCTGCGGCTCGGGGAGGGAGGCGAGGAGCATCTTGCCGACGGAGGTGCAGTGCGCGGGCAGGCGCCGGCCGGCGGCGGACACCATCCGCACCGCGTGCGTCGAGTCGACCTTGGCGATGTAGATGACGTCGGTGCCCTCCAGGATCGCCACGTGCACGGTCTCGTCACAGGTCTCGGCGACGGACCGGGCGACCTGCTGCCCCTCGGCGGCGAGGTCGAGCTGCTCGGCGTACCGGCTGCCGAGCTGGTACGGCCGCACCCCGAGCCGGTAGCGTCCCGGCTGGCCGGGGACCTGGACGATGTACGACCGAGCGGCGAGAGTGGTCACCAGCTCGTGCACGGTGGTGCGCGGCAGCTGGAGCCTCCGGACGATGTCGGGGGCGGAGAGCGTCCCGTCTCCGTCGAGGAAGAGCTCGAGAATGTCGAGAGCCCGGGTCACGGCAGGTACGAGGCGTCCCACAACCGGCCACCTCCCTTTACGTCTAAGGCGTCTGCGTTCGAAATCTCAACAGACGATCGGAATGACGAACACAGGCTAGCGACAGGCTGTTTCCTCCGGCAATGGCCATGCGGGTCACGAACTCCTCATCGGAGCTGTTTCCGCAGGATGGACACGGGTGCGAGCCGCCGGTACTACTGTGTTCGTGTGCGACACGTCACATTGCGTGGTGTGTTCTGGGGGATGTGATTCCAGGGGGATCTCGTGCTTGAAATGACCAAGGGGTCGAACACTGCCCTGTCGACCCTGAGCGAGAACATCGGTTCGGTGATCGTGAGCCTGGCGACATGGACGCGCAAGCACCAGGTGGCGCTGTGGCACCTGTCGTGGGCCGAGGTGGCCCATCAGGCGCAGTTGCTGATCCGGCACGAGGGCGTCGGGAACGCGGCGCGGACCTGGCTCCTCCAGGAGTTGCTGCACTATCTCCAGCACGAGAACTCCGGCTGCCACGGCTTCCAGAACATGGGCTCGGCCTGGGTGCCGGTGCGCAACGGCATCAGCGACGAGACCCTGTGCCAGGGCGATCCGCGTGCCCTCGAAGTGGTCGAGAGCTGGGAGCGGCTCGTCCGCCAGGTGTGTCTCAGGCTCGGCGGCGAACTCGGGCAGAAGGTGTTGCCCGCCCAGCGCGCCCGGCGAGGCACCGATCCCGAGGCGCGCCGGTTGCAGCTCGCCGATCGGCTCTGCGTGGAAGGCAGGCTTCAGGCGGAACTCCGCGTCGAGCAGGCGCCCGGCCTGCTCACCATCGGCGCCGATCTGCGCACCGGCAGACTGCGCACTTCCATCGAGATTCCCGCGCCCGAGCAGGGCTACCCCCTGGCCTGGGCCAAGCGTCTGGTCCGCCGCCTCGCCGAGGCACCGGCGGACCTGCACGTCGAGACGCTGGTGGAAGGCCAGGCGGGAGGCCCGCGGGGCACGCTGGAGCGGCTGCGCCCCGAACCGGCGGACATGCTGCCGAAGGGCGGCGCGGCCATCACCGGTTTCCGTCTGTCCCTCCTCAAGACCATGGGGAACAGCCGTGGCAACGCCGAGTCCAGTTTCATCCGCAGCGTCGACGATGCCGTACACCGCTTCTACTCCACGGTGATCGTCCACCTGGACGGTCCTGCGCCCCGGCGGACGGGGGTGAGGGAGCGGGCCAGCGTGTGAGCCACGGGCGGCGGCGGTCCGCCCTTCACGCCAGCTCCCCCCGCAACCGCCGGGCCCTCAGCACCAGCTCCAGTTCGAAGCGGCGGTCCGGGTCGTCTATCTCGTCGCCCCAGAGCTCGCGGATCTGGCGGAGGCGGTAGCGGACGGTCTGGGGGTGGACGCCCAAGCGGGCCGCGACCTCCGGGGCTCCGCCGCGGGTCTCCAGCCAGGCGAGCAGGGTTTCGGCGAGGCGGCGGCCGTGGGTGGGGCCGCAGTGGCGGAGGGGGGCCAGGCAGCGCAGGGCGAGGTCGTCGATCAGTTCCTCCGGCTGGAGCAGGACCAGGGCCTCGGTGTGTTCGGTGCAGTACAGGACGTCCCCGGCGGGGAGCAGGTCGCGTTCCATGAGGCGTACGGCGGCCTCGGCCCAGCGGAGGGATTTCGCCGCGTCGGCGAGCGGGACCGGGGGGCCGATCGCGCCGGCCCAGCCGGTCAGGGCCCGGTGCAGGAGTTCGGGTCGGCCCGCCGCGGCCGGTTCCGGTACGACCATGCGGGGCTGTTCGTAGTCCATGTCCAGGAGGACTCCCTGGCCCACCGCGGGAGGTACCGCCTCGCGTGCCGGACGGAGGAGGACGCCGACCGCCACCTTCTTCGGGAGGGGCCAGCCGATGCGGGCCGCGCGTTCCGTCAGCGCGTCCGCCGGATCGCCCCGGTGGCGTTCGGCCAGGAGTAACTCCATCAGGCGGCGCTGGAGACGCAGGCGCTCGCCCGCCTGCCTCGCCGCGGCCTCCGCGTAACCCCGGACCGACTGGTCGACCAGGCCGTCCAGGTACTCGTAGCCCGCGTCCACCAGCTCGTACATCGCCGGCGGCGGGATCTCCACGCGCTGGCCGATGTCGGCGAAACGTCGCCAGGCCAGGCGTACGCCCATGCGGTAGATCGCCTGGAGCGAGTCCAGGCTGCGGCCGTTCAGGCCCTCGCCGCGGCCGAACTCCTGGAAGACACCTGGGGGAACCGTCGGACGGCCCTCCGCCGTCTCCAGGTGCTGGACGAAGACCTCGATCGCGCGGCGGATGCCGACCAGCGCCATCGGTTCGCCGGACTCGTCGAGGACCACCGGCAGATGCGGGTACTCGCGGCGGATCTCGCGCAGGATCTCCTCCGCGAGGGCCGGCGCCTCGGACATGGCGATGGCCGCGAAACGGCGGACCTGGAGGCGCGGGACATCATGCCAGGCCGAGCGGGCGTTCACGGCTGCCGGGCGGGCGGCCACGGGTCAACCCCCCTGGTCCGTCTGCTCGTAGGTGATCAAGGGTGTGTTGGGCTGCTCGGGCGTCGCCTCCAGCAGCGCGACGATGCCGAGCGCGGCACCGAGGGCGAGCAAAGCGGCGACCACCACGGTCAGTGCGGCGGCGAGCAGTCTGGACATCGCAGGGGCGCCTCTCTCGAGCGGCTCGATCCGGCGTACGTCCCCACCCGGAACGCGGAACCCATCGGGTTCCCGCCCCGGCACCCACCCTGCCTGTCGACCCAGTGTCGACAGGACATTGACAATCCGTCAAGTCATTGACACTCCGCACTCGGACGCCATACGGTCTCCGGCCCAAGGCCCTGTCGTCACACTCCCGCCTGCCGAGCGACGCCTGGCACGCCCTCCCCCAGAGGGGGTGCCCCCAGCGGCGTTGTCGTCGGTTGCCGACGCTCCGCGTCGACGCCCTCCTCCGCCTTGCAGCTGCACGCACCAGACGCCGCTCGGCCCGCCCTACGGGCGGACGACGGGAGTGTGACGACAGGGCCCAGAGCGGCCCGAACTCCGTCATCTCACGCCCCTGGAGTGTCCGGATGCGCCGTACAGCCTCTCCAATCTCCCTGATTCTGCTGGGACTCGGCACGTTCTTGCTGGTACTGGCGCCGTTGCTCGCGTGGTACGTGGCACCGCGGGCGGCCGTGAATCCGATCAACATCGACCAGACCGCGGTCTACCGCGGGACGGGCAGCGTCTTCGACACCGAGAAGGTGAAGACGGTTCCCGATCAGCGGATCACCGTCACCCAACGGGTGCGCGCCGACGTCGAGGACAGTGAGCGCAGCGACGGAGCCGCGGTGTGGGACGTCACCACCACCGTCGACACCGACAAGTCGCTGCCGGCCTCCGACCCGCACGACGCGCTGGAGTTCGTCCCGCACCGCTGGGTCATGGACCGCAAGACCAACAAGCCGGTGCACTGCTGCGGCGAGAAGCCGTACATCGAGGGCGAGGCCTATCTGAAGTTCCCCTTCGACGTGCAGCGACGCTCCTACCAGTGGTGGGACAACTCCCTGGGTTCGACGGTGACTTTGCGTTACCAGGGTACGAAGAAGGTTCAGGGGTACACGGGTTACCGGTTCACCGGCACGGTCGCCCCGGCGAAGGTCGGGACACGGCTCGTGCCGGGCACGATCGTGGACGAGCCCGGACGGCCGCAGGTGCTGGCCGAGGAGTGGTACTCCAACCACGGCATCGAGCTGGTCGTCGACCAGCGCACCGGCCGGGTGGTCTACGCACAGGTGGGCCCCAAGCGCACCCTGCGGGCGCCCGGCGCGCAGAAGGACACCGTGGTCCTGCTGGACAGCCCGAAGATCGCGTTCACCACCGCGACCCAGAAGGAAGCCGTACGTCTGGCCGAGCGGGACAGCGGCCAACTGCGCGCGGTGGGCGAGACGTTGCCGATCGGGACGGCTGTGGCCGGTTTCGTACTGGCTGCCGTGGGGGGCGTTTTGGTGGTACGGGGACGCAGGCGCCCCGAGTCCACCGATATGAGCGGTACGCCCGAGCCCGTCCTCACGAAGTGACTGGACGTCAGCTCTAATAAGCCTGGAAATTGTCACGTGCGTGAGTAGCCACGGCGTACGGGTGGGCGAAAACTGTGCCATCCCACCCAAGCACAGCCCGTCCACATCCTCCTCCTAGGAAGCACTCAGTCCCCCCACAACCAGCCTGAAAGACACTGCTGAGTTCCGCACCCTGAGACGAGTTGGAGCACCCATGCCCCAGCACGTGCCCCACCAGCTGCACACCGCGCTTCCCCAGGCGTCGCAGCTGCAACCCTCTTCGCACGGCCCGCACCACTCTTCGGCGCTCCCCCCACCTCCGCGCCGAATCGTTTTTCTCGCCCATCGTGACCTCGACAATCCGGCCGCCGGCGGCTCCGAGCTTCTCGTCGACCGGCTCGCCGACGGACTGACCCGCCTGGGCCACCAGGTGACCCTGCTGTGCGGCGGCCCGGCCTCCTACCGGGGCTACCGGGTCGTCTCGGCGGGCGGCGAGTTCGGCCACTACCTGCGCGCCCGTACGGCCTTCGCCCGCCAGGTCGGCGAGACGGACCTGCTGGTCGAGGTCTGCAACGGCATGCCGTACCTCGCGCCCCTGTGGCACCGCGGCCCCACGCTGTGCCTGGTCAACCACGTACACACCGACCTGTGGAAGATGCGGTTCGGCGGGCCCCTGGCGCCGGCCGCCCGGATCGGCCGAAGACTCGAACACTGGGCGCTGGCCGGTGCGGCGGCCCGGCACCGGAGTCTGCTGGTCGCCGTGTCGCCCTCGACGGCACACGCCCTGCGGGCGATCGGTGTCGAGCGGGACCGCATCCGCGTCGTGCACAACGGCGTCGAGGAACCGGAACCGCTGGTTCGCCGCTCACCGGAACCGCTGTTCGTGGCCGTGGGCCGGCTCGTCGAGTACAAGCGGATCGACCTCCTGCTGAGACTCTGGGAACGCGTGCGGCCGGTCACCGGCGGCCGGCTCGTGATCGTCGGGGACGGTCCCGAGCGGCCTCGGCTGGAACAACTCGCCGGTCCCGGCGTCGAGTTCACCGGACACGTCACGGAGGCCGAGAAGCACCGGCTGCTGTGCGAGGCGTGGCTGCTGCTCCATCCCTCCGCCGTCGAGGGGTGGGGGCTGGTGGTCACCGAGGCCGCCACCCGCGAGACGCCGACCATCGCCTTCGACGTCCCCGGACTGCGGGACTCCGTCGTGGACGGGGAGACGGGAGTGCTCGCGCGGGGTGAGTCCTCGTTCGCCGCCGCCTGGTGCACCCTCGCCCTGTCGGGCCACCGCCGCGAGCTGATGGGCAAGGCTGCCCGGGACCGGGCGGCCCGGTATCGCTGGGACCGGACCGTCAGACAGTTCCGGGCCGTGGCCGCCGAGGCGGTGAGGAGCTGGGGACCGTGACACGGCCTCGGGCGAAGGACCCCTCCCTTCGACGTTCCCTCACTCTGTTCCGGGCCTTCCTCCATGAGCAGGACGACCCAGAGTCCTGCTACGCGCTGCTCGCCCGCGACGCGGTCGACCAGGTCGAGGCCTACGACGGCCCCGTCGCCGGCCGTACCGTCGTGGACGTCGGCGGCGGGAGCGGGTACTTCACCGAGGAGTTCCGCAGACGGGGTGCCGACGCGTTCCTCTTCGAGCCGGACGTCCGCGAACTGGGTGAGAAACCGCCCGACTCCACCGTGATCGCCGACGGCTACCTGCTCCCCCTGCGGGACGGCGCCGCCGACGTCACCTTCTCCTCCAACGTCCTCGAGCACGTGGCCGATCCGGAGATCTTCCTGAGCGAGCTCGTCCGGGTGACCCGGCCCGGTGGGCTGATCTACGTGTCGTTCACCAACTGGCTGTCCCCGTGGGGCGGTCACGAGTGGGCGCCCTGGCACTACCTGGGTGCCGAGCGGGCCCGCGCCCGCTACCGGCGCCGTACCGGGAAGGCCGCCAAGCACACCCTCGGCGAGAACCTGTTCGCCGTGCACATCGGCCCGACCCTGCGGCTGGTGCGTGCCCGGGACGACGTCACGGTCGTCTCGGCGCGCTCCCGCTACTGGCCCTTCCTCGCGGAGACCGTCGTACGGGCTCCCGGCATCCGCGAGATCGCCACCTGGAACCTCCTCCTCATCCTCCGGCGGTGTCCACCATGACGACGTCCACGGTCCAGGCCCCTCCTCCGGCAGCCGTGCCCAGCACCGCGGTCATGTCGGGTCCTCCCGAGGGCCCGCGGTCACGGAGCTGGCTGCTGGGGTTCTGGGCCGTGGTCTTCGTGCTGTTCCTCGCGGTGCACCCGGGCCGGCAGACCTTCGACACCAAGCTGGGCGTCACCACGGACCCCGGGCGGTTCCTCGCCGACCTCGGGCAGCTGTGGCACGACCAGGGCTCCTTCGGCGGCATCCAGGACCAGTACGTCGGATATCTGTGGCCGATGCTGCCGTTCTACTGGCTGGGCCACGCCCTGCAGTTGCCGGTGTGGCTGGTGGAGCGGCTGTGGCTGTCGCTGATCGTGTCGGTCGCCTTCTGGGGCGCGCTCAGGCTGGCCGACCGGCTGCGTATCGGCAACGGTCCTGGAAGGCTGCTCGCCGCCGTCGCGTACGCGCTGTGGCCGACCTTCACCATCGTCATCGGCTCGACCTCCGCCGCCGCGCTGCCCGGCGCCTTCCTGCCCTGGGTGCTGCTGCCGCTGACGAACGAGCGCCACAGCGCCCGGATCGCCGCCCTGCGCTCCGCGCTGGTCATCCCATTCATGGGCGGGGTGAACGCGGCCTCCACCCTGGCCTGTCTGCTCCCGGTCGGGCTGTATCTCCTGTCCCGGCCGCCCGGGCCACGGCAGCGCAAGCTGATCGCCTGGTGGGTGCCGGGCGTGATCCTTGCGACGGCCTGGTGGGTGATCCCGCTGCTGCTGCTCGGCCTCTACGGCGAGAACTTCCTGCCGTACGTCGAGAGCGCGCACACCACGACCGAGACGATGTCGGCGACGGAGGCCCTGCGCGGGGCGGGGAACTGGGTCGCCTATCTGCACCTGGGGGAGGCGTGGCTGCCGGCCGGCTGGACCGTGGCCTCCTCGGTGATCGTGATCCTCTGCTCGGCGTTCGCGGCCGGGCTCGGTCTCGCGGGGTTGGCGCGGCGGGACCTGCCGGAGCGGCGGTGGCTGGTGCTGACCGTGCTGACGGCCGTCCTGATGCTGCTCGCCGGGTACGGCGGCGCGTTCGGCGCCCCCTTCCACGGGGTGGTGCAGGACTGGCTGAACGGCGGTCTCGCGCCCTTCCGCAACATCTACAAGTTCCAGCCGGGGCTGGCGCTCGCCCTGGTGCTCGGCCTCGCCCATCTGGTGGGGGTGGCCTCCGAGCCGCGCGGGGCGAGAGCGGTCAGGGGCCGCCGGTACGCCCCGCTGATCGCGTCGGTCCTCGTCCTGCCCGGGCTGATGTGGCCGTATCTCAACGGCTCCATCCTGAACCCGGGTTCCTTTCAGGAGTTGCCCAAGTACTGGCACACCACGGCCGACTGGCTGGAGAAGTACTCCCCCGACTCGCGCGCCCTCGTGGTCCCCGCGACCGCGCACGGCATCTACACCTGGGGCTCCCCCATCGACCAGCCCCTCGACGTCCTCGCCGAGTCCCGCTGGGCGCAGCGCGACTACGTCCCCTTCGGCACCCCCGGCAACCGGCGCGCGACGGACGCGGTCGAGCAGGCGCTGCTGACCGGCGGTGAGATTCCCGGCCTCGCCGACTACCTGAGCCGGGCCGGCGTCTACTACGTCGTCGTCCGCAACGACCTCGACCCGGACCAGATCGGCGCCGTGTCGTCCTCGGTCGTCAAACGGGCCCTCGAACAGTCCGGCTACGAGCGGGTGACGGGTCTCGGGCCGCTCATGACGGGCGGCAAGATCGCGAACGGCACCCCGCTCCAGATCGAGGGGCTGTACCCGAGGCAGCGGGCGGTGGAGATCTACCGTCCGGCGAGCGAGGACGTGCCGCGGCCCGGACAGGCCGGCCTGCTGCCGGTGGCCGACACGGCCCAGGTGTCCGGCGGCCCCGAGTCACTGCTCCCGCTGGCGACCGAACTGCGCGGCAGGGCCACGGTGTTGACCGGTGACAACCACCCCGGGCTCGGCACCCCGGCGCTCCAGATCGTCGGTGACGGACTGCGGCGCGCGGACACCCGCTTCGGGCTCGTCAACGCGAACACCTCGTACACGTACACCAGCGACGAGCGCAACGCCTCCGGGGCCGCCCAGGACGCCGGTGAGAAACCGCACCAGATCCTGCCGACGAAGGGCCAGGACCACCAGACGGTGGCGGAACTGCGCGGCGCCCGCTCGGTGACGGCGTCGTCGTACGGCAACTGGCTGTTCCACCTCCCGCAGTTCGACCCGGTCAACGCCCTCGACGGCAACCCGGACACCGCCTGGGCGGAGGGTGTCGCCGGCTCGCCGGACGGGCAGTGGCTGCGGATCGGGTTCTCCGATCCGGCGTACGACATGCCCTCGTCGTTCAAGGTCACGCCGTTGCCGCAGGACAGCGTGCGGTCGGCGGCGACCAAGGTGCGGGTGGAGACGGAGAACGGCTCGCGCACCAGCCTCCTGCGGGCCGACGGGTCGACTCAGAGCATCAAGGCCCCTGCGGGTACGACGGGTTGGATGAAGCTGACGATCGTCGACTCGGTCGCGCGGCGGACCGGGCTCGCCGGGGCCGGGTTCTCCGAGATCGACCTGCCGGATGTGCAGGTGACCCGGCTGCTGCGGCTGCCGACCGATGCCGACGGCGCGGACTCCGCCGCCGAGGTGGTCTCCCTGCACCGGGTCCCCGACCCGGCCGGGATCTCCCCGACCGGCACCGAGGCCGGTCTGCACCGCCGCTTCACCACGGCGGCCTCGGGCACGTACTCGGTGAAGGCCGGCGCGGTGCCGATCTCCGGGGAGGAGCTCGACAGGCTGCTGTACGACGTCGCCCCCGACCAGCGCAACCGCATCACCGCGACCGCCGACTCCACGGCGACCCTCGGCACCGGCCTGTCCGCCCGCAACCTCACCGACGGCGACCTCACGACGGCCTGGATCGCGGGCGACCGCCCCACCATCCACCTCAGCTGGAGCGGCAAACAGCCCATATCCGAGGTGGTGCTGGCGCCCGCGGGCGGCCTCTCGACCCGGCCCACCGAAGTGGACATCACCTCACCCGACGGCGCGACGGTGGCCGGGGTCGACGAGAACGGCGCGGTGCGCTTCCCCGCGATCACGACCGACCGTCTCGACATCACGATCACCAAGACGGCCCCGCTGGTCCTGCACAACCCGGTCGCCGACGAGGACCTCCAGCTGCCGGTGGGACTGACGGAGGCCTACCTCCCGGCCCTCGACCAGTACCGGACCCCGCAGCCGAAGGCCGACCGGACGTTCTCCCTGCCGTGCGGCAAGGGCCCGGTGACGGCGATCGACGGGAAGCTGTACCAGACGGGCGTGTCGGGCCGGGTCCGCGACCTGACCGAACGGCGGGAACTGACCGTGACACTCTGCCAGTCGGGCCGTTCCGGCGCCGAGGTGTCCCTCCCCTCCGGTGACCACGTCGTCGAGGGCGGGGACGCCGGCCCGCTCGCCCTGACCGACATCACCCTGACCCGCGGCACGATCGCCGAACCGACCGCCCTGGCAAGGGAGTTGCGAATACGGGACTGGCTGGGCGACCGGCGCGAGGTGAGCGTGGGCTCGGGCGCCGCCTCCTACCTCACGACGTACGAGAACTACAACGACGGCTGGAAGGCCACGCTGAACGGCAAGTCGCTCACCCCGCTGCGGCTCGACGGCTGGCAGCAGGGCTGGCGCATCCCCGCGGGGGCGGGCGGCACGGTGAAGCTGTCGTACGAGCCCGCGACGACGTACGACGGGGCACTGATCGGCAGCGGGGTCGCACTGGTGGTGCTGGTGGGCCTGGTGCTGTGGCGCAGGCGCTCCCCGAACCCCGACGAGCCGCAGCCGGTGCCTCCGCCGCCGGGAGTGTGGCTCGGGGTGGTGGCGCTCACGCTGGTGGGCGTGGTGATCGCCGGGTGGTTCGCGCTGCTGGTGCCGGCCTTGGCGCTGCTCGCGTCCCGACGGCACGGGCTCCTGGTGCCGATCGCCTTCGCGGCCCTGACGGGGGCGGGCATCGCCGCGGCGGTGGGCGCGGGGGAGCCGGTGGGCGCGGCGCACGGGGCGTTCGGGCATGTGGCCCAACTGCTGGCACTGATCGGCCTGTTCGCGGCCCTGGTGAGCGTGGGTGAGCGTGAGACAGCCCCCGAGTCCGAGGCGCCGACACAGCAGCTGCTGCCGGTCGAGGCGAGCAAGGGGAGGACGGAACCGACATGACCCCACCGACACGCATCCCGTTCCCGGTGGTCGACGAGGTCTCCCGGCACTGCCTCCAGGAGGAGGAACCGGAGACGGTCCACATCGAGGTGCACCTGCCGGGACGGCTGGACCGGTCACGGCTCCGGAAGGCGTTCTTGGAGGCCCTGCACCGGCACCCGCGGATCCTGATGCGGGAGGCCCCGGGGGGTCGGTACCGCCGCCGCTACGAGTGGGAGCTGACGACGGAGCCGGACGTGGAGGTGGTGAGCTTTCCGACTCCGGGGCGGAACGCGCTACGGGACGCGAGGACAAGGGCGCTGATGGAAACACCACCGCTCTCGCTGTCTCCACCCATACGGCTGGAGGTGGTCGAGGAGGCAGGCCCGGCAGAAGGTAGCGAGGCGACCGACTTGGCAGGAGTGCACCCACCCCAGGGGCGCGGGGCTGCACCTATTAGCGGCTCCGCCGCGGGGCGCGACCAGCCCCCACCGGCGCGCACCCGGAAGACGACCTCCACCGTCCTCTTCCTCACCATCAACCACACAGCCCTGGACGGCCCCGCCTGCCTCCGCATACTCGCCACGGCAGCCGAAATCTACGGCGGCAAGGACAACTCCCCGACACCCGCGCCCACTCGCCCCCAAGAACCCCCCGCACCCCCCGAGAACGCCCCCTCCAACTGGACCCGCCCCGCCCGCGTAGCGCAAGGCACTCCCGAGAACTCTCCCGGCAACGGCCTCCTCGTCACCGAACTCGCCCTCCCCCACCGCCCCAAGGGCTCCCCCTACACGGTCAACGACCAGCTCATGGTCACCACGGCCCTGACGATCGCCCATTGGAACAAGGAACACGGACAATCCCCCCGCCCCCTCCGCATCACGATGCCCGTCGACGACCGCCCGAGGGACACGACGATGCCGATAGGAAACGGCACCCGCCTGGTGGAAGTCCCCTTCGCGCCGGACGAGTTGCGGCACGGCCCCGACGACATGCCCGCGTTCCTGCGCCGCACGGCACAACGCACGCGCGCCCTCAAGTCCCTCCCCCGCCCCCAACTCGGCCACGGCGCGGGTCTGCTGACCGCCCCGGTCACCCCGGTGGCCTGGCGGGCTGCCCTCACCCGGGGCCTGCGCAGAGCCGCCGCCCCCTGGACCTCCACCACCCTCCTCAGCAACATCGGCCGCATCCCGTATCCCTTGGACTTCGGCGAGGAGGCCGGGCGCGCGCACGCCGTGTGGTTCTCGGCACCGGCGAGGATGCCCCGCGGCCTGACCGTCACGACCGCCTCGACCGCCGACCGGCTGCACCTCGCCCTGCGCTGGTCACGGGCCCTGCTCAGCCACAGCGACGGCACCCATCTGCGGGACCTGTTCGAGCACTACCTGCACACCACGGAGGTGGCCCCGTGAACACCACCGCACCCCCGCGCCGCAGCCTCAGGGACTTCTACGAGGACCCGGCCGTCCCGGTCGCCTCCGGCACCCCCCGCTCCCTGCGCCAGGCCCGCATGCTTGCCGGGGCCCTCGGCACGGCCGGAACCGCCGCGCGCACCGTCCTGGACATCGGCTGCGGCGACGGCACCGCGGCCGCCACCGCGGCACCGCTCCTCACCGGCCACCGCATCGTCGGCGTCGACTGGTCCCAGGACGCCCTCAAGCGGGCCCGCACCCGGCTGCCGTACGCCGTGCGTGGTGAACTCAGCGGCTCCGGGCTGCCGTTCAAGGACGCCTCCGTCGACGCCGTGCTGTTCAGCGAGGTCGTCGAACATCTCGTCGACCCGGACTCGGCACTGGACGAGATCCGCCGCATTCTGCGCCCGGGAGGCCATCTCATGCTGTCCACGCCGAACCTGGCCGCCTGGTACAACCGCGGGCTCCTGCTGGCCGGCGTCCAGCCGGTGTTCTCGGAGGTGAGCCTGCGAGCGATCCACGGGCGGCCGGGGCGGGAGGTCGTGGGCCATCTGCGGCTCTACACGGCCCGGGCACTGCGGGAGTTCGTCGCGGCGGCCGGCTTCGAGGTGGTACGGCTGGAGGGGGCGCCCTTCCACGGTGTGCCGCGTCCGCTGCGCGCCCTGGACCGGCTGGCGTGTGCCAGACCGTCGCTCGCGTCGATCCTGCTGCTGCACGCGCGCAAGACCTAGGGGGCGTGGACCATGTGGTGGGGAGTGGCGGCGGCCCTGTTGGCGAACACCCTGTACAGCGTCGGATTCGTGCTGGAGAAACGGGCGCTCACCTCCCTGCCGGAGGTGACGATCCGGCAACCGGTCAAGCTGCTGGGGCTGGTGCTCCGCAGCCCCCTGTGGATCGGCGGCTCGCTCTCGCTGGCGGCCGGGTTCGGGGCGCAGCTCGCGGTGTACCGGACGCTGCCGATCGCGGCCGCGCAGGGCATCTTCGTCTCCGGTCTGGTGCTGCTGGTGCTGCTGTCGGCGCGGCTGCTGGGCGAGGAGACGACCGGGCGGGAACGGTACGCCCTGGGCGCGATCCTCGCCGCGCTGCTCATGGTCGTGCTGTCCCTGAAGGAGGGTTCCGAACACGTCAGCCGGGACGCCCCGTACCAGCTGATCCTGCTGGTGTGCGTGCCGTCGCTGGCGGCGGGCGTGTGGCTGTACGGGTCCGCCGAGCGGCGCACGAGACACCGGCACCGGATGCCGACGACCGGTGTCGAGTACGGCGTGGCGGTGGGTCTGCTCTACGGGGTCAGCTCGCTCGCGATCAAGGGCGTGTCGAGCTATCTGACCTCAAGTGGTCTCGGCGGCGCGGTAGTTGAGCTGTTGGCCTCTCCGTATCCGTATCTCCTGATGTTCACCGGGGCGTTCGGTCTGGTGATGTCCCAGGCGGCGCTGCAGCGCTGCCGGGCCTCGCTGATCGTGCCGGTGTGCACGACGGTGACCTGCCTGTACACCGCGGTGCTCGGCACGCTCTCGTTCGGCGAGTCCCTGCCCCACGATCCGCTGCGGCTCACGCTGCGGCTCGCGGGCACGGTGCTCGCGGTCGGCGTACTGCTGAGCATGCCCAAGCACGATCCGGCGCCCCAACCGCCCATCGGTGCCAAGGAGTTGACGCCCCCATGAACCCCGACGACCCGCTGCTGCGGATCCTGGCCTGCCCGCTCGACAAGGGTCCCCTGCACCTCGTACCGCCCGACGACGTCCTCTACAACCCCCGGCTGCACCGCCGTTACCCGATCGTCGACGGCATCCCGCAGCTGCTGCCGGCCTCCGGTGAGCAGGTGACGGACGACGAACACGAAGACTTCCTGAAACGGATGACTCAATGACCGCAACGGCCCGTACCTTGGCGGCGAGAGTGGCCCCCCATCTGCCCACCCGGCTCGTCGCGGCGGCGGCCCGGGCGGTGTATCCGCGCTTCGAGCCGGAGCTGGCACGCCTGGCCGAGCTGTGCCCGGCGGACTGCCGGACGGCGGTGGACGTGGGCGGCTGGTACGGGCCGTGGACGCGCCGGCTGGCCGGGCGGGCGCGGCAGGTGGTGACCGTCGAGCCGGTCCCGCATCTGGCCCGGCTGCTGACCTCGGCGGCCCCCGCGAACGTCCAGGTCGTCCAGGCCGCCGCCACGGACCGCCCGGGCACCGCCCGGCTGTGGCTGCCGCCCGGCGACGAGGGCGACCGCGGGGTGTCCTCCCTGGTCCGGCGGGACATCCACGGCCGGGCGGTGGACGTCCGCTGCGTCACGCTGGACGAACTGGGCCTGAAGGACGTCGGTTTCATCAAGATCGACGTGGACGGGAGCGAGCTGGCGGTGCTGCGCGGGGCGACGGGAATCCTCGCGCGCGACCGGCCCGCGCTCTTCGTCGAACTGGAGTCCCGGATCCAGCCGATCGCGCCGGTGGTGACGTACTTGTCCCTCCTCGGCTACGACGGCTGGGTGCTGCCCCGCGCCACCTGGGTCCCGCTGTCGGGCTTCCCCCTGGAGGCCCACCAGGAGACGGCCTCGTACGTCGTCAACCAGGGCCTGCTGCGCCGGGTCCTGCCCTTCGTCCAGCGCCCGCGGTACATCAACTCGGTGCTCTTCCTGCCCGACGGCCGGCGCCCGGGTGTCAGTGCGGTGGGGGACGATGGAGAACATGCCCTCCGGAAAGCCCCCGGCTAGCCCGTTCACCGTCCACGACTTCCAGCTGGTCCTGCTGCGCCGCATGGCCGACCACAACCCCGAGCTGGTGGAGGGCGCCAGACACACGCTGGGCGCGTCGATCGCGGACATGCGGGAGGCGAACAAGCGCTGGCAGGCGATGGTCCGCTCCCCGCGGGCCCGTGCCGCCGCGTCCCGGTACCGCTCGGTCCTCGGCACCCCCGGGACCGTCCTCACCCGCAAGGTCGGCGACCTGGAGTGCGAGGCCTGGCTCTGGCCCGTGCCGCTCTGGCCCGACCTCCGCTTCGAGATCCTGCTGGCCCCGAACGGCTCGACGGTGTGGAACGAGTGGCTGGTCAGGGCGCCGGAATCCAAGGGCCCCGACCTGCGCACCCTGGAAGACCTCACCCCCTGGTCCTGCACGGTGGACGAGGCGGCCCGGGCCTTCCCCCCGGCCCGCCCCCTGGAGGGCACGGCCCCGACCCGCTGGGGCCTGACGTTCACGGCCCCGGACGGGAAGGGCGTGCGCCGGGAGGTGGTGGCGGAGTTCACGTGGGGTTTGCTGCAGAGGCTTGCGGTGCGCTGATCGTGCCCTCAGGGCAACTGTGTCCAGGGCGGGGCCGTGCACCCGGCCGTCATGCCGGGGCGGCCGGTCCGACGCCCGGGTGAAGTCGTCGAACAGATTCTGCCGTCCGGGGCGTCGTCGGGGGCCTCGCCGGTGCCGCCGCCGTCGAGGACGAGGAGGTCGTAGGGGCCGTGGTCCTCGACGCGCCGCCAGTCGCCCTGGAGGATCCGCGGGGACGGGCGAGTCAGGCCTTCGCCTCCACCACGTCCGCCACCACGCAGCTGACGTTGTCCGGACCGCCCGCGGTGTTCGCCGCGTCGATCAGCGTGTGTACGGCCGTGTCGGGGGCGGGGGCGGTGGTGAGCAGGTCGCGGATGGTGGTGTCGGGGACGACGCCCGAGAGGCCGTCGGAGCACAGGAGGTAGCGGTCGCCGGGTTCGGCGTCGTGGAGTTTCAGGTCGGGGGTGCCTCCGGCGGTCGGGAGCGCCTTGAGGAGCAGGGCGCGCCGGGGGTGGGTGACGGCCTCCTCCGGCGTCAGCCGGCCCTCGTCGACCAGGGACTGGACCACCGTGTGGTCGTGGGTGATGCGGAAGAGGGCGCCGCCGCGCAGGAGGTAGGCGCGCGAGTCGCCGATGTGGACCAGGGCGAGGCGGGAGCCGGTCCACAGCAGGGCGGTCAGGGTCGTGCCGTTCTCGTCGGTGCCCGCGGCCACGTCCCGCACCGCCTCGCTCGCCCCGTGCACGGCGTCCGCCAGGAGGTTGAGGACATTGCCGGCCGGGAGTTCCGCGCTGTCCAGGAACCGCAGCGCCGCCACGGCCGCGCTGCTGGCGGGGGCGCCCGCCGGGCCGTAGCCGTCGGCGACCGCGAGGAGGCGGGCGCCCGCGTAGGCGGTGTCCTGGTTGGCGGGGCGGACCCGGCCGGGGTCCGAGTGGGCGCAGTAGCGCAGTTCGAGCATGGTGGTGTCCTTCCTCGGCGTCGCCGTCAGCTCGTCGACGAGGAACGCGGCGAGGTCCCGCCGTACGGCCGTCTCCGCCTCGCCCTGCGCCCAGTACGCACGGATCTCGCCGGCGGCGGCAGCGGGCGGGAGCGCGCGCACCGTGCGGATGCGGGCCAGCGGCATGCCGAGCCGCCGCAGCCACGCCACCAGCCGGGCCTGTTCGAGCTGGGCCGGGGTGTAGTAGCGGTAGCCCGTCTCCGCGTCGACGCGTGCCGGGCGCAGCAGCTCCAGCTCGTCGTAGAGCCGCAGCGCCTTCGGCGACAGACGGCACGCCCGCGCGAAGGCCCCGATCGTCAGCCACTCCATACGGTCTCCTCCGTTCCTCGCTCCTGATGGTGGGGCTTCACCGAGGGGGAAGGTAAACGGGTTGCCGCGGTTTCCCCCGCTGCGGTTAGCCTGCGGAACGAGCCTCCATGGGAAAGGACCCCGCCGTGCCCCGAGTCGCCCTCGTCACCTACGACCCCCACCCGGAGCCCAGCAAGGACGCCGACCTGCCCGTGCTGGTGGCGGCGCTGCGCGAGGCCGGAGCGGAGGCGGATGCCGTGTTCTGGGACGACGGTGACGTCGACTGGGCCGGCTACGACCTGGCCGTCATCCGGTCCACCTGGGACTACACCTGGCGGGCGGGCGAGTTCGTGGCGTGGGCGGAGCGGTGCGGCAAGGTGACACGGCTCGCCAATCCGGCGCAGGTCGTGCGCTGGAACACAGACAAGCGCTACCTCGGGGAGCTCGCGGAGGCGGGGGTGCCGGTGGTGCCGACCCGCTATCTCGCGCCCGGCGACCCGGCCGACCTGCCCGCCGACCACGAGTACGTCGTCAAGCCCACGTCCGGGGCGGGCGCGCGGTACGCCGCGCGCTACACGCCGGACCAGCACGACAGTGCCGTACGGCAGCTGGAACGCATGCACGCGGAGGGGCTGACCGCGATGGTGCAGCCGTACATGCGGGCGATCGACGCGGGCGGTGAGCGGGCGCTGCAGTTCTTCGGGGGCCGGCTACTGCACGCCAGCCGCAAGCGGGCCGTCCTCGCCCCCGGTACGGCCTTCGACGCCACGAAGGTCGCCCATCCGGGTCTGGAGCCCTGGACGCCGACCCCGGCCGAACGCGCCGTCGCCGAGCGCGCCCTGGCCGCCGTACCGGACGCGCCGGAGCTGCTGTACGCGCGCGTGGACCTCGTCGACGGGGAGGACGGGCAGCCGCGGGTGATGGAACTTGAGCTGGTCGAGCCGAACCTCTTCCTGTTCCTGCACCCGGAGTCGGTGCGGCCGGTGGCGGAGGCGGTGCTGGCGGCCGCCCGGCGGTAGACCGGGCAGGCTCCCGACCGCACCCCTAGCAGCAACGACAGTCAAGGAGTACGACGCGTGTCCTCTCTCTTCCCGGCCCTGACCGGTGCCGCGGCGGACCGTCCCGCCCTGCGGTTCGGTGACCGCTCCCTGACGTACGCGGAACTCGCCGCCGCGACCGGTGCCCTGGCCGGTCGCCTCGCCCGGTACGACCGGGTGGCCGTCTGGGCGACCGCCGAGCTGGAGACCGCGGTGGCCGTGGTGGCGGCTCTGGAGGCCGGTGTCGCGGCGGTGCCGCTCAACCCGAAGTCCGGGGAGAAGGAGCTGGGGCACATCCTGGGCGACAGCGCGCCGGGCCTGCTGCTCGCCGCACCGGGCGCCGAACTCCCTTCTGCTGTCGGCGACTTGGCGCGCATCGACATCGACGTGCACGCCGCCGGCGACCCAGCCCCCGCCGGCCCCGCGCAGGACGGCGACCCCGCCCTGGTCGTCTATACCTCCGGCACCACCGGCCCCCCGAAGGGCGCCGTGCTCCCCCGCCGGGCCGTCGCCACCACCCTGGACGCCCTGGCCGACGCCTGGCGGTGGACGTCCGACGACACCCTCGTGCACGGCCTGCCCCTGTTCCATGTGCACGGCCTGGTGCTGGGCGTCCTCGGCCCGCTCCGGCGCGGCGGCTCGGTCCGTCATCTGGGCCGTTTCAGCACGGACGGGGTGGCCCGCGAGCTGAACGACGGCGCCACCATGCTCTTCGGCGTCCCCACGATGTACCACCGCATCGCCGAAACCCTGGCGGAGGACTTGGAGTTGGTGCGGGCTCTGGCCGGTGCCCGCCTCCTCGTCTCCGGCTCGGCGGCGCTCCCGGTGCACGACCACGAGCGCATCACGGCCGCGACCGGGCGCCGGGTCGTCGAGCGCTACGGCATGACGGAGACTCTCATGCTGTGCTCGTCCCGGTGGACACCCCCGGACCCCCGGCCGAGTGTGCGTGCGGACGGCGAGCCGCGCGCCGGGACCGTGGGCGTACCGCTGCCGGGTGTGGAGCTGCGGCTGGTGGAGGAGGACGGGTCGCCGATCACGTCGTACGACGGTGAGACGGTGGGCGAGATCCAGGTGCGCGGGCCGAACCTGTTCACCGAGTACCTCAACCGGCCGGACGCGACGGCGGCCGCGTTCACGGCGGACGGCTGGTTCCGTACGGGGGACATGGCGGTGCGGGACGCGGACGGGTACGTGCGGATCGTCGGCCGGAAGGCCACCGACCTGATCAAGAGCGGCGGTTACAAGATCGGCGCGGGCGAGATCGAGAACGCGCTGCTCGAGCACCCGGGGGTGCGGGAGGCGGCGGTGACCGGGGAACCGGACCCGGACCTGGGCGAGCGGATCGTGGCGTGGATCGTCGCGGCGGACCCTGAGGCACCGCCGTCGCTCGACGAGTTGGCGGACCATGTGGCCCGCCGCCTGGCCCCGCACAAGCGGCCCCGGGTCGTCCACCACCTCGACTCCCTCCCCCGCAACGACATGGGGAAGATCATGAAGCGGGCCCTGCATGCCTGAGCGTCTGTCCGCCCGCGAGATGGTCGCGCTGCTCACCGACGACTTCTCCGAAATCCCTTATCCCGCACGGCAGTCGAGGCCCGACGGACCACTCGCCTGGCAGGGCTACGACGCCTCGCGCGCCCGCGCCGCCGAACGTACCGGCGAGCAGGAGTCGGTCATCTGCGGCACCGCGCGCGTCGAGGGCGCCCGAGCCGTCCTGATCGCCTTCGAGTTCGGCTTCCTCGGCGGCTCGCTGGGCGAACGCACCGGTGACCGGCTGGAGGCGGCGTACCGGTACGCCCGCGAACACCGCCTGCCGGTCGTCCCGTTGGTGGCCACGGGGGGCAGCCGTATGCAGGAGGGCATGCTCGCCCTGACCCAACTCCAGCGCGTGGCCCGCGAGTCGGCCCTCACCCGGGCGGCGGGCCTCCCCCAGATCGCGGTACTGCGCGACCCGACCACGGGCGGCGGCTGGGCCACCCTGGGCGCGGGCGCCGACGTGATCCTCGCCCTCCCCGGCGCCCAGGTCGGCTTCGCGGGCTCCCGGGTCCGCCCCCCGGACGCCGACCCGACGGCGTACACGGCGGAGGCACAGGTGGCGGCGGGCGCAGCGGACGCGGTCGTACGGCCGGAAGCGCTGCGGGAGACGCTGGGCAGGTGGCTGCGCCTACTGGCGAGACCGTCGAGCGGAGACCCCGGCGACGGGACGGCTGACGGTCACACGGCCACGCCATCGGGCCGCCCCGGGGACGGCACCGCGGACAGTCGCACCGCCACGGCGTCGGGCGGACCCGGCGACCGCACCGCGCACGGTCACACGACCACGCCATCGAGCGGACCCGGCGACAGAGCCGCGCACGGTCACATCGCCAGGCCGCCGAGCACACCCCAGGACGGCGCCGCGGACAGCGGTACCGCCGCGCCGCCGAGCGCACTCGGCAACGGCACCGCACACAGTCGTACCGCCGAAGCGGCACCCGTCCCTGAGTGGTCGGCGCCCGGTGGTACAGGCTCCGCTACCCCGCAGACATCCGGCCCCGCCAGTCCGGAGGCGTCCCACCCCGCACCCCCGGACACATCCCGCGTGGCGCCCCCCGTGCTGCCCGTCGAGCCTGCCCCCGTCCCGGACCCGCTCGGCACCACCGACCTTCCCCCCACCGGGTGGGACGCGGTCCGCCGGGCCCGTTCCGCCGTGCGCCCCCGCGCGGAGGCGTATCTGGACGCCTACTTCACCTACCACGCGGCCGTGTCCGGTGACCGTTGCGGCGGTACCGACCCGGGCATGCTGTGCGGCTTCGGTGAGCGCGAGGGCCGCACCATCGCCTACGCCGCCCAGACCGGCACGGCGACCCGGCCCGCCGGCTACCGCACCGCCACCCGTCTGATCCGCCTCGCGGACCGGCTCGGCATCCCGGTGCTCACCCTGGTGGACACCCCGGGCGCGGCCAACGACGCGGAGGCCGAACGCCAGGGCGCGGGTGCGGCCATCGCCGACCTGTTCACCACGGTCGCCTCCGCCCGCGTCCCGATCACCACCCTCCTCATCGGCGAGGGCGGCTCCGGCGGCGCCCTCGCCCTGGCGGCACCCGAGGCCACGTACGCCACACCGGACAGCTACTTCTCCGTGATCGCACCGGAGCTGGCGGCGGCGATCCTGAAGCGAGCACCGGAGGAGGCCGAGTCGACGGCGGACCAGTTGCGGATCCGGCCGCAGGACCTGGCGGGGCTCGGGGTGGTCGCACTCCCCGAGAGGGATCCGGATCGTGAGCGGCCCGCGGCTCCCTGACTCCGCATCACCCGCCTTTACGGGGCGCTTACATAAGACACAACTGACAGAAACCCCCATTCAGCCGCACCCCACCCGGCCCCCTAATAAAGGCGCTCCCTCCCCCACCCCCGCACGATGCCACTAAGCCCGCCACCCGGCGCGGCCCCACGGTCTGTGCTCTCGGGAGGACCTCCATGACCGCCAGTCTGGAGCAGCTGCGCCGCTGCCACTTCGCCGTCGACCTGGGCGCGGCGCGGACGCGGGTCTACGTGAAGGGGGCCGGACTCGTCGTCGACCAGCCGTCGGCCGCCGCCGTGAACACCCGTACCGGCGCGCTGATCGCGGTCGGCGAGTTCGCCGAGAAGATGACGGGCCGCACCCCCGACTACATCCGCGTCGTACGGCCCGTCTCCGGCGGCACCGTCGTGGACATCGAGATGGCCCAGCGCATGCTGCGCCACCTCCTCGGCGACAAGGTTCGCCGCAATCTGCGCCGCAAGCCCCGCCTGCGGGCCGCCGCCTGCACCCCGCACGACGCCGACCCGCTGGCCCAGCGCGCGGCGATCGAGACCCTGGTGGGACTCGGGGCGCGGCGCGTGGAGCTCGTGGACACCCTCATCGCCGCCGCCGTCGGCTGCGGACTGCCCGTCGAGCGCCCCGAAGCCACCATGATCATGGTGTGCGGGGCCGCCGCCACGCAGGTCGCCGTGCTCTCGCTCGGGTCGATCGTGACCGCCGAGCGCGTCCCGGTGGGCGGCGAGGCCGTCGATCACGCGATCGTCCAGCACCTGCGTCACCAGCACGAGCTGATGCTGCCCAGTCAGTCCGTACGACCGCTCCAGCTCGCCCTCTCCGGCAACGGCCTCACCCCGCAGGGCCCCGCCTCCACCGAGATCCACGGCCGGGACGTCGCCACCGGCCTGGCCCGTTCCGTGCGGGTCGACACCGCCGCCGTACGGGACGCGATCGAGACCCCGCTGACCGCCGTGCTCGACGGCATCGGCCGGGTGCTGCGCAACTGCCCGCCCGACCTCGTGGCCGACCTCGCCGACCGCGGGATCATGATGGTCGGCGGCTCCGCCCTGCTCCCCGGGCTCGACCAGATGCTGCGGCAGGCCACCGGGATGCCGGTGCACATCGCCGAGCGGCCCGACGTCTGCGCCGTACAGGGACTGGGGTACATGCTGGAGGGCCGGATCGAGCCGATGTCGCTCGACCCGCTGGCCACCTGAGGCACGACGGCCGCCACGGCCCGCGCCAACATGAGACCCCGTCAGACCATCTCGGGCACCAGCACCGTGCCCTCGGGGTGGAACCGTTCCAGCCGGCGCGGCGGCACGATGCTCGGCAGCAGCATCTCCCACATGAGGGTGGTCTCCTCGGTCAGGCCGGCCCGCCCGCTGAGGACCTGGGAGCTGAGCTGCAGCCCGGTCCAGGAGCCGACGATCAGCCGGGCCACCCGCCCGGGGTCGAGGTCCGCCTTGACGTCCCCGCGCTGCTGGGCCTGGACGAGGCACTCCCGGAAGAGCTCGATCCACCGGGTGTACGGCTCGCTGACGATGCCCGTCCTGGAGCTCTGGTCGACGACCAGCCGGATGCCGGCCCGCACCCGGACGTCCGCCACCAGCCGCCGCGCCATGGAGTGCACGGTGTCGATGACGGTCTGCACCCCGGGCCTGCCCGTGTCCGTGACGGACTCCAGGGCGGAGAACTGCTCGTCGACGAGGGCCTGGGCGAGCTCCTCCTTCGAGCCGAAGTGGAAGTACAGCGCGCTCTTCGTCACCCCGGCCTCCTTCACGATGTCCCCGAGCGACGTCCCGTGGTACCCCTCGGCGTCGAAGGCACGGGCCGCCGCGTCGAGGATGGCCGACCGGGTGACCTCCGCGCGTTCCTGTCTGGCCATGCGTCCCACCCCTGCCTGTGTCACGACGTGCTCTGGTGATCAGTCTGTCTTCCCGGCTCCACAGGAAACCAACCGACTGGTACTTGGGAGTCGTCGGCGCGCACGCCGGGCGGGGACGGGGGTCGCACCATCCCTCTCCCGGCACTCACGGCGCCAAACGATTTTCGGCGGACCTCGTCCGACGAGCCCGGTGTGAGCAGGTGCGCCCCTGTATGCTCCCCGCCGGTCGCGCTACGGTGTAGTTTCCGACGGCTGGGGGAGGCTCTCTCGTGACGAGCGGAACCGCGACGACCCGACAGGCCGCAAGCCGTCCCACCGTGACCACGCCGGCTCCCGTTTCCGTCACCCGGATCGGCGTGACCGGGCACCGCTCCATCCCCGGACCGGTCCTGCCGGGCGTACGGGCGGAGATGCGCGGACAGCTCGGCGGCGGCGCCCTGGAGGCCTTCACCTGTCTCGCGGCCGGCGCCGACCAGCTCTTCGCGGACATCGCCCTGGACAGCGGTGTCCCGGTGACGGCCGTGATCCCCGGCATGGACTACGAGGCCCACCTCGACGACGACGCGGCACGCGCCGGGTACCGCAGGATCCTCGGCGCCTGCGCGCACCGCGTCCAGTTGCCGCCCGAGCCGACGCACGAGGAGGCGTACTTCGCGGCGGGCCGCTGGATCGTCGACCACTGCGACCGTCTGATCGCCGTGTGGGACGGCCGCCCGGCCCGGGGCCGGGGAGGCACCGGTGACGTGGTGGCCTACGCGCGCCGGACGGGGGTCCCGGTGACCGTCCTGTGGGAGCCGGACGTGCGCCGCGAGCCCTGACGGCACCTTCCCTGAGTGTTCGTCAATTGCCGAACCGTCCCAGCCAGTCCGAGTGCTGCGGTGACACCAGCCGCTCCGCCTCCGCCACCGCCAGGGCCCACCGATCCTCGGTCACGGTCGTGCTCATCTCGACCCGCAGGGTCTCCAGATCCTGCTCGACGAGCGAGTGCGCGTAGGTCAACGGCCGATGCCTGCGCACCTCCTGCCAGGCCACTCCGGCCGCCGCGGACGCGCTGAACACCCCGGTCAGGTCCCAGCCGCCGAGCATCCCGGCCGCCCTGAGCACGGCGGCGAGCAGGGCCAGCAGGGTCAGTACGGCGGTGACCGACGACCACTGCACGGAGGCGCGGTGGGCCTGCGCGGCACGACGCCGGTACCAGGCGTGCTGTTCCATGAGCCGCTCGCGCAGATAGACGTCGCGCCGCACCGGGAAGGGCTTCGCCCGCACCCGCCGCATCACCGGCGTGATCTGGCCCTCGCCGCGGGCGTGGGCGCCGTTCCTGGAGTCCTCCCAGCCCACCTTGCGCATCTCCCTGAGCCGTTCCTCGACCCGCTCCGCGAACAGCGCGTCCGCGTTGGCCACCTGGGAGTGGAAGATGCCCCCGTGCACCATGTACTGCCACGCCAGGGACTTCAGCATCTCGGCGACGGCACGATGGGCCTGCCAGCGTGCGCGGGCCCGGCGGCGCGTGGTGTGCAGACCGATGCCGATGGTCAGGGCGTACAGCAGCGCGGCCAGGAGCGCCGGGACATGGCTGTCCAGGCGTTCGGCCAGCATGGCCGAGGTCGTGGCGGCCAGCAGGACGATCAACTGGGCGCGGACAGCACGGAACGATTCACTCTGATGGGTGATCGCGAGTTGATCGTTAACGCGGAAGAGCGGGGGGAGGTCGTCGTCGTTCCATGTCACGCCCGGCCCCGGAATACCGACCCTCATGGCCCACCCCCGACAACAGGCTCCCCCGGACATCCGAGTATGGGCGCGTACGCGCCCCCTAGCCATGCTCCGGAACCCTTCGGCTGCGGTATCGTCCGCCTAAAACCGGGGTGTCTCTGTCTCATGGTTCGCATTCCGACACCGGGCCTCTGGTCTCCTTGGGCCGGGGACACGCCGGTCCCCACGGAAGGAGACATCAGACAGATGAAGGATCAGACGGTCACGCCCGCCGCCGCTTCCGCCCCCCAGGGACAGCACACCCCGCTGGGTGCGATCGACTCCACTGCCACGACGAAGGCCGCTGACCGGGTCACGGGTGGACCGGGACGCACGCTCTTCAACTCTGCGCTGTAGGCCGGACAGTCCGGCAGCGACCGCGCGCGCCGTCCACGACGGCGCGCGCGGTCGCTGCGCCGGGGGTTCGTGCTGACACCACAACACACGTGCGCGGTAGCCCAATTGGCCGATACTGGGCATGCGGGGGTGACGGCGCGCGGTAGCGTGTGCTAAGTGACCGTTTCCACGGGGGACCACCCACTCCAGCAACTCGTCCTGAAGATCCACAGTCGCTGTGATCTGGCGTGCGACCACTGCTATGTGTACGAGCACGCGGACAAGAGCTGGAAGACCCGCCCGGTCGTGATCGGACAGGACACGGTCCGCCGGACCGCGGCCCGGTTCGCCACGTACGCGCGCGAGCACGACCTCGCGTCCGTCACCGTCATCCTGCACGGTGGTGAGCCCCTGCTCGCCGGCCCCGCCCGACTGCGGTCCATCTGCGCCGAGTTCAGCTCCGCACTGGCCGGCGTCACCGAGCTCGAGCTGAAGATCCACACCAACGGCATGCAGCTGAGCCGCCGTCACCTGGACGTCTTCCGGGAGTACGGCGTCCTCGTGAGCGTCTCGCTCGACGGCGACCAGGCCGCCAACGACCGGCACCGGCTCGACCGCAAGTACCGGAGCAGCTATCACCGCGTCCTGCGCGCGATCGACCTGCTGCGCACCGAGGAGTACCGACATCTCTTCGGCGGCCTGCTCTGCACGGTGGACGTGGCGAACGATCCCGTCGTCGTGCACGACACCCTGTCGGCCCTCTCGCCGCCCCGGATCGACTACCTGCTGCCGCACTCCACCTGGGACACCCCGCCGCCGCGCGGCTCCTCCGGTTCGCCGACCCCGTACGCCGACTGGCTGCTCGCCGTGTTCGACCGCTGGACGGAACAGGGCCGGACGGTGCGGGTGCGGACCTTCGACTCGGTGCTCAGCACACTGCGGGGCGGGCCCAGCCTGACCGAGGCCATGGGCCTGGCC
Organism: Streptomyces sp. NPDC102270; assembly: GCF_044766405.1. Classification (NCBI taxonomy): domain Bacteria; kingdom Bacillati; phylum Actinomycetota; class Actinomycetes; order Kitasatosporales; family Streptomycetaceae; genus Streptomyces; species Streptomyces sp. NPDC102270. The sequence goes on along the minus strand of NZ_JBIWLX010000018.1, from coordinate 44,308 downwards.
CCCTCCGATCTGGCGGTCGTGGAGACGGACGGTTCCTTCGAGCAGGTGGACTCGCTCAAGACGGCCTACGACGGCGCCCCCGCCACGGGCTACCACGTCAACGAACACACCTTCGAGCAGGTGGCCCGGCATCCCGGCGTACAGGCCCGGCAGCGCGGCCTGCTCGGCCTGTCGAAGACCTGCCGCGAGTGCCCGGTCGTACAGTCCTGCGGTGGCGGTCTCTACGCCCACCGCTACAGCAGCGAACGTGAGTTCGATAATCCGTCGGTTTTCTGTCACGATCTTCGCGCTCTGGTCGACGGGATCGCCGAGCGGATCACCGACCGCTCCCTCTCGCCCGCAGTCCTGGACCCCGAGGCCCTGCGGTTCGCCCGGCAGGCGCTGGACCGGACCCTCCTCGCCTACGCCAACGAGCGGCTGGCCGGACACACCGACTGGGACGCGGCCTGGCAAGCCCTGCTCCGGCTGGACGCGGACCGGACCACCGCGGAGCACCTCAACCGGGTGCTGTCCCACCCGTACCTGCGGGCCGCCCTGCGTCACGCCGAGGCGGCCCACGTCACCGCCGCCCGCTTCGCCCGCGTCGCCGTGGCCGCGGCCGTCCACGCGCACGCCCCGCTGCGACTCGCCTGGGAGCAGCCGGACCGCGAGCTGGACCTGCCGACCCTGGGCACCCTGACCCTGCCCGCCCCGGGGCGGGTGGAGGCCGTGGTGAGCGCGCGGGGTCTCGACGTCCGCACCGCCGACGGGGCCCTCCTCACCGTTGGTGACCAACCCACCGACGCCTGGCGGCCGTTGACGGTTCTCAAGGTGGCGGCCACCGAGCCACTGCTCATCGACGACGCCGACCCTCGCCGTGCGGTCTACCCGGCCCCCGTCACCGCCCCGCTGGACCCGGACGAGCTCGCCGCGTTCCGTGAGCGGTTGCGGACGGCCTACGAACTCCGCGCGGAGCAGGGAGCCGCGGCCGACGACCGCAACGCCCTGCGTGTCGACGCCGTCACCCCGCTCGTCGCCGGAGCCGGGGTGCGGCTCGCCGTCGACGGTCTGGGTGGGCTCGGCGTGGCCGTCGACTTCGAACCCACCATGTTCGTCAGGGAGTTGCCGCGCCTCGGGCGCCGGGCCCGGCTGGCCGCCCTGCGCGCGACGACCGATCTGCATGTGCCGGGCAACCAGGCGGGGCGGCTGCTCACCGAGGTCGTCGACGCACTCGGTGACGTGGCCTACTGGGGCCAGGAGACCCCCGAGCGCCTCCAGTCCCTGGCCCGGGCCGGACGCGCCCTGGCCGCCCTGACCGAACTGCCCGACCGCGACCTCACCGAGAGTGGCGAGATACTGGCGGCGGAGCTGCGCGAGGAGTGGACGGCGATCGCGGGGCAGCCGTGACGAAGCCGCCCGTCCCGACGGACGCGACCACCTCGGCCCACCCGCGGCCCCGCCGACTCACCGACCCCTGGGGCGGATTACCGACCGAGTCGAGCACTGGACGCCCAGGCCCCTTGCCGCCCCGACCGAACCCCGACCGCCCCGACGCCCGCCCCTCCGCACCGCACACCAGGCCCCCCGTCTCCCGGCTGTCCAGCCCGCACGCCGGGCGCCTCGGCTCCTCCCCGTCCGATCCGGCGAGCGGCCACCAACTGAGCCATCTCCTGGCCGAGTTACCTCTCCACCCCGAAGCCCCTCTCATGGTCCACGCCTCCCTGAGCGGCACCGGCCTCTCCCCCACCCGGGTCCGTGACGCGCTGCTCGACGCCCTCGGGCCGCGCGGCACGCTCGTCGTGCCCGCCTTCACGCCCGAGAACTCGGACAGCTCCCGCGCCCACCGGGCCCTCGTCGCGCGCCTGAGCACGGAGGAGGCCGAGGAGTTCCGTGCGTCGATGCCCCCGTTCGAGCCGGACACCACGCCCTGCCCGTCGATGGGCGCGCTGGCCGAGTGTGTGCGGACCACTCCGGGAGCCGTCCGCAGCGACCACCCGCAGACCTCGCTGGCCGCGATCGGCCCGCGGGGGGCCGAGTTGCTCGCCGGGCACGACCCGCGCTGCCACCTGGGCGAGCGTTCGCCGCTCGCCCGGCTGTACGCCGCCGACGCCCAAGTACTGCTGCTGCGCGTGGGGTTCGAGGTGTGCAGCGCCTTCCATCTCGCCGAGTACCGCATGACCCCGAGACCGCCCCAGCGGCTGTACCGCTGCGTGGTGGGCTACAGGGGAAACTGGTTCACGTACGAGGATCTGACCCTGGACGACGGCGACTTCGCCGAGGCGGGCGCACGGCTTCCGGAGGAACTCCTCGTACGGCGGGAATGGGCCAAAAAGCCGGTCACGCTTTTCGACATGAGGGCCGCCGTCGACGACGTATGCGATCAACTGTCCAGATATCGCTCCCGGAATGACCTGAATTAAGTGAACCGCCCGGGCTCTCGGTCGGGCACATTGTTCTTCCGGTTCCAGGTGGCTCCGGCCACGGGGTCATCGACGCGCAGGGGGGCGTGTTGGACATACCTGACGGGGAGTGGGGGCAGGCCCCGGCCGCGGGGCAGCCCTATTTCTTCCTCAGTTACGCCCACACCCCGCCGTGGGGGTCGGGCGGCGGCGACCCCGACCACTGGGTGCACCAGCTCTACCGGGACCTGTGCAACCACATCATGGCGCTGACCGACCTGCCCGCCGGCGCCGAAGTCGGCTTCATCGACCGGGAGATGGGCTCCGGCGTGGGGTGGCCGAGGAAGCTCAGCGAGAACCTGGCCCGCTGCCGTGTCTTCGTGCCGTTGCTGTCACCGCGCTACTTCACCAGCGAGATGTGCGGCCGGGAACTGTTCGCGTTCAACGAGCGCCTCCTGCATGCCAAGGCCGTCGGCGGACGCGAGGTGTCCGCGATCGTCCCGGCCCTGTGGACGCGCGTCGACTTCCACCAACTGCCGGACTCCATACGCCACATCCACCTCGACCGCACGACCTTCGGCGACCGTTACGCGACCAACGGCTTCTACGGGCTCATCAAGCTCAGCAGACTGCGCGACGAGTACGAGGAGACCGTCCTCACCCTCGCCCAGCGCATCGTCCAGGTGGCCGAGGAGTCACCCCTGCCGCCGGGCCGGCTGCGCGACTACGAGACGACCCCGAGCGCGTTCCGGCCGCGCGGCGAGGAGCCCCGGCACATCCATCTGACGGTGGCCGCGCCCACCGTCGACAGCGTCCCCGAGGACCGTGACTCGCGCCCGTACGGCGAGGACCCACTGGACTGGAACCCGTACCACTCCGAGTCGACGCGCCCGCTGCCCGCCCTGGCGGAGGAGCTGATCCGCTCGCTGGACTACCGGCCCACGGTCTCCTCCTTCGACGACGAGGACACCGAGGGCCCCCTGACCGCCGGCCCCGGCGAGGAGGGCGGCAAGACGGGCCGCCCGCGCATCCTGCTGGTCGACCGGTGGACGCTGACCAACGAGGAACAGCGGCACCGATTAAGGGCGTTCGACGCCCAGGCCCAGCCGTGGGTGAGCGCGGTCGTGCCCTGGAACCGCGCCGACGTGCAGTGCCACAGCGACGAGGCGGAGCGCGTGACCACGGAGTTCGAGCGCACGCTGCCCGTGCTCCTCGAGCGCGGCAGACGCACCGACTGCCGTACCGCCGTCAACGGCGTCCCCACGCTCAAGGCGTTCACCGACGTGCTGCCGACCGTCGTGGCGCACACCACCCGGCAGTACCTGAAACACGCGGAGGCCCATCCGCCGCCGGGTCCGCACGTGCCCAGGCCCCGTCTGCTGGGCCCCATCCAGCCGCCGTACCCGGAAGGCGGACCCGACCACGGAGGAGAAGCATGACGGGCCCGCGCGACGGACGTGTCATCACTTTCTACAGCTACAAAGGCGGCACGGGCCGCACCATGGCCCTGGCCAACACCGCCTGGATCCTGGCCGCCAACGGCAAACGGGTCCTCGCCGTCGACTGGGACCTGGAGGCGCCGGGCCTGCACCGCTTCTTCCACCCGTTCCTCGACCCCAAGGCGCTGTCCGCGACTCCGGGCGTCATCAACATCATCCAGGACTACGCCTGGGCCGCGACCACCGGAACCCAGCGCCCCGACGACTGGCACCTGTCCTACGCCCAGATCGAGCAGCACGCGGTGTCCATCCGCCCCGAGCGCTTCGACCTGCACTTCCCCGAGGGCGGCTCCCTGGACTTCCTGTCCGCGGGCCGCCAGGACCGGGCGTACTCGGCGGCGGTCACCTCGTTCGAGTGGGACAACTTCTACGAGCGGCTGGGCGGCGGCACTTTCCTCCAGGCCCTGCGGGCCAGCATGAAGGCGACGTACGACTATGTCCTGATCGACAGCCGCACCGGCCTGTCGGACAACGCCGACATCTGCACCATGGAGATGCCCGACGTCCTGGTGGACTGCTTCACCCTGAGCGATCAGGCGCTGGAGGGCGCGGCAGTCGTGGCCCGCAGTGTCGAGGAGGGCTACCGGCCCCGCCGGATACGGGTTCTGCCGGTGCCGATGCGCATCGACGAGGGCGAGAAGGAGAAGGTCGACGCCGGTCGCGCGCTGGCCCGGATGCGGTTCGAGGGGCTGCCGAAGGGGGCGGACGGCCGACCGCTGAGCTATGAGGAGCTCAGTTCCTACTGGGGCAACGTCGAGATCCCCTACCGCCCCTACTACGCCTACGAGGAGACCCTCGCCACCGTCGGGGACGAGAGCGGCATCGCCAACTCGCTGCTGTCCGCCTTCGAGCGGCTCACCGCCGTCGTCTCCGACCGCGAGGTCACCTCGCTGCCGCAGATCCCCGAGCCGGTCCGGCTGCGTTGCCGGGACGCGTACCTCAGGCGCCGGCCGCTGACCAGCGTGGCCGACGTCGTGGTCGCGTACGCGGCGGAGAAGCGGATGTGGGCCGACTGGGTCGAGTATCTGCTGAAGCGGGCGGGCTGCGAGGTCACGCTGCACGAGATCTCCACCGGTCCGGTCGAGCCGGCGGACACCACCGCGCACACCGTGGCGTTGCTGTCGAAGACCTTCCAGGAGTCCCGGTACGCCGACTCGGTCTGGCGTGCCCTCGGCGAACGGACCCCTGACGGCGCTCGGAGCTCGGTCGTACCGCTCCGCGTTGAGGAGGTCCCGCTCCCGGAGCCGTGCACCGACCTGCACCGGCTCGACGAGACGGAGTGTGTGGCCGCGCTCCAGCGCGCGCTGGAACTGCCCTTGCAGCAGGCGGAGAACAGTCCGTCGGCACCCCGCTTCCCCGGCATCACCCCGGGGATCTGGAACGCGCCCCAGCGCAACACGACCTTCACCGGCCGGGCCTCGATCATGGACCGGATCCGCACCCAGCTCGGCGAGTTGTCCGGGCCGCCGCAGCCGCAGGCGCTGTTCGGCCTGGGCGGGGTGGGCAAGACCCAGCTCGCCATCGAGTACGTGCACCGGTTCATGGCCGACTACGACCTGGTCTGGTGGATATCCGCCGAGCACATCGACGACGTGGTCGCCTCGCTCGCCGAACTCGCCCCGTTGATAGGCGCGACGGGCACCGAGGAGGACATGACGAAGGCCAGCCAGGAAGCCGTGCAGCGGCTGTCCCGGGGGTTACCGACCAAACGCTGGATCCTGGTCTTCGACAACGCCGGCGATCCCGCGGAGCTGGCCCGCTACTTCCCCACCGGGGACGGCGGTCACATCCTCGTCACCTCCCGCAACCAGGCCTGGTCCCAGCACGGGGCGTCCCAGCAGATCGACGTCTTCGAGCGCACGGAGAGCATCGAGCACCTGACCCGGCGCACCGAGGGCGGCCTGACGGCCGACGACGCCGGCCGGGTGGCGGAGGCCGTCGGCGATCTGCCGCTGGCGGTCGAACAGGCGGCGGCCTGGCTGGCCGAGACCGCCACCCCGATCGAGGACTATCTGCGCCAGCTGGCCCGGCAGACCACCGAGGTCCTGGACCTCAACCAGCCGCCCGACTACCCGCGGACGGTCGCGGCGACCTGGAACGTCTCGATCGAACAGCTGGAGAAACGATCACCCGCGGCGGTACGGCTGCTGCAGTTGTGCGCCTTCCTCGCACCCGAGCCGATCTCCCAGCAGTTGCTCTACAGCAAGGAGATGATCACGGCACTCAAGCCGTACGACCCCTCGCTCCAGGAGAGTCTGCTGCTCGGCCGGGTCATCCGGGAGATCGGCCGGTTCGCGCTCGCCAAGGTCGACCAGAAGACCAACAGCCTTCAGGTGCACCGGCTGGTGCAGGCGGTGATCCGCTCCCAGATGCCCGAGGAGAAGCAGCGGGAAACCCGGCACGTCGTGCACACCGTCCTCGCGGGCGCCCGGCCCGACGGCGACGAACCCATCGACGACCCGACCACCTGGCCCCGCTTCGGCGTCATCTGGCCGCACCTGTCCGCGTCCGACGCCCGCAACTGCCGTGAGGCCGACACCCGCCGACTGCTCATCGACCGGGTCCGCTACCAGTGGAAACGCGGTGACTTCGTGGCCGCGCGGCGCCTCGCGGAGGACCTGCTCCAGCACTGGAGGCCGGTGCTCGGGGAGGACGACGTCTACTACCTCTACCTGCGCTTCCACCTGGCCAACGTGCTGCGCTCGCAAGGGCGTTACGTGGAGGCCCGGGAGATCGGCGAGGACCTGCTGGAGCGGCAGCGCCGGGAGCTGGGCGAGCAGCACCCGCACACCTACGCCACCATGTCCGCGCTCTCCAGCGACCTGGCGGCCCTCGGCGAGTACACGAAGGCGGTCGAGCTGGCCAAGGAGGCGCACGTCGGCTTCAGTGACATCTTCCACGAGTCGCACCGGCGCACCCTCAGCGCGGCCAACAACCTCGCCCTCGCCCTGCAGATGGTGGGCAAATACGGCGAGGCACGCGGCATCAACCAGGACACGCTCGACCAGCGCATGGCCGTCCTCGGTCCCGACCACCCGTACACGCTGGCGTCGGCCGAACGCCTCGGCCGCGACCTGCGAGAGGTCGGGCGGTACGCGGAGTCGGTGTCGATCCTGTCGCGAACGTACGCGGCCCACAAGCGGATCCTGACCAAGGAGTTTCCCGGCACCCTGCGCTGCGCCAAGTCCCTGGCGGTGTCGCTGCGCCGCAACGGCCAGCTGGAGGACGCCTGGCGACTGACCGAGGCGACCCGCAAGCAGTACAAGGAGCAGTACTCGGCTCCGACCCCCGACTCGCTGGCCTGCGACCTGAACCTGGCGGCGGACCTGTTCGCGGCGGACGAACGGGACCGGGCCCGCGAGGTGGCCCGGGAGGTGCTCGCCGAGTACATGAAGGTGCCGGGCGAGGCCCACCCGTACACCCAGGCGGCCCTGAACAACCTGGGGATCTTCCACTGGGGCTGCGGGGACCTGGACGAGGCGGAGGCGGTGTTCCTGAAGGTGCTGCCCCGCATGGCGGAGGTGCTGGGCGCGCACCATCCGCACGCCGTGTTCGCCAGTGTGAACTACGCCAACGTCCTCTACGACCAGGGCCGTTTCGAGGAGGCGCTGGAACGGGACGAGGCGGCGCTGCCGGTGCTGCGCGAGGCCCTCGGCGGCCATCACCCCGAGACCCTCGCCGTGGTCACCAACCTGGGGCTCACCCTGCGGGCCCTGGGCCGCGACAGCGAGGCCCGGGCCCTACGGGAGGAGGCGATGGCGGAACTGCGCCTGCTGCTCGGAGAGGACAACGGCATCACCCTGCTGGCAAGCCGCGAACGACGGATCTACCGGGACCTGGAGCCCTTGTCGGTGTGACCCCGCGCGAGGCGGTGCCGCCGGTCGCCGGGTCCACAACGCCAACACACCGGCCCGGGCATGCGCCCGGGCCGGCATCCCACGGGGGTGACGGCACCCCGCCGGTCAGCACACCGGCCTGGGCATGGGCTGGGCGTGGCGCTGCAGCGCACCCGCGCGGGCACGGACCCGGCCGGCCCCAGCACCCACCCTCAGCGCGTCCGCGCGGGCATGCGCCCGAGGAGGCAACACCCCCACCCGCCCGGCCATGTGCCCAGCGTGGCAATGCACCCGTGTAGCCGCCCCCCGTCAGCACATCCGCGCGAACACGTACCCGGCGGGGCACCACACCCGCTTACGGCCACGCACCCACCCTCAGCGCCGCGCGGCCACGCACCCGACGAGGCAACGCCCCCCATACAAGGCCGCGCACCCGCCAGAGCACGCACGCGGCGGGGCAAAACACCACCCCGGCAGGGGGCAACACACCACCCTCAGCACACACGCACGGGCACACGCACCCGGCGTGGCAATGCACCCGTGACCGCGCCCCTCGCCAGTGTCCCCGCCGCGCCATGCGCGGCGTGGCTGCCCACCCGCCCGGCAGGGCACCCGCGCGAACGCGCACCCGACGAGGCAACACGCCCGTAGGGCCCACGCACCCACCCTCAGTGCACCCGCACGGGCACGCGCCCGGCGTGGCAGTCCGCCCGCCCTCAGCGCGTTCGGGTGTCCGCGAGGAGCCAGTCCAGGACGGCCGGTAGGGCTCGTAGGGCGGCGAAGTGGGCCGATGTGGGTTCCAGGACGGCCGTGGCGCGGGGGATGCGGTCGGCGAGCCAGGAGGCGTGGGAGGCCGGGGAGAAGACGTCGTCCTTGCCGTGCCACAGCAGCACCGGCACCTTGATCCGCGCCGGGTCGAAACCCCAGGACGCGGTCAGGGCGAGGGCGTCGTCGATCCAGCCGTACGGTGAAGTGCGCAGCGCCTCACGGTAGTTGCGCAGCAGCATCGAGCGGATGGTGTTGTCCGAGACGATCAGCCGGTCGTCGGCGGTGAGGTCCTCGCGCAGCTCCTCCAGCAGGCGCGCGGGATCGCTGCGGATGGCGGCGGAGCGCGGGATGATCCCGGCGGCGAAACGCTCGGGGTCGGTGGCGGCCGTGCTGAGGGCGGCGACGTTGGACGGCGCCATTCCGGCGTACCAGTCCAGGCCCTCGGCGTCGCGCGGTGCCCAGCCCACCATCGCCGCCGCCCTGGTGACCCGGTCGGGCAGCAGCGCGGCGCAGGCCAGGGCGTGCGGGGCTCCGGCGGACCGGCCGGCGACCGCGAACCGGTCCAGTTCGAGGGCGTCGGCGACGTCCGCGACGTCCTGGGCCACGTCCGCCACCCGGCGGCGCGGCATGCGGTCCGAACCGCCGTACCCCGGCCGGTCGTAGCTGATGAGGCGGGCGCCGCGCTGGTGAAGGAACATCGAGCGGGGTTTGGGCCCCACCCGGCTGCCCGGCATGCCGTGCAGGAGGAACACGGGGCGTCCGTGCGGATCCCCCGAGACCTCCACGCGTAACCGTCGTCCGTCCGCCGTGCACACTTGGTCGGGCACCGTCGCGCTCCCCCCACCCGAGGCCTTGACCGGGCCACGCTGCCCGAACCCTGCCCACGCGGGCGTACGGCGAAACGAAATCGCAGGTCAAAGGGGGCTGGGGCCCGGAAGGACCGGCGCACTTCGGCCAGAGCGGTGACCGTGGTGCGCGGGCCGTCAGAAGGCGAACCAGCAGCGGACCGTCGTGCCGTCCGGCCCGGTGTGCACCCGTACCAGGTCGGCGAGGAGGTTGACCATGAGGAGGCCGCGGCCGCCGAACTGGTCCCGGGCGGGCGGCCGGCGTCCGGCCAGCGGGTCGGTGAGGTGTCCCCGGTCGCGGACCTCGCACACCACGTGCCCGTCCTCGGCCCACACCCGCAGCAGACCCGAACCGCCGCCGTGCACCACGCTGTTGGTGGTCAGCTCGGCGACGGCCAGCGCCAGGTCGTCGAGCCGGGGCCGCACGAGCCCGAACCGCTCGGCGGCGTCGGACGCGAAGTGCCGGATCTCGCCGAGCACATCGGAGACGAAGGCGTGGGCGGCCACGTCCGGGGCCGGAGGCAGCGGGGCGTTGTAGCGGGCGTGCACGCCCTCGAAGTCGTACCGTCCGCTCTCCTCCTGGCGGCCGGAGCCGGCGTCGAGGACGACGGGGTGGGTGGCGTAGGCGTCGGCGACGGCCTGCGGGTCCAGGCGCCGGGTGTCGTACGGGCACAGGATGGTGACCGCGCGGCCCTGGAAGGCGGCGTTGATCAGCGCCTCGTGCTGGACGCACGCGGGGTACTCGGTGGCCGAGCGGCCGGCCCAGATCGGTTCGCCGACGATCCGCACCCGGTTGCCGGGCGGCTGGGCGTCGGCGAAGGCGCGCAGCACCCCCGGGATGATCCGGCCGGGGTTGCGCCCGGCCTCGCGCATGTCGAGGAACCGTACGGCCTTCTCGGCGCCGATCTCCGCCTTCAGCAGCCGCAGATTCTCGGTCGGCACGGCCACGGCCACCGGTTCTCCGGCGTCGAGCGCCTCGTGCACGAACGGCACGACCGCGGCCAGGTACTCCCGCTCGTCACGGTAGAAGAGCGCGGGATGCACGAACGGATCCGCAGCTTCGGCCACGGCGTTCACAGCGGCCGCACCGGGTTGCCGCCCGCCCGAAGGCGGCGGCGCCGTGGTGCCTCGTACCCAGTCCTCACGCCGACTCCCCACTGCCGAACCCACTCCGTCCCCTCCGATACGTCTCCCCTCCCGAAACGTCTCGTGTCGATACCTGGTCCAGACCGCGTTTACCCCCGGAGTGCGCCCGTCACGCCCCGGCGGACCGGGTGTACTCCCCGACCGGCCGGGCAGGCGCATCCCAGCATCGCCGGATCCCGCACCGCCACACCCAGGGCCGGGGCCGGGATACGGCGGCGATCGGTGACTCAACGTCGTGACGACTGTGGGGAGCAGCGAGGCGGACATGAGCTCAGCCACACACACATCGCTCGCAGGACGGCTGGACACCCTGGCCATCGACAGCAGCGTGGAGGGGGGCAGGGCGGTGCTCGTCCCCCGCGGTGATCTGATCCACGGCTGTGCGGACACCCTGGCCAGGACCCTGGCCGGGCTGCCGGACGACACCGACCGGGTCGACCTGGACATGACCGGCGTGACCTTCATGGACACGACGGGACTGCACTTCCTGGAGGTCCTCGACACCTACGCCCGCCGCCGTGGCACACGGGTGTCGGCGACCGGCTGGAACGACCAGCCGCGCCGCGTCCTGGAGATGGCCGGTCTGGATCCCGACGATCCGCTGCACGGCCCCGCAACGTGCCGCGAGCCAGTGCCCTCCGCGGTGGTCCTGGAGCGCACCCGGCAACTGGACCGGCTGCGCACGGAGGTCGAGCAGCTCCGGCAGGCGATCCTCACCCGCCCGGTCATCGACCAGGCGCGCGGGGTCCTGATGGCCACCCACGCCTGTTCCCCGGACGAGGCGTGGAACGTCCTGCGGGAGGCGTCACAGCTCTCCAACACCAAGCTGCGCAAGGTCGCCGCGGTGGTCACGGCCGGTGCCGGGGGCGGTGGCCCGCAGCCTCCGCCCGAGCTGCGCGAGGCGCTGCGGAGGGCGATCGACCGCTGTCTGAACTGACCGGCGGCCGGGTCCGGAGCGGCGGGTCCGGAGCGCCGGGTCCGGAGCGGCGTCAGTACGGCAGCAGCCGTCCCGAGGGGGTCCTGCGGTCGATCTCGGGCTGCCGAGTGTCACGGGAGGACGAGGGTTGACGGGTGACGCGAACGCGGATCTGGCGGTTCATGGCGCCCTCCTCGGGCCTGGATTCATGTTCCCCGACACGGACCAGCCTCGTCTGCGAGACCCGCCCGCACATCGTGCCCACGGAGGCACCTGCCCTGCCTCTCCGGGACGACCGCACCGCCTTCCGCTACTCCCGGGGGAGGACAACTACCCCTGAGAACGCCCGATCACGCCTTGTCCGGCAGGAAGCGCAGGAACACCGGGCCGCGCACGAGGCGCACACTGGAGGGACGCGGCGCCCGGAAGCCGGTTCGCGCGAGGGCCTGCCGACGGGGCCCGGGCCGCCAGGGACGCCAGGAGGGGCCATGCGCACAGGCACAGCTCCGGACCGGCCCGCACCCCGAGCGGCACAGGGGCCCGGTGTCCCACGGTGGTTCGCCGCCGTACGACTGCTCGCGGCCGTACGGCAGTTCTCGGCCGTACGACAGTTCTCGGCCGTAGGGGCACGCCTGGGCCCGCTTCTGCGCCCCCGTCGGCGCCCCGCCCCCGTCGGCCCCTCACGCCCCGACCAGTTGCGGGCGCTCGTCGCCGTGCTGGACGAGGCGGTGGCCGCGCAGAGTCCGGCCGACGAGGCGGTGGCCGCGTGCGGCGAGCCGGGCCCGGTGTCCCGGGGGACGGCACGCGACTGCGGGCTGCAGAGCATCACCGTGCACCGGCTGCGCACCCGCCTCCAGGACCTGCGCACCACCGACCCGGACCTGGTGGCGGCACAGGCCCGCGCGGCCCGGCTGCTCGCCTACGACCTGTGGATGCTGCGCGCCTCGATGAACCTGGCCTTCACCGTCCGCCCCGTCGACCGCACCGAGGCGGCCCGCCTGCGCCTCAACGGCCTGGGCCGCCCCGCGGACGACCTGCGGCGACTGCGCGACACCCTGCGCGCGGAGCTCCGGGACGGCCAGGACCCTCTTTCGGCAAACCGGGTCAAGACTTCCCAATGAACGCTTGTGAGTGTGTGGGGCGGCGCCGATCATTGGCCGAATTCCGCCTGTCCCGCTCATCCGCAGGAGCCCCCGGTGACCGCTGGCCCCATCACCTCAGAGCCGGCCGACGCGCCGCCGGCAGCCCGGTCGGAACGCGAGAAGCTGCGCAAGCACTTCGGCCGCTTCGACATCCTGTTCTTCCTGCTGTGCACGATCGTCGGCGTGGACACCATCGGCACGGTGGCCTCCTCCGGCGCGGAGGCGTTCACCTGGCTCATCGTGCTGGCCGTCGTGTTCTTCGTCCCCTCGGCCCTGCTGACCGCCGAACTCGGCGCCGCGTTCCCCGACGAGGGCGGCCCCTACATCTGGACCAGCCGAGCCTTCGGCCGCCTGGCCGGCGCGGTCAACAACTTCCTCTACTGGATCACCAATCCGGTCTGGCTCGGCGGCACCCTCTCCGTCTCCGCCGTCACCGCGTACACGACCTTCTTCCACGGCGGCAAGGACCTGAGCACCCCGGCCTTCTACCTCTTCACCCTCGCCTTCGTGTGGATCGGGGTCCTCGCCGCGATCCTCTCCTTCGACGTCGGCAAGTGGATCCCCACCATCGGCGCGTGGAGCCGCTTCCTCCTGCTCGGCCTGTTCACCGCCACGGTCGTCGTCTACGGCGTCCGACACGGCCTGCACGGCTTCGGACCCGGCGACTTCTCCCCGACGTACGCGGGCTTCGTCGGCCTGGTGCCCGTCCTGATGTTCAACTACGTCGGCTTCGAACTGCCCAGCACGGCGGGCGACGAGATGACCGACGCCCAGAAGGACGTGCCGTACGCCGTCTTCCGCAGCGCCGCCCTCTCCGTACTCCTCTACGCCCTGCCGATCCTCGGCATCCTGCTCGTGCTGCCCGTCAAGGCCATCACCGGTCTCGGCGGCTTCATCGACGCCATCCGCCAGGTCTTCACGGTCTACGGCGGCCATGTCGCCGGCGACGGCACCGCCACCCTCAGCGGCGCCGGGAGCGCGCTCGGGGACCTGGCCGCGATCCTCTTCATCCTCACGGTGCTCTCCTCGGGCGTGACCTGGGTGATGGGCTCCGATCGCGCCCTCGCCGTCTCCGGCTACGACGGCGCGGCCCCCCGCTTCCTGGGGGTCATTTCCAGCCGCTTCGGCACCCCGGTCCGCGTCAACATCCTCAGCGGTCTGGTCTCCACGGCCGTGCTGGTCCTGGCCCACGAACTCACCTCGGGCAGCGCGGCGAAGCTCTTCGGCGCGGTCCTGGGCCTGGCGATCTCCACCACCCTGGTCAGCTACCTGGGCATCTTCCCGGCGCTCGCGGTACTGCGGTACAAGGCCCCGGGCGTGCCCCGCCCGTACAAGGCACCCGCGCCCCTCGCCATCAGCGTGGTCCTGACCGCACTCGTTCTCTTCGCGAGCGTGCAGCTGGTCGCCCCGGGCCTCGGCGACCACTGGTTCGGCCAGGGTTACGCGCCGGACGGCTGGCACCACCACGAGCGGGTGAAGTACCTCCTCACCGAGACACTTCCGCTGCTCGGATTCATGCTCCTCGGCGTCCTGTTCTGGGCGCTGGGCAGGCCGACGCGCAGGGCGGCGACGGACGCGTAGCCGCCTGTTCCGTACCGGCTGTCAGTGCGGGTCCAGGCGGGCGGCCAGGTCGTGGACGGCGGCGCTGGTGAGGTCTCCGCTGTAGGCTCCGGCGATCTCGACACGACCGCCGGTGATCGAGCGGTTCACGTAGGGCATGCCCCACAGCTTGCCGTCGACGACGATGGCGAATCCGTTGCGCGGGGCCGGGGCCGGGGCGATGGAGCCGGTGAGGGCGGCGAAACGGGTCCGGTCGGTGGAGTCGAGGGTCACCAAGACCCGCCAGGTGCCGTCGACGCTGCTCTTGAAGGCCTTCGCGGAGGTGACCTGAATATCCGTCATGCCCCTGTCCCGGTCGGCCCGGACGCAGAGCTTCGGGTGGGTCGCGCTCGCTTGCACGGTGTAGCCACCGCTGCCCTGCTTGCATGCCTGGTCGGTGCGCGAGGTGATCGGCAGGAGGGAGAGCAGGGCCGCCTTCCCGGTGTTCCCGGTGCTGTCGCCTGCCGCGGGCCGGATCACGTTCGCGCGCGGGGGCGCGTCGTCCGCGACGGCCACCCAGGCGGTGGCCACCGCCGCGGCGGCGACGATGCCGACCCCGGCGCGGGCCAGCCGCTGACGGCGCCGGGCGATCCGCAGCGCGCCGTCGGCGAGGCCGGCCAGTTGGGCACCGGCGTCAGCGCCGTTCTCCCGGACATGGGCGTGCAGGGCGTCGTGCAGCGGGTGTTCGGTCGAGTCGTTCATGCGACGAAGCCCCTTCCGGAGGCGGTGGAGGAGGAGGCGGCCGACGGCCCCGCCTCGGCCAGGGCGGCACGGAGAGAGGCGAGGGCCTTATGGGTCTGGCTGCGGACCGTCCCCTGGGCGACCCCCAGAATCGTGGCGATCTCCGCGTCCGGCCGGTCCTCGAAGTAGCGCAGCACGACCACCGCGCGCTGGCGCTTGGGCAGCCGCCGCAGCGCGGCCATGATGTCCTGCCGCTGGACCACGGTCTCGGCCCAGTCGGTGCCCTGCGCGGACGGCCGGTCCGGGACGGTGTCGGTGACCGTCTCCCGTCCCCAGCTGAGCAGCCGGAAGCGGTCCACCTGGGCGTGGTAGAGCGCCCGGCGCACATAGATCTCCGGCTGCTCCCGGTCGCGCAGCTTCGACCAGCGCCGAGCGGTGGCGGCAAGCGCGGTCTGGAGCAGATCCCGGCCCTGTTCCCAGTCCCCGGTGAGCAGGTAGGCCGTGTGCAGCAGCGATCTCGACCGCGCCGCCACGAACTCGCGGAACTGGCGTTCCTCGTCGGCGTTCAATGCGCCCTCCCTCGTTCCCCCGTAGAGACGGGTACGGAGGGAGGTTCGACTGCCTTCACCGTCCAACTTTTTCGACCCCCGTCCGGTCCGGACGACAGGGACCCGTGGGACGGGGTTGTGCACAACGTTTTGGATCCTTAGCGTCCGGTTCGGACGGAAGGATCCGCATGATGCGCCGACTGATCGTGACGTCCTGTTCGGTGCTTGTCGTGCCCGAGCAGGGCCCCTCCCGGGTGGAGACCGAGCAGGACATCCTGGTGGAGGACGGGGTGATCGCCTGGCTGGGTCCGGCGGGCTCCGGGCCGGACGCGACCGGGGCCGAGAGCGTGGACGGCACGGGACTGATCGCCGTGCCCGGGCTGGTGAACGCCCACACGCACGGGCCGATGACGCTGATGCGCGGCGCCGCCGAGGACGTGAGTGTCGAGGCCTGGTTCAACGAGCGGGTGTGGCCCTCCGACGACAACTTCGCCGCCCGCCAGGTGACCCAGTTCATCGCCTTCGCGCTGCGCGGCCGACCCTGAGAACGGGGCGCATGGCCGACCCGGCGGCGTCACCCGTCCCGGAGTCCTCCTTCACCGGCCGGTCACCGGCCGAGGGACACGCTCCGGCCGACGCTGAGCACCATGCCGGGTTTCAGCTTCGCGTACAGCCACTTGGCGTCGGCCGTCCGCAGCCCGATCCAGCCCTGCGTGACATCGCTCGTGCCGGGTGCCTTCTCGTTCCAGGTGAGAGCGACGACGTAGTTCGTACGCCCGTCGGCCGTGCGCAGTTCGACGACCCACGGCAGCGTGATCTCGTATCCGTCCCCTTTTCCGAGGCCGAGCGCCGCGCTGTCCATGGTCTTCGTGGGGAACTTGGCGGTCACGGTCATCAACCCGGTCGGCGTGGGGTGTCGGGCGGTGCCCGACGAGACGGCGAGCTCGCGGCCGGCGATGGTCAGCAGCCGCCGGGAGAGGTCGACCGTGGCGGCGGGCCGCGGCGAGGGCGTGTCCGAAGCCGCCGTGGCCGGACGCTGCTCGGTGCCGCCACCGAGGCCGGTGGTGAAGGCGAGGACGACCGCTGCCCCGGCGGCGGCGACGGCGGTTCCGGCGAAGGCCCCGTGCCGTCGACGCCTGCGCCGGGCCGCCCGGCGGCGGATCTCGGTGCCGGAGACCTGCGGGGGCGTCTGATGGGCGTCGGCGACGTCCCGCAGCGCGGTGGTGAGGTCGCGGTCATCGGACACGGCCGTCCTCCTTCTCCCCCAGGTGCCCGGCGAGCGCCGCCCGGCCGCGCGCCAGCCGGGCCTTGACCGTCCCGACGGGGGCGCCGGTCTCGGAGGCTACCTGCTCGACGCTCAGGTCGCACAGGTGGTGCAGCACGATCGCGATCCGCTGCGCGTCGGGCAGCTGCCGCAACGCCTCGACCAGCGCGGCGTGTTCCGGCCCGGGCCCGGGCATGTGCGCCTCCGGCGGGGTACGCCGTACGAGCTCCAGCCAGCGCCGCGCCCGACGCCAGCGGCTCACGGCCAGCCGGGTGGCCACCGTACGGATCCACGCCTCCGGCGCCTGGTCGGCGAGGAAGTCGCCACGCCGGTCCCAGGCGCGTACGAACGCCTCCTGCACGACGTCCTGCGCCTCGCCGTGGTCACCGGTCATGGCGAACAACTGGCCCACGAGCCGCGGGAACGCCGACGCGTAGAACACGTCGAACTCGTCCTCCGTCATGTCCCGCAGCCCCCGAAAGATTCCCGCCGTCGCATGCAACCCGACCTGACCCGCCGTGCGTACAGGTCGCGTACATCGAAGCACAACGAGGGGGAGACCCGATGACCACGGGGACCACAGGGATCACAGGGGCCAGGATTCGTCGCGCGGCCCGGGCCTGGACGGCTGCGGCCGTCTGCGCGCTCGCGCTCGCGGCCTGCGCGAAACCGGTGGCGGGCGCGAGCCCGGCGCCGGCCACCTCCACACCGGCGCCACCGCCCACCCGTACGGCCACGCCGACACCCGCACCGGAGCCCGCGGCTCTCAAGGACATGCACGTCAACATGGCCGACGGCCGGACGGTCGGCGTCGGCATGCCGATATCGCTCACCTTCGACCACCCCGTCCCGAGCGCCGAACGGGCCGCCGTGGAACGGTCCTTGACCGTGACCACCGCACCGCGGGTCACGGGTGCCTGGAGCTGGATCAAGGACCGCAACCTCCTGGACGGCCAGCGCCTCGACTACCGCCCCCGCGCCCTCTGGGCCCCCGGTACCGCCGTCACCCTCCGAGCGGGCTCAGCCGCTGCCCGCCACTTCACGATCGGCCGTTCACTGGTCGCCACCGTCGACGTCGCCGCCCACACCATGACCGTGGTCAAGGACGGCGTCACCCGCCGCGTCCCCGTCACCGCCGGCGCCCCGGGAATGGACACCTGGAACGGCACCATGGTCGTCGCCGACAAACAGCGCCGCGTCTTCATGGACTCACGCACCGTCGGCTACGGCGACGCCTACCAGGGCTACTACGGCTACGCCGTCCACCTCACCACCTCCGGCACCTACCTCCACGAGAACCCCAAGGCCGACCGCTACGCCGGCCGCCAGAACGTCACCCACGGCTGCGTCGGCCTCGCCACCGACGGCACCGCCCGGCGGTTCTTCGACGAGGTCATCCCCGGGGACATCGTCCGCGTCGTCCACTCCAAGGACACCGTCGCCCCCGGCAACGGCTACGGCGACTGGAACATCCCCTGGGACCAGTGGCTCGCGGGCAGTTCGTCGCGCCAGTCCTGAAACCGGGAGCCGGACGGACCCGGCGAACCCACCAACCACGTGAACGACACGATCGAGGTCCCGCTGCCCGCGGACACGACCTTCCTGAACAGCGACGACGCGCCCCTGGTCTCGTACTGGAGCTTCAGCCGCAAGACCGCCGAGAACACCATGTTCCGAGCCGCCGGCGGCACCTGACCATCGGCCGAGGCGATACGGAGCCGCCCGAGCACCGAAGCGCCGCCGGCCTCGCCCTGGGGCGAAGCGCGGCGGCGCCTGCGGTTCGGATCGGAGCCGGCGTCAGCTCCTGGTCCACTGCTGGTTGGTGCCGCCGTTGCAGAACCAGACGTCGACCGATGTGCCGTTGCCGGTGCCCGCTCCGGACGCGTCGAGGCAGAGCGCCGGGTTGGCGACACTGGTCACGGAGAGGTCCGCGTTCACGTTCCACTGCTGAGCCGCCGCGCCGGTGCAGTCGGTGATGACCACGGGGTCTCCCGCCGTGGTTCCGGTGCCTCCCACCGTCATGCACTTGTTGCCGTAGGCGGTGAGCTGCTTGTCCGCGTTCCAGTTCCAGGTCTGGTTGCCGCCGGCGTTGCAGTCCCAGAGGTCGAGCTGGGTGCCGTTGGTCGTGCTGAAGCCGGGTACGTCGACGCAGCGGCCGGAGGCCACTCCGCGCAGGACCTCACCGGGAGGCGCGGGCGGCAGGTCGTTGACGGGCGGGGTCTTGCCGAAGCCGTAGCCCCAGCGCAGCAGCGCGACGCCGGTGGCGCTGTTGTCCACCAGGTTGCCGTCGGCGTCCAGCGACTCGATCGAGTAGGAGTCGCCGAAGCGGAGGCCCGGCCAGTACACGAGCCCCATCGCCTTGCTGCGGGCGGTGTTGGCCACGGAAGCGAGGTACGAGGTGTAGATGTTGCCGTTCCAGGCGCCGTAGTTCAGGCCGATGGTCATCGGGGAGCCGGCCTCGTCGATGATGGTCCGGCCGGTGTACTTGCCGAGGCGGGCCTCGAGGTCGGCGGTCCAGTCCGACTGCTTGGTGTAGCTGTTCCAGAAGCCGTAGAAGTGCAGCGACAGCAAAGTTCCGCGCAGTGCGGGTGCCGCGCCGACGCCGGTGACGTTGTCGTTGTAGCCGGTACCGCTGATCACGACACGGCCGCGCGGGACGTCCTTGTGCCGGGCCAGCCAGCCGCTGGTGACGGACACCCACTGGTCCAGGGTGTAGCCGTGCGGCTCGTTCATGGGCTCGAAGTAGACCCGCGGGTTGTGCTTGTACTCCCGCACCACGGTGTTCCACATCTTCGTCCAGGCGGCCGTGTCGTCGACCAGGCCGTCCTTGCTGGTGTCGGCCTCCCAGTAGCTGACGATGACCTTGTCACCGCTTGCCGTGGCCGCGTCGATCGTCGCCCGGTACGACGTCCACCAAGTGGTGCCCACGGACGCCGGGTTGATCGGCAGTCGCAGCGTGTTGGCGCCCAGGTTCTTCTTGAAGCCGCGCACCATCTTGTTCGTGGTGCGGTACACGGTGCGGTAGCTGTCGGTCACCGACAGCCCGCTTGGCACCACCGCGTCACTGGCGTAGTTGTCGCGCGGGTCCGCCCAGTTCACGCCGCGGAAGTCACTGGTACCGCCCTTCGGCGCGGGCTTCCCCGACACGTGAGAGGCGGGCGAGGCGGCCTGCGTCTCGGGGGCCTGCTGGGCGAGGGCGGGGCCGGGGGCGGTCAGCACCATGAGGGTCGCGCCGAAGCCGGCCATGAGCACACTGGCCAGTCGTCTCGACCTCGTCGGGGTCTTGGTCATGTCGTTCTCCAGTGACGGGAAGCGCGGAGGGCGGAGTGCGGGTTCGTCACCTGAGCCGCGTCAGTGAGGAACCAGGGCCCGGATACAGACACTCGGACCCGCGTAAACCGGCCATGGTTACGTAACCATGGCCGGACACTGACACGGTGCCGACCCCGGTGACAAGAGATGTGACGCTTCCGAAATGCCACGGACTTCTTGATCCAGGGGTGCGGCGGTGGCCTGGGCTCGCTGGTCGGCTGGATCGGCAACGGCTCCGCCAACACCCTGACGTTCAGGAACGTCAACGCCTCGACGTCCGGCGTGAAGCTCGCCACCATCGCCTACGTCAACGGCGACAGCACCGCCCGTACGGCGACGCTCCAGGTCAACGGCGAGCAGCCCACGGTGGTCTCTTTCCCGCCGACCGGCTCCTGGACCACTCCCGGCACCGTCTCCGTGCAGGTCGGTATGGCCAAGGGCGCCAACACCATGAAGTTCTCCAACAGCGGCGGCTGGTCGCCCAACCTCGACGCCGTCCTCCTTCAGGGCATCACGGGCACCAACGGCAACGAGATCGTCGGAGCCGGCTCCGGCCGGTGCCTCGACCTCGCCAAGAACTCGATCACCAACGGCACCCGGGCCGCCCTCTGGGACTGCGTCGGCGGACACAACCAGACCTTCACGTCCACGTCGCGCGGCGAACTCGTGGTCTACGGCAGCAAGTGCCTCGACGCCGACAACAGCGGCACCACCAACGGCACGAAGGTCATCATCTGGGACTGCACCGGCGGCACCGACCAGAAGTGGACCGTCAACTCCAACGGCACCATCACCAACAACCAGTCCGGGCTCTGCCTCGACGCCGCCGGCAGCGGCACCGTCAACGGGACGAAGATCGACCTGTGACGTGCAACAGCGGGAGCAACCAGCAGTGGACGCTCAACTGACCAACTGACGCACCGTCCGATCCCGATCGGCGGACGGACCGGATTCGCCGGCCCGTCCGCCGACGCATGCCGGCCGACCACGAGGCTCCGCCTCGCGAGCAAGACACCGACGCCACCCGCGACCCCTCTGGCGCAACCCGCGACAGCAAATACTTGGCCAGCCACATGTTTGCTGTTACCTTAGTTATGTGTCCAGCCACCTAAATGCGTGGCGACACGAGAGGAGTCGTCATGAAGGCCATCCTGTTCGACCGTTTCGGAGGCACGGACGTACTGCACGAGGCGGACATCGAGGTCCCGCAGCCCGGCCCCGGGCAGATCCGCGTCCGCGTCAGGGCGGCCGGGCTGAACGCGCTGGACGGCAAGATCCGCTCCGGTGCGATGGAGGCCGCGTTCCCCACCCCGCTCCCCGCCGTCCCCGGTGCCGAACTCGCCGGCGTGGTGGACGCCCTGGGTGAGGGCGTGCGGGACGTGCAGGTCGGTGACGAGGTCCTGGGCTGGTCGGACACCGGCTCGTACGCCGAGTACGCGCTGGCCACCACCGTGGCCCCCAAGCCCGCCGGCCTCGACTGGCAGCACGCCGTAGCGCTGCCGGTGGCGGGCGAGACGGCCGAGCGGGTGCTGAACCTGCTCGGCGTCACCGCCGGGGAGACCGTGCTGATGCACGGCGCGGCCGGCGCGGTCGGAACCCTGGCGGTACAGCTCGCCACGGCCCGCGGAGCGCGCGTCATCGCCACCGCGGGACCCGACAACCAGGACTACCTCACCTCGCTCGGCGCCACCGCGACCCGCTACGGCGAGGGTCTGGTCGAGCGGGTCCGGGCACTCGCGCCCGAGGGCGTGGACGCGGTGTTCGACCTGGCCGGGAAGGGAGCCCTGGAGGACTCCATCGCCCTGCGCGGCGGCACCGAGCGCATCGTCACCATCGCCGACTTCCGCGCGCACCAGCTCGGCATCACCTTCTCCACCGGTGGCCAGGAACGCTCGGCCGTCCGCCTGGCCGCCCTGGCCCAGGACGCCGCGACCGGCAAGGTCGTCACCTCCGTCACCGCCTACCCGCTCGCCGAGGCGGCCACGGCCCAGCAGGTCAGCGACGCCGGCCACGGCCGCGGCAAGCTCGTCCTCACCGTCGACTGATCACACCCGACACCACATCCGACACCACATCCGACAGCACACCCGCCACCACACCGACCACCCTCACCACCCCCGAGGACCATTCATGCTGAACGCCCTGTGGACACCGACCACCGTCGGCGGCATCTCCCTCTCGCACCGCCTGGTCATGGCCCCCATGACCCGTGACCGCTCCACACCCGAAGGTGTCCCCACCGAGCTCAACGCCGAGTACTACGCCCAGCGGGCCTCGCACGCGCTCATCATCACCGAGGGAACCCAGCCCAACGCCGACGGCCAGGGCTACCTCCTGACCCCCGGCATCCACAACGACGAGCAGATGGCCGGCTGGCGCAAGGTCACCGACGCCGTGCACGCGGCGGACGGCCGGATCGTCATCCAGCTGATGCACACCGGCCGTATCTCCCACCCCGACAACACCCCTCACGGCCGTCAGCCGGTCGCCCCTTCAGCGGTCCAGCCGCAGGGCGCGATGTTCACCGCGTCCGGGCCCCAGGAGATGCCGACACCCCGTGCCCTGTCGACGCAGGAGGTCGAGTCGACCGTCGACGACTTCCGCCGCGCCGCAGCGGCCGCCGTCGCGGCGGGCGCCGACGGTGTGGAGATCCACGGCGCCAACGGCTACCTGGTGCACCAGTTCCTCGCCGACAACACCAACCAGCGCACCGACCGGTACGGCGGCTCCCTCGACAACCGCATCCGCTTCGCCGTAGAGGTCGCCGCCGCCGTGGCCGACGAGATCGGCGCCGACCGCACCGGCCTGCGCATCTCCCCCGGCAACCCCTACAACGACATCACCGAGTCCGACACCGCTGAGCTGTACCCGGCACTCCTGCGCGCCCTCAGCCCGCTCGGCCTCGCCTACCTCCACGTCCTCCACTCCGGCGACGAGGAGCTGCTGGGCACCCTGCGCACCCTCTGGCCCACCACGCTGATCCTCAACCGGGCAGGCACCGACCTGCCCACCCGCGCCAAGGACATCGACCACGGAAGGGCCGACCTCGTCTCCGTCGGCGCCCTCGCGCTCGCCAACCCCGACCTGGTCGAGCGGCTACGCTCTGACGCGCCGCTGAACACCCCCGATCCGTCGACCTTCTACGGCGGCGGAGTGGCCGGCTACACCGACTACCCCACCCACACCGTCTGAGGAACCAACCATGGCCGCCCCGACACCACGCACTCCCACGACGGCCGGCGAGGGGCCGATGAGCTACGCGATCTTCCAGCTCGCCCGCGCCCACCGCGCCCTCGCCGCCGCCATGCTCCGCGAGATGGACCTGCATCCCGGACAGGAACTGCTGCTGATGCACCTTCTGGACAGGGACGGCCAGACCCAGTCCGAGCTTCTCGAAAGCCTCGAGGTGGACCACTCCACCATCTCCAAGTCCCTGCGCCGCATGCAGGAGGCCGGTCTGGTCGTCCGCGAGCCGGCCGTACACGACCGGCGCGTCATGGTCGTCCACCTCACCGACAAGGGCCGTTCCATGCGCGAGCCCCTGGCAGCCATGTGGCGGGCCCTGGAGGAGACCTCCGCGCAGAACCTGTCGCCACAACAGGCAGAGGCCTTCGTCCGCACCGCCTACGTCATCGCCGACGCGATCAACAGCCGCGGCCTTAACGGGCAAGAGCGGGGACAGTCCAAGTAACTCCCGCGCTCAGCAACGGATCCCGGGCGCCCATTGGGGGACAGGGCAACACGCCGCGGGACCGGTGAGCCATGCCCGAATCCCCGAATCTCCCCACCACTGACCTGATGGAAAGTGAGACCCCCATGACCTCCCCCCGCCCTTCCCCCCTCCCCGTCCTCGTCGTCGGCGCGACCGGCTCCCTCGGCGGCAAGGTCGTCGACGAACTCCTGGTGCGCGGCAAGAACGTCCGCGCCCTGGTCCGGCCGACCACCGACGCGAGCAGGCTCGAAAAGCGGGGTGTCGAGATCGCCCGCGGCGACATGCTCGACCTCGACTCGCTCGTCGCCGCCATGAACGGCGCCGACGCCGTCATCACCACCGCCGCCGGCTACACCCGCGGCGGCAAGAACGCGCACGACATCGACACCGTCGGCAACGCCAACCTCGCCGAGGCCGCCCACCGCTCCGGCATCCGGCGGTTCGTCCTGACCAGCATCCTCACCAGCGACCAGACGCCCCAGGTCCCGCACTTCTGGCACAAGAAGCTCGCCGAGGACAGACTCGAACAGCTCGGCGTCCCGTTCGTCGCACTGCGGCCGGGAGCGTTCCTCGACCAGATCGCGACCATGGCGGGCGACCCGATCGACAAGGGCCGCCTGACATGGATCGGCAAGGCCACCGTCCCGCTGACCTTCGTCCACACCTCCGAGCTCGCGGCATACCTGGCCGCCGCCGTCGACGCCGAGGCCACCGACGGTGAGCGCGTCGACATCGGCTGGGACCGTCCGGTCAGCATGCGCGAGATGGCCGACCTGATGGGCAGACGGGCCGGAAAGAAGATCAAGGTGTGGGCCGTCCCCTCCGTCGTCGCCCGTGCCGCGGGTGCCGTCGCCGGCCGCTTCCTGCCCCTCGTCAAGGACATGGCCGCGATGTTCAGCTGGTTCGACACCGGCCGCTACGTCGCCGACACCCGCCGCCAGCAGCAGCTGTTCGGACCCGTACCCACGGCCGAGGACACCCTCGCCCGGTACACCGACGAGCTGGGCACGGCACGGCACCGGTGACGGGCCCGCACGCCGTTGCGGTCAGGTGGTGAGGCCGGCGTCGCGGGCCACGAGGGCGGCCTGGACGCGGTTGGTGACCTCCAGTGCGGTCAGGATGCGGCTCACGTGTGCCTTGACGGTGCTCTCGCGCATGGCGAGTCGGGTGGCGATGTCGGCGTTGGTGTCGCCCTGGGCGAGCAGCGCGAGCACGTCCCGTTCGCGGGGTGTGAGCCGCTTCAACCGGGCCTGGGCGGCTGTGACTTGGGGCTGTTTCGTGGCGTGGTAGCGGTCGATGAGACGCCGGGCAGCGGTGGGGTGGAGCATGGCCGACCCGGCGGCCACCAGGTGGACGGCCCGCAGGATCTCGGCGGGGTCGGTGTCCTTGAGGAGGAACCCGTCGGCTCCGGCGGCGAGGGCGTCGTAGACGTATTCGTCGAGGTCGAAGGTGGTCAGGGTGATCACCTTCGGGGGGTGCGGGAGGGCCCGTAGCCGGGTCGTGGCGGTGATGCCGTCCATGCGGGGCATCCGTACGTCGACGAGGGCCACGTCGATGCGGTGTGCGGCGGCCAGCTCGAGGGCCTGCAGTCCGTCGGCGGCCTGGGCCACAACCTCGATGCCGGGGTCGCCTTCGAGGAGGTCGGTCAGGCCGAGGCGGACCAGGGCGTCATCGTCGACGATCATGGCGCGGATCATGTGGGGGTGCCGTTCTGCTCGGTGCCGAGGGGGTGGGGGATGCGGGCGGCCACGCGCCACGCGCCCGCTCCGGCCGGTCCGGCGTTCAGCCGGCCGCCGAGGGCGGTGACGCGTTCGCGCAGGCCGACGAGTCCGTAGCCACTGCCGACGGTGTCCGTACGGGGAGTGCCGGCGGGGTTGGTGACCTCGACGAGGGTGGCGGGCGGCTGGTAGTCGACGCGTACGGTCACCGGAGCACCGTCGGCGTGCTTGCGGGCGTTGGTCAGTGCTTCCTGGACGACGCGGTGCACGGCCAGGCGGTGGGTGGTGGGCGCCTGTTCGGGACGGCCGTCGGTGGTCAGCTCGACGTGCTGGCCGGCGGCGCGGGCCTCGTCCGCCAGTTCCCCCACCTCCCTCATCACCGGCGGGAGCGCGGCTCTGGCCGGCGTGGCGTCGGGGTCCCGCAGCACA
Source organism: Streptomyces sp. NPDC102270 (assembly GCF_044766405.1). Taxonomy (NCBI): domain Bacteria; kingdom Bacillati; phylum Actinomycetota; class Actinomycetes; order Kitasatosporales; family Streptomycetaceae; genus Streptomyces; species Streptomyces sp. NPDC102270. The sequence goes on along the minus strand of NZ_JBIWLX010000018.1, from coordinate 18,515 downwards.
CCGAGTACGTCACGCAGATCGGTGAGGGCTTCGACGGACGCCGTGCGCAGCAGACCGAGTCGTTCGACGACCGGGGCGGGCAGCATGTCGCCCTTGGTGGCCAGCACGCCGGTGTGCAGGGCGATCAGGCTCAGGCGGTGGGCCAGGACGTCGTGCATCTCGGCGGCGATACGCGACCGTTCCGCGATGCGGGCCGCTTCCTCGCGCAACTGCGACTCGACGCGCAGGTGCTCGACGTCGGCCGCCAGTGCCTGGACCAGGCGGCGCCGGCCACCCCGCCACAGCCCGACGAGCACGGCCAGCACCGGGAGAAGCAGGGTGGACGCGTAGGACTGTGCCGTCCACAGGGAGGTGGCCCGGTAGCTGAGCAGGTTGGCGCCCAGGGCGGCGACGGCACATCCCACCGCCACCCGCGCCCGGCGATCCATGGCCAGGTCGAACAGGGCGACCGTCAGCAGCGGCAGTAACGGCCATCCCCACCATGCCGTGGCCACGGTGACCAGCAGCGGTGCGACGGGCCAGCGCAGCCGGGGCACGAGCAGGGCCACTCCGCACACCAGCGCCGCGGCGATGACGGGGGCCAGGCGGCGCCCGTCGAACGAGATGTCGTTCAGCGCGGCGGCCAGTACGCACAGCGCAACGAGTGCGCCCCGCCCGTAGGCCGCCCATCTGTGGCCTTCTCTGCTGCTCACCGGGCCCATGCTAGGCAGGCCGGTGTGCCGTTCCGTCCGGCGATCGACGATGCTCACCCCCTACTTTCGTAGGGGTACGCCGTCGCAGAACTGCGGATCCAACCCCGAGCTCGGCTTTCTAGCGTCGATTCCATGAACGACTGGACCACCTCCCACGACCGTGTCCTGGCGCAGCGCAACGCCGAAGGCTGGATGTTCCTGATCGAAGCGGCCCGTGATCTGCGCACCACGGGTGCCATAGCCCCCAGCGGTACGGCCCTGGCCCGCGCGCTCACCGAGCCGGTACGGGCTCAGGCGCCCCGCCCGCTGGCGGTGCTGGAAGCCGGTGCCGGCACCGGTCCGGTCACCCGTGCCCTGATCCCGCGGCTGTCCCGCGGCAGCCGCCTGGACATCGTCGAGGCCAACCCCCGTTTCGCCGCGCGACTGCGCCACCTCGTCACCACGCACCCGCACCTGGCTGCCAGTCCGGCGCAGGTGACCGTGCATCAGACGTACGTCGAGCAGCTCGACACCGACCAGCGGTACGACGTCATCGTGTCGGGGCTCCCGCTGACCAACTTCAGGCCTGCGCAGGTCGAGCGGATCATGGCCCGCTACCTGGAGCTCCTCCACCCCGGCGGCACGCTGACCTACTTCGCCTACCTCGGCACCCGCAGGGCCCGCGCCCTGGCGGCATCGCGAGCCGAGGCCCGCCGGCACGCCGCCGTCGACGAGATCATGGCCGCCTACCAGCGGACGTACGCCACGGGCCGCTGGACGGTATGGGCCAACCTGCCCCCGGCCTGCGTCTGGCACCTGCAACGTCCCCTCCTCTCCGCGGAGCACCCCGAGCCGCAGTTCGACGGGGCGAGGCGGTGAACGCGCTGTCCGAACTCCTCGGCGACCTCCCGCCGACCGCGGCGTACGCGGTGGTGGCCGCCGCCGTCCTGGCCGAGTCGATCCTTCTCGTCGGCGCTTTCATCCCCACGCTGACCCTGCTCCTGACCGCCGGCGCACTGGCCCGCACCGGCCCCCTCAGCCTTCCCCTCGTCATCGCCGCCGCGGCCGGAGCCGTGGTGGCGGGCGACCTCCTCGCACACCGCACCGGCAGGTTCCTCGGCGGCCGGCTGCGCCAGGGCCCGATGGGCCGTCGTATACCGGGCGCCGCCTGGCACCGGGCCGAGACGCTGATGACGCACCACGGCGGCCGGGCGGTCTTCCTGGCCCGCTTCCTGCCGGTGGTGCGCACCCTCGCCCCGCACTCCGCGGGCGTCACCGGCCTGCCCTACCGCCGCATCGCCCCGTACAGCGTCGTCGCCGCGTGTGTATGGGCCACGGCGGAAGCCGGTGTCGGATATGCCGCCGCGACCTCTCTCCAGCGCGTCCTCACCCTGGGCGGCCCTGCCGTCGCCCTGGCCGCGCTGGTGGTGATCGGGGGTGTCCTGCTGTGGCGGACATGGTCAGGCAGGCCGGACGAGGCCGGTGTCGAAGGCGAAGATCACCGCTTGGACCCGGTCCCGGACCCCGATCTTGGTGAGGATGCTGCTCACGTGTGACTTGACGGTGGACTCGGCGAGGGACAGGTGTTCGGCGATCTCGGTGTTGCTCCAGCCGGTCGCCATGGCGGTGAGCACCTCGCGTTCGCGGTTGGTGAGGCGGCCCAGCTGACGTTGCTGTTCGGGCGTGTGGCCCGGCAGCCGGCTGCCGAAGGCGTCGATGAGCTTGCGGGTCAGACCGGGCGAGATGACGGCGTCCCCGGCGGCCACCGCGCGGATGCCGGCGACGAGTTCGTCGGGCATGGCGTCCTTCAGCAGGAACCCGGAGGCCCCGGCGCGCAGGGCGTCGTAGGCGTATTCGTCGAGGTCGAAGGTGGTCAGGACCAGGATGCGGGAGCGGCCGCCGGACTCGACGATGCGTCTGGTGGCCTCGATGCCGTCCATGCCGGGCATGCGGACGTCCATGAGGACGACGTCGGGTTTGAGCTCGGCGGCCTTGCGGACGGCTTCGGCGCCGTGGGTGGCCTCGCCGATGAGGGTGAGGTCGGGGTGCTGTTCCAGGAGCATGCTGAAGCCGAGGCGTTGCAGGGCCTGGTCGTCGACGATGAGCACGGTGGTCATGTGCGGGGGTGCTCCCTTGTTGCCGTTGGGGTCGTGTTGGCGGGCGGGGCGGTCAGGAGGCGGGCGTGGACGCTCCAGCCGCCCTCGCGGTTGGGCCCGGCGGTGACCCGGCCCTGGTAGATGGCCGCTCGCTCGCGCATCCCGACCAGACCGCGGCCACTTCCGGTGCCCCGTCTGCGGGACCGGGGTGTCCGCGGGGGGCCGGTGTCCTCGACATCGACCTGGACCGTGTCGGAACCGACGGACACCCGGACGCTGACCGAGGTGTCTGCGGCGGCGTACTTGAGGGTGTTGGTGAGGGCTTCCTGGACGATGCGGTAGACGGCGAGCTGGAGACCGGGGGCCGGTGCGGTGAGGTCGCCGTCGGTGCTGAGGGTGACGGCCGTACCGGCCGCGCGGACCCGTTCGATCAGCGGATCGAGGTCGGCCAGGCCGGGCTGCGGGGCGAGCGGGGCCTCGTGCGGCCGGTCGCTCTCGTCGCCGATGACGGCGAGGAGGCGGCGCAGTTCGGCGAGGGCGCTGCGGCCGCTGCCGGCGATGATCCGCAGGGTCTCGGCACCGCGGTGCGGCTTCGCCTCGGTCAGGCCCGCCGCGCCGTCGGCCAGACCGACGATCACGGCGAGGGTGTGGCCGAGGATGTCGTGCATCTCCTTGGAGACGCGGGCGCGTTCCTGGGCGACGGCGAGGCGGGCCTGCTGGTCCTTCTCCTTCTGCAGGGCGGCGATGACGACGTTGACCAGCCGGGTGGCTAGGCCGAGGCCGGCGATGGCCGTCACCGTCACCACCCCCAGCAGGATGAGGATCTCCGGCCGTGCGGCGTACTGCAGCTGCCCGTCGCGCCAGAGCGTGGCGGCCCAGGCGACGAGCTGGGTCAGGGATACGGCGACGGCGATGAGCAGCCGACCGGGGGTGGCGAAGCGGCCGACGTTGAACAGGGCCACGATGCGGGCGACGTCGGCACTGGCGTTGGCGCCGTGGAGGGATCCGGTGGACTCCGTCAGCACGGCGCCGGCGGTGACGAGCGCGAAGACCAGCATGGGCCTGCGCTCCCGCCACACCAGCGGAACGGCCACGGCGACGGTGAGGACCAGCTCTTCGGCCACCCCGGGTCCGCCGACGGAACGGAGTACGGACGGCAGTCCCAGGGCGGCGCAGAACAGCGGTACGCCCCACCTCCGGACCCGGGGGTGGGCCCGGTCCGCCCACCGCCAGGACGACAGCCACGCGATGATCGACACGATGACCCGCTGCTCGGCGTCGCTGGTCAGCGCCTCGGGCAGCTCGGGCCGGGAATCATGTGGCGGCGTGGGGGTCAAGGTCTGTGCCCTTCGCGGTGCGGGCGGGCGGCGCCTGGGACGGAGCGCCGACCTGGACCGATCGCTCTTCCGTGATCGTAAGAGGTCCTGCGTGGAGGGGCCTGCCGGGCCCGGACTTCAGTACGGGGTTTCGTCATCCTCGCGGCCGCCATGAGGCGATCGTGTGGAGCACGGCAGCGGCCATACCCTGCTCGCCGTGCGCGTTCGGGTGGACGGCGGCGGCCGGGCTGCTGGGCCGGAGGGGCTCTATCCAGCGGGATTTCTGCGCGGAGCAGGCGTCGTGGCCGACGGACGGGGCGTAGGTGTCGACGTACGTCGCTCCCGCGGCCTCGGCCTGCTCGTGCAGCATGGTGTTGAGCTGCTCCCCCTTGTCGTGCAGGTAGTTCGCGTCGCCGGGTGCGAGGGGCAGCTCCCGGCCGCAGCCCTTCCCTTCGGCGGGCAGGATCGACGGATAGCCGACGACGTAGACCCGGGCCTTCGGCGCGCGACGTTCGATGTCGGCCAGCGCCGCGGAAAGCCTTCGGCCGGTTGCCTGGATCTTCTGTGTCACTTCGTCGGTGCCGCCGTCGACGTACTGCTTCTCGCAGGGCGCGTCGTCGGAGAAGAGACGACCGCTGCCGGTCGCGCGGTACATCGCGCCCATCGTGACGCATTTCGTGACCGTCGAGCCGAAGCCGATGTCGTTGCCGCCGATGCCCAGGGTGACCAGTCGCGTCCGTGTCGAGAGGGCCGCGAGCTGGGCGGGGTTGGTGCCGTTGGACGTCTTCTGCGGCGCGGTGAGCGCGGTGATGGTGGCGCCGCTGCAACTGACGTCATGGAAGTCGGCGGCGGGCACGCCGAGTTGGCGTGCCACCAGGGCGGGGTAGTTGTGGTCGGAGCGGTCGCAGCCGGCCGGTGTCCCGGACTGTCGGGGGATCTTCGGGCCGGAGGTGTAGGAGTCGCCGAGAGCGACGTAGGGCCCCGGCCGCGGTCGCTCGTCTCGGAAGCCGTCCCGGTTGCCGTCCGGCCGTCCGATGAGGACGGCGGTGAGCAGAACGCCGCAGCTCACGATTCCGGCCAGAGCTGCGCGTGCGTAGGCTCCCATGGGTTTTCTCCTGTCGTCGTGGCGGTGCTGGACCGGGCGAGCACGTGGAGGACGGCGTGGACGGTCCAGCCGCCGTGCGGGTTGGGGCCGGCGGTGACCTCGCCCCGGTAGAGGGCGGCGCGCTCGCGCATACCGACCAGGCCCCGGCCACCACCGGTCGGGCCACGGCGGGCACGTGGGGTGCGGGGCGGGCCGGTGTCCTCGACGGTGAGGCGCACGGTGCCGGGGGCGGCGGCGAGGGAGACGTGGGCCGAGGTGTCGTGGACGGCGTACTTGACCGTGTTGGTCAGGGCTTCCTGGACGATGCGGTAGACGGACAGCTGGAGTCCGGGGGCCAGGCCGGTGAGGTCGCCGTGCGCGTGCAGGGCGACGGTCAGGCCGGCGGCGCGGACCCGGTCGAGCAGCGCGTCGAGGTCGGCGAGGCCGGGCTGCGGGGCGAGTGGGACGCCGTGCGATCCGTCCCGGCCGTCCTGGTCGTCCTGGTCGTCGTCGATGACGGCGAGCAGGCGCCTCAGTTCGGCCAGGGCGTCGCGGCCGCTGACGCCGATGAGGCGGAGGGTCTGGGCGCCACGTTCGGGCTTGGCCTCGGCGAGAGCGGCGGCGCCGTCGGCGAGGGTGTGGCCGAGGATGTCGTGCATCTCCTTGGAAACGCGGGCGCGTTCCTGCGCGGTGGCGAGCCGGGCCTGCTGGTCGCGTAGTTTCTTCAGCGTGTCGATGTAGGCGTAGGCGGGCCTGAGGAGCAGGCCCAGTGCCGCGAACGCCGCCATCACGGCCATCGCAGCCATCACCATCAACGTCACGGGCTCGGGACGTGTGACGTACTCCAGTTGCCGGCCGCGCCAGAAGAAGTAGGCCCATGCGACCAGTTGCACGAGGGTGATGCCGGTGGCGACCGCCAGTCGGCGTGGGCTGCAGTGACGGCCGACATTGAAGAGGGCGACCACCCGGGCGAACTCGGCGCCCGTCAGCACACCGAGAGGAAGGGACACGATCGAGACGGCCGTGGTGAGGGCGAAGACGAGCAGGGGCCGACGTTCCCGCCACAGCAACGGGAGGCAGAAGGCGAGGACGATCGGCAGCTGGGGGTCGCCGACGTTGTGGGGATGGGCGTAGGCGTCGCTGCCGACCGCGAGGCAGAACACCGGGACCCCCCACCGCCGGACCCGGGGATGGGCCAGGTCGGCCCGCCGCCACGAGGCGAGCCGGGAGACCACCGACGCGATCACCCGCTGCTCGGGATCGCTCGTCAGGGCCTGGAGGAACTGGCGTTCGTCCGAGGGTGGAGCAGGCACGGGGGCACTCGGTGCGGGCACGGGGGTGGGCCCTTCGCAGGGTCGGGCCGCCCGCCGACCCGGGGGGATCGGGCCGGCGGGCGGGGCGGGGAGGACGGCCGGTGAGAGTCGAGTCGGCCGCCACGTCGCCGGTGCTCAAGCCGGTACGGCGGCTCGCTCTCGTCAACTCCTGCGCAAGGGGTTCTTCATCAGCTTCCTGCGGGCCGGTGCCTGCGACTGCGCCGAGTCGGCCTTCTGGGCAGGTGCCTGCGTCTCCGTGGCGTCGGAACCGCGGACGCCGGTGGAGGCATGGGAGGTGCCGTGGTCGTCCGAGCCCGAGTGCACCCCGGCGGCGACACCGGTGAGTACGGGTTCGGGCGCGGAGTCCGGCTGCTCGGCTTCGAGCGCGTGGCGCAGTTTCTCGCCCTCGACGTCCACGTTGGGCAGGATGCGGTCCAGCCACTTCGGCAGGGTCCAGGAGCGGTGGCCGAGCAGGGCCATCACCGCCGGGACGATGGTCATCCGGACGACGAAGGCGTCGAAGAACACGGCGGCGGCGAGCCCCAGGCCGATGGACTTGATCAGAGCCGCGTCGTCGAGGAGGAATCCGGAGAAGACCGAGATCATGATGACCGCGGCGGCGGTGACCACCCGGCCGCTGTGCCGGAAGCCCTGCACGATGGCCTGCGTGGGTTCGGCGCCGTGGACGTACTCCTCCCGCATCCGGGAGACGAGGAAGGCCTCGTAGTCCATGGCGAGTCCGAACACGACGCCGATCAGCAGGATGGGCAGCAGGCTGACGATGGGTCCGGTCTGGTCGACGCCGAAGACGTCCTTCAGCCAGCCCCACTGGAAGACCGCGACCAGGACACCGAGGGTCGAGACCACGCTGAGCAGGAAGCCGACGGCGGCCTTGAGCGGGATCACGATCGACCGGAAGACCAGCAGGAGCAGGATCAGGGCCAGCCCGACGACGATGGCCAGGTAGGGGATGAGGGCGTCGGAGAGCTTGGTGCTGACGTCGATGTTGACGGCGGTCAGGCCGGTGACCATCAGGTCGGCACCGGATTCCTGGTGCAGGGCGGCGCCGTGGTCGCGGATGTCGCCCACGAGGTTCTTGGTGGCCTCGCTGGTGGGGGCGCTCTTGGGGACGGCGCCGAGCAGGGCCACGTCGCCGGCCTGGTTGAAGGAGGGAGGGCGGACGGCCGCGACGTCGTCCAGCTTGCTCAGCATCGTGTACGCGTCCTGGGCGGCCGCCTTGGGATCGTCGCTGCCCCGGGCGTCGACGACCACGGTGAGCGGGCCGTTGAAGCCCGGCCCGAAGCCCTTGCTGAGGGTGTCGTAGGCGATGCGCTGGGTGGTGCCGGGGGGCTTTCCGGAGTCGTCGTTCAGGGCCATCTTCAGGGACATCGTGGGGATGGCCAGCAGGGCCAGGCCGGCCACCGAGACCGCGAGCACCTTGACCGGGTTGCGGGTGACGAACTTCGCCCAGCGCACGCCCATCGACTCGCCCTCGCCGCGCTCCAGCGCCCTCATACGGCGGGTGTGCAGCCTGCCCTTCATGATCCGCGGGCCGGCGAAGCCGAGGACGGCGGGCAGCAGGGTCAGCGCGATGATCACGGCGACGGCCACGGCGAAGGCGGAGGCCAGGCCCATGGAGGTGAGCGTGCCGATGCCGATGACGGTCAGGCCGCTGAGCGCGACGATCACGGTCAGGCCGGCGAAGACGACCGCAGACCCGGCGGTGCCCAGGGCACGTCCGCAGGCTTCCTCGGGTTCGTGGCCGTCGCGGATCTCGTTGCGGTACCGGGAGACGATGAACAGGGCGTAGTCGATGGCGACGGCCAGACCGAGCATCAGTGCCAGGGTCGTGGAGGACGAGGCCAGGTCGAAGAAGTGCGTGGCGAGCGTGACCGACAGAACGGCCGCGGCCACCCCGAGGATCGCGGTGAGCAGGGGCAGTCCGGCCGCGATCATCGAGCCGAAGGTGATCACCAGGACGACGGCGGCGACCCCGACGCCGATCAGCTCGGCGGCCTTGCTGGTCGCCTTGTTCTCGACGGCGTTGCCGCCCAGGCTCACCTTCAGACCCGCCTTCTCGCCCTGGGCGACGACCTCGGTCTGGACGGCGTGCGCCGCCCCGCTGACGTCGGACTGGGCGACCTCGTAGGACACCTGGGTGTAGGCGATGGTGCCCGACCTGCTGACCAGGCCGCTGCTGAAGGGATCGGTGACGCCCGATACTTGCGGCGACTTCTCCAGCCTCGCCACCAGGGACTCGACCTCGGCCCTGTTGGCGGCGGAGGTCAGCTTCTGCCCGCTGGGCGCCTCGAACACCACACGCGCGGTGGCGCCGTCGGCGGAGGCCTGCGGGAACTCCTTCCGCAGCAGGTCGATCGCCTGCTGCGACTGGGTGCCGGGAACGCTCAGGGCCCCTGAGGAGGTGCCGGGCGCAGTCATGGCGCCGATGCCGATGGCGGCCAGGACGGCGACCCACAGCATCACGACGACCCGTCGTCGCCGGAACGCCAGCCGGCCGAGCCGATAGAGGAAGGTGGCCACGGAGTACTCCCACCAGGAGAAGGGATCATTGGGTGAGCCGGTCCTGACTGACCCGCGATCTCAACCTAGGAGCGGTAACGGCCGACCATCCCGTACCGCGGAACCGAATCCGGCGGGGCCGGTTAGTACCCCAGTACTAGGAGCACCGCTGCAGCTGCTTGAGCAGCTTGCGAGTGCGGGGGAAGGTGACGTACCGATCCGGCAGCGGGCCGGCAGGGGTGGCGGTCCTGGTGGATCAGGAGCGCGACGGCAGCCTCAGCGCTGAGAACCCGCTGATGTCCCTGTACTTCGCCTTCGACCTCCCGGGCCTGGCAGCCCGCTGCCTCTACCTGGACCGGATCGAGGACACCCACCTGATGCGCCAAGTCCATTCGCGGATTGCCGAGTTCCGCGAAGCCACAGTGACTCGCCCGCCCCGCCGCTTCCCGCACTGACGACCAGGCCGACAATGCGCTGCCCTGTGCCGTCGCCGCGTCCCAGGAACGATGTCACGGTCAGCGGGGCCGTGGGCTACGGAGCAGTCCGGCTTCCCCGGAGTATCTCGATACCCACTCGGTCGGCGTCCTCCGGTACCGCGTCGAGGCGATGGATCAGCACCCAGCGACCGTCGTCCATCGCCTCACCGCCGGACTGGCCGACAAGGCGTATTCCTCCCGCGCGATCCGCGAGCACCTGCGCAAGCGCGGCATCCGGGCGGTGATCCCCGTCCCCGCCGACCAGCGCGGACACCGGCTACGTCGGGGCAGCCGCGGCAGCAGGTCACCGGCCTTCGACCGCGCGAGCGACGAGCAGCGCAACGCGGTCGAGCGGTGCGTCAACCGCCTGAAGCAGTGGCGCGGCCTCGCCGAGGGCGTGCGGCGGTCCCCCGCGCCACAGCTCAGAGCTGGATGATCGGGCGCATCGCCAGTCCTTCGGTGCCGGCCCAGCCGTTCACCCGCGCCGCGTCGTCGACGGAGACGGTGTCGAGACCGTCGGGCAGGTCGAAGATGAGCGTGCCGCTCAGTTCGGTGCCCTCGCCGGCGACCAGGGTGGCGGTGAAACGGTCGGACTGGTCGTACTCCGCCTCGCCGCCCTCGTCGTTGCCGAAGACGTACAGGCCGGCGTACGCCTTGCCGCCTCCCTCGACGACGACGGGTTCGGTGTCCGGCTCTCCGAGCGTATCGACGATCGGGGCGTCGTTGCCGGCCTTGAGCCGCACCTGCGGCGCGTCGTTGAGGACGCACGGCGTCCTGGTGCTGTTGGTGACGGTCAGCAGGAAGTGGCGGGGGGTCTCCCCTGAACCGTCCTGGAGCTCGACCGCGGTGTTGAGCCCGGCGACCTGGCAGTCGGCGTACGCGGTGCCGTTGCCGCCGCCGGTCTCGCCGCTGTCCCCGGTGCCCGCGCCCGTCGTGCTGCTGCTGCCGGTCCCGGAGTCGCCCGAGGGCTCGGTGCTCTCCGACGTACTCCCCCCGGCCGAGGCGGAGCCCGAGCGGGCGGCGGTCGGCGATGCGGCTGACTTGTCGTCATCCCCGGAGGGCTGGCAGGCGGTGACCGTCAACAGAGCCGCGACCATGGTCGCGCCCAGGACGGCGCCACGCAGGCCCCGACGCGATGAGCCGGCTCCGACCGTCTTCGAGTTCATGCCGTTTCCTCTTCCCCCGTGACCGACCCGAAGTCGGTCGATGTGTACGCGACATGGCCAGTCTTGCCACTTGAGGGAGCCGGGTGACCATCGGCCCGCGTTTGTTACAGCCCTCGCACGAACCGGCAGCCGTGGCGTGACCATGACGCCGAGAGCCGCTGCTGAAGATGAGAGTCGATCTGCCCGCCGGGACATGGGGAATGAGTGCGGGGCTGACCACGGCTCTTTTGTTGAGCCGGAACTGATGGCTTTCCTACTGGATCGTGTAGCGGACGTGGCCGGCGTCGGCTGAGGTGGCTCGGGCTGCGTGGACGTGGTGCTTCGGATCAGCGTTCAATAGCTCGTCGGGAATCAATTCAGGCCTGTAGCCGGGCATCAGGTGCAGTTCCACGTGCTCGGCGTTCTCGGCGAGAGACCGCATCGCCACGCAGGCCCTCGTCGACGAGGAGACCCTCCTCACCCCGAGAAGAGACGGGCTCCGAGGCGCCCGCCACTGCGCGGTCTTCCGGGAGGTCCACTCCCTGCTGTTCGGCGCCCCGTTGGAAGCGGCGGCGGGCCATGGCCGGGGCGCCACGCGTGCCTGGCTCAGGGGGCGCCTCGAGATCGCCACCACGAACTGGTGGCGCGCGGGCTCACCAGCCAGGCCATCGGAGCGGACCGGCTCTACGTCAGCCGGCGTACCGTAGAGCCCCCTGTCTCCGCGCTTTCCACAAGACCGGGGTCTCCTCACGTACCGCCCCGGCCACACTGATGGCCCGCCACCGCGCCGGGAGCCGTTCGGAGACGCCCGCGCGGAGCAAGGACTGAGCCTGGTCCAGGTGCCCTCGGCGGTGATCGGTGAGTCTTTGCGAACCGGCCACCGCCGCCCCGGCCGGGAAGCCGCCTACCTGACGTCGACGAAGTCGCCGGGCGCCGTCGCGGAGCCGGTTGTGGTGGTGCCGGCGAACACGAAGCGGTAGTAGCCGTCGGAGCCGGCCTTGGTGGTGGTGCTCAGGGCGCCGGTGCTGTTCGTCTTGACCGTCTTGAGGGTGGTGTAGGTGTTGCTGCCCTTCTTGCGGAACTGCAACTTCACCGGCTGGTTCGTGTATCCCGCGTACTTCCCGGTGGCCCAGTTGGCGCGGCTCAGCTTGCCGGTGACCGTGATGGTCTTGCCCTTCTTCACCGGCTCCGGGGTGGCGTTGGCGGTCAGCTTGGCGGCCCGCTTGATCTTGGTCCTGGCGACGTCGTCGTCGTAACTGGCGTTCGTGTAGAGGTCGTAGGCGCCCAGGAAGAGTTTCCAGGTCCCCGCGGTGCCGTTGCCGTCCTTGAAGGCGACCGCGGGGTCGATGGTGAAGACCGTCTTGCAGCTGTAGCTGTAGCCGTTCTCGACCGGCGTCTCCGTGCAGGTGGGGTAGTCGTCCGACTCCAGGCTGCCGGTGATGGTGTCCGTGCTCGAACTGTCGGTGCCCTGCCACAGGAACGCCTGGGTGATGGCTACGCCTTCCTCGTCGAAGGCGGTGAACGTGACAGGAACGGCCTTCTTGCCCGTTACGCCGAGAACGATGTCTTTGCCCTTGTTGACGACTCCGTCCTTGAATGTCGTGCCGCCCAGCGCGTCCTGCGGCCGGACGTTCTGCGAGGCGAAGACTCTGAGATCCGTCGCCGCCCCAGGGTGCTCCGCTGCCTGGGCGGCGCCCGGAAGAACGAGCGCGGAGAGTGCGACGGCGCCGGAAAGGACGGTGGCCGCAGTGGGTATACGCATGTGAATCCCCCAAGGTGAGGTCGGGTGGCCCTGCCGAACTGACCTTATGACAAGGTCTGTTGATGTGGTGAAGATTCGGTGCATGCCCGGATCCCGCGGAGGGGCTCAGGGCGCGGGCAGAGGGCTGTCGGGCAGAGTTCGTCGGGTAGAAGTCCGTCCGCCGGGAGCCCGGTGCGGGTACATCGGCCGGGTCGCCGGTGGGCTTGCCGTCCGGGCCGCACACCTGCGGTGCCAAGGGCCGGGACAGTTCGTGGTCGGCGACCCGCTGCGACCGGAAGTCCACGCGACGCCCAGGGGCGAGGGGCTGCGGTCCGCCGCACAGGAGGACGCAGACAGGGCGGCGGTGATCTTCCGCTCGGCGCTCGCGTCCGCATGGAGCTCGACGCGTTCACCCCGGCTGATGTCGAAGCATTAGTCGGGTCACGTTCCGCCGAGAGGCGTTCGCCGTCGGCGCCGTTCGCGACTCCGTACACCGGCTTCCAGAACTCGACCTGCACGGTGATCTTCCGGCGCAGAGCGGGCCGTTGGGCCCCGGCGGGCAGTTGTCGTGGCAGCGGGACGCCCCGGTCGGATACGGCGGAGTGAGAGAGGGGGCCGGCGAAGGGCTCGTTCGGACACCCCTGTCGTACTTGCTCCAGGGGGCGGCGTCTCGGTTCTCCCGGCGCGATGACCGGCACGACGGGGTCTTTCGGCCCGGGTACGCGACACCAGCCGTCGAACTCGGTCGGATCCGAGCCGCTCGCCGGGTTGTCCGCCGCGTACGTGTACCCGCCCGTCTGGTTCTGGTCGCCGCCTGGAACAGCGGGTCGGGCATGAGGAAGCGCCCCAGGACGGGTCGTAGTTGTGCGCCCCGGGGCAGGTCCAAGCCGGTCACCGAGTCCGTCGGCTTGCCCAGGGAGGCATGGTTCTCGTCCGCCGATCCCCACGTCGACGGCTCCGAGCCCCTCGGGTTCCTGTACGGGTCGTCATACCGACGCGTGACGACGAGGCCGCCTCCTCATGGGCGTACAGGCACAAGCCCTGCCGCCACCGACCACCGAACGAGCGGCCCGTCAGACCCCCTCGGCCACCGTCATCCAGCGCCACTGGGTGAACTGCTCCAGATTGGCGGTGCCGCCGATGCGGGAGCCGTTGCCCGATGCTCCCATTCCGCCGAAGGGGGCGTTCGCGGCGTCCTTGGCAGAGACGTCGTTGAGGTGCACCATGCCGGTGCGCAACTGGTCGGCGATGGCCGCGGCCCGCGGCACCGAACGGGAGTGCACGGCCGCTGTGAGGCCGTACACGGTGTCGTTGGCGACCTCGATGGCCTCCGCGTCGGTACGGAAGGCGACGACAGGGGCGACCGGCCCGAAGATCTCCTCGGTAAAGGCGGGCATGGTCCGCGCGACGTGGTCCAGGACGGTGGGCGGGTAGAACAGCCCGTCGCGGCGTCCGCCGGCCAGCACCCGTGCCCCGGCGGCCACGCTCTCGTCCACGATGCGTTCGATGTTCGCCGCCTGGCGCTCGCTGATCACGGGACCGAGGGCCACACCCTCCTCGCGGGGGTCGCCGACCCGCAGCGCGTCGGCCTGTCCGATCAGTGCCTCGGTGTACGGCTCCATGATGTCGGCGTGCACCAGATGACGTCCGGCGGCGACGCAGGCCTGCCCCTGATAGCCGAAGGAACTCATCGCCCCGGCCGCCGCGGCGGCGTCGATGTCCGCGTCGTCGAGCACGACGATCGAGTTCTTGCCGCCCAGTTCCAGGGCCACCCGCTTGAGCCCGTCGCCCGCGGCCCGGGCCACCGCCCGTCCCGCCCGGGTGGACCCGGTGAACACGACCATGGCGACGTGCGGATCGGCCACGACCGCCTCACCGGTGCCGGGGCCTCCCGGCAGGACGTGCAGCAGCCCCTCGGGCAGTCCGGCCTCCTCGAACAGCCGCGCCACGACGACGCCGCCGGACACCGGCGTGTGGGGATCGGGTTTGAGCAGGACGGCGTTGCCCAGCACAAGGGCGGGCGCGAGGGCCCGCATGGCGAACAGCAGGGGGGCGTTCCAGGGGTTGATGACGCCGACCACACCCAGCGGTACCCGCCACGCACAACTGGTCCGGCCCGGCGTCGAGGGGCTCAGGATCTCGCCGCGAGGCAGCGAGGCGAGCCCGGCGGCCTGCGACAGCTGACTGAGTCCGGCCGCGATCTCGTAGTCGCCCTTCGCCGGGACGCCTCCGGACTCCCTGACGATCCACTGGCGGACGTCCCCGCTGTGGTCGCGCAGTGCCCGGGCGGTACGGAGCAGCACCTCGGCGCGCTCCTGAGGTGCCGTCTCGGCCCAGGCCCGCTGAGCCCGGGCGGCCAGGGCGCCGGCCCGGGCGACATCCGCGGGCGCCGCCACACCCACCTCCGCCAGCCGCTCCCCCGTCGCCGGTTCGGTCACCGGCTGGGTCCCGCCCCCGGACTGCCGCCAGCCGCCGCTGTAGATCTTCCCGGTCCAATCGGCCGCGTCCGGCCATGTCCCCTCGCTGGTGGCAGTCATGGCAGGACCCCCATCATCGATACATTGGTAGCCTTTTGAGACTTATGACCTTGTTAAGCTTATATGTTCAACCACTTCCCTGTCGGTTGCTCGCGGCCGGGCCGGGACGCACGGTGGAAAGACCGAGGTGAGGGCGGATGAACGTGATGACGGGTTCTGAAGCCGCCGACGACGATCGGGCGGCCTTGCGGCCGGAGGACCCCGTCGACGAGTCGGCCACGGCCAGAGCCACCGTGGATCCCCACGGCATTGTGACCGGGTGGAGCGAGGGCGCACGGCGACTGCTCGGATACCGGTCCGCGGAGGTCATCGGCCGGCTCGCGGCGCCGTTGCTCGCCGCGGAGCCGCCCTTGGAGGCGCTGCGCTCCCTGCACACGCTGCCGAGGTGGAACGGGGCGGCGACTCTCCTGCACTCGGACGGCCACCACCTCACAGTGAACCTGCTGGCCCACCGCCGGGAACCCCACTCCGATGACGACGGGGGCGACGAGTGGCTCCTGGTCTCCCCCCTGGCCCGGCCGCCGTCGCCCCTCCAGGACAACGCGCTGCTGAGGTGGGCGTTCACCCAGTCCCCGGCCACGTCGGCGCTCTACGACACCGGTCTGCGGCTGCGGCGGGCGAACGCGGACATGGAGCGGGTGATCGGCCTGCCCGAAGCGGCGATGCAGGGGCTTCGGGTGTCGGAGATCGTGGTCGACTCGGAGGGCGACCGGACGGAACAGTGCATGCGGCGGGCGCTGGAGACCGGAGAACAGCAGCATCTGCAGCAGGTCCTGCGCCTGGCGGGCCACAGGAGCGAGAGCATCTGGTCGACGTCGCTCACCCCCGTGAAGGACGCCGGGGGGACGGTACGGGGCGTGCTTCTCTCCGCCTCCAACGTGACCGAGGAGCACCTGGCCCGACGGCGTCTGGCCCTGCTCAACGAGGCCAGTATCCGCATCGGCAGCACCCTGGATCTGGCCCGGACCGCGCAGGAACTGGCCGACGTCTCCATTCCGCACCTCGCGGACTTCGTCACCGTCGACCTGCTTCCCGCCATCGAAGGCGGCGACGACCCACGCGCCAGCTCGCCGCCCAGCCCGGTCATGCTGCGCCGTGTCGCCTACCAGTCGGTCCTGGAGGGCTGCCCCGAGGTCGTGGTGGAGCGCGGAACAGTGGCCGCCTACCCCGACGAGTCGACCGCGGCCAGGTGCCTGAGCACCGGCCGACCGCTGATCGAGAACGTGACCGCTTCCGCGATGGACCGGGTGGCGAGCCAGACCCCGGACCGGGCCGAACGGATGCGACGCTTTGGCTTCCACTCGGTGCTGGCCGTGCCGATGCGCGCCCGCGGCATCACTCTCGGCGTGGCGACGTACTCCCGCCACCGGCGCCCGGAACCCTTCGAGCGGGACGACCTGCTCCTCGGCGAGGAGATCACCGCCAGGGCCGCGGTCTGCATCGACAACGCCCGCCGCTACGACCGTGAGCGCCGCACCTCCCTCACCCTGCAGAGCAGTCTCCTGCCGCAACGGCTGCCTCCACAGGCCGCCGTCGACGCCGCCTCCCGTTACCTGCCCACCAGCACGCAGGCCGGCGTCGGCGGCGACTGGTTCGATGTGATCCCGTTGTCCGGCGCCCGGGTCGCACTCGTCGTCGGCGACGTCGTCGGCCACGGCATTCATGCCTCGGCCACCATGGGACGGCTGCGCACCGCCGTACGCACCCTCGCCGATGTCGACCTCCCGCCCGACGAGCTGCTGACCCACCTGGACGACCTGGTGATCCGCCTGTCCGCCGAGGCCGAAACCACAGCCGACACCGTCGGCGACATCGGCGCGACCTGTCTGTACGCCGTCTACGACCCGGTCTCCCGACGCTGCACCATGGCTCGCGCGGGCCACCCCGCACCCGCGGTGGCGACGCCGGACGGCACCGTGGAGTTTCCCGACATCCCCGCGGGTCCGCCGCTGGGGCTCGGCGGCCTGCCCTTCGAAGCCACCGAGATCGAACTGCCCGAAGGCAGCCTTCTCGCGCTGTACACCGACGGTCTCGTCGAGGAGCGTGGCCGCGACATCGACGAAGGCCTCGACGCGCTGCGCGAGGTGCTGGCCCGGCCGGCCGCGTCCTTGGAGGACACCTGCGACACCGTGATCCAAAGGCTTCTCCCCGACCGCCCCGCCGACGATGTGGCGCTGCTGATAGCCCGCACCCGCGCCCTGGACGCGGCACATGTCGCCACCTGGGACGTGCCGGCGGATCCCGCAGCGGTCGCCGAGACCCGTAAGAACACACGTCGGCAGCTGGCCACCTGGGGCCTGGACGAGGCCGCCTTCGTCACCGAACTGGTCGTCAGCGAACTCGTCACCAACGCCATCCGCTACGGCGGCGCCCCCATCCAGCTCCGGCTCATCCGGGACCGCAACCTCATCTGCGAAGTCTCCGACGCCAGCAACACCGCCCCCCACCTGCGCCGTGCCCGCACCTTCGACGAAGGCGGCCGCGGCCTGCTCCTCGTGGCCCAGCTCACCCAGGGCTGGGGCACCCGCCAGACCTACGACGGCAAGACGATCTGGGCCGAACAGGTCCTCCCCACGGCCTGAATGACATCGCCCTCCGCGCAGTATCCGCAGCCGGACGAGGCGATGGCCATCGGCGCGCATGTGGTCGGCGACCGCCCAGCCCGCTCCTTGCCGTAGCCGAGGTCTTTCATGCCGGGCTGGTCGGTGTGCGGCGTTGAAGCCGCGGTGGACGGCGATGGACTTGGGGGCGGTGGCGAGGTGGACGACGGCCTGGGCGATCGCCAACTCGCCCTCGGGAGAACCGAGTCGCTCGTACACGTCCCAGGCGGCGAGGGCCTGCTGGATGGCGCGTGGGTGGGCCTGGGAGTTCCTCCGCGGAGTCAGTGGTGGCCTTGGGCAGGGCCGATCCGTTCATGGGTGGTCGGCCTTCTCGGGTGGTGACGGACTGTGGCATCGAAGGAGGCGAAGGGCGCGCGCCACGCGGGCGTGGTGGCAGTCCCATCCCTTCTTCGAAGCCGACGGGAGGGGCGGTAGGCTGCGGACGCGTGATGGTCGAATAGCGACACTCCGGGCCGAGCAGGCAGGCCGGACCAGCTGCGGTTCCGCTCTACGGTTTTCAGCCCCCGGTCGGTACCCCGTACGGCCTTGAGGTGAGCACCGTCGAGGACTTCTTCGCCCAGCACGACGACTGGCCGTGGAACCCACCCCGTCCGGGCCGTGCCACCTTCCACTACCTCATCGCCGTCACCGAGGGCGAGCTGCTGCACGACGTCGACCACGTCACGCGGACCGTCACCCCCGGCCAGTGGCTGTGGGTGCGTCCCGGGCACGCGCAGTGCTGGCATCCGCCCGGCGCGGCCCGCGGCCCGTTCATCCTGTTCGAACCGGACGTGCTGCGACCTGACCTCGCCCGACTTCTGGCCCCGCTCACCGCGCACGAGGCCCCTGCCGTGCTCAGCCCGCACCCCGACGACACCGCCTGGCTCCACCAGACGGCACTCCAACTCCTGGACGAACACCGCGCACTGGGACGCCGCCCCCTCGACATCCACCACGCCCTGCGCCGCAGCCTGCTCGAATCACTGCTGCTGCGCCTGGCCAACTCCCCAGGCATC
>NZ_JBIWLX010000017.1:176798-221779 GCF_044766405.1 Streptomyces sp. NPDC102270 | reverse complement strand
ACCCGCGCGCGCACCACCCTCCGCGAATCATAACTCAACTACCCTCACGGGCCCCCGCGCACCCCCTCTGCTTTTGGGGGGGGGGGGGGGGGCGGCGGCCCCCCCCCCCCCCCCACTTCATGTCCCGGTAACAGGCGAACCCGTCACTGGTCCCTGTACATCTCCGCGACGAGGAACGCCAGGTCGAGCGACTGGCTGCGGTTGAGCCGCGGGTCGCAGGCCGTCTCGTAGCGCTGGTGCAGATCGTCGACGAAGATCTCGTCGCCGCCGCCCACGCACTCGGTGACGTCGTCACCGGTGAGCTCGACGTGGATGCCGCCCGGGTGGGTGCCGAGGCCCTTGTGGACCTCGAAGAAGCCCTTGACCTCGTCGAGCACGTCGTCGAAGCGGCGGGTCTTGTGACCGGAGGCCGCCTCGTAGGTGTTGCCGTGCATCGGGTCGGTGATCCAGGCGACGGTCGCGCCGGAGGCGGTGACCTTCTCGACCAGCTCGGGCAGCTTGTCGCGGACCTTGTCGGCGCCCATGCGGACGATGAAGGTCAGCCGGCCGGGCTCGCGGTCGGGATCCAGGCGCTCGATGTACTGCAGCGCCTCCTCGGCCGTGGTCGTCGGGCCGAGCTTGATGCCGATCGGGTTGCGGATCTGCGAGGCGAACTCGATGTGCGCGCCGTCCAGCTGCCGAGTGCGCTCACCGATCCACACCATGTGCGCCGAGACGTCGTACAGCCGCCCGGTGCGCGAGTCGACGCGGGTCAGCGCCGACTCGTAGTCCAGCAGCAGCGCCTCGTGCGAGGAGTAGAACTCGACCGTCTGGAACTCGGCCGGGTCCGTCCCGCAGGCCCGCATGAAGTTCAGCGCCTGGTCGATCTCCCGGGCCAGCTGCTCGTAGCGCTGGCCGGAGGGGGACGACTTCACGAAGTCCTGGTTCCAGGCGTGCACCTGGCGCAGGTCGGCGTAGCCGCCGGTGGTGAAGGCGCGCACCAGGTTGAGCGTGGACGCGGACGCGTTGTACATCCGCTTCAGACGCTCGGGGTCCGGGATGCGGGCCTTCTCGTTGAACTCGAAGCCGTTGACGGAGTCGCCCCGGTAGGTCGGCAGCGTCACGCCGTCGCGGGTCTCGGTGCCCTTGGAGCGCGGCTTGGAGTACTGGCCGGCGATACGGCCGACCTTCACGACCGGCACCGAGGCGGCGTACGTCAGCACGGCGCCCATCTGGAGCAGCGTCTTGAGCTTGTTGCGGATGTGGTCCGCGGACACGGCGTCGAAGGCCTCGGCGCAGTCGCCGCCCTGGAGGAGGAACGCCTCTCCCTTGGCGACGGCCGCCAACCGGGCGCGCAGCTGGTCGCACTCGCCCGCGAAGACGAGCGGCGGATACGACTCGAGGTCCGCGATCACTGCGCGCAGAGCCTCGGTGTCGGGGTACTCGGGCTGCTGCGCCGCGGGCAGGTCTCGCCAGGTGTTGCCAGCGCTGGCGCTGGTCTTAGCGTTCACGGTCACGACCTCAACATTACGGGGTCGTGTCCTGGCTCCCGAGCCATGCCCAGGAAATGAGACACGGGGTACGAGGGTCGGACATGGGATAGGGTGCGTCGCATGTTCGCGCACTCGACCCAGAACTGGTGGTGGACCGCTCATCCGGCGGCCCACTGACTGCGCGTACGCAAGACTTCGCGAAGGCCGCCCGAGGGGCGGCCTTCGGTGTTTTCCGGGGTCGTTCCTCACCGACATCGAGTCATCGAGTCATCGAGAGTTGAGGAACCATGGACCTGACACACCTCCTGGACGACGACCGCCCCTTCGCCCTGCTCCGCCGCCGCACCCCCGGCCACGACGACAGCACGGTGGAACTGCTCCTCGGCCCCGTCAGCACCTACGACCGTCTGGCCGACCTCCCCGACGAGGGGCTCGCGCTCATCCCCTTCCGCCAGATCCGCGAGCGCGGCTTCGACGTACGGGACGACGGGACCCCGCTCGCGGTGCTGACGCCCGAGGAGACGCACTCGCTGTCCCTGCGGGAGGCCCTCGAGCAGCTCCCCGCGCACGACGTCCGGGTCGAGAACGGCGGCTTCGACGTTCCCGACGAGGAGTACGCCGGGATCGTCGGGCGGGTCCTGCGCGAGGAGATCGGGCGCGGCGAGGGCGCCAACTTCGTGATCCGGCGGACGTACGAGGGCGAGATCCCGGGATTCTCCCGCGCGGACGCCCTCGCGCTGTTCCGGCGGCTCCTGGTGGGCGAGCGGGGAGCGTACTGGACCTTCGTCGTCCACACCGGCGAGCGCACCCTGGTCGGCGCGAGCCCCGAGGTGCACGTCCGGATGAGCGGCGGGACCGTCGTCATGAACCCGATCAGCGGGACGTACCGCTATCCCGCCGAGGGCCCCACCCCCGAGCACCTGCTCGGCTTCCTCGCCGACGGCAAGGAGATCGAGGAGCTGTCGATGGTCGTCGACGAGGAGCTCAAGATGATGTGCACGGTCGGTGACATGGGCGGGGTCGTCATCGGGCCCCGGCTGAAGGAGATGGCCCACCTCGCGCACACCGAGTACGAACTGCGCGGGAAGTCCTCGCTGGACGTGCGGGAGGTCCTGAAGGAGACGATGTTCGCGGCCACGGTGACCGGATCTCCGGTGCAGAACGCCTGCCGGGTCATCGAGCGGCACGAGGTCGGCGGGCGCGGCTACTACGCCGGCGCGCTGGCTCTGCTCGGCCGGTACGCGGGTGGCGGGCGGGAAGGATCTGCCGGGGCGCAGAGCCTGGACTCCCCCATCCTCATCCGCACCGCGGACATCTCAGCCGACGGCCGCCTCAGGGTCCCCGTCGGCGCGACCCTCGTGCGCGGTTCGGACCCGGCGAGCGAGGTCGCGGAGACCCACGCGAAGGCGGCGGGGGTGCTGGCGGCTCTCGGCGTACGGCCGTCCCGGCCCCGTGCGGAGCACGCGCGCGTGAGTCTGGCCGACGACCCACGCGTGCGTGCCGCGCTCGACGGGCGGCGCACCTCGCTGGCGCCGTTCTGGCTGCGGATGCAGGAACGGCTCGACGAGCTCACCGGACACGCCCTGGTCGTCGACGGTGAGGACACCTTCACGGCGATGCTCGCGCACGTCCTGCGGTCGAGCGGGCTGGACGTCACCGTCCGCCGGTACGACGAGGAAGGGCTCCGGGAGGCGGTGCTCGCGCACGAGGGACCGGTCGTGCTGGGCCCCGGTCCCGGTGACCCCGGCGACCTGGACGACCCGAAGATGCGGTTCCTGCGGGGCCTGACCACCGAGGTGATCAGGCAGCACCGGCACGGCGTCCTCGGCGTCTGCCTCGGACACGAGCTGATCGCGGCCGAGCTGGGCCTGGAGATCGTACGGAAGGAAGTGCCGTACCAGGGCGCGCAGACGACGGTCGATCTGTTCGGGCGGCCCGAGACCGTGGGCTTCTACAACAGCTTCGTGGCGCGCTGCGACGACGAGACGGCGACCGAACTGGCCGCGCACGAGGTCGAGATCAGCCGGGCGGACAACGGAGAGGTGCACGCCCTGCGCGGCCCCGGCTTCGCGGGCGTCCAGTTCCACCCGGAGTCGGTCCTGACCCTGAACGGCGCCGTCGTCGTACGGGAGTTGGTGAGGCAGCTGCGCCGCACGACGGTGTGAGCCGGCCGGCGTCAGCCGAAGAACACCCCCACCTCCTCGTACAGCTTCGGGTCGACCGTCTTCAGCTTCGCCGTCGCCTCCGCGATCGGTACCCGCACGATGTCCGTCCCGCGCAGGGCGACCATCTTGCCGAAGTCGCCGTCGCGGACGGCGTCGATGGCGTGCAGGCCGAAGCGGGTGGCGAGCCAGCGGTCGAAGGCGCTGGGGGTGCCGCCGCGCTGGATGTGCCCGAGGACGGTCGTGCGGGCCTCCTTGCCGGTGCGCTTCTCTATCTGCTTGGCCAGCCACTCGCCGACCCCGGACAGCCGCACGTGTCCGAAGGAGTCGAGCGACTCGTCCTTGAGGACCGCCTCGCCGTCCTTCGGCATGGCTCCCTCGGCGACGACCACGATCGGGGCGTACGACGCCTTGAAGCGGGAGGTGATCCAGGCGCACACCTGGTCGATGTCGAAGCGCTGCTCGGGGATGAGGATGACGTTGGCGCCGCCCGCGAGGCCGGAGTGCAGGGCGATCCAGCCGGCGTGGCGGCCCATCACCTCGCAGACCAGGACGCGCATATGGGACTCGGCGGTGGTGTGCAGCCGGTCGATGGCCTCGGTGGCGATGCCGACCGCGGTGTCGAAGCCGAAGGTGTAGTCGGTGGCGGAGAGGTCGTTGTCGATGGTCTTCGGTACGCCGACACAGGGCACGCCGTGATGGTCGGAGAGCTGTGCGGCCACGCCCAGGGTGTCCTCGCCGCCGATGGCGATGAGCGCCTCGATCTCCCGCGCGGCCAGGTTCTCCTGGATCCGGCGGATGCCGTCCTCCCGCTTCAGCGGGTTGGTGCGGGAGGAGCCGAGGATGGTGCCGCCGCGGGGCAGGATGCCGCGCACGGCCGGGATGTCGAGACGCACGGTGGCGTCCTCCAGTGGACCGCGCCAGCCGTCCCGGAAGCCGGTGAAGTCATAGCCGTACTCCTGTACGCCCTTGCGGACTATGGCCCGGATGACGGCGTTGAGGCCGGGGCAGTCGCCGCCTCCGGTCAGTACTCCGACGCGCATGGACAGATCCCTTCGCCGCAGGTGCCTGACGAAGGGTCAGTGTGACGCCCGTCTCACTCGTCGTCGAGGCCTCGTTCAATGGCGTATCGGACGAGCTCGACCCGGTTGTGGAGTTGCAGCTTGCCGAGGGTGTTCTGGACGTGGTTCTGGACCGTGCGGTGGGAGATGACCAGACGTTCGGCGATCTGCTTGTAGCTCAGGCCCTTGGCGACCAGCCTGAGCACCTCGGTCTCCCGCTCGGTGAGTTGCGGGGCCCTGGGCTGGTCGGGGTCGGTGGTGGGCGCGGGGTCGGTGGCCAGGCGCCGGTACTCGCCGAGGACCAGCCCTGCGAGGCCGGGCGTGAAGACGGGGTCGCCGACGGCCGTGCGGCGGACGGCGTCCAGGAGTTCCTCGGTCGACGCCGACTTCAGCAGATAGCCGGTCGCACCCGACTTCACGGCTTCCAGGACATCCGCGTGCTCGCCGCTCGCCGACAGCACGAGGACGCGCAGGGCCGGGTTGTGGCCGACGAGCTCCTTGCAGACCTGGACGCCGGGCTTCACCGGCAGGTTCAGGTCGAGCACCAGCACGTCGGGCCCCGCGGCCTTGGCCCGGCGTACGGCCTGGTCGCCGTCGCCTGCCGTGGCGACCACGTCGAAGCCGGACTCGGCCAGGTCCCGGGCGACCGCGTCGCGCCACATGGGGTGGTCGTCGACCACCATGACCCTGATCGGACCCTTGTCGCTCATCGCTGTCCTGCCTTCCCCCGTGAGACCTTCGGTACCTTCAGCTCGACCTCGGTGCCCTGCCCCGGAGGCGAGATCAGCTCGGCGCTGCCGCCGAGGTCACGCAGCCGGCCCCGGATCGACAGGGCCACCCCGAGCCGCCCCTCCCCCTCGGCCTGCGCGAGCCGTCCTTCGGGGATGCCGGGTCCGTCGTCCCGTACGGTCACGATCACCTCGTCGGGTTCGTCCTCGACGAGGATCCACGCACACGCGTGCTCACCCGCGTGCCGGTGCACGTTGTCCAGGGCGGCCCCCACGGCCGCCGCCAGCTCGCGCGCGGCGGGCGGGGGCAGCGGGACGGGGGCGCCGGGCTCGACGAGGGAGACCTTCGCCGAGGCGTACGGGGCGAGCAGCGCGCGCAGGTCGAGCGGACCGTCGTCCGGTCCGTCGTCGGCCCCCTCGTCGTCGACGACATGGACGACCGCCCCCTGGGCCGCGTCCCGGGAGACCCGGGAGACGGACGTCAGCCCGCCGGAGACCAGGGTGCGCAGCGCCACCTCCTGCTCGCCGGCCATCCGGCCCAGCTCGGCCGCCTCGCCGCCCATGACCGCGCCCCGGCGCTGCACCATGGCGAGCACCTGCAGGACGCTGTCGTGGATGTCCCGGGCCAGGCGCTCGCGCTCCCGGGTCGCCGCCTCGATCTCCAGGGCGCGGGCGAGGGTGCGCTCGGAGGCGCGGGCGACCTCGACGACGTAGCCGATGGCGATGGAGGCGACCCAGACGAGGATCACGTTGTGGACGGTGTCGCGGGCCGGCTGGCCGCGCTCGATGAGGTTGGCTGCGGCGACCGGCGTGGAGGCGAGCGCGGCCCAGCGCCAGCCGCCCTTGATGGCGAAGGCGAGGACGGAACCGGCGGTCCATATCGACGGCAGGGTGGGCCCGCCGCTGTCGATGTGGTGGTCGTTGACGACCAGCGGGGTCAGCACGATCCCGGTGAGCGCGATCGCGAGGTCGACGGCGAGGAAACGCTTGGTGCAGGCGGCCGCGTTCTGGACGCGGGGCAGCGTGGCGAGCGTCCAGACGCACAGGACGACGAAGTAGGTGATGGCGATACCGGGCCGGTCGTACTCGTCGTACTGCGTGGCGAAGAGGCCGACCGCGTACAGCATGGTGAGCACCCGGTACCCGGTCAGCGCACGCCACAGCGGCTGCTCGACCGACATGCGCATGACGCGTACTTGTTTGGCCATCTCCCCCACCCCCGGCCCGGACTGCGTGTCCCAGGATCCTAGGGCTTGTCCTTGTCGGCCTTCGCGACAGCGGCCTTCGCGGCCTTCGCCGCATCCGAGATCCGCCGCTTGGCGGCGGTCGCGTAGATGTCGACGTACTCCTGGCCGGAGAGCTTCATGATCTCGTACATGACCTCGTCGGTCACCGCGCGGAGCACGAAACGGTCGTGCTCCATGCCCTGGTAGCGGCTGAAGTCCAGCGGCTCGCCGATGCGGATGCCCGGCCGCATCAGCTTGGGCATGACCTTGCCGGGCGGCTGGATCTTCTCGGTGTCGATCATGGCGACCGGGATGACCGGGGCGCCGGAGGCGAGCGCCACGCGCGCGAGGCCGCCGGGCTTGCCCCGGTACAGGCGCCCGTCGGGCGAGCGGGTGCCCTCGGGATAGATGCCGAACAGCTCACCGCGCTCCAGCACGTCGAGGCCGCTCTTGATGGCCGCCTCGCCCGCGCCACGCGCGCCGGAGCGGTCCACCGGCAGCTGTCCGACGCCCTTGAAGAAGGCGGCCGTGAGGCGTCCCTTCACTCCGGGCGTGGTGAAGTACTCGGCCTTCGCGATGAAGGTGACCTTGCGGTCGAGGACCGCGGGCAGGAAGAACGAGTCGGAGAACGACAGGTGGTTGCTCGCCAGGATGGCCGGGCCCTCGGCGGGAATGTTCTCCAGGCCCTCCACCCAGGGCCTGAAGGCAACCTTCAGGGGCCCACCGATGGCGACCTTCATCGTGCCGTACAACAACCGAGTGCCTCCTGTGTTCGTCGTTCAGACCTTAACCCGGAGGCCTGTCAAACAGACCGACGGCCCTGGTCGGTGTCAGTGCGGTCGCGTACGGTGAACCTCACCTGGACTTGCTCACGCTTCTTTCATGAACAGGAGACCTAGGTGCCGGTCCTCCCCGGAGCCGAGCCGTTCCGCCATGAGGGCGGGGAGGCCGGTGTCCTTCTCTGCCACGGCTTCACCGGTTCCCCCCAGTCGCTGCGGCCCTGGGCCCAGCACCTCGCCGACCGCGGTCTGACGGTCTCCCTGCCGCTGCTGCCCGGTCACGGCACCCGCTGGCAGGACATGGCGCTCACCGGCTGGCAGGACTGGTACGCCGAGGTGGACCGCGAGCTGCGTGCCCTGACCGAGCGCTGCACCTCCGTGTTCGTGGCCGGTCTGTCCATGGGCGGCACCCTGGCCCTCAGGCTGGCCGCCAAGCACGGGGAGGCGGTGAGCGGCGTCATCGTCGTCAACCCGGCGAACCGCATGCACGGCCTCGCGCCCTACGCCCTTCCGGTGGCCCGGCATTTCGTGCGCACGGCGCCCGGGATCGCCAGCGACATCAAGAAGGAGGGCAGCGTCGAGCTGGGGTACGACAAGGTGCCGCTGCACGCGGCCCACTCCCTGCGGGCCTTCTTCCGCCAGGTCGACGGGGAGCTGCCGCAGGTCACCCAGCCGCTGCTGGTGCTGCGCAGCGCCCAGGACCATGTGGTGCCGGCGGCCGACTCGGCGCGGGTGCTGAGCCGGGTGTCGTCGACGGACGTAACGGAGATCGTGCTGGAACAGAGCTACCACGTGGCGACGTTGGACCATGACGCGGAGCGAATTTTCGACGAGAGCCTCGCGTTCATCGGCCGGCACACCACCGGCATCGGCAGTGAAGGGACGGCCGCCCGTGGCTGAGCACGACTCCGACCGCGAGGACCGCGAGGGCCCAGAGCCCGAGGAGCAGGGCGTCCCGTTCGACGAGGACGCCGCGTGGGCGGCGATCGTCGCCGGGTACGGCGAAGAGCCCAAGGACCCGCCGGGCACGAAGCCGTTCAAGTCGGTCGAGGATCTCGCGCTGCTCGAGACCGAGACGAACGACGAGCCGACGGCCACGCGGACCGAGCCGGAGAAGGACGCGCCGAAGGCGGACTCACCCAAGAAGGACTCACCGAAGCAGGACTCACCGAAGCAGGACGAGAAGCCGGCGAAGCCGCTGGGCGGTTCCGTCTCCTTCGCGCCCGGCGTCGGGCCGCGTGACTACAGCGCGCCGGAGCCGTCCGAGGACGACTTCGAGGACGACGACGAGGGGCACTTCGTGCCGCCGGAGCCGCCGCCGCTGCCCGCCGCCGACACCACCGCGAAGTTCGCCTGGCTCGGAGTGCTCGGCGGCCCGCTTCTGCTGCTGGTCGCGGTGCTGCTCGGCTGGGAGATGACGTGGTGGCTGGCCACCGTGGGGATCGGCGGCTTCCTGGGCGGCTTCGTCACGCTGGTGACGCGGATGCGGGTGGACGACGAGGACGACGAGAATCCCGGCCGGGGTGCCGTCGTCTAGGTCGGCTCAGCTCAGCTTCAGCTCACGGGGATGTTGAGGGTGGCCAGGACCGGAAGATGGTCGGTGGCCGCCCAAAGGTTTGTCTCCGTGATGCCGGGCAGGTCCACGGGGACTCCGCAGCCGACCACCTCGATGCCCTTGGTGGCGAAGATCGCGTCGATGCGCCGCTGGGGTTCGGTGCGGGTCCAGGTGTGTTCGGCACCGGTGGGACTGATCGCCCAGCAGTCCTGAAGGCTGTCCGCGATGCGGGTGAAGGCGGGGCCGGTGGGGCGTTCGTTGAGGTCGCCGCCGGCCACGGCGTGCTCCACGCCCATGCCGGCGAGGCGGTCGAGGAGCATGCCCGCCTGGTCGTAGCGCTCGTCCTTCCGCAGCGACAGGTGACAGCTGAGCACGCCGAGCCGGGCGCCGCCGATTCGCACGACGGCGGTGGCGAAGCCCCGTCGGTGCTCACCGGGGGTGAGCGGGAGGAGGACGTCTTCCGTCCGTTCGACCGTCGCCCGCAGGTTGCAGAGGATCGCGGGGCCCGCCGCCGTGCCACCGCCGGTGAGGACGACCAGGCCTGTGGCTGACGCCAGCCTTGCCAGCTTCTTGCGCCAGCGGAAGAAGCGGGGGGCTTCCTGGATCAGGACGAGATCGGGTTCGCAGGCCTGGATGACCCGGGCCAACGCGTCTGTGTCGTCTCGCATCGAGCGGATGTTGTAGCTCAGGACCTTGACCAGAACCATGTGGATCAATCTACGCCCAAGGAGAAGGGGCGTGGGGATAGCGCCCCACGCCCCTGAAGAGGAGCCCCTGAAGAGGAGAAGTCACCCCTACATGACCGGGTCGGGCTCTCTCGCCAGGTCCGCCGCGCCCACCAGGCCCGCCTTGTTACCCAGTTGGGCGGCGATGACGTCCGCCACCGGGCGCCAGTTGCCGCCCACCAGCCAGCGCTTGTAGGACTTGCGGATCGGGTCCAGGACCAGTTCGCCCTCGTCGGAGAGGCCGCCGCCGACGATGAAGGCGGACGGGTCGAAGAGGGAGGCCAGGTCCGCGAGGCCCGCGCCGGCCCAGCGGGCGAGCTCGCGGTAGGAGTCGACGGCTACCGGGTCGCCCTGACGGGCGGCCATGGAGATGTGCTTGCCCTCGATGCCGTCGGGGCTGCCGTCGCCGAGGCCCAGGAGGATCTCGGCGTTCTCCGGGGTGGCGTTGGCGCGCTGCTTGGCGTACCTCACCAGTGCCCGCCCCGACGCGTACTGCTCCCAGCAGCCCTGCGAGCCGCAGCCGCACAGCAGACCGTCCGGGACCATGCGGATGTGCCCGAACTCGGCCGCCACGCCGAAGTGGCCGCGGCGCAGCTTGTTGCCGATGATGATGCCGCCGCCGAGGCCGGTGCCGAGCGTGATGCAGATGACGTTGCGGTGGCCCTTGCCGGCACCGAACTTGTACTCGCCCCAGGCGGCCGCGTTGGCGTCGTTCTCCACGACCACCGGGAGGCCCACGCGGGTCTCGACCTTCTCCTTCAGCGGTTCCTGGCGCCAGTCGATGTTCGGTGCGAAGTAGACCGTGGAGCGCTGCCGGTTGACGTATCCGGCGGCCCCGATGCCCACGCCGACGATCTCGTGACCGGCGTGCGCGCCCTCCACCGCCGAGGCGATGGCGTCCACGATGCCCTCCGGCGTGCCCGGGGTCGGCACCGTGTGCGTCGAGAGGATGTTGCCTTCCTCGTCGACCACACCGGCCGCGATCTTCGTGCCGCCGATATCGACGCCGATGGTGAGTCCCATGAATCCCTCAGTTTCGGTCGAGCCCCGCTACGGCCAACCGTACCCGAGGCCCTGCCGTCAGGGGGTTTCAGTCCAAATCGATGCGCTCGCCGGGTCCCGGTTCCTCGCCCCGGTCGCGCAGGGTCTCGTCGCGGCGGCTCCAGCGCTGCTCCTGGGCCTGGACCGCGGAGCGGTAGGCGGCGAGGAGTTCGCCACCGGCGGCCGCGAGGTGGTCGAAGACGTCCGGGTTGCGCTCGATGACCGGCTCGACCGCGGCCTTGGCCTGCTGGACGACCTGCTTGACCACCTGCTGGGCGGCCGGCCCGGCGATGCCCCCGAGGAGGGGGGACTGGAGGCCGGACAGCTTCTCGGCGACGTTGTCGACGAGTTTGCGCAGCTCTTCGGCGGCCGAGCCCGGGGGCGGGCCGTACTGGGTGCGGCGGCGGGCCTTCTCCGCCGCGAGGTCCTCCGCGACCGCCGTCGCCCATGCGTCGGCGTCGGCCGCCCGTACCTCGTCCACGGCCTC
This sequence comes from Streptomyces sp. NPDC102270, assembly GCF_044766405.1. Taxonomy (NCBI): domain Bacteria; kingdom Bacillati; phylum Actinomycetota; class Actinomycetes; order Kitasatosporales; family Streptomycetaceae; genus Streptomyces; species Streptomyces sp. NPDC102270. Next base: position 210,543 of record NZ_JBIWLX010000017.1, on the reverse strand, counting down.
GTTCTCGTCGGCACCGGACGGGGGGAGCTCTTCGCTCATGACGGACTCCTGACTACGGTTCGTCCCTACGACGTTACCCGAATGGGCGTACGTGGTTCACGGGGTGCGGGGCCACAGATCCGGGTCCGGGGCGAACCGGATCCGCAGCTCGCCCTCGCGCAGGGCGGCGCCGGCGACGGTGCAGCGGCGCAGGGCCGAGGGCAGCGGGACGATCCGGCGGAACTGCCCCGCGCTGATGAGGAGTTCGTCGCCGCGCCGGATCAGGTCCAGCTCGTCGCGCAGGGCGCCGGGCAGCGGGAGGTGCCACACCAGCACACCGTCCTCGGCGAGGTGATCGGCGACGGGCCACTCGACCGTGGAGGTCGTGTCGTTGACCACGGGGACGTCGAGGGCGGTGAGGTCGTCGTCGCCGCGGGGGTCGTGGCCCAGATGCGGGACGACCCGGACGTCGTACGACTCCTGCCACTCCTCCAGGGCCTTGCGCTGCTGGGCGACGAGTCCCGGGGACCAGTCCTCCGGTACGACGCGGTTGGCGACCAGGGTGTCGGGGCGCAGGCCGCGCAGGGCGAGGGCGAGGCTCGCGGCGCGTACCGCGTCGGTGCCTGCGGGGCCGGGTTCGGCGACGAGCCGCACCACGGCCCGCCGGTCGGCGAGGACGGCCTCGACCGCGCCGAGTTCGGTGTCCCAGCGGGCGGCGGTCTCGTACAGCCACTGCGAGGGCATGGGGACTCCGGCGAGCCGTCCGAGGACGGGCCGCAGGCCGGCGGCCGCCTGGCGCTCGGCGGGGAGGAGCCGGCGCAGGTAACGGCGCAGTTCCTCGGGGAGGGAGAGGAGGGCGAGGGTCTGCGGGGTGGGCGGCAGGTCCACGACGAGCAGGTCGTGCCGCTCGGACAGGGCCGCGTCGCGCAGGGCGCGCAGGAGGGTGAGCTCCTCGGCGCCGGGCAGCGGGGTGACCTCCTCGGGGTCAAGGCGGGAGGCGCCGAGCAGGTCGAGCACGTGGGAGGCACGGTCCTGGAAGGCGGCCAGATCGTCCCGGAACCCGGCGGTGGCGTCGGGGCGCCACACGGTGAGGGTGGGGGTGACCTGGGCCGGGGTCGGGCCGGTGGGCACGCCGAGGATCGCGCCGAGGGTGTCGGTGCGGTCGGCACTCAGCACCAGGGTGCGGGTTCCGTCGCCTGCGGCGCGCAGGGCGGTGGCGGCGGCGACCGTCGTACGACCGCTGCCGCCCGGGCCGGTGATCAGGATGGTGCGCATAGGGGTGAACCGTAACGGACGCAAGGACGTGCCTCGCTGTGCCGACTTACGGCTGCGGGAACGCCGTGGCTGGTCGCGCAGTTCCCCGCGCCCCCAAATAGGTGGGTGCAGCTGGGTAAGCCGCGCCTGCACCCACCCAGGGGCGCAGGGAACTGCGCGACCAACTCCCACCGGCCCGCAGCCGACCGCGAACCGGCGAACCCCCTACCGCTCGGACTCCACCCGCTTCTTCAGCCCCGCCAGCGCCCGGTCGATGATGACCTTCTCCGCCTTGCGCTTGATCATGCCGAGCATCGGGATCTTGACGTCGACCGTCAGCAGGTAGGTGACCTCTGTCGAACCCGCGCCCGCCGGCTTCAGCACGTACGAACCGTCCAGCTGCCGCAGCATCTGGGACTTGACCAGCGTCCAGGAGACCTCGTTCTCGCCGGTCCACGTGTAGCCGAGGACCTGGTCGTCCTTGATGGCGCCCGCGTCCATGACCAGCCGGACCTGCTCGGCGCGGCCGGACGCGTCCGTCGACAGGACCTCCGCCTGCTTCACCTCACCCGTCCAGTCCGGGTAGCGGGCGAAGTCCGCGATCACCGCCATGACGTCGGCAGGCGCAGCTTCGATCGTGATGCTCGAACTGGTGTGTTCCGCCATCGCCGTGGCTCCTCCAGATAAGGTCCGGTGAGGAAGGGTGGTACGCACGTCTGTGCAGCGTGAAGGCTACCGCGCGGACGGGCTCACCATTCCAGCGCCCACGGCTTCCCGCTCCCCGCGAAGTGCCCCACGTTCACACACTCGGTCGCCCCGATCCGCATCCGCCGGACCAGGGGCTGGTGGACATGACCGAACAGCGAGTACCGGGGGCGGGTGCGGCGGATCGCGGCGAGCAGTGCCCGGCTGCCCCGCTCGAACCGCCGCGCGACGGTGTCGTAGACCAGCTCCGGCACCTCCGGCGGGATGTGCGTGCACAGCACGTCCACCTCGCCGACCGCCTCGATCTTCGCCGCGTACTCCTCGTCGCTGATCTCGTACGGCGTCCGCATCGGGGTCCTGAGGCCGCCGCCCACGAAGCCGAACGTCCAGCCGCCGATCTCCACCCGCTCGCCGTCGAGCACGGTCGTACCGGGCCCGGCGAACTCCCGCCACAAAGGCGGCATGTCGACATTGCCGTAGGTCGCGTACGTCGGCGTCGGGAACGCGGCGAACATCTCGGCGTACTGCTTGCGCACCGCCTTCTCGATCACCGTGCCCCGGTCGGCACCGACCCCGCTCCACAGCCGGGCCCCGAGTTCGCGCGCCTCCTCGAAACGGCGGGCGGTGCGCAGTTCCACGATGCGGTCCGCGTTCTCCACGCCGAACAGGTCGGGGAAGATGCCGCGCGAGTGGTCGGCGTAGTCCAGGAACAGCACCAGGTCACCGAGACAGATCAGGGCGTCGGCGCCCTCGCCGGCTCTGGCCAGGTCACGGGCATTGCCGTGCACATCGCTGACCACATGGACGCGTGTCTTCCGGTTTCCGGCCGGTGTGGGTGCCATGACGATCAAGGGTAAGCCTGTGCGGCATACGTGAACAGTGGCGTCCGGCCCTGCGGTTACTGGCCAGTCGGTAAGTAGGTGGACTACTGTGCGCGAAAGAACCCCCAATCCGTGTGACGCAGCGAACATCTCGCCGGGACCCCCTGTCGAAGAAGCCATACCGGCGGGTAACGTCCGGGCAGTCCAGTCGTGCTCAGCATTCAACTACCGAATCCCTGAGCACCTGCCCGAGCCTTGGACCGACCGTCGCATCACACAACGTCGTGGCGCCGGCGCCCTATGAGGAGCAGCAGTCTTGCGCGAGTTCAGCCTTCCGGCTTTGTACGAGGTCCCTGCGGACGGCAATCTCACCGACATCGTCCGGAGAAACGCCGCGCAGCATCCCGACGTAGCCGTCATCGCCCGCAAGGTGGGCGGTCAGTGGCAGGACGTGACGGCCACGGCCTTCCTGGCCGAGGTGCACGCCACCGCCAAGGGGCTCATCGCCTCCGGCGTCCAGCCGGGCGACCGGGTCGCCCTGATGTCCCGCACCCGCTACGAGTGGACGCTGCTGGACTTCGCGATCTGGAGCGCGGGCGCGATCACCGTGCCGGTGTACGAGACCAGTTCGCCGGAGCAGATCCAGTGGATCCTCGGCGACTCGGGCGCGACCGCCTGTGTCGTGGAGCTGGACGGTCACAGCACGGCCGTCGAGTCGGTGCGCGACTCGCTGCCCGCCCTGAAGCACGTCTGGCAGATCGAGGGCGGCGGGATCGAGGAGCTGGCCCGCGCCGGCAAGGACATCAGCGACGCGGCCGTCGAGGAGCGCAGTTCGCTGGCGAAGGCCGACGACCCGGCGACCATCGTCTACACCTCCGGCACCACAGGGCGCCCCAAGGGCTGTGTGCTCACCCACCGCAGCTTCTTCGCGGAGTGCGGCAACATCGTGGAGCGGCTGCGCCCGCTGTTCCGCACCGGCGAGTGCTCGGTCCTGCTCTTCCTGCCGCTCGCGCACGTCTTCGGCCGGCTGGTGCAGATCGCGCCCATGATGGCGCCGATCAAGCTGGGCATGGTCCCGGACATCAAGCAGCTCACCGACGAACTGGCGGCCTTCCGGCCGACGCTGATCCTCGGCGTCCCGCGCGTCTTCGAGAAGGTCTACAACTCGGCGCGCGCCAAGGCGCAGGCGGACGGCAAGGGCAAGATCTTCGACAAGGCCGCCGACACTGCGATCGCCTACAGCAAGGCCCTGGACACCCCGTCGGGCCCGTCACTCGGCCTGAAGATCAAGTACAAGACGTTCGACAAACTCGTCTACAGCAAGCTGCGGGCCGTGCTGGGCGGTCGCGGTGAGTACGCGATCTCCGGCGGTGCCCCGCTGGGCGAGCGCCTGGGGCACTTCTTCCGCGGTATCGGCTTCACGGTCCTGGAGGGCTACGGCCTGACCGAGTCCTGTGCCGCGACCGCGTTCAACCCCTGGGACCGTACGAAGATCGGCACGGTCGGGCAGCCGCTGCCGGGCTCGGTGATCCGGATCGCGGACGACGGCGAGGTGCTGCTGCACGGCGAGCACCTGTTCAAGGGCTACTGGAACAACGAGGCCGCGACCGCCGAGGCGCTGACCGACGGCTGGTTCCACACCGGTGACATCGGCACCCTCGACGAGGACGGCTATCTCAGGATCACCGGCCGCAAGAAGGAGATCATCGTCACCGCGGGCGGCAAGAACGTCGCCCCGGCCGTGATCGAGGACCGTATCCGGGCGCACGCGCTGGTCGCGGAGTGCATGGTGGTGGGCGACGGGCGGCCGTTCGTGGGCGCGCTGGTCACCATCGACGAGGAGTTCCTGGGCCGTTGGGCCGAGGAGCACGGCAAGCCGGCGGGTTCCACCGCGGCGTCGCTGGCCGGGGACGCGGACCTGAACGCGGCGATCCAGGCCGCGATCGACGACGGCAACGCCGCGGTGTCGAAGGCGGAATCGGTGCGGAAGTTCCGCATTCTGTCCTCCCAGTTCACGGAGGAGACGGGCCACCTCACGCCCTCGCTGAAGCTGAAGCGGAACGTGGTGGCGAAGGACTTCGCGGACGAGATCGAGGCGATCTACGCGAAGTAGTACGCCTTCTGACGAAGCGTCATGGCGCGGTGTCCTCCACGAGGACCCGCGCCATCGTGCGTTCGGCGAGGGCGGTGATGGTGACGAACGGGTTGACCCCGATGTTGCCGGGGATCAGCGAGCCGTCGGTGACGTACAGCTTCGCATAGCCCTTCACCCGGCCGTAGTTGTCGGTCGCTCTGCCCAGCACGCAGCCGCCCAGCGGGTGGTAGGTGAAGTCGTCGGCGAAGACCCTGCTGGGGGAGCCGAAGAGGTCGTACCGGTAGATGGTCGAGTTGGCGGAGTTGATCCGGTCGAAGAGCTTCTTGGCCATGCTGGAGGAGACCGAGCTCTGCGCGCTGCTCCAGTCGAGGCCCAGCCCCCCGCTGCCGTACGAGAACCTGGCGCGCTGCGGGTTCTTGGTGATCGCCAGATAGAGGCTGACCCAGTGCTCGAGTCCCGTGGGTAAAGGCGCGATCTCGGCGAAGACGGGGTTGTCGGTGTTGGCCCAGTCGTCGATGCCCATGACCGGCATGGTCGACTGGTTGGCGCCGACGGTGTCCCAGAGGTGGTTGGCCCGTCCGAGCATCGTGTTGCCGTTGGGCCCCCAGCCGTCCCCGACACTCGCGTCCAGCGCCGGGAGGGTCCCCGACTGCCGTGACCTGAGCAGGAGTTCGCTCGTGCCGAGGCTGCCGCCGCCGAGGAACAGATAGGTGCAGCCGTACTGCTTGGTCTCGACGACCGCGCCGGTGTAGTCGATCCGGTCGGCGGTCAGCACCCAACTGCCGTCGCCCGCCCGGCTGATGCCGGTGACCTTCTCCATGGTGTGGATGGTGACGTTGCCGGTGCCGAGCGCGGACGCCAGATACGTCTTGTCGAGGCTCTTCTTGCCGTGGTTGTTGCCGTAGATGACCTCCTGGCCGAGGGCCGACTTGGTGACGGTGCCGGCGGCCTCGCGCTGCATGTAGCCGAAGTCGTAGACGCTGGGCACGAAGGTGGTCTTCAGGCCGGTGTTGGTGGCGTGCTTGCGGGAGACCCGGCTGAACCGGTACCACTCGGTCGACTCGAACCAGGCCGGGTCGATCGTGTTGACGCCGAGCATGGCGCGGGCGCGCGGGAAGTACGTGCCGTACATCTCGGCGGTGTCGACGGTCGGGAACTGCTCGGCGAAGTAGGACTGGAGCGGGGTGACCGCCATCGAGCCGTTGACCAGGGAGCCGCCGCCGACCCCGCGGCCCACGAAGACGGACATGTTGGAGAAGCGGACGCGGTCCAGGACGCCGGGGTAGGGGTTGATGTCCTTGTTGACGACGTCCAGCCACAGGAAGGTGGCCAGCGGCGCCTCGGTGCGGGTGCGGAACCACATGGAGCGCTGGTCGGGGTTGGCGGTGTTGCAGAAGACGTTGCCGTCGGGGCCGGCGGTGTTCCAGAGCCGGCCCATCTCGAGGACGAGGGTGCGGATGCCGGCCTGGCCGAGGCGGAGGGCGGCGACGGAGGCGCCGTAGCCGGAGCCGACGACGATGGCGGGGGCGGACTCGACCGCGGCGGGCTCGTCCGCGCGGGCCGACTGGAGCCCGACTCGGGTGAAGCCGAGAGTGGCCGCCGTCTGGAGGGCGGCCATACCAAGGATCTGACGTCTAGTCAGCTGACGCTGCATCAGTTTTGCTGTCATGCGCGCAGCATCGGCGGATTATCGGCCTCCGGCTATACCAACGTCTTCAACTTTTCCGCCAACAAATCCCATCGCCACTTCTCCTCGACCCACTCCCGTCCCCGCTCCCCCATGCGGCTCCGCAGTTCCGCGTCGCCGAGGAGGACGACGATCCGCTCGGCGGTCTCCTCGACCGACCCGCCCCGCACGACCCACCCGGTCTCGCCGTCGAGCACGGCGTCCGGGGCGCCGCCCGAGTCCCCGGCGACGACGGGCAGGCCGGTCGCGGAGGCCTCCAGGTAGACGATCCCGAGCCCCTCGACGTCGAGTCCGCCCCGGCGGGTCCGACACGGCATCGCGAAGACGTCCCCGGCGCCGTAGTGCGCGGGCAGCTCGGCCCAGGGCACGGCTCCGGTGAAGCGGACGGAGGCGGCGACCCCCGTCTCGTGCGCGAGCCTGCGCAGGTCCTTCTCGTACGGCCCGCCGCCGACGACCAGCAGCACGGCGTCGGGCTCCTTCGCGAGGATCCGCGGCATGGCGAGGATCAGCGTGTCCTGCCCCTTGCGCGGCACGAGCCGGGACACGCACACCACCACCGGCCGGTCCGTCAGCCCCAGCCGCGCCCGCACGGCGTCGCCGCCCGACCCGGGATGGAAGATCTTCTCGTCGACCCCCGGCGGCAGCTGCACCATCCGTGCGGCGGCCGCCGGGGTCAGCGCGGCGGCGATCCTGGACCGCGTGTACTCGCCGAGGTAGGTGATCGTGTCGGTCGACTCCCCGATACGGCCCAACAGCTGTCGCGCGGCGGGCAGTTGGGCCCACCCGGCCTCGTGCCCGTGGGTCGTGGCCACCAGTCGCCGGGCCCCCGCCCTCCTGAGCGCCGGCGCCATCAGCCCGAGCGGCGCGGCCGCCCCGAACCACACCGACGTACAGCCGTGCTCACGCAGCAGCCCGACCGCCTTCCGGGTCGCCCCGGGCGTCGGCAGCAGCATGGTCGTGGCATCACGTACGACGGTGAAGGGCTGCTCGGCGTCGAAGGCGGCGGTCGCCTCGACGCCCTCCCGGCTCCGCTTCCAGGTGGAGGCGTAGACGACCAGCCGCTCGGGGTCGAGGCGCAGCGCCATGTTGTGCAGGAACGCCTGGATGCCACCGGGGCGGGGCGGGAAGTCGTTCGTCACGATCAGGGTCTTGTGCATCGCGGCCGAGACTACCGAACCGGCTGCTCACAGCCGGGCGCGGCCACGTTTATGGCACCCTCACAGGGGAGCGGGACATCATGTTCCCCTCAAGAGCGCGAGCGAACGGCAGGGGATCACGTGGAGACGAAGGCCGGACGGCGGTCCCTGACGTGGCTGCTGCTGACCTGGGGCGTGACCAGGCTGCTCCTCCTGCTCTGGGTCTTCAAGGTGTACGTCTTCCCGGGCCCGGACGTCACCAGTGACGTGTCGGTCATCTACCAGGGCTGGTACGACGTCCTGCGCACCGGAACGTTCCCGCAGTCCGACGTGACCTGGCAGTATCCGCCGGCCGCGGCCCTCGCGATCCTCTCCCCAGCGCTGCTGCCCTTCCTGGAGTACACGCAGGCCTTCTTCGTCCTCGCCTTCGTCGCCGACCTGGCCGCCCTCCTCCTGCTGCTGTACGCGGGCCGGCGTCCCGGGCGGCGGCTGCGGGGAGCCTGGGTGTGGGTGGCGGGCGTACCTCTGCTCGGCCCGACCGTCTACTCCCGCTACGACGTGATGGTGACCGCGGTGGCCATCGCGGCGGTCCTCGCGGCCGCCCGGCATCCGAAGGTGGCGGGGGCCCTGGTGGGCTTCGGGGCGCTGCTGAAGGTGTGGCCGGCGCTGATCCTCGTCGGGATCCGCAGGCGCAGCGTCTGGGCCTCGGCGGTGGTGACGGTGGTCGTGGTGGCCGGGTTGTTCGCCGTGGCGATGCCCGGGGCCTTCGCCTTCCTGACCTTCCAGCGGGAGCGCGGCACCGAGGTGGAGTCGCTGGGCTCCCTGGTCTTCCACATCGCCCGCCGGCACGGCTGGGACGGCTCGGTCCTGCTCAACTACGGCTCGGTCGAGTTCCTCGGCCCCTGGGTGACCGCCGTCAGCACGGCCGCGCTCGCACTGACCGGCATGGCCTTCGGACTGCTGTTGCTGTGGCGGCTGACGGCCACCCGGTTCGAGGCGCACACGGCGGCCGACGCGGCCCTGGTGGCGGTGCTGATGTTCACCACCACGAGCCGGGTGATCAGCCCGCAGTACATGGTGTGGCTGGTCGGCCTCGCGGCGGCCTGTCTGTGCTTCCGGGCGAGCCGGATGGGCCTGCCGGCCGTCCTGGTGCTGGCGGCGTGCTTCGTGACGGTCCTGGAGTTCCCGATCTGGTTCGCGGACGTCGTGGGAAGCACCCCGCGCGGCATCATCCTCCTGCTCGTGCGCAACGGCCTGCTGGTCCTCGCCACGGTCATCGGAATGCGCGAGCTGTGGCGGTCCACGGTCCCGAAACAGACCCCGCCGCCCCCGGTACCGGATCAGCCCACCACTCCGGCCCGCGAGACCTCGACCTCGTCCTGAAGGCCGGCGGATCGAGTTGTTGGGTCAGTCGAGCTGATCCCGCAGGTACTCCCGCCACGCCGCGGTGAAGGTCTTCAGGTCGGTGTCGAGCACCTTGTCCATGGCCTGCTCCACCGCCCCCGGCCGCTTCTCGTGCGTGCCCACGGCCCGGTAGAACTCGCCCAGCTTCGCCTCGCCCCACCGGTCCGCGATCATCCGGCAGGCCATCCAGCCGCCCTCGTAGGACATCGCGAGCCCGGACGCGCTGCCGTCGAAGCCGAAGTCCGCGTCGGAGGGCAGGGCCGTGGGCACCCGGCCCGCGGACACGGCCTCCGCCAGCTCCGGCGCGGCCTCGGCCGGGGTGCGCCCGGTGCCCCGGTAGCCGACCCAGTCGGCATACCCCTCCGACAGCCACAGCGGTGTCGCGGCGGTGGTGTCGGCACGAGTGGCGACATGGGTGGTCTCGTGGGTGAGCACGACCTGCCGGCCCAGGGTGCCCAGCAGGCCGTACGCGTCGGGGTTGACGATGATCCGGTCCGCGGGCGCCTGCGCCGGGGCGCCCGTCTCACCGGTGGTGACCGCCGCGATCCCGCGGTACGAGGAGGCCGGCGAGCCGAGCAGCCCCGCCATCGCCTGCAGGGACCGCGGTACGAGCACGACGACGTGCCGGGACCACGTGGTGCCCCAGGCGTCCGACACGGCGGGCACGGCGTGGTCGGCCAGGTCCGCGAAGGAGTGCAGCCTCTCGCCGGACTGGCCGACGCCGAGGACGATGCTGTGCCGTCCGCGGACGACGGTCACCTCGCCCTGGTCCCACAACTGCTGCGGAGCCTTCCTCGCCGGCTTCTCGTCCTTCACGTACCACTGGCCGGCCGCGTCCAGGGAGAGGTCCACGGTGCGGGCGACGGTGACGGGGGCCTGGTCGTAACCCTGCACCTGGTAGCGGAGTTCGGCGTCGGCGGTGGCCGTGGCGCCGGTGCGGTGGACGCCGGTGACCTTGTAGGCCCAGGAGGCGAGGGGCACCGCGCTGACGTCCTCGAACCAACTCGCGGTACCCGTCTCGGCGATGCCCGCCTCGTCACGGTCCAGGACGGCCGCCGCCCGCCGGTCGAGGACGCGCTGCACATCGGCCCTGGCGGTGTCGGTGGCCGTCGGCCGCCCGCCGCAGGCCACCAGCGAGGTGAGCAGCAGGCACAGCACCACCACACCGTGTTTCGGCACCCGCCTTCGGCCAGCCATGTTTCCCGATCGTACGGGCAGGGCGGCCGTCGGTCAGGGGCGCGTGACCGTCGCCCCCGGCATCATGCCCACCGGGTCGTAGCGCACCGGGGCGCCGGGGTACGGGGCATGGACGACCTGGCCGTTGCCGACGTACATGCCGACATGACTGGCATCGCCCCGGTAGGTGACCAGATCGCCGGGCCGCGCCTGGGAGAGCGGCACCTGGCGGCCGGAGTAGCGCTGGGCCTGCGAGGTGCGCGGGAGGGAGACACCGGCCTGGGCGTACGACCACTGCATCAGGCCCGAACAGTCGAAGGCGCCAGGCCCGTTGGCGCCCCACACGTACGGCTTGCCGATCGCGGACTGCGCGGCGGCCACGGCGGCGGCCGCCCGGCCCGAGGGCGCGGCGGCACCCGAGAGGTCGGGCATGTCGGAGCGACCGGAGCGGGAGGCCCGGTCGTAGGCGGCGCGCTCGTCGGACGGCAGGGAGTTGAGCAGGGCGCGCGCCCTGGCGAGCTTCCTCTCGACGGTCCGCTTGTGGGAGGCGACGGCCTTGCGGCTCTTCTCCAGTTCGCCGAGTTTGCGGGCCGCCTCGCCGCGCTCCTGGGCGAGTTCGCGCATGGCGTCCTGGAGGTCCTCGAGCTCGCCCGCCTGGCGTGTGTTGATCCGGTCGAGGACGGCCGCCTTGTCGAGGTAGTCGTCCGGGTCGTCGGAGAACAGCAGCGCGAGGGAGGGGTCGAGGCCGCCGGAGCGGTACTGGGCGCCGGCCAGCGAACCGAGCGCCTCCCGCATGGAGTTGATGCGCTCCTGCTGGCGGGCGATCCCGTCCTGTGCGGTGCTGACCTCCTCGCGCAGCGAGTCGGCACGCTCGTCGGCCTTGTTGTAGGCCTCGGTGGCCTGCTCGGCCTGCTCGTAGAGGCGGTCCACCTCGGCCCGGGTGCCTTCGGAGGGAGCGGCGGCGGCCGGTACGGCGCCGAGCGCGGCGGCCGCCGCGGACAGCACACACAGAGCGGCACCGGCGCCCCGGTTGAACCCGGACGTCTGGACAAGGCGGCGATGGAACCCCACGGGAAGCCGCGCTCCTTCCACTGGCGGACACGGACGTTCCCCGGTGAGGGGAAGCGCGGCCGACAGTAGCCCCGCGGCAGGGGCGTATCCAACGACCTCCGCGGGCACACAACGTGACGCCCCGCCCAAGACGCAGGTCATGGGCGGGGCGCGGAGTCAGTTGTGGTGATCGTGATTCGCCCGAACGGGCGGCGAGTCGTCGTGATCTTGGGCAGGTACGGGGCTCAGATCCGCACGCCGAACTGGAACGGCATGTTGTTGATCGACTCGTAACGCACGACCGTGCCGGTGCGCGGTGCGTGGATGACCTGGCCGTTGCCCGCGTACAGGGCGACGTGGTGCAGGTCGCCGTAGAAGATCACCAGGTCGCCGACCTTGAGGTCGCTCATGCTGTAGATGCGCGTACCGGCGTTGGCCTGGGCCTGCGAGGTGCGCGGGATGGTGATGCCGGCCTGCGCGTAGGCCCAGGAGGTCAGGCCCGAGCAGTCGTAGGAGGCGGTGCCGGTGGCGCCGTAGACGTACGGCTTGCCGAGCTGGGTCTGGGCGGCGTTGAAGGCCGCCTGGGCGCGGGCGGAGGAGGCGGGGGCGTCACCGAGGTCCACGCGCTCGCTCGCGGAGCGGCTGGCGCGGGCGTCGGCGGCGGCGAGGGCGGCCTTCTCGGCGGCCGTCAGCGAGTTGAGGAGCTTCTGCGCCTCGGCGAGCTTGCCCTGAACGGACTTCTTCTGCTTGGCCAGTTCGGTGCGGGTGCTCGCGAGGTCCTTGAGCTTCTCGGAGGCCTCGGCGCGGTCCTGGGCCAGCTCGCGCTGCTTCTCCTGGATCTTCTTCAGCGCCTCGACCTGCTGGGAGCTGAGCTGGTCCGCGGTGGACGCCTTGTCCAGGTAGTCGTCCGGGTTCGACGACAGGAAGAGCTGGAGCGAGGAGTCGATGGTGCCGGTGCGGTACTGCGCGGCGGCCGCGAGGCCTATGGAGTCCCGCAGTTCGTTCAGGTCGCCCTGGCCGCGGGCCACGTTGTCCTGGATGGTGGAGATCTCCTTCTGGAGCTTCTCCTGCTTCTCCTTGGCGCCGTTGAGCTTCTCCGTGGCCTGCTCGGCCTGCTCGTACAGGGCGTCGACCTTCGCCTTGACCTCGTCCTTGCTCGGCTTCTCGCTCGGCGCGGCGTTGGCGGCATTGGCACTGAGGGCCACGGCGGCAGCGGCTGCGGTCGTGAGCACGGTCACGCGCGTACGGCTCGGCTGCTTGGGTCGACGGTGGGACGCCACGGAGGTGAACTCCTTCTTTTGAGTGATCACCCGCTCGGAGGTTCGAGAGCAGACCCTAGTGACCTTACTGTGATCAGTTCAAATCCTCAGGAGCAAAATCTCGTCACGCCATGCATTCTTTGCACATAACTCACATGCAGTGAGGCGGCCTTGACACTACGTTGCGTGACGATACGGCCAATTCGGTCATTCAGCCTGGAACTTGATGTTTAGGACAGGCGCTTCAGGAGCACCGCGGAAGCGACCGGCCGGGCCCCCGCCTTGGCGATGCCGTCGGCGACCTCGCGGTCGGTGGAGGCGACGATCACCGGCCGTCCGGGGGGCTCGGCGCGCACCAGCTGGCGGATCAACTCGTCGGCGGTGACGCCCGCCTTGGAGAACAGCACCCGCACCCCGCGCGGCGGCGCGAGCAGCACCGGCGCGGCGAGCTCGGCCCCGTCGAAGACACAGGTCACCTCCGCCCCGGTCTGCGCGGCGAGCTGCGAGAGCTGTCCGAGGAGCCTCAGGCGCTGCTTCTCCAGCGGCATCTGGGGATAGCCGGTCTTGGTGACGTTGTAGCCGTCGACCACCAAGTGCGCCTGGGGCAGGGCGAGAAGCTGGTCCAGGATCGCGGGGTCGTTCTCGGACAGCGCCCGCGCGGCGATGTCCTTCGGGGTCATGCGGCCCGGTTCGACCGCGTCGACCGTCTCGGCGGGCCGGACGGAGACCGGCGGCAGGGCCAGTTCCCGGCGAAGTCCCTGGGCCGCGTCCAGAACGGTGTCCAGAAGCAGACGCACGCGCATGTCCTCGACACTGCGCCCCTCCCGTGCCGCTCTGCGCGTGGCCTCCAGAGCGGCCTCCGCCTCCCCCAGGCGTGCCTTCAGGCGCCGCGACTCGCTCTCGGCGACGGACACCTGGGCCTGGCTCTCGGCGCGTACGGCGTCCATCTCGGCCTGCAGCTTGCGCAGGGCCGCCTCACCGCGCTTGACGTCACTGAGTGCCGCGCGCAGCTTGCGGTGAAGCGATTCGGCTTCCTTCTTGGCGGACTCCAGCTCGGTGCGCAGCCGCTCGGTGTCGGCGCGCGTCTGGTCGCGGGCGGCCGCGAGCTGCTCGCGCAGCCGCTCCAGCTCGGCGCGGCTCTCCTCGTCGGCCCGCTCGGCGTCCGCCCGCTGGGCCTCCTCGCCGGCCGCGGTGACCAGCTTGACCCAGCCGGTGGGACGCAGCACATAGGCCGCGGCCGCCACATCGAGCGGGTCCGCGGCCGGGGGCGGGGAACCGGAGTCGAGGGCGCCGGCCAGCTCCGGCTGGACCTCTCTGAACTTCTCCCCGATGCGCTGGCGGAACAGCGGATCGGTCTCCAGCGCGGCCGCCATCGCGTTGCCCGCGAACTTGGCCCGCCGGTTCGGTGCGAAGCGCGCGTACTGCCTGAGCTGGGCGGGCAGTTCACCGACGGTCAGCCCGCCGAACCCCTCCGAGACGATGTGCACGACCCGGCGCCGCACACCGTCGGGCAGCGGACGGTCGAGGACCTCGGCGGCGGCGCCGTCGCCCGGCTCCCCGCCTTGTGTCTCCACCATCCGTCACACCCCATCACTGTGCGGGGCCGGCCCTGTCAGGAGCCGGCGCCCGGCCTGTCCACGAGTTCCACCTGGTCCACGGCGTTGCACCAGCGGCACCGCACCGACTCGATGGTCTCACTGACCACCTCGCGCTCCTCGACCTTCGGCTCTCCCGCCAGGTCGAGGTGGACGTACTCGACGACCTTCGACGAGCGGGTCACGTCGAAGCGCGTGAGGTTGCCACAGAGGGTGCAGCGCCACCGCGTCGAGGCGGTCGGGAGGGGAACCGTCATCGTGGCTGTGCTCTTTCCTACTAGCCATTGTCCGTGACACACCGGCGGCCCGGTGCGTGTGGCTCGTAACCCTAAGGCCTGGCGGGTACTCGCCGCTCGGGCGTCCACAGGACCTGTCCGGCGGCGAGGCGCTCTGTGCGGTTGCGTCCCGTTACGCCATGCTCTGTGTTCATGATCCGCAACTGGAGGGTGACGGTCGGTGCAGCGAACGGGCCGCTGTGGGGGCCGGCTCCGGTCACCTACGGCCTGATCGCCCTGTGCTGTCTGGTCTTCGTGATCGGCCCCGCCTCGGGCCTCGATCCGGCCTACGGCTCCGGGGACGCGGCCCTGGCCGCCCAGCGGGCCTACTTCCACCGCTGGGGCGTGGTCCCCGCCGAGCTCTTCGAGGGCTCGCCCGCTGCCGCCCTCACCCCGGCCACCGCACTGTTCGTGCACGGCAGCTGGGTGCACCTGCTGGGCAACATGCTCTTCCTCTACGTCTTCGGGGTGATGACCGAGGAACGGATGGGCCGGCTCCAGTTCCTCCTCTTCTACGTCGGCAGCGGCTACCTCGCCCTGCTGGGCTACGCGGCCGCCAACGCGGACTCCGAGCAGTCCCTGGTCGGTGCCTCCGGGGCGATCTCGGCGGTCCTCGGCGCGCTGCTCTTCCTGTTCCCCGGGGCCCGGGTGACCAGTCTCCTGCCGTTCCTCTTCTTTCTGCCGCTGCGCTTCCCCGCCTGGGTCGTCCTCCCCTTCTGGGCGGCGCTGCAGTGGCTCGCCGCGGGCCGGGCCTCCGACGGCCCCGGGGTGGCGTACCTGGCCCACCTGGTGGGCTTCGGCCTGGGCCTGGTCTTCGCCTGGGCGCGTTTCGGCCGTACCACTGCTGTGTCTTCCCGGGGGACGACCCCCGGACCCCCGGCAGGAAAACCGGGCCGACTGGACCGCGAGTAGGGTGAGAGCCCTGCCACCGGCCCCCGAGGGAGAGAACCAGCCGTGATCACCGCGATCGTCCTCATCAAGACCAGCGTGGACCGGATCCCCGAGATCGCGGAGCGGATCGCCGCGCTGGAGTCCGTGAGCGAGGTCTTCTCGGTCACGGGCACGTACGACCTGATCGCCATGGTCCGGGTCAAGCGGCACGAGGACCTCGCCGAGGTCATCCCCGGCAGCATCAGCAAGATCCCGGGCGTGGAGGCGACCGACACCCACGTGGCCTTCCGCACCTACTCCCAGCACGACCTGGAGGCCGCGTTCGCGATCGGCCTCGACAGCTAGGGCCTGTCCCTAGGAGCCGAGCGCGAGCACCGTGATGCCGTCGGCGGTCGCGGCGTACACGCGGCCGTCCCGGACCACCGGACTCTGGGTCCCGACGGACGTGCCGCCCTCGACGCGCCGGTGCCAGGTCTGCTTTCCCTCGCGGTTGACGCCGTAGAGCGTCGAGCCGTGGCGTACGTAGACGGTGTCGCCCTGGACGGTGGGGTCGCTGTACTGGCGTCCGTCGTCGGTGAACCGGAAGGACCACGCCGTCGATCCGTCGGCGGGATCCAGGGCGACCAGTTCGTAGTCGGACGCGGTGACGCCCACGTCGCCGAAGGGCACACAGGCGAAGTAGCGGCTGCCGTACACCTTGTCGTTGGTGCAGTCCCACAGCGGCTTGCCGGTGCGGCTCAGGCCGTGCAGCATGTCCTCGCCGCCCGATCCGACCATCAGCGTGTCGCCGACCAGCGCGGGACGGCCGGTGTCGAGGCCGGCCTTCGTCGCCCAGAGCCGCTTGCCGCTGGTCGCGTCCAGGGCCTGGACCTGGTCCCCGAAGGTGCCGACGTACACCACGCCGCCCGCCACCAGGGGCTCGCTGGTGGGCGCCGGTCCGGTCGACGTGGACCAGCGCACACTGCCGTCGGGGGCGTAGGCCCGCACTCCGCCCGCGTCCGAGCCGTCGCCGTAGGACACCAGGACCAGCCGGCCGGCGGCGACCGGGAACTGACCGTTTCCGGCGAACCGCCTGGTCCAGCGGACCTTGCCGCCCCGGCCGAGCGCGCACAGCTTGGAGGAACCCTCCTGGCCGTCCTCCAGCAGGCAGTACACGCCGTCGGCGGTGGCGAGCGGGGACATGGCCTCCGCGCCGAGCGAGGTCCGCCATACGGTCCGCCCGTCCAGGTCCAGCGCGTGCAGCGCGCCGTCCGTGCCGCCGACGTACACCCGCGTGCCGTCGGGCGAGACAGCCGCACAGGGGCCGCGCCGCCCGCCGAGGCCCTGGACCTTGTACTGCCAGCCCGTCGCCGGCGTGCCCGGGGCCGCCGCCCGCGCGGATCCGCCCGGCGCGTCCCGCAGCCACAGCCACCCGCCCAGTCCGCCGGCCGCCACGACCCCGGCGCCGCCCGCCACGGCCCGCAGCACCCGGCGCCGCGACGGCGGGGCAGGGGCCGGTGTCACATCGGTGACCGCGGGGATGTCCGTGGCGGTCGGGGGTGCCACGTACTCGACGCGGCTCTCCCGTTCCCCCGAGTCGTGCCCGGGAACCCAGCGCGCCCCGCTCCGCACGGTCTCGGGCTCCTTCACGGCACCGGGTCCGTACCACCCCGGCCGCAGGCTCTCGCGCAGCGAGGCCGTGGTGTGCCCCGCGGCCGCGACCAGCTCCGCGGGGGTCGGCCGGGCGCCGGGGTCGTCCCGCAGACACGCCTCCACCAGCGGCAGCTGCTCCTCCGGTACGGCGGACAGGTCCACGTCACCGGTCAGGATCCGCAGCAGAACGACTGAATCCTGCCCCTCGCCGAAGGGTTCCTTGCCGCCGGACGCGTAGGCGAGGACCGCGCCCAGGGAGAAGACGTCACTGGCCGGCACCACCTGGGCGCCGTTGCGGATCTGCTCGGGCGAGAGATAGCCGACCGAGCCGACGACCACCCCGGTGCGGGTCAGGGCCGTGCCTTCCAGGGCCCGGACGATCCCGAAGTCGATGACCCGGGGGCCGTCCGGCGCGAGCAGGATGTTGGAGGGCTTGAGGTCCCGGTGCACCAGCCCCTTGGCGTGGATCGCGGCGAGCGCCTCGGCGAGCGCGGCCGCCAGCAGCCGTACCGCGTCCGCGGGCAGCGGTCCCCGGTCGAGCACGGCGTCCCGCAGGTTGGGTCCCGCCACGAACTCGGTCGCCATCCAGGGACGGGCCGCCTCGGTGTCGGCGTCCACGACCCGCGCGGTGTAGGTGCCCGCCCCGCCGACGGTCTGCGCGGCCCGCACCTCGTGCCGGAACCGGGCACGGAAAGTGCGGTCTTCGGCGTGTTCGGCCCGTACGACCTTCACAGCGAGCCGCAGCCCGCCCCGCGCCTCGGCGAGATACACCTCGCCCATGCCGCCGGACCCGAGTCTGCCCAGGACCGCGTAGGGCCCGATGGCCGGCGGGTCCGTCTCGCGCAGCTCCTGCACCCCGTGCTCCCCCTGCTTTCCGTACGGTTGCTGAGGGGAGCGTATACGCGCGGTGGACTCCGGTCCGTCAGACGGCCGGGACGCAGCGGCCGTCCTCGGTGCGGTACGTCCACTTCGCACCGTCCGCGACCAGTTCCTTCACGGCCTGCACGAACCGCTCCACGTGCTCGTCCGGGGTGCCCGCGCCGAAGCTCACCCGGATCGCGTTGAGGGACTTCTCGCCGGGCGCGGCCTCGGGGGCACCGCACTCGCCCTGGGACTGCGGGTCGCTGCCGAGGAGGGTGCGCACGAGGGGGTGGGCGCAGAAGAGGCCGTCGCGGACGCCGATGCCGTACTCGGCGGAGAGGGCGGCGGCGAAGTGGGAGCTGTTCCAGCCCTCGACGACGAAGGAGATCACGCCGACGCGGGGGGCGTCGTCGCCGAAGAGGGACAGGACGCGGACCTCGGGGACCTCGGCGAGGCCCGCCTTCACCTTCTCGATCAGGTGCTGCTCGCGGGCGACCAGGGTGTCGAAGCCGGCCTCGGTCAGCGCCTTGCAGGCCGACGCGATGGAGTAGGCGCCGATGACGTTCGGGGAGCCGGCCTCGTGGCGGGCGGCGCTGTCGTGCCACTCCACGTCCACTCCGCCGTCCTCGCGCCGGGTGACCTTGCGGCTGGCGCCGCCGCCGACGAGGTAGGGGTCGGCGGCCCGGAGCCAGTCGGCGCGGCCGGCCAGGACGCCGGAGCCGAAGGGGGCGTAGAGCTTGTGGCCGGAGAAGGCGACCCAGTCGACGTCGAGGTCACGCACGCTCACCGGGTGGTGCGGGGCGAGCTGGGCCGCGTCGAGCACGATCCGGGCGCCGTGGGCGTGCGCGGCCGCCGCGAGTTCCCGTACGGGCCACAGCTCACCGGTGACGTTGGAGGCGCCGGTGACGCACACCAGGGCCGGGCCCCGGGGGTCCCGGTCGGCGAGGGCCTTCTCCAGGGTCTGGACGGCCTGGCGCGGGGTGCGCGGGGCGTCGAGGTAGCTGACCCGGGCGTCCTTCCAGGGCAGCAGGCTCGCGTGGTGCTCGGTCTCGAAGACGAAGACCTGACAGTCGGCGGGGAGCGCCGCGGCGAGGAGGTTGAGCGAGTCGGTGGTCGAGCGGGTGAAGATCAGCTGGTCGTCGTCGCGGCAGTCGAGGAACTCGGTGACGGTCCTGCGGGCGTTCTCGAACAGGTCGGTCGACAGCTGGGAGAGGTAGCCGGCCCCGCGGTGCACGCTGCCGTAGTAGGGGGCGTACGCCGCCACGTCGTCCCAGACCCGCTGGAGGGCCGGTGCGCTGGCCGCGTAGTCGAGGGCGGCGTAGGTGACTTCGCCGCCGGTGACCAGCGGTACGGTGACATCTCGTCCCAGAACGGGCAGGGGGGCACAAATGGTCTGGACGGCGGCAGCGGTGGAGACAGACATGGGGGACTCCCGTGAAAAGTGAAAGGTGAGAGGGGTGTGCGGAGGCGGGGCTCTGCGCCCTATCGCATTCGGTTGCTCACGGAAGACTCCTCGAACGACCAGGATCCCTGGCTCGTGAGGGATCCGCGCTTGCCGTAGACCTCGCTGCCTACGGCCTGGTCTTCACCCGGGGCACCCCGCCACGGACGGAGGGTTGCCGGACAGTCGGCCGGGGCCTCATGACTGTCACTCATGACCTGGTCAAAGAACGTACGGGAAATGATCGTCGTCCCGCAACCCGTGTCCGGATCGCGGGACGACACCCGGGTGGCCGCTACGCGTTGCTCGCGGCCACCCAGCGCTCCAGCGTCCGCTTCGCCGACCCCGAGTCGATCGCCTCGGCGGCCTTGTCCATCCCGGCCCTCAACTGCTCGGCCAGCGTCCCCGGACCGGGGTCCAGGGCCACCAGCGCGGCCGCCGAGTTCAGGAGTACGGCGTCCCGGACCGGGCCCTTCTCGCCGTCCAGCAGGCGGCGCGCGACCTCCGCGTTGTACACCGGGTCACCGCCCCGCAGGGCCTCCACCGGCACCAGGTCGAGGCCGGCGTCCCGGGGGTCGAAGCTCTCCTCGGTGACCTTGCCGTCGCGGACGATCCAGACGCGGGAGGTCGACGTGGTCGTCAGCTCGTCGAGGCCGTCGTCACCGCGGAAGACGAGGGAGGAGTGACCGCGCTCCGCGAAGACGCCCGCGACGACCGGCGCCATGCGGGGATCCGCGACCCCGACCGCCTGGGACCGCACGCGGGCGGGGTTGGTCAGCGGGCCGAGGATGTTGAACACCGTGCGGATGCCCAACTGGCCGCGGGCGGCGCCCGCGTGACGCAGCGCGGGGTGGAACTTGATCGCGAAGCAGAACGTGATCCCGGCCTCTCCGGCCACCTCGGCGACCCGCTGCGGGGTCAGCTCCAGGTTGACGCCGAGCTTCTCCAGGACGTCCGAGGCGCCGGACGCGGAGGAGGCGGCCCGGTTGCCGTGCTTGACGACCGTGGCGCCGGTGCCGGCCACGACGATCGCCGACATGGTGGAGATGTTGACGGTCTTGGCGCCGTCGCCGCCGGTGCCGACGATGTCCACCGTCCGCCCGGGGACTTCGATCACGTTGGCGTGCGCGTACATCGTCCGGACGAGTCCGTTGATCTCCTCGACCGTCTCGCCCTTGGCCCTGAGGGCGACCACGAAGCCGGCGATCTGCGCGTCGGTCGCCTCGCCCTGCATGATCCGGTCCATCGCCCACGCCGTCGCGTCGGCGCTCTGGTCACGGCCGTACAGCAGGGCGTTCAGTACCTCGGGCCAGGAACGGCCCGCCGCGGTGTCGCCTCCAGCGGGGGTCACAGCGCTCATGGGGCCGCTCCAGATGTCGTAGAAAAGTGTGCCCACACCCTATCCAGCGCGGAGCAGCGCAAAGGGCCCCGTCCGGCCTTCGGACGAACCCCTTCACCTCGGCCCCGCACGGCACGACCAGGGCCCTGTCCGGTGTGCAGGGCCGCCCTTCCACCACAGGCGGCCTGCTAACGGTTCGTCCTGGCGCGGAGTGACCGCAACCCCCCAGGGGCGCGGGGAACTGCGCGACCAGTCCCCACCGGCCCGCACCCGCCCCTCCTCGTGGCACGGCGAAGGGCCCGTCCGGGGTGTCGGACGGGCCCTACTACCGCGCGTGGCGAGCGCAGCGATCAGTGGTGGCCGTGGCCGCTCGTGATCTCCTTGTACTCCTCGACGGTGGGCTTGGCGATCTGGGACTCCTCGCCGTAGTACGCCTCGCTCAGCTTGGCGCGCAGCTTCTCGGAGCCCTTGACCTTGCGCTCGACGCCGTTGCCGTCGACCGTGGGGCCGATCTCGGCCGGCTTGTACTGCTCGTGCGCCGTGAGCGTGTGCAACTGCTCCTGGCTGAGCGGCTCGTGCACCTCGATGAACTCACCGTGCGGCAGGCGCTTGATGATGCCGGACTCGCGCCCGTGCAGCACCTTGTCCTTGTCCCGGCGCTGCAGGCCGAGGCAGATCCGCTTGGTGATGATGAAAGCCACGACCGGGGCGACGAAGAACGCGACCCGGACGAACCAGGTGATCGAGTTGATCGACAGGTGGAAGTGCGTGGCGATCAGGTCGTTGCCGCCACCGATCAGCAGCACCATGTACCAGGTGATCCAGGCGACACCGAACGCGGTACGCGTCGGAGCGTTGCGCGGCCGGTCCAGGATGTGGTGCTCGCGCTTGTCGCCGGTGACCCAGGACTCGATGAACGGGTAGACCGCGATCGCGACCAGGACCAGCGGGAAGATGACCAGCGGGATGAACACGCCCAGGACGAGCGTGTGACCCCAGAAGTTGATCTCCCAGCCCGGCATGACACGGATCAGGCCCTCGGAGAAGCCCATGTACCAGTCGGGCTGGGCGCCCGTGGACACCATGTCCGGCCGGTAGGGGCCCATGGCCCAGATCGGGTTGATCGAGGCGATCGCCGCGATGGCCGCGATGACACCGAAGACCAGGAAGAAGAAGCCTCCGGCCTTGGCCATGTAGACCGGCAGCAGCGGCATGCCGACGACGTTGTTGTTCGTCTTTCCGGGGCCCGCGAACTGCGTGTGCTTGTGGTAGAAGACCAGGATCAGGTGGCCGACGACCAGGCCGAGCATGATGCCCGGCAGCAGCAGCACGTGGATCGAGTAGAAGCGGGACACGAAGTCGCCGCCCGGGAACTCGCCGCCGAAGAGGAAGAACGACATGTACGTGCCGACGATCGGCACGGACAGGATCGCGCCCTCCATGAAGCGGACACCGGTGCCGGACAGCAGGTCGTCCGGGAGTGAGTAGCCGGTGAAGCCGGTGAACATGCCGAGGACGAACAGCAGGAAGCCGAACAGCCAGTTGACCTCACGCGGCTTGCGGAACGCGCCCGTGAAGAACACGCGCATCATGTGCACGAACATGCCCGCGAGGAAGATCAGCGCCGCCCAGTGGTGGATCTGCCGGATCAGCAGACCACCGCGCACATCGAAGGAGATGTGCATGGTGGAGTTGAACGCCTCGGACATCAGCTGGCCCTGCAGCGGGACGTAGCTGCCGTGGTACTCCACCTCGTTCATCGACGGGTGGAAGAACAGCGTCAGGTACACACCCGTGAGGATGATGATGATGAAGCTGTAGAGGCAGACCTCACCCAACATGAACGACCAGTGGTCGGGGAAGATCTTGCGCATGTTGGACTTGGCCAGGGAGTAGATCCCCAGTCGGCCGTCGGCCCAGTCGGCGACCTTCTCGCCGGCCGGTGCCTTCCCGCGTGCGCGGGACTCGGAGGTCTCTTTAGTACTCATCCGCGCTCCCAGAATGCAGGACCGACGGGCTCCTCGAAGTCGCCGAGCGCTTCGAGGTAACCCTGGTCGTTCACGCCGATGCGCAGCTGCGGCAGGGCGTGACCGGCGGGGCCGAAGATCACCCGGGCACCGTCGGAGAGGTCGAAGGTGGACTGGTGGCAGGGGCAGAGCACGTGGTGCGTCTGCTGCTCGTACAGGGAGATCGGGCAACCGACGTGGGTGCAGATCTTCGAGTACGCGACGATTCCCTCGTACGACCACTCGAGCTCGCGCTTGTCCTTGATGTTGTCCGGCTGGATGCGGACGATCATCAGGGCGGCCTTGGCGATCTCGGTCTGGAACTGCTCGTCGTGCTCCTCCAGGCCCTCGGGCTTGGCGAAGGTCAGCGAGCCGACCTGGACGTCGGAGGGGCGCAGCGGCTCGTTGGTGTTCATGTTGACGAGCTGGAGGCCCTTGCGCCACATGGTGTGGCGGAGCTTGGTGCCGGGCAGCGGGCCGAGGTCGCGCAACAGCATGACGCCGGAGAGCGGGAACAGGGCCAGCGCGCCGAACATCGTGTTGCGGATCAGCTTGCGACGGCCGAGCGCCGACTCCTTGGCGCCCTGCTTGAAGTCCGCGTGGACCTTCGCGCGGACCTCGGGGGGCGCCTCGATCGCGTGACGCTCGTCGGCGATCTCCTCGTCGGACATCAGGGTGCGGGCCCAGTGGACCGCGCCCGCGCCGATCGAGAAGAGGGCGAGACCGAGGGTCAGGCCCAGCGCGAAGTTCAGCGCGTTGATGTGCCCGATCGGAAAGACGTAGATCGACTCGTCGTGGGGGATGCCCACGTACGAGGCGATGAACCCGACGGTGGCCAGCATCGACACCGTGAACAGCATGGCCACCACGCGCTCGGACCGCCTGGCGGCCCGCTCGTCGATGTCCTGCACCCGGTGCTCGTGGGGCGGGAGGCCGGGGTCCGCGAAGGGGTGCTTCTCGTCCGCCACGCCTACCGCGCCGTGCGCGTCCTGCTCTGCGGGCAGGTTCTCTTCTGGAATGTCTTGGCTACTCATGACTTCTTGGCCTTTGCGGTCCGAGCGGCGACCCAGACGGCGACCGCGATCAGCGCGCCGAGGCCGAAGATCCAGGCGAACAGGCCTTCGGAGACCGGGCCGAGACCGCCCAGCTCAAGGCCGCCGGGGCTCACGGAGTCGTCGCCGTTGACCGCGTTCAGGTACGCGATGATGTCCTTCTTGTTCTGCTCCGACAGCGTCGTGTCGGGGAACGACGGCATGTTCTGCGGGCCGGTCTGCATGGCCTCGTAGATGTGCTTCGGGGAGACACCCTCGAGGTCCGGTGCGAACTTGCCGTGCGTCAGCGCGCCGCCCTTGCCGGTGAAGTTGTGGCACTGCGCGCAGTTGGTGCGGAACAGCTCGCCGCCCTTGGCGATGTCGGCGCCGTCGGGGCCGTACTGCGCCTTGGTCGGGATGGACGGACCGGAACCCAGCGAGGAGACGTACGCGGCCAGCTGGTCGATCTCGGCCTGTGTGTAGATGACCTTCTTGCGCGGAACCTGCGGGCCCGGCTGCTGGGCCGGCATACGGCCGGTGCCGACCTGGAAGTCGACGGCCGCGGCGCCCACGCCGACGAGGCTCGGTCCGTCGGAGGATCCCTGACCGCCGGTGCCGTGGCAGCTGGCGCAGCCTACGGCGAAGAGCTTCTTGCCCTCGTCGATGGCCAGGGACTGGGCGGTTTCATCTGCCTTCGCCTTGTCCGCGGGGGCGAACACGGCGTACAGCCCCCCGGTGCATGCCAGCGCGAGGAGTAGGACGACGAGCGCCGCCAGCGGGTGGCGTCGTCGTGCGGAGAGCTTTTTCACGGATTACCCCGGTGTCAGGATCTTCTGCGTCGATGCTTGCGATGTCGGGAGCGGGCCCGGCTACTTGATCATGTAGATCGTGGCGAAGAGGCCGATCCAGACGACGTCGACGAAGTGCCAGTAGTAGGACACGACGATGGCCGCGGTCGCCTGTTCGTGGGTGAACCTCTTGGCCGCGTAGGTACGCCCGAGAACGAACAGGAACGCGATGAGGCCGCCCGTCACGTGCATGCCGTGGAAGCCGGTGGTCAGGTAGAACACCGAGCCGTACGGATCGGAGGAGAGCGAGAGCCCGTCCTTCTTCACCAGCTCCGTGTACTCGTAGATCTGACCGCCGATGAAGATCGCGCCCATGATGAAGGTGATGATGAACCAGCCCCGGAGCTTCTTCACGTCACCGCGCTCGGCTGCGAAGACGCCGAGCTGGCAGGTGAGGGAGGAGAGCACCAGGATCGTGGTGTTCGTCGCCGAGAACGGGAAGTTCAGGCTGGACGCCATTTCCTTCCAGTGGTCGGGACCCGTCACCGATCGCAGGGTGAAGTACATCGCGAAGAGGGCCGCGAAGAACATCAGCTCGGAACTCAGCCAGATGATGGTTCCGACGCTGGTGAGGTTCGGCCGGTTGACCGATGGGTGCGCGTGCCCGGTTGTCTCTGTCGTTGCTGTCGCCACGCCGACATTATGTCGGTCGCTTATCCCGCCCTCACCCCGGGGGGTGCCGTTCGGAGTGTCTTGCTCCTTCATACCGGTGTTGACGTGGTGTTCAAGGGAGTAGCATCCGGCCCAACGGGCCTGTCCTTACGACGCTGACGTCACGGAGGAACAATGCAGCCGACCGCCACGGTGCTGGTCTACAGCGACGATTCCAACACCCGCGAGCAGGTGCGGCTCGCCTCCGGCAGGCGACCGGCTCCGGACGTCCCGTTGGTGGAGTTCCTGGAGTGCGCCACGCCCGCGGCGGTGCTGAAGGAGCTGGACAAGGGCGGGATCGACGTCTGTGTGCTGGACGGGGAGGCCGTGCCGATGGGGGGCATGGGCCTGTGCCGGCAGATCAAGGACGAGGTGTTCAACTGCCCGCCGGTGCTGTTGCTGATCGGGCGGCCGCAGGACGCGTGGCTGGCGACGTGGAGCCGGGCGGAGGCCGCGGTGGCCCATCCGGTGGATCCGGTGGAGTTCGCGGCGGCGCTGGCTTCTTTGCTGCGGAACAAGAAGGCTCTGAGCGCCTGAGAGCTCGGGGTGCGGAGTTCGATGGCGGCTGCGGGCCCGTAGTGGCTGGTCGCGCAGTTCCCCGCGCCCCTGAAGGGGCGCTGCCCCTGAGCCTCCTCTAGACGCTCTGCGGCCTCAGCCTCGCCACCTGCTCCGCGCTCGGGGCGTCCGGGGTTCCTGCCACCAGGGCACTGCCGTCGCGCCACTTCTTCCAGTCCATGTTCCAGTCGCCGAAGCCGTTGCCGAAGGGCTCCATGGTGTTGCCGTCCGAGTTGACGACCTGCACCACGTCGCCCTCGTGGACCGTGTCGAAGAACCACTCGGCGTTGGACGTGCTCATGCCGGTGCAGCCGTGGCTGACGTTGGCGTAGCCCTGGGAGCCGACCGACCAGGGGGCGGCGTGGACGTACTCGCCGCTCCAGGTGAGGCGGGTGGCGTAGTAGACCGGCAGGTCGTACGACTCCGAGGAGCCCTCGGCGATGCCGATGCTGGTGCCGCGCATACGTACGAAGTACTCCTTGCCGAGTACGACCTTGACGCCGTTGCGGGTCTCGAAGCCGGGCTTGCCCGTGGTGACCGGGAGCTCCTTGATGACCTCCTCGTTCTTGTAGACCGTCATCGAGTGTGACGAGGCGTCCGTCACGGCGATGATGCGCTCGCCGGTGGTCAGCTTCAGGGCCTTGCCCTTGCCGCCCCAGAGCCGGTCGCCGATCTTGATGCCCTCCAGGTCGCTGCGGACCTGGATCGTGGCGTGGGCGGGCCAGTACTCCTTGGGCCGGTAGTGGAGTTCCTTGTCGTCCACCCAGTGCCAGGCGCCGGCCACGGCCGGCGTGGAGTCGACCCTGAGCGCGCGCTCGACGACGGCCCGCTGAGCCTTGTCCTTGACCGGCTTGTCCAGCTTGGCGGTGACGGGCTGGCCGACGCCGTACGTGCCCGACTTGGGGCCGAAGGTGACGTTCAGGCGCTTCTTGCCCAGGGGCTTGCTGGTGTCGAAGTCGAGGATCTTGCGGCCCGGTGCCCCGTCGTCGTCCTCGGTGCTCACCCGGACGACGTAATGGGCGTTTGCGGCCAGCGGGGAGGTGCTGCGCCAGCGGGTGCCGTCGGCGGAGAGTTCGCCCGCCAGATAGCGGCCTGTGGCGTCCGTGGCCGTGACGTCGGTGATGCGGCCGTCGTCCTCGGCGGTCACCTCGAGCGGCTTGTCCGGGTCGGCCTTCTTGCCGTCGCCCGTGGGCGCGTTGAAGGCGATCTGGTCCGCCGCGTCGTAGGGCGTGGCCGCCAGCGGGTTCCCGTCGGACCCACAGGCGGCGGCGCTCACGCCGAGGGCGGTCACCAGCAGCGTGCAGCTCACGACGGTGCGGGTACGCGGTGCGTGGTTCATGACTTCACGCTAGGAAGCCCCGTCAAGAACGGCACGGCGGGTGACTCGTACGGGGGATCCCGATTACGGCAAAAGCAGGAGCCCGGACGCTCCTCGCGGAGTGTCCGGGCTCTGTCGAGCTCAGCTCGTGCTACTGCGTGCGGTTCTCACCGCGGTAGTACTCGAAGACCCAGCCGTACAGGCCGACCAGGATCACCGGCACCGAGAAGTACAGCAGCCACCAGCCGATCGCGACCGACAGGAAGGCGAGGGCGCCGCCGAAGCCGAGGGCGAGCGGCTGCCAGCTGTGCGGGCTGAAGAACCCGACCTCGCCGGCGTCGTCCGCGACGTCGGCCTCCTTGTTGTCCTGCGCGCCGGCGTCCACCCGCTTGGCCGTGAAGCCCAGGTAGAAGCCGATCATGATGGACAGGCCGAAGGCCAGGAAGAGCGCGGTGGTACCGGCCGGCTCCTTCGACCACACGCCATAGACGATCGCCATGGCGAGGATGAAGATGCTCAGCCAGAAGAACATCCGTCCCTGGATCTTCACTTGCCGGCCTCCTTGCCGCCGTTGCCGGCCAGAGCCTTCTCACCGTGACCGGCGTTCTCGAGCTGGTCGAGAGCGGCGATCTCGGGGTGGTGCAGGTCGAACGCCGGGGATTCGCTGCGGATCCTCGGCAGGGTGAGGAAGTTGTGGCGCGGCGGCGGGCAGGAGGTCGCCCACTCGAGCGAGCGGCCGTAGCCCCACGGGTCGTCGACGCCGACCGGCTTGCCGTACTTGGCCGTCTTCCACACGTTGTAGAGGAACGGCAGGATCGACAGGCCGAGCACGAAGGAGCTGATCGTCGAGATCGTGTTCAGGGCGGTGAAGCCGTCGGCCGCCAGATAGTCGGCGTACCGGCGGGGCATGCCCTCGGCGCCCAGCCAGTGCTGGACCAGGAAGGTGCCGTGGAAGCCGATGAACAGCGTCCAGAACGTGATCTTGCCGAGGCGCTCGTCGAGCATCTTGCCGGTGAACTTCGGCCACCAGAAGTGGAAGCCGGAGAACATCGCGAAGACGACGGTGCCGAAGACGACGTAGTGGAAGTGCGCCACCACGAAGTACGAGTCCGAGACGTGGAAGTCCATCGGGGGCGAGGCCAGGATGACACCGGTCAGACCACCGAAGGTGAAGGTGATCAGGAAGCCGGTGGCCCAGAGCATCGGGGTCTCGAAACTCAGGGACCCCTTCCACATCGTTCCGATCCAGTTGAAGAACTTCACGCCGGTCGGTACGGCGATGAGGAACGTCATGAAGGAGAAGAACGGCAGGAGCACACCGCCGGTGACGTACATGTGGTGGGCCCACACCGTCACGGACAGGCCCGCGATCGCGATGGTCGCCGCGATCAGACCCATGTAGCCGAACATCGGCTTGCGGGAGAAGACCGGGATGACCTCGGAGATGATGCCGAAGAACGGCAGGGCGATGATGTACACCTCTGGATGGCCGAAGAACCAGAAGAGGTGCTGCCAGAGCAACGCTCCGCCGTTCGCGGCGTCGAAGACGTGTGCCCCGAATTTCCGATCCGCCTCCAGCGCGAACAGCGCGGCGGCGAGGACGGGGAAGGCGAGCAGGACCAGCACCGCGGTCAGCAGCACGTTCCACACGAAGATCGGCATGCGGAACATGGTCATGCCGGGCGCGCGCATGCAGATGATCGTGGTGATGAAGTTGACCGCGCCGAGGATCGTGCCGAAGCCGGAGAAGGCCAGACCCATGATCCACAGGTCGGCGCCGACGCCCGGCGAGCGGACCGCGTCCGACAGCGGGGAGTAGGCGAACCAGCCGAAGTCGGCCGCGCCCTGCGGGGTCAGGAAGCCGCCCACCGCGATCGTCGAGCCGAACAGGTAGAGCCAGTAGGCGAACATGTTCAGCCGCGGGAACGCCACGTCGGGCGCGCCGATCTGCAGCGGCATGATCCAGTTGGTGAAGCCGGCGAACAGCGGCGTCGCGAACATCAGCAGCATGATCGTGCCGTGCATCGTGAACGCCTGGTTGAACTGCTCGTTCGACATGATCTGCAGACCCGGCCGGGCCAGCTCGGCGCGCATGAGGAGCGCCATCACGCCGCCGATGATGAAGAACGCGAACGACGTGGCCAGGTACATCGTGCCGATCGTCTTGTGGTCAGTGGTGGTGAGCCACTTGATGACCACGCTGCCGCGGTTCTGGCGCCGGACCGGCAGCTCGTCCGTGTAGTGGGACCCTGCCGCCGCGGCACCCTGGGGTTCGTTGAGGATGCTCACAGGTTCGTCGTCTCCCGGTCCTTCTCGTGGGCGGTCTGCTCGATGCCCGCGGGAACGTAACCGGTCTGCCCCTTCTTCGCGAGGTCCTTGAGGTGCTGCTCGTAGCGCTCGGGGGAAACGACCTTCACGTTGAACAGCATCCGGGAGTGGTCGACGCCGCAGAGCTCGGCGCACTTGCCCATGAAGGTGCCCTCCTTGTTCGGAGTCACCTCGAAGGCGTTGGTGTGACCCGGGATGACGTCCTGCTTCATCAGGAACGGCACCACCCAGAAGGAGTGGATGACGTCACGCGAGGTGAGGACGAAGCGGACCGTCTTGCCCTTGGGGAGCCAGAGGGTCGGGCCCGGATTGCCGGTCTGCGGGTTCCGCGTGGCGGGCGTCCCGAAGTCGTAGACACCGCCGGCGTTCGCCGGGAAGTCGTCCTTGAACCGGGTCGGAATCGCGTCCAGGTTCTTGTCCGTCTTCGCGTCACCCGTGGAGCCCGCGACGGGCGTGATGTAGTTGAAGGCCCAGCTCCACTGGTAGCCGACGACGTTGATGGTGACGTCGGGCTCCTTCTTGAGGCTGAGGAGCTTCGACTCGTCGCGGGCCGTGAAGTAGAAGAGGACCGAGACGATCACCAGCGGAACCACGGTGTACAGCGCCTCGATGGGCATGTTGTACCGGGTCTGCGGAGGAACCTCGACCTTGGTGCGGCTGCGCCGGTGGAAGATGGCGCTCCAGATGATCAGACCCCACACCAGCACGCCAACGGCGAGCGCGGCAGCCCAGGAGCCCTGCCACAGGGAGAGGATCCGCGGAGCCTCTTCCGTGGTCGGGGTGGGCATACCAAGGCGGGGGAAGTCCTTGTATGTGCAACCGGTGGCGGTCGCCAGGACCAGGCCCGCGGTCATTGCCTGCAGCAGCTTCCGCCGCATCGGGCGCCGCGGCGAGCGGTCGGAGCCGTTGGGACTCACGTAGCGCCTTCCCGAGAGTCTCGCCCGCGCGGAGTGGCTGCGGCCTGGCCTTACTCGGTGGTCGGTCGCCGGCCTGCGTCGGGCAGGGGTTTGGATGTTTATGCGGACCAAACCCTAGCCGACGCCCTCCGGGGGTTCAGCGGGAGGGGTGCCTAGTGGGTGGGTTGGTTCGCTGGATTGGCGGCTGCGGGTTGTTTGTGGTTGATCGCGCCGTTCCCCGCGCCCCTGGGGGGTTAGCGTGGCTGTGTGTCATATTTCGACGCTGCTTCCAGTGCGCCTCTTCATCCCGTTGCTCGCCTGGCGCTGTTGGCCTCTCTGGATGAAGGGTGGGCTGATCCCTCGCGTCTCTACCGGGAGGGGCGGCGGGCTCGGTTGTTGCTGGATGCTGCTCGGGAGGCCGCTGCCGAGGCTGTGGGGTGTCGGCCCGATGAGCTGACGTTCACCTCTTCGGGGACGCGGGCCGTGCACGACGGGATCGCGGGGGCACTGGCCGGGCGGCGGCGGATCGGACGTCACCTGATCGTGTCAGCTGTCGAACACTCCTCGGTGCTCCATTCGGCGGAGCCGTTCGACGTGACCGAGGTGCCGGTGGACCGCACGGGAGCCGTGAGTCCGCGGTCGTACGCCGATGCTCTGCGCCCGGACACCGCGCTGGCCTGCCTTCAGTCGGCCAACCACGAGGTGGGGACCGTGCAGCCGGTGGCCGAGGTGGCCGACGTGTGCCGGGAGGCCGGGGTGCCGTTGCTGGTGGACGCGGCGCAGTCGCTGGGGTGGGAGCCGGTGGACGGCGCCTGGTCCCTGTTGACGGCCAGCGCGCACAAGTGGGGCGGCCCGTCGGGGGTGGGCCTGCTCGCCGTACGGAAAGGTGTCCGGTTCTCGCCCCGGGGACCGGCCGACGAACGCGAGTCGGGGCGGGCGCCCGGGTTCGAGAACCTGCCGGCGATCGTCGCGGCGGCGGCATCGCTGCGGGCGGTGCGGGCCGAGGCGGCCCAGGAGGCCGTACGGCTGCGGGAACTGACGGCGCGGATCCGTTCGCGGGTGCCGCGGCTGGTGCCGGATGTGGACGTGGTGGGCGATGCCGAACGGCGGCTGCCCGGGATCGTCACCTTCTCCTGTCTCTATGTCGATGGAGAGACCCTGCTGCACGAGCTGGACCGGGCGGGTTTCTCCGTTTCCTCCGGATCGTCCTGCACCAGCAGCACGCTGACGCCCAGCCATGTGCTGAAGGCGATGGGGGTGCTGAGTGAGGGAAACGTGCGGGTTTCGTTGCCGCCGGGGACGACGTCCGAGGAGGTCGACCGCTTTCTGGAGGTGTTGCCGGGGGCGGTGACCGCGGTCCGGGAGAAGCTGGGGGCGCCGACGCCTTCGGCTGTCGTCCGTGAGGACGCCCTGGTCGTGGACGCCCTGGGCAAGCGGTGCCCCATCCCGGTCATCGAACTGGCGAAGGTGATCGGGGACGTGCCGGTGGGCGGGACGGTCCGGGTCCTGTCGGACGACGAGGCGGCCCGGCTGGACATCCCGGCGTGGTGCGAGATGCGGGAGCAGGCGTACGTGGGGGAAGAACCGGCGGACCAGGGTTCGGTGTACGTGGTCCGCCGGATCTCCTAGCCGGTCAGCCGAGGTGGGTGCGGACCTCGTCGGCCGCCTCGTCGCCGTACGCCTTGGTGAAGCGCTCCATGAAGTTGCCCCGCCGCAGCCGGTACTCCTGCGTGCCCACCGTCTCGATGACGAGCGTGGCCAGCATGCAGCCCACCTGGGCCGCGCGCTCCAGGGAGACGCCCCAGGCGAGCCCCGACAGGAATCCGGCGCGGAACGCGTCACCGACGCCCGTCGGGTCGGCCTTGCGCTCCTCCTCCGCGCAGCCGACGACGATCGGCTCCGCGCCGGCCCGGTCGATCCGCACCCCCTGCGCGCCGAGCGTCGTGACCCGGTGGCCGACCTTCGCGAGGATCTCCTCGTCGGACCAGCCCGTCTTGGACTCGATGAGCCCCTTCTCGTACTCGTTGGAGAAGAGGTATGTGGCGCCTTCCAGCAGGATCCGGATCTCGTCGCCGTTCATCCGGGCGATCTGCTGGGAGAAGTCCGCGGCGAACGGGATGCCGCGGGAGCGGCACTCCTCGGTGTGGCGGAGCATCGCCTCAGGGTCGTCGGCGCCGATGAGGACGAGGTCGAGGCCGTCCACGCGGTCGGCGACTGTCTTGAGCTCGATCTGCCGGGCCTCGCTCATCGCGCCCGTGTAGAAGGAGCCGATCTGGTTGTGGTCGGAGTCCGTGGTGCACACGAAGCGGGCGGTGTGCAGCGTCTCGGAGATACGGACGGACGCGGTGTCGACGCCGTGCCGGTCCAGCCAGGCGCGGTACTCGTCGAAGTCGAAGCCCGCGGCGCCGACGAGGATCGGCTTCGTGCCGAGCTGGCCCATGCCGAAGGCGATGTTCGCGCCGACACCTCCCCGGCGTACGTCGAGGTTGTCGACCAGGAAGGAGAGCGAGACCGTGTGCAGCTGGTCCGCGACGAGCTGGTCGGCGAAGCGGCCGGGGAACGTCATGAGGTGGTCGGTGGCGATGGAGCCGGTGACTGCGATACGCACGGCGAGGCTCTCCAGAAGAAGGGTGTATTGACGCTTCACGCTATCGGGTCCGTATGGAGTACTGCGAGGAGGCCGACGGCGCGGTGAAGCAGGTAAAACTACCCGATAGTAGATCTTTCTTCGCGAGCTCCGGCGTGCCTACGGTTCCCACATGACGAACCTTGAGCTGTACACCTCCGCCCCGGCCGACCTGGACGGTGACCTCGCCTCGCTGCGCGGTGACTGCGCCCGGATGGCTCCGCACTGGGCGGCTCCGGACCGGATCGTGGCGCTTCCGGTCTCTCCCTCGCTCATCCACGGTGTGACGGTTCCCGAGGGGTCCGCCCGGGTGCTGGAGGCCATGTCGGAGTACGGCGACTGAGCCACGGCGCCGAGGCAGGGCGCGTGCGTCGGCGCGTTCGAGGGAACCGCGCGCTCCCCCGCTGCGTCCCATCGCCGTCCCCCGGAAAGGGGATGCGGGATACGACCCGTTTGCCGACCTTTTTGACAGGGCCGGGTCAGGGTCGAGGGACAGTTGCGCAGCAGAAGGAGCGATGCGGTGAACACCGAGCGACCCGACAACAACGACCCCGGCGAGACCTCCGACGCCGGGGACGAGAGCGCTGCGAAAGCGCGGGGTGCCGGTGGGCCGAGCGGTACCGAAGCGCAGGACGGCGGCGAGGCGAGTGGCGCTGCGGAGGAGCGGGGGTCCGAGGCTCCCGGTGACGAGGGGACGAGCGGCTCCGAGGCCGGTCACAGTGGTGGAACCGAGGGCACGGAGAACGCCGGAGGTGCCGCCGCGGACTCGCCGGAGGACGAGGACGCCGGGGGTGTCGCCGACGCCGACTCGGACGACTCCCCGGGCTCCGACAGCGAAGCCACCGCTGCCGCTGCCACCGAGTCCGAGGCCGGTCACAGTGGTGGA
>NZ_JBIWLX010000017.1:148582-176700 GCF_044766405.1 Streptomyces sp. NPDC102270 | reverse complement strand
CCGCCGGAGGACGAGGACGCCGGAGGTGTCGCCGACGCCGACTCGGACGACTCCCCGGGCTCCGACAGCGAAGCCACCGCTGCCGCTGCCACCGAGTCCGAGGCCGGTCACAGTGGTGGAACCGAGGGCACGGAGAACGCCGGAGGTGCCGCCGCGGACCCGCCGGAGGACGAGGACGCCGGAGGTGTCGCCGACGCCGACTCGGACGACTCCCCGGGCTCCGACAGCGAAGCCACCGCTGCCGCTGCCACCGAGCCGGAGGGCTCCGCAGACGCCCGCCCCTCCCTCGGCACCGGTGCCGATGCCGATGTCACCGGCGCTGCCTCCCCCGCCGCTCTCCCCGACTCCGAGATCCCCCGGGACGGGGACGCCGGGGCGCCTCGGATGGCTCGGCATCGGTCACCCGTCGCCATTGCCGCCGTAGCCGCTGCCGTGTTGCTGGTGGGGGGCGGTGGGGCGTACCTCGCCGCCGGTACCTCCGGGGGGTCCGGCGGTGGCGCGGCCTCCGGCGCGGCCGGTGACGGCACTCCGCCGCCTCTCGCGCTCGACGGCTACAGCGCGGGCGGTGGGGCGGGGAACGGGATCGCGCCGGGGGAGCCGAATCCGTACGGCGTGACCTATCGCGTCGACGGCAGCCTACCTCAGGGGCCCGGCTCGGCGCCCGTCTACCGGGTCCAGGGGCAGGTCACCGAGGACGACGTGACGCGGCTCGCCGAGGCGCTCGGGGTCGACGGGACGCCGGTGGCGCAGGGGCAGGTCTGGCGGATCGGGGCCAGGGACGGTTCGGGGCCGAGTCTCCAGGTGAACCGGCAGGCGCCGGGCGCGTGGACCTTCCAGCGCTACTCCCCCGTCATCGACGACTGCCGGAGCGCCACGGTGTGCGGGGCGCCCACCGGCCGTCCGGTGAGCGAGGCGGTCGCGGAGAAGGCCGCCGCGCCAGTGCTGAAGGCGGTGGGCCAGGGCACCGCGAAGCTGGATGCGAGTCAGGTCATGGGCGCCCAGCGGACCGTGAACGCCGACCCGGTCGTCGGCGGGCTGCCCACGTACGGCTGGGCGACCGGCGTCACCGTGAACGGGCAGGGTGAAGTGGTCGGCGGCACCGGCCAGTTGAAGGCGCCGGTCAAGAGCGACACGTACCCCGTGCTGAGCGCCGAGAAGACGCTGGGGCTGCTGAACAAGGTGCCCGTGTCCGGCCACCGCATGGGCATCGGTGGCTGCGCCAGTCCCGTACCGCTCGAGGACCGGCAGGAGGCGCCCTGCGGGGAGTCGACGGCGAGCCCCGCGAACAGCACGCTCAGCGTCGAGAAGGCGGTGTTCGGGCTGGCGTCGCACTTCGTGGGGGGTCGGCAGGCGCTGGTGCCGTCCTGGCTGTTCGAGGTGCGGGCGCCGGGGGCGAAGGACGCCTTCACGGTGACGTATCCGGCGGTCGACCCGGCGTACATCACCTCCCCGGCGACGGCGACGCCGACCACGCCCGCCTCGCCCACCGCACCCTCCGACCGGCCCACCTCCGCGCCGAAGACGCGGGACGTCCAGGTGGACGGCTACACCGCCGAGGGCAATGAGCTGACCGTGAGCTTCACGGGCGGGGTGTGCGGGGACTACGCGGCGACGGCGAGCGAGAGCGCGGACGAGGTGAAGGTCACGGTGACCGAGACGCCGTGGCAGGGCAAGGTCTGCATCATGATCGCCAAGGAGATGCAGAAGACCGTGCCGCTCGACGAGCCGCTCGGTGCCCGCAAGGTCGTGGGCTCGGACGGCAAGGAGATCCCGCTGAAGAAGGCGGGCGCACGACTGCCGGAGACCTCCGGGGCGGCCCGGTAGACCTGCGGCGACAGAAGGCGCAGGAGAGCGATCCCAGGGGCAGATCACCAAGGACGGCGTGGAGCAGCCCGCCGAGTTGCTCGGTGTCGACGGGACGCCTGGGGCGCCGATGCGCGAAGGCGGCGGCCGCCCCGCGGAGGGGGGCCGCCGCCTTGCCTCCGCAGGCGCAGGAGCCGGTCGCGTTCGGGTCGTCGAGAGAACCCAGGGGCAGACGAGTTGCTCGGGGTCGACGGGACACCGGTGGCGCGGATATGCGAAGGCGGCGGCCCCGTCGGAGGGGGCCGCCGCCTTCTGTCGCTCTGGGCCGGTGCGAACCGCGGGTCAGCTGAAGGAGTCGCCGCAGGCGCAGGAGCCGGTCGCGTTCGGGTTGTCGATCGTGAAGCCCTGCTTCTCGATGGTGTCCACGAAGTCGATGGACGCGCCGCCCAGGTACGGGGCGCTCATGCGGTCGGTGACGACCTTGACGCCGCCGAAGTCCTTGACGACATCGCCGTCGAGCGAACGCTCGTCGAAGAAGAGCTGGTAACGCAGGCCGGAGCAGCCGCCGGGCTGAACGGCGACGCGCAGGGCCAGGTCGTCACGGCCTTCCTGGTCGAGCAGGGCCTTGACCTTCGCCGCGGCGGCGTCGGACAGGATGATGCCGTCGGTGACGGTGCCGGTCTCGTCCGATACGGACATCTACATCTCTCCCGGGTTGTACGGAGACTGCTTGCCGACTGGTGCAACCGGCAAGGCCGCGGATTCATTCCGGGCCGGACGCCGGTTTTTCCGGCGCCTCCTTCATGCTCGCACATGCCGTGCCGGGCGGAAAACGACTCTTCGGGATTCACGTCACATCGACGCAATGACCATCGTCAAAGTGACGTGAACCGGGTTATGATAGATAACGTCAGTTCGACGAAAAGTAGAAAGGGTGCGTGTCGTGACCACCGCCCAGACCACGGAGCTCGACGTACAGCCGACTCCGCTCGCCCTGTTGCTGCTCGGCCGCGAGGCCGACCCGAGGAGCGAGCGGGGCGTCGAGTGTCCCGGCGATCTGCCCTCGCCCTCCGATCCCGACCTGGTCGAGCGCGCCCGCGCGGCCAAGGAGAAGCTCGGCGACAAGGTGTTCGTGCTCGGCCACCACTACCAGCGTGACGAGGTCATCCAGTTCGCCGACGTCACGGGCGACTCCTTCAAGCTGGCCCGCGACGCGGCCGCCCGCCCGGAGGCCGAGTACATCGTGTTCTGCGGTGTGCACTTCATGGCCGAGTCCGCGGACATCCTCACGTCCGACGACCAGAAGGTGGTCCTGCCCGACCTCGCCGCCGGCTGCTCCATGGCCGACATGGCCACGGCCGAGCAGGTCGCCGAGTGCTGGGACGTCCTCACCGACGCCGGCATAGCCGAGCAGGTCGTACCGGTGTCGTACATGAACTCCTCCGCGGACATCAAGGCGTTCACGGGCAAGCACGGCGGCACCATCTGCACGTCGTCCAACGCCAAGAAGGCTCTGGAGTGGGCCTTCGAGCAGGGCGAGAAGGTGCTGTTCCTGCCCGACCAGCACCTCGGCCGCAACACCGCCGTGCGGGACATGGGGATGACCCTGGAGGACTGCGTTCTCTACAACCCGCACAAGCCGAACGGCGGCCTGACCGCCGAGCAGCTGCGGGACGCGAAGATGATCCTGTGGCGCGGGCACTGCTCGGTCCACGGCCGCTTCTCGCTGGAGTCCGTGGAGGACGTCCGCGCCCGCATCCCCGGGGTGAACGTCCTCGTCCACCCCGAGTGCAAGCACGAGGTCGTGGCCGCGGCGGACTACGTCGGCTCGACCGAGTACATCATCAAGGCGCTGGAGGCCGCCCCGGCCGGCTCGAAGTGGGCCATCGGCACGGAGCTCAATCTCGTACGACGCCTCGCGAACCGTTTCGCCCCCGAGGGCAAGGAGATCGTCTTCCTCGACAAGACGGTCTGCTTCTGCTCGACCATGAACCGCATCGACCTGCCCCACCTCGTCTGGACCCTGGAGTCCCTGGCCGAGGGCAAGCTCGTCAACCGGATCGAGGTCGACAAGGAGACCGAGGCGTTCGCGAAGCTGGCGCTGGAGCGGATGCTGGCGCTGCCGTAGCCCCCTCGCCAGAAGCGCTCACCCCGATGCGGAGGTCCGCTCGGGGTGGGCGGGGTCGAGGGTGAAGATGTCGCCGGCCGGGGTGGTGACGACCAGGGCGCCCTTGTTGAGCAGCACCTTGGGCAGCCGCTCGTTCAGTGCGTTCACCCACTTGGCACGCGGCAGCGTCTCCCACAGCAGTGTGCCCTTCCTGGCATCCAGGGCCGCGACCCGGCCGTTGGCGCTGGACGCGTAGACCACGTGGGCGCCCGGGGCGGAGGTGACACCGCCCGGCTGCTCCAAGCTCGTCGGGGTCTGCCACAGCTGCTTGCCGGTGCGGACCGACACGGCGGTCACCCGGCCGGAGGTGCCGGTGAACCACAGCATGCCGTCCGCCGACGCCACAGTGCCCTCGAACTCCTTCGCCAGTTCCGTCGTCCTGGCGGCGCCGGTGTCCGGGTCGACCAGCCGGATACGGGAGAAGGGGCCCCTTTCGTCGGAGGCCAGGTGCCCTGCCTCGAGGTAGAGCAGGCGGCCGTCGTAGGTGCCGACGAGGGTCGCGTGACTGGGCACCGTCAGGCGCCGCACCGAGCCGTCGGAACGGTCGAAACCCAGGACCAGCGTGTCCTTGCCGGCCGTCATGGCGGGTACACACTCCAGGTAGAGGCCCTCGTTCGAGCGCGCCGGGTCGCACTGCATCCCCGCCGGAAGCGGCGCCTTCCAGCGCTCGGCGCCGGTGCGCGCCGAACGTGCGGTCACCGATCCGCGCTCCATGTCCGGGACGAGCAGAAGGTCGCCCGAGAGGTACGGGTGGCTCGACTCGGAGTCCACCGTGCGGCGCCACAGCCGTTCCCCTGTCCCGGTGTCGAGGGCGATGACCGAGATCACGAGATCCCCGCCCTCGGGTTGGTAACGCTGCTGGACCAGCATGACGTCGTCCGCGACCCCGAGGAGCGAGAAGACGTACGACCTCTTCCTCATGACGGACGGCACCCCGTCGGCACGCCAGTCGACCCGTCCGGTGGGACCGTCGAGGCGCACGGGCAGCACCGCGTCGCCCGCGCAGTAGACGGAACCCTCGTGCATCTGGCACTGCGGGCCGCTGTCCAGACCTCCCTCCAGGAGGGTGATCCCCTTCTTCAGGCCCCGGTCGGCGGGGGCGTACACCGTCGTCTGCCAGGGCTGCCAGCCGCTGGGCAACGCCGTCCAGCGAGAGACGGCGGTCTGCGCACCGGCCGTGCCTGCCTCGCCGTCGCCGCCCGTCCCTCCCGGTCCGGTCAGCAGATACGCCGTCAGCCCGAGAGCCACCACGCCGATCGTGGCGGTTGCCGCCCACAGCGGGCGCAGCCGACGATTTCGGCGGCCCGGCGACGTGGCCGACCTCGGGTCCGGGGCCCCGGTGGCGGATGGGTCCGGCAGGTCCCCGCGCAGCCTCACCGTCTCCAGGCCCTCCATTGCCTCCTCGGGCAACACCCTCGCGAGCTCCCGGGCCACGTCGTCAAGTCCGGGCCGGTCCGCGGCGTCCTTGGCCAGACAGCTCTCCAGGACCGTCCGCAGCTGCGGTCGTACGCCGTCCAGAACCGGTTCGTCGTGCACCACCTGGTACGCCGTGAGGTAGGGGCTGTCCGCGTCGAACGGCCCCCGGCCGGTGAGGGTGTACACCAGCAGCGCGGCGAGCCCGAAGACGTCGGAGGCCGGGCCGACCGTGCGGGCGTCGGTGAGCTGTTCCGGGGACATGAAGGGCGGGGTGCCGATCATCTGGCCGGTCTCGGTCAGCGGATTGTTCTCCGCCGCCCGCGAGATGCCGAAGTCGATGACGCGGGGGCCGTCGTCGGCCATCAGGACGTTGGCGGGCTTGAGGTCGCGGTGCACGACACCGGCGCGGTGGATGTCCCGCAGCGCCTCAACCAACCCCAGGGCCAGGCGCCGCAGTTCGGTCTCCCGCAGCGGGCCGAGCTCGGAGATCCGGTCGGCGAGCGAACGGCCGGGGACGTACTGGGTCGCCATCCACGGCCGTGCCGCCTCCGGGTCGGCGTCCACCACCGGGGCGGTGAAGGCGCCGCTCACCTTGCGGACGGCGTCGATCTCCTGGCGGAAACGGGTGCGGAAGACGGGGTCCTCGGCGTACTGGGCGTGCACGACCTTCACCGCGACCTCGCGCCCGGAGCGGGATCTGCCCCGGTAGACGATGCCCATTCCCCCGGACCCGAGCCTGTCGACCAGCTTGTATCCGCCGACCGATTTCGGGTCGTCCTTGTGCAGCGGCATGCCCGCATCCCCTTCCCCCGTGCGGCAGTCCGAGGGCCCAGCATATGTAAGGGGGCGGCCGGCCCCTGCCTCGGCGGGGTCCCGGGCGCCCCGTCAGTTCCGCGGACGGGAGTTGAGCCGGGCCGCCTGGCGGGTCAGGTAGTCGCGTTCAGCGAGGTTGGGGGCCTTGTGGGCGGCCTCGGCGTACAGGCGGGCCGCGGTCGGCAGGTCGCCGGCGCGTTCGTGGAGATAGGCCGCGGCCGCGGTGTGGCGGGGCAGTGAGTCCTCGACCGCCGCCAGGGCGGCCAGGCCCGCGCGGGGGCCGTCCGCCTCGCCCACGGCGACCGCCCGGTTGAGGCGGACGACGGGGCTGTCGGTGAGGCGGGCGAGCTCGTCGTACCACTCGACGATCTGCACCCAGTCGGTCTCCTCGGCGGTGGGCGCGTCGGCGTGCAGGGCGGCGATGGCGGCCTGGGCCTGGAACTCGCCGAGGCGGTCACGGGCAAGGGCCGTCTGGAGGATACGGACGCCCTCGGCGATCGCCGCGGTGTCCCAGCGGGCGCGGTCCTGCTCGGCGAGCGGCACCAGGCTGCCGTCGGGGGCGGTGCGGGAGGCGCGGCGGGCGTGGTGGAGCAGCATCAGGGCGAGCAGCCCCGCGACCTCGGGGTGGTCGATGGCGGCGGCGAGCTGCCGGGTGAGCCGGATGGCCTCGGCGGCGAGGTCGACATCGCCGGAGTAGCCCTCGTTGAAGACGAGGTAGAGGACGCGCAGCACGGTGGCGACATCGCCGGGCTGGTCGAAGCGGACACCGGACACGGTCCGCTTGGCCCGGCTGATGCGCTGCGCCATGGTCGCCTCGGGCACGAGGTAGGCCTGGGCGACCTGGCGGGTGGTGAGTCCGCCGACGGCGCGCAGGGTGAGGGCGACGGCGGAGGACGGGGTGAGCGAGGGGTGGGCGCACAGGAAGTACAGCTGGAGGGTGTCGTCCACGGAGGGCGTGGGGCCGGGCACCGGTTCCTCGTCGATACGGCCCTCCCGCCGGCGGCGGGCGGTGTCCGAGCGGGTCGCGTCGAGGAACTTGCGCCAGGCCACGGTGACCAGCCAGCCCTTGGTGTCCCGCGGCGGGTCGTCGGGCCAGACCCGCACGGCCTCGACGAGCGCGTCCTGGACGGCGTCCTCGGCCGCCGCGAAGTCGGCTCCGCGGCGGACGAGGACGGTGAGCACGCTCGGTGTGAGGCTTCTGAGCAGCGCCTCATCCACCGGGGTGGCACTCCGGG
Source organism: Streptomyces sp. NPDC102270 (assembly GCF_044766405.1). Lineage (NCBI taxonomy): Bacteria > Bacillati > Actinomycetota > Actinomycetes > Kitasatosporales > Streptomycetaceae > Streptomyces > Streptomyces sp. NPDC102270. The sequence goes on along the minus strand of NZ_JBIWLX010000017.1, from coordinate 169,266 downwards.
TCGGTGGGGGAGGCCGCGTAGAACGGGCGCAGCTCCAGCCACTCGTGGATCGGCTTTCCGCCGGCGCCGGGGGCGGCCGACAGTTCCCCGGCCAGTTCGAGGGCCCGCTCGTAGCTGTCGACGTCGATCACCATCCAGCCGGCGATGAGGTCCTTGGTCTCGGCGAACGGCCCGTCGGTGACGGGCGGGCGCCCCTCGCCGTCGTACCGCACCCAGGTCCCCTCGGGAGCGAGCGCCTGCCCGTCGACGTACTCCCCGGTCTTCACCAGCCCGTCCGCGAAGTCCCGCATGTACTGCACGTGCGCCGAGATCTCCTCGGGCGTCCACCTTTCCATGGGCACGTCGTTGGCCGGAGCCGGAGCGCCACGGTAGTGCTTCAGCAGCAGGTACTTGGCCATGGTGTCTCTCCTCGGTCCCGATGCGACCCATTCTGGTCGCTCTCATCACGGGGACGGAGCGGGGCGCGGATTCTCGACATCACCGAGAGAATTACTTTCCAGTCCTCGTGTTCAGGTGAGTGGACCGGGGTTATTCCACCCTCGGCCGTACCAGCCCCGACTCGTAGGCGATCACCACGAGCTGGGCCCGGTCCCGGGCGCCCAGCTTGGCCATGGCCCGGTTGACGTGGGTCTTGACGGTGAGCGGGCTGACCTCCAGGCGCTCGGCGATCTCGTCGTTGGAGTGGCCGCCGGCGACCTGGACGAGGACCTCGCGCTCGCGGACAGTGAGGGCGGCGAGGCGTTCGGAGCGCACCGGGTCGTTGTCGTCCGCGTCGCCCTGGGCGAGGAAGCGGGCGATCAGGCCCTTGGTGGCGGCCGGGGACAGCAGGGCCTCGCCGCCGGCGGCGACCCGGATGGCGCTGAGGAGTTCCTCGGGTTCGCTGCCCTTGCCGAGGAAGCCGGAGGCACCCGCGCGCAGGGACTGCACGACGTAGTCGTCGACCTCGAAGGTGGTCAGGATGACCACGCGGACGTGGGCGAGGGAGGGATCCTCGCTGATCATGCGGGTGGCGGCGAGGCCGTCCGTGCCGGGCATCCGGATGTCCATGAGGACGACGTCGGCGCGCTCCTGCCGGGTCAGCCGAACCGCCTCGGCGCCGTCGAACGCCTCGCCGACCACCTCCATGTCCGGCTCCGAGTCGACGAGCACACGGAACGCGCTGCGCAGCAGTGCCTGGTCGTCGGCGAGCAGGACACGGATCGTCATACGGGCTCCCCTGGTTCGTCCCTCGCCGCGGCGCGGGTCTTGACCGGCAGGATCGCATGGACGCGGAAGCCGCCTCCGTAGCGGGGACCGGTGGTGAGGGTGCCGCGCAGGGCGGTGACGCGCTCGCGCATGCCGAGCAGGCCGTGGCCGCCGCCGTTGTCGGGATCGTCGTCCTCGCCGGCGCCGTTGTCGAGGACGGTGATCTCCACGTTGGGTCCGACGCGTACGACGCTGACCTCGGCCTTGGCCTGTGTGCCGGCGTGCTTCTGGACGTTGGTGAGGGCTTCCTGGATGACCCGGTAGGCGGCCAGGTCGACGGCGGCGGGGAGGGTGGTGCCGTGGTCGGCGCGGGCGACCTCGACGTGGAGGCCCGCGCTGCGGAAGGTGCCGACGAGTTCGTCGAGGCGGGCGAGGCCGGGGGCGGGTTCGGTGGGGGCCTCGGGGTCGCCGGACTGCCTCAGCAGGCCGACGGTGGCGCGGAGTTCGTTGAGGGCGGAGCGGCTGGCCTCGCGGACGTGGGCGAGGGCTTCCTTGGCCTGGTCGGGGCGCTTGTCCATGACGTGCGCGGCGACTCCGGCCTGGACGTTGACCAGGGCGATGTGGTGGGCGACGACGTCGTGGAGGTCGCGGGCGATGCGCAGGCGCTCCTCGGCGACCCTTCGGCGGGCCTCTTCCTCACGGGTGCGTTCGGCCTTCTCGGCGCGCTCCCGGATGGCCTGGACGAAGGCGCGGCGGCTGCGGACGGCGTCGCCGGCGGTGGCTCCGATGCCGGTCCAGGCGAAGATGCCGAGGTTCTCCTGGGCGTACCAGGGCAGGGGTCCGGCGAGCATCGCGGCACCGGTGAGCACGGTCATCGTGAGCAGGCCGGCCCGCAAGGTGGTGGGGCGGTCGGTGGTGGAGGCGACCGTGAACAGGGCGATGACGGCGGCCATGGCGACGGGGGCGCGGGGGTCGCCGGTGACGCACTCGATGATGGAGGCAGTGCCGGTGAGGGCGAGGACGGTGAGGGGGGCGCGGCGGCGGAAGACCAGAGCGAGGGCACCGAGGGCCATGAGGACGAGGCTGAGCGGCTCGGGGGTGCGGATGCTCCAGCTGACGGCGTCCTTGTCATGGGGCTCGACGAAGGAACCGGCCACCATGCAGGCGAGGACGCCCGCCGCCAGGACGGCGTCCAGGGCCAGAGGGTGCGCCTTGAGGTGGTGCCGGGCGCGATCGACGGTGCGGCTCACTCCTGAACAGTACGGGGACCCTGCCGGGGGCGGAACGGGGGTCAGCAGTACGTTTCCGGCTCCGCGGGCGGGCGGTGTGCTGGTCAGCAGACGCCGGGCTGAAGCGGGGGGTGCCTGGGGCACGGCCGGGGCGTCCTTGACGCCGGTACAGCCAGTGGTGCGGCAGGGGCGAAGGTACGAGCGGACGTCGGTGGCTCGGTGGCTGGGGCACATCGACGTGTGAAGTGCGGCGGCTGAAGGGGCCCGGCCCGTATCGAGTAGACACGGCTCGCCGGCGGCTCGAGGCGTCAAGCCTCGGGGCATCACGCCTCGCGCTTCGTGAGGAAGCGGTCGGCGCGGGACTGCACGGGGCGGAGTCGGTCGTACGGGCCGGTGTTCGGCGGGGTGGTCTCAGCCCGGGATCAGGCCGTCGTCGCTGAGCAGGTCCCGGACTTCCTCCAGGGTCGCGTCCGCGGACGGAAGGATCAGATCCGAGGGCTCCAGGGAGTCGTCCGGGAGCGGATCGCCCAGCTCCCTGACCCTGGTGAGGAGGGCTTGGAGGGTGCGGCGGAAGCCCGGGCCGTCGCCGTTCTCCATCTCGGCCAACAGCTCGTCGTCCAGCTTGTTCAGGTCGGCGAGGTGGCTCTCGGCCAGCCTCACCTGCCCCTCCCCCATGATCCGTACGATCATGTCGCCCTCCTCGGCGTGGGACCTACTGCTTGTCGAAGCGTGGAGTGTCCTGCGGCTGCTGGGACTGCGACTGGCCGGTGCCGCCCTCGATGGCCTGCTGCGACGACGAGCCTCCCGCCAGCTCCGCCTTCATGCGCTGCAGTTCCAGCTCTACATCCGTACCACCGGAGAGCCGGTCCAGCTCGGCCTGGAGGTCGTCCTTGTGCATGCCGGACTGGTCGTCGAGGACACCCGAGGCGAGGAGTTCGTCGATGGCACCCGCCCGGGCCTGGAGCTGTGCCGTCTTGTCCTCGGCGCGCTGAATTGCCAGGCCCACGTCGCCCATCTCCTCGGAGATGCCGGAGAAGGCCTCGCCGATCCGGGTCTGTGCCTGGGCCGCGGTGTACGTCGCCTTGATGGTCTCCTTCTTCGTCCGGAAGGCGTCCACCTTGGCCTGGAGGCGCTGGGCCGCAAGGGTGAGCTTCTCCTCCTCGCCCTGGAGCGTCGCGTGCTGGGTCTCCAGGTCGGTCACCTGCTGCTGGAGCGCGGCACGGCGGGACAGCGCCTCACGGGCGAGGTCCTCACGGCCGAGCGCGAGCGCCTTGCGACCCTGGTCCTCCAACTTGGAGGACTGCGACTGCAGCTGGTTCAGCTGGAGTTCCAGGCGCTTGCGGGAGGTGGCCACGTCGGCCACGCCCCGGCGCACCTTCTGCAGCAGCTCCAGCTGTTTCTGGTACGAGTAATCGAGGGTTTCGCGCGGGTCCTCGGCCCGGTCAAGGGCCTTGTTCGCCTTCGCGCGGAAGATCATCCCCATACGCTTCATGACACCGCTCATGGGCTTCGCGCGCCCCCTTCTGACGGACTTCCAGCTCAGCTCTGCGACAAGACCCACAGTACGGGCCCTGCATCCATTGACGCACTGTTCCGGGACGGATGCGCTCATCCCCAAGGACGACTGACCAATCCCTTGCTCCGGCGTAAGGAGTAGGTGACCTTCAGGGTGAGCAACGGTCCCGGACGTCCCCTCTGTCCCCCTGCATGACGACTGGCGTTGCCGGATCGTTCCCCACCGGGCTGGGGTCCAACCCCGGACACCCCTTACCCTTGGGTTTTGTGTTCCGTAGCCGTGCCACCAAGGAAGAGAAGGCCGCCGTCGCCGACAAGGCGCAGCTGACCGACTCCAAGCAGCCCCGCGACCCGCAGGCCCCCAAGGGCCGGCCCACGCCCAAGCGCAATGAGGCCCAGTCCCAGCGCCGCAGCGTCGCCAACACCTCGCTCACCCGCAAGGACGCCGCCAAGCGTCAGCGTGAGGAGCGCCGCAGCGCGCTGGAGAGGCAGCGCCAGGCGCTGGCCGGCGGTGACGAGCGGTATCTGCCCGCGCGGGACAAGGGCCCGGTGCGCAAGTTCGCCCGCGACACCATCGACGCGCGGTTCAACGTGGCGGAGTTCTTCCTGCCGATGGCCGTGGTCATCCTGGTGCTGAGCGTGGTGCGGGTGGGCGCGCTGCAGAGCATCGCGCTGCTGCTGTGGCTCGTCGTGATCGTGCTCATCCTGCTGGACTCGGTCCTCACGGCTTTCCGTCTGAAGAAGCGGCTCGCCGAGCGCTTCCCGGACCACAACCGCAAGGGCGCGGTCGCCTACGCCCTGATGCGCTCCCTCCAGATGCGTCGCCTCAGGCTGCCGAAGCCGCAGGTCAAGCGCGGAGAGCGGCCCTGAGTACGACGTCTTTCTCCGGGGGCGCGGCCGATGCCTGGCTGGACAAGCTGGGCGGCCTGCGAAATGTCGTACGACAGGAGCTGGTGGCCCGGCAGCTCGATGAGCAGATAGTGGGGCGGTACCCGGTCGGACAGCGGCTGCGGGTGCTCGACGTGGGGATGGGCCAGGGCACGCAGTCGCTGCGGCTGGCCCGGGCCGGGCATCAGGTGACCGGCCTCGAGCGGGACTCCACCATGGTCGCGGCGGCCCGGGAGGCCCTGTCCGCCGAGCCCGAGGGCATCCGGGAGCGGATGCGGATCATCGAGGGCGACGGCCGGGACACCGGGGTGCACTTCCTGCCGGGCAGCTTCGACGTGGTGCTGTGCCACGGTGTGCTCATGTACGTCGAGGAGCCGGACCCGCTGCTTGCCGGGCTGGCGCGGATGCTGGCACCGGGCGGGCTGCTGTCGCTGCTCGTGCGCAACGCCGACGCGCTGGCGATGCGGCCGGGGCTGGCCGGGGACTGGGCCGGCGCGCTGGGCGCCTTCGACACCACCGCGTACCGCAACCGGCTCGGACTCGACGTGCGGGCCGACCGGCTGAGCACGCTGACCGCGACGCTCGCCGGCATCGGGGCGCCGCTCCAGGTCTGGTACGGGGTACGGGTGTTCACGGACACGGCGGCGGACGACACCGGGACACCGGCCGACGTGGAGGCACTGCTGGCCTGCGAGGAGCGGGCCGGGCGCACGGACCCGTACCGCGGGGTCGCCGCGCTGCTGCATCTGTGCGGGGTGCGGGGCTGAGCGTTCGGTGACGCTGGGTGAGCAGTAGCGCGGTGCTGGGCGAGGGTGGTGCCGCTGCGTCCCTCGCCCAGCCCGGTCACGCTTCCTCTGCCGCCTTCAGGCTCATCGGGCCGTAGATCTCCGTGGCGTCCTCGAACAGCCGCACCTGTTCCGCGCCGCCGGCGAGCAGGGGCTTCCAGTACTCGCCGAGCCAGGACTCGGCGTCGCCCTGGGTGGTGAACTCCTCCGGCTCTACGGCGGGCTGGGTCTCCGCGCCGTCGGCCTTCTCGAATCGCCAGGTCCATGTCGCCATGTGAGCCTCCCGTGTTTGATCCGTTACGAAGAGCACCCTAAGCGGTGCGTCGTCGGCTGCGGGCCGGTGGGGGCGCACGCCCCGCGACCCAGCCGCGTATCGACACGGCCCCGCGCCCCTTGAATGCGCCGCTGCGCGCGCTGGATCACCGGGCACCGGCGAGAATCGTCCCGTGGAACTGACATTGCTCGGCACCGGCGCTCCCGCCGGCCTCCCCCGCCCCTCCTGCTCCTGTGCCGCCTGTGCCGTCGCGCTCGGTGAGGACGCCCGGGCCGCCACCTCCGTGCTCATCGACGAGACGCTGCTGCTCGATCTCACCCCCGGTGCCGCCTTCGCCGCCGCCCGGGCCGGGCACTCGCTGGCCGGCGTACGGCAGGTGCTGCTGTCGCACCCCCATGACGGGCCCCCCGTCGAGGTGCCCGCCGGGCTCCCGCAGCCGGGGCGGGTGCCGGACGGGCGGGAGTTGGCGTTGCTGACGGGGCATCGGGTGCGGGCCGTGGCGCTGGACGCGCCGGGGACCGGGTACGCCGTCACCGGGCCCACGGGGCAGCGGGTGCTGTATCTGCCGCCGGGGGGTGCGCCCGCCGGGCTGGAGAGGGGGCCCGTGGAGTCGTACGACATGGTGCTCGCCGATGTCGTCCAGCGGCCGGACGCGCTCGCCCGGCTGCGGGCCGTGGGGGCCGTGGGGCCCACGACCGACGTGGTCGCCGTGCATGTCGATCACGACGTGCCGCCCGGCACGGAGGTGCGGCGGAGGCTGGCCGCCGCCGGGGTGCGGGTCGTGCCCGACGGGACGACTCTGGTCGTCGGGGTCTACGAGGACGTACCCGATGTGCCGCGGCGGACGCTGGTGCTGGGCGGGGCGCGGTCCGGGAAGTCGGTGGAGGCCGAGCGGCGACTGGAGGCGTTCCCGGACGTGCTGTACGTGGCGACCGGCGGCTCGCGGAACGGGGACACCGAGTGGGCTTCCCGGGTCTTCGCCCACCGGGAGCGGCGGCCGGGGTCGTGGCGTACGGCGGAGACCTGCGACCTGGTGCCGCTGTTGAAGGACGACGGGGCGCCGCTGCTGATCGACTGTCTGTCGCTGTGGCTGACGGACGCGATGGACGCCGTGGGGGCGTGGGACGACGCGGAGTGGGCCGGCGGCGGGGAGCGGGAACTTCGGGCGCGGGTACGGGAGTTGACGCAGGCGGTGCGGGACACGCGGCGGACGGTGGTGGCCGTGTCGAACGAGGTGGGGTCGGGGATCGTGCCGGCCACCGCGTCGGGCCGCCGCTACCGGGACGAACTGGGGCGGCTGAACGCGGCGTTCGCGGGTGAGTGCGAGCAGGTGGTGCTGGTGGTGGCGGGGCAGGCGATGGTCCTACGGGGCTGACGGCTCCTTGCGGGCGATGACCCGGTAGGTCCTGGCGAAGCGGGTGCCGGCGAGGAGGAGGGCCAGGGCGTGGTCCAGCGCTCTCGCGGCAAAGGCCGTCGGTCCGGTCGCCCTCGGCGGCAGGCGGGTCGTCACGCGGCCCGGGATGTGCGCGGATCTGCGGGCCGTGGCGACGATGGCGCAGCCCCGGGCCTCCAGTTCGGCGCGGGGGTCGTGCCGGGATTCCACCAGGAGGTGGCCGCCGGGGCGCAGCACGGCGAGGGCCGCCGCGAGTTCCCCGGGGTCCGCGTGCGGGTTCAGCAGGCTCACCACGTCGTAGCGGGCCCGCAGGTGGGCGGTGATCGGCGGGTCCGTCAGACGGCCCAGGTAGCCCTCCTCCAGGCGCTCGACCGCCTGGGCGTGCAGGACACGGGGGGTGGGGTCCAGGCCGTCGAAGGCCGTGTAGGGGAAGTACGTTCGCGCCGCCTCCGGGAAGTCCGCGTCCCCGGTGTCCACGTCCAGCCAGCTCTCGGGTTCGGGGAACGGCAGTATCGCGCGGGCGGTGGAGCGAAGACGCCGTACGGAAGGGGCGGTCGGTGCGGGCATGGGGCCTCCCGGGGGCGCACGGCAATTCGTACAAAGCGGAACGTATGGGATCCCGTTCCCGGGTGCAATGACGTCATGGCCACGTGGCGCCCCCGTGTTCGATCAGGGCCGGTACTGTTCGGCGAATGAGCTCGCTTAATCTCGACGACTTCACCGACCTGATCGAGCGCCCCGACGGCGGGGTGCGTCGCGACGCCGAGGCGCGCCGGGAGCGTCAGGTCGTGCCGCCCGGGGCGCTGGGCCGCCTCGACGACCTGGGTGAGTGGCTGGCCGCGGCGCAGTCGGCCGTGCCGGTACGGCCGGTCGAACGGCCGCGGGTCGTGCTGTTCGCCGGTGACCACGGGATCGCCGAACTGGGTGTCTCGGGGCGGGTCGCGGGCAGTGCGTCGGAGCTGGTGCGGGAGGTCCTGGAGGGCGGCCGTCCGGTGTCGGTCCTCGCGCGGCGCCTCGGCGTGCCGGTGCGGATCGTCGACATGGCGCTGGACTGCGATCCGGCCGAGCTGCCGGAGGCGGTCGTACGGCATCGGGTGCGGCGCGGGAGCGGTCGGATCGACGTCGAGGACGCGTTGACCCTCGAGGAGGCGGAGGCCGCCTTCCGGGCCGGGATCGCGGTGGCCGACGAGGAGGCCGACTCCGGTACCGATCTCGTGGTGCTCGGCGATGTGAGCGTGGGCGGGACCACGGCGGCCGGAGTGCTGGTCGCCGCGCTGTGCGGGACCGACGCGTCGGTGGTGACCGGGCGGGGCGGGACCGGGATCGACGATCTGGCGTGGATGCGCAAGTGCGCGGCGATCCGGGACGCGCTGCGGCGGGCGCGGCCGGTGCTCGGTGACCAGTTGCAGTTGCTGGCGACGGTGGGCGGGGCCGACCTCGCGGCGATCACCGGGTTCCTGCTCCAGAGCGCGGTGCGCAAGCTGCCCGTCGTGCTGGACGGGGTGGTCGTGGCCGCCTGTGCCCTGGTGGGCCAGCGGATCGCGTTCCGGGCGCCGGACTGGTGGCTGGCCGGGCAGAACAGCGGTGAGCCGGGGCAGACGAAGGCGCTGGACAGGATGGCTCTGGAACCGCTGCTCGACCATGGCGTGACGGTCGGGGAGGGCGCGGGCGGACTGCTGGCGCTGCCGCTGGTGCAGGCCGCGGCGGCGCTGGCCGCCGAGCTGCCGGAGAAGCCCGCGGTTTCCGAGGAGGAGCCGGAGCAGGCGGAACCGGAGAAGGTGTCCGAGGAGGAGTAGCCGCGAAGGAGCAGCCGCGGACAGGTGAGTGCCCTTGCGACGGAATCGCCCGCGCAAGGGGCATGATCGCCCTTCATGGGAGATGTCCGGGTTGCACCTGTTCGGAATGTCCGCCGGTCCACCGGTGCCTCGCGGCGGGCCGCCGGGTTCGCCGTCTGGTACCTGCGGGTCGTCGCGTTCGTCAACTTCCTCAGCGCGGTGTGGGTCTCGCTGGGGCAGGACGTGCGACGGCACAACCAGCAGGACTTCTTCACGCCGTATCTGCTGACGGCGGGCTTCGCCTCCGGGGTGTTCACGGCCTTCCTCGCCATCACCATGCGGCGGCGCAAGCGGGCGGCATGGATCCTGAACCTGGTGCTGTCGGGGGCGTTCCTCGCGCTGTTCGTCCTCGCGATGGCGTTCCCGGAGATCCGGCGGTACGCGCAGAACTGGATCTCGCTCGGTCTCACGGCCGCGTTCGTCGCCGCGCTGCTCGTCGGCCGGCGGGAGTTCTACGCCAAGGGCGACCGGTCCAATCCGCGGCTCGCCGCCGCCGTGGCCGTGGGCGGGCTGCTCGTGTCCTCGCTGCTGGCCGCGCTGCTGGTGACCGTCACCAACAAGGCGTCCAGGTCCTCTTCCTTCGGGGAGCGGTGGTGGTACGGCACGCTGCGGCTGGTCTCGGTGGCCGCCGACGACTCCCGCTTCGACGGGATCCTGACGCCGAACTGGGTCAACGTCGCCATCAACGTGCTCAGCACGGTCCTCGTCCTTGCCGTCCTCTACGCCGCCTTCCGCTCCCGGCGTGCGGTCGACCCGCTCACCGAGGACGACGAGCGGCGCCTGAGGGAGCTGCTGGAGCGGCACGGCGAGCGGGACTCGCTCGGGTACTTCGCGCTGCGCAGGGAGAAGAGCGTCGTCTGGTCGCCGACCGGGAAGGCGGCCGTGACCTACCGGGTCGTCAGCGGGGTCTCGCTGGCCTCCGGCGATCCGATCGGCGACCCGGAGGCCTGGCCGGGGGCGATCGAGCCCTGGCTCGCCGAGGCACGGGCGCACGGGTGGCTGCCGGCGGTGATGGGGGCCGGCGAGGACGCGGGGACCGTGTACGCGCGGCACGGCCTGAACGCGCTGGAGCTTGGTGACGAGGCGATCGTCGAGGTCGCCGAGTTCACGCTGGAGGGGCGGGCGATGCGGACCGTCCGGCAGGCCTACAACCGGGTCAAGCGGGCCGGGTACACGGTACGGATCCGGCGCCACGAGGACATCCCCGCCGAGGAGATGGCGGCCCTCGTCCAGCGGGCCGACGACTGGCGGGACGGGGCCACCGAGCGCGGGTTCAGCATGGCGCTGGGGCGGCTCGGGGATCCGGAGGACGGCCGGTGCGTGGCGCTGGAGTGCAACGATGCCGAGGGTGAGCTGAAGGCGGTGCTCTCCTTCGTGCCGTGGGGGCCGCACGGGCTGTCCCTCGACCTCATGCGCCGGGACCGCGATGCGGAGAACGGCCTCATGGAGTTCATGGTCATCGAGCTGCTGAACCGGGCCCAGGAGATCCAGATCACCCAGGTCTCGCTCAACTTCGCGATGTTCCGTTCGGTCTTCGAACGTGGTGCACGTCTTGGCGCCGGGCCGGTGCTGCGGCTGTGGCGGTCGCTGCTCAGCTTCTTCTCCCGCTGGTGGCAGATCGAGTCCCTGTACCGGGCCAACGCCAAGTACCGGCCCATCTGGGAGCCGCGGTTCCTGCTCTTCGAGAAGAGCGCGGACCTGCCGCGCATCGGCATCGCCTCGGCGCGCGCGGAGGGGTTTTTGGAGGTGCCGGGTCTGCCGGGGTGGCTGCGGCGCCGGGAGCACCTCAGTACGCACAGATGAGGACCATGGGATGAAGAGGGTCGCCCGCTGGGCCCGCGCGGAGTGGGGGCCGCTGTACGTCACCGTGCGCGGGCCGTTGCTCCGGCAGGGGTGGCGGGCGGTCCCCCTGGCCCTGGCGGCCGTGTGTCTGACGGCGGCCCTGCACTTCGTGCACAACCAGTCGTGGGGCTACGGCTTCGTCCAGGACGTCGGTGCGGTACGCGCCGCGGATCCCCTCTGGCTCGCCCTGCTCCGCACTCCGCTCTCCCTGTTCGTGCCGGCCCTGGACCTGCCGGTGTGGGGTGCGCTGGCGCAGCTCCTGTTCGTGTTCGGGATCGCCGAGATCTGTCTGGGCCGGTGGCGGACTCTCGCTCTGGCCTACGCGGCCACGCTCGCCGGGACGCTGTACGCGCGCGTGGGCATCTGGCTGGGCCCCGACAGCCCACTCGGCCTGCCCGCCTCGGACGCCCACGTCGTCGACACCGGGCCGTCGGCGGCCGTGGTGGGCCTCGCCGTCTTCCTCGGCCTGCGCTACGGCGCCCGGGTCACCGCGGGTGCCGTGTTCGCGGTGATGCTGGTCGAGGTACTGGTGAAGGAGAACCTCGCCGGCAAGGAACACATGGCGGCGATCGCGGCGATGCTGGTGCTGTGCGCCATCCCGGCGGAGCGCCGGCGGCGGGCGAGGAAAGGGGTCCGGGCGGACGTGCCGCCGTCAGGACCGTGAGGCGAGCACCGCAGCCGTGGCACCGACGGCGTCTCGGAGGAACGGCCGGTCGGGGCTGCTGAGGGCCGGTCCCTGAGAAACCACGGTCCCCGCAGCCGTGCACCGCCCGGGCTCGCCCTGCGTGCGCGGCGTCCCGGAGCCGCGGTCGATCGGGGGCGACCACCCGCCGGCTCCTGAAGCAGCCTCGCCGTGCCGGCCATCGGGCTCCTCGCCCCGCGTCACCGGCGTTGCAGAGAGACGACCATCACCGGCCGTTCCGCACAGCCGCCGCCCTCACCTCACCGGTGACCGGAATCCTCGCGGGGCGTCAGCGGCGTTCCAGTGACGGGGTCGGGTCCGGTTTGCCGCCGATCAGGTCCTGGAATTTTCGGCGGGGGCCCGACCAGCGTCTGTCCCGGCGGTAGGCGCGCAGGGTGGCGCGGGCGCGGGCGTGCGGGCGGCGGCGGTAGAAGCGGCGGGCCCAGGGTGAGCCGGGGCGGGCCAGGCGGATGACGCCGATCAGGCCGACGAGCGGGACGATCACGCTGAAGATCGCCATCCGGGTCTTGCCCTTGAGCAGGACGAGCATCGCGAAGAGGAAGTTGACCACCACGCTGGTGATGACGCCGCCGCGGTCCTGGGCCTCCCCCTGCGTCACGTCGTTGACACCGAACGGCGAGAACCCCGCGAGCAGCAGGCCGACCAGCGCCGCGGTGAGGACGACGACCTCGACGCTCTTGCGGCCCTCCTCGCTCCAGTACACGTCGTCGAGGTGCAGGATCAGCGCGAACTCGTCCAGCACCAGACCCGCGCCCATCCCGAAGACGACCGCGCACAGCCCCGCCACGAAACCGTGCCGCCCGCTCGTGACCGCGCCGAAGCCGCCGACGACGGTGAGGACGACTCCGGGCACCACGTGGTGGATGTGCATCCCTCCGGTGCTGACGTTGCCGAAGGGGCCCTTGCCCGCCCGGATGAGCCGGGTGACGACCCGCGTGATCAGGAAGGTCAGGACGAACGCGGTCAGGGCGAGGAGCAGCGGCAGCTTGCCGGGTTCCACGATGTTGCGGTGCAGCCAGTGGCCCATGGAACCAGTCTCCGGTCGGCGGGGGCGGGCCGCCCGGCGGCCGGGGCGTCCGGGCTACCCTGCCGACGTGTCCATGACCCCGCCCCCGCTCGACGGCCTCCGCTTCGCCTTCGGCACGCTCAGCGTGCTCCCCGTGAAGGTGACCCGCTGGGACCGGGAGGCGGCACGCGCCGGAATGCTGTGCGCGCCCCTGGTCGGGCTGGTGCTGGGCTGCGGGTCGGCCGCGGTGGGGCTCCTGCTCCTGCTGCTCGGTGTCTCCGCGCCGCTCGCCGCGGTCGTCACGGTGGCCGTACCCGCCGTCCTCACCCGGGGCCTGCACCTCGACGGCCTCGCGGACACCGCCGACGGCCTGGGCAGCGGCAAACCCGCCGAGGACGCTCTGCGGATCATGAAGCAGTCGGACATCGGCCCGTTCGGGGTGATCACCCTCGTCCTCGTGCTCCTCGCCCAGGTGGCAGCGCTCTCACAGATGTACGGCGATTCCTGGGCGCGGGGTGCGGCAGCCGCGGTGGTATCCGCGACGGCCGCGCGTCTGGCCCTGACCCTCGCGGCCCGCGCCGGAGTCCCGCCGGCCCGGCCGGAGGGGCTGGGGGCCGCGGTGGCGGGGGTCGTCCCGGTGCGGGGGGCGGTGCTCACGGCCGCCGCGGTGACCCTGGGGGCAGCCGCGGCGGGGGCGCTCTTCGGGTCGTACGACGTCGTCCGCGCGGTTCTCGCGGTGGCCGCCGCCGTGGGCGTGGCCGAGCTTGTGCTGCGGCACTGCACGCGCCGCTTCGGCGGAGTTACCGGGGACGTGTTCGGCGGGCTGGCGGAGACGGCGGCCACGACGGCGCTGGTGGTCCTGTCGATGACGTTCTAACAGGCCTTCCGCCACGCCCCGAGCTCGTACTTCTTCAGCATCGAACTCAGCTTGAGCCGCCGGGACTCGGCGCAGAAGCGGCTGGTGGGGAGTTCGTACTCGACGTGGAAGACCGCCTTGCCGGCCTTGATGAACGGCTCCATGTCCCCGCACTCGCCGTACTGCGCGCACTGCTCGTTGACCGCGAAGTCGAAGTCCCCCACCAGCGCCGGGATCTGGTCGAGGTCGTTCTTCAGGCCGACCGACATGCCGCGCTCGTGGGCCAGTTGGGCGATCAGGCGGTTGTAGCGGAGCTGGTCCGCCGCCGTCAGCGGGAAGCCCGTGCGGTTCCGGTAGCCGTCCATGTTGTCCGGCTCCACCGCGTCGAAGCCCTTCTCGCGGCACATGTCGAGGCGGTCCGCCATCAGCGGTTCCAGGACGTCCGTGGCGCGGATGTCGAGCCAGCGCTCCCCTTTCCAGCCGTTGCCGCGCCCGATCACCGACTTGGGGAAGTCTGCGGCGTCGGGCCGCCAGTCCTCCCACGCGCCCGTGGAGAGGTAGCAGATGACCTTGCGGCCTTCACGGTGGAGCGACGACACCACCGTCTTCGACTGGTCGAAGCCGTCGATGTCGTACACCGGCACGTTCACGGAGGTGTCGACGCGGCCGGTCAGCTGCCACTGCCAGGCGATGCCGGGGCGGGGCCGCCAACGGGAGTCCCCTGACCCGGAGTCGGGGGTGGAGTGAGGGGTGGAGCGGGGGGTGGTCGAGCATCCCGTCGCCAGGAGGAGCAGGGTTACGAGCAGGAGGCGGCGTATCAAGAGGTGGGCTCCAGTGCGTGCGGCGAACGATCGGCGGCCGACCCGAGCGTAGGCTCTTCCCGGGTGGTCGCCGACAGGGGTGAAGGCCCCGATCGGGATCCGTGTTCGGACACGAAATAGGGTCGGCCGTCGGGCCCGGTCGACCCACCCGCTCGACCCAGACAACCTCACATCGGAAGCGAGAATTCACCACCGTGACTGCTCTGACTCTCAGCACCTCCGCGGCGCCCGGCCTGCGGGCCGACGCGATCGTGATCGGTGTCGCCAAGGGCGTGAAGGGCCCGGTCGTGGCGCCGGGCGCCGAATCCGTGGACAAGGCCTACGACGGCAGGCTCGCCGGTGTCCTGGAGACCCTCGGTGCCTCCGGCGCCGAGGGCGAGGTGACGAAGCTGCCCTCTCCCGCCGGCCTCAAGGCCCCTCTCGTGGTGGCGGTCGGCCTGGGCGCCGAGCCCGAGAAGGACTCCTCGTTCGCCGCGGAGGCGCTGCGCAAGGCCGCCGGTGTCGCCGCCCGCACGCTGACCGGCGCGAAGAAGGCCGCGTTCGCGCTGCCGCTCGCTGACGCCGCCGACCTCGGCGCGGTCGCCGAGGGCGTGCTGCTCGGGGCGTACTCCTTCGACGCCTACAAAGAGAACGCCAAGGACCCCAAGGCCAGGAACGGCAAGGCGCCGCTGGCCGAGGCCGCGCTGCTGGGCGGCAAGCCGCGGGACGCCGCGTACAAGGCCGCGCTCGCCCGGGCCGTCGCGGTCTCCGAGGAGCTCAACCGCGCGCGCGACCTGATCAACATGCCGCCGAACGACCTGAACCCCGAGGCCTTCGCCGCGATCGTGCAGACCGCGGGCAAGGAGCACGGCCTCAAGGTGCAGGTGCTGGACGTGAAGGCCCTGGAGAAGGGCGGCTACGGCGGCATTCTCGGCGTCGGCGCGGGCTCGGCGTCGGGGCCGCGGCTGGTGAAGCTGTCGTACACCTCGTCCAAGGCGAAGAAGCACCTCGCGCTGGTCGGCAAGGGGATCACCTACGACTCGGGCGGTATCTCGCTGAAGCCGGCGGGCCACAACGAGACGATGAAGTGCGACATGAGCGGGGCGGCGGCGGTGTTCGCGGCCGTGGTCTCGGCCGCGCGGCTGGGCCTCGAGGTCAACGTGACCGGGTGGCTGGCGCTCGCCGAGAACATGCCGTCGGGGACCGCGACGCGCCCCGGTGACGTGCTGCGCATGTACAGCGGCAAGACGGTGGAGGTGCTCAACACCGACGCCGAGGGCCGGCTGGTGCTCGCGGACGCCCTGTGGGCGGCGTCGGCGGAGAAGCCGGACGCGATCGTGGACGTGGCGACGCTGACCGGGGCGATGATGCTCGCGCTGGGCAGCCGGACGTTCGGGATCATGGCCAACGACGACTCCTTCCGTACCGCGGTGCACGAGGCCGCGGAGGAGGTCGGGGAGCCGGCGTGGCCCATGCCGCTGCCGGAGCACCTGCGCAAGGGGATGGACTCCCCCACCGCCGACATCGCGAACATGGGTGAGCGGATGGGCGGTGGCCTGGTCGCCGGGCTCTTCCTGCGGGAGTTCGTGGGCGAGGGGATCCCGTGGGCGCACCTCGACATCGCGGGGCCGGCGTTCAACGACGGTGGTCCGTTCGGGTACACGCCGAAGGGCGGGACGGGGTCCGCGGTGCGTACGTTGGTGCGGCTGGCGGAGCTTGTCGGCTCGGGTGACCTGGGGTGATGGTCGCCTAAGAGCTCGGTGCCACCGGTTGTACGGCGTGTGCGGGGGCGTGGGGAGCAGGTCGCGCAGTTCCCCGCGCCCCTCGGGCGTCTCACCATGCCCCCGATTCACATGTGAGCGTGTGGTGTCTCACACCCCGGCCCGGCGTCTCGTTCAGTGCTGACAAGTGCGAAGATGGGGCTCGGCAGGACAGGGCCCCCACACAGGGCCGAAGAAAGAGCGGCCGGACACCAGCCGCCGCCCGGTCACTGGAGACCGGCGTACGGCGCACATGCATGGAGGACGTGACGTGGCGAACGACGCCAGCACCGTTTTCGACCTAGTGATCCTCGGCGGTGGTAGTGGCGGTTACGCCGCGGCCCTGCGCGGGGCGCAGCTGGGGCTTGACGTCGCCCTGATCGAGAAGGACAAGGTCGGCGGTACCTGCCTGCACCGGGGATGCATCCCCACCAAGGCCCTGCTGCACGCGGGCGAGATCGCCGACCAGGCCCGCGAGAGCGAGCAGTTCGGTGTGAAGGCCACCTTCGAGGGCATCGACATCGCCGGGGTGCACAAGTACAAGGACGGCGTGGTCGCCGGGCTGTACAAGGGCCTGCAGGGGCTCGTCGCCTCCCGCAAGGTGACGTACATCGAGGGTGAGGGCCGGCTGTCGTCGCCCACCTCCGTCGATGTCAACGGTCAGCGCGTCCAGGGCCGTCACGTGCTGCTCGCGACCGGCTCCGTGCCGAAGTCGCTGCCGGGCCTGGAGATCGACGGCGACCGGATCATCTCCTCGGACCACGCCCTCGTCCTGGACCGCGTGCCCAAGTCCGCGATCATCCTGGGCGGCGGTGTCATCGGCGTGGAGTTCGCCTCCGCGTGGAAGTCCTTCGGCTCGGACATCACCATCATCGAGGGTCTCAAGCACCTCGCTCCTCTCGAGGACGAGAACTCCTCCAAGCTTCTTGAGCGCGCGTTCCGCAAGCGCGGCATCAAGTTCAACCTGGGCACCTTCTTCCAGAAGGCCGAGTACACCCAGGACGGCGTCAAGGTCACCCTCGCCGACGGCAAGGAGTTCGAGGCCGAGGTGCTGCTGGTGGCCGTCGGCCGCGGGCCCGTCTCCGCCGGTCTCGGCTACGAGGAGCAGGGCGTCGCGATGGACCGCGGCTACGTCCTGGTCGACGAGTACATGCGCACCAACGTCCCGACCATCTCCGCCGTCGGTGACCTGGTCCCCACGCTCCAGCTCGCGCACGTCGGCTTCGCCGAGGGCATCCTGGTGGCGGAGCGTCTGGCCGGTCTGAAGACCGTTCCGATCGACTACGACGGTGTCCCGCGGGTGACGTACTGCCACCCCGAGGTCGCCTCCGTGGGCATCACCGAGGCCAAGGCCAAGGAGATCTACGGTGCGGACAAGGTCGTCGCTCTGAAGTACAACCTGGCGGGCAACGGCAGGAGCAAGATCCTGAACACCGCGGGCGAGATCAAGCTCGTCCAGGTGAAGGACGGTGCCGTGGTCGGCGTCCACATGGTCGGCGACCGCATGGGCGAGCAGGTCGGCGAGGCCCAGCTGATCTACAACTGGGAAGCGCTGCCGGCCGAGGTCGCCCAACTCATCCACGCCCACCCGACGCAGAACGAGGCGCTCGGCGAGGCGCACCTGGCCCTCGCGGGCAAGCCGCTGCACGCGCACGACTGATCCCTCGGTCCACGAACGCGACTCCGCGACGACACAGACTTCCGCAATTCGTAAGGAGCAACCGAAACCATGGCGGTTTCCGTAACCCTTCCGGCGCTCGGCGAGAGCGTCACCGAGGGCACCGTCACCCGCTGGCTGAAGGCCGAGGGTGAGCGCGTAGAGGCCGACGAGCCGCTGCTCGAGGTGTCGACCGACAAGGTCGACACCGAGATCCCCTCCCCCGCCGCCGGTGTCCTGGCCTCCATCAAGGTCGCCGAGGACGAGACGGTCGAGGTCGGCGCCGAGCTGGCCGTGATCGACGACGGCACCGGCGCCCCCGCCGCCGAGCCGGCCCCGGCCGCCGAGCCGGTCGCCGAGCCCGCCCCCGAGCCGGCCCAGGCCGCTCCCTCCACCGAGCAGGCCGCCCCGGCGCCCGCTCCCACCGCCGAGTCCGCTTCCGGCGGCGGCTCCGCCGAGGGCACGGACGTCGTCCTGCCCGCGCTGGGCGAGTCCGTCACCGAGGGCACCGTCACCCGGTGGCTGAAGGAGGTCGGCGACTCCGTCGAGGCCGACGAGCCGCTGCTCGAGGTCTCCACGGACAAGGTCGACACCGAGATCCCGGCGCCCACCTCCGGTGTGCTGCTGGAGATCGTGGTCGGCGAGGACGAGACCGCCGAGGTCGGCGCCAAGCTCGCCGTCATCGGCGCCCCGGGTGCGGCTCCGGCCGCTGCCCCGGCCCCCGCCGCTCCCGCCCCGACCCCGGCTGCCGAGGCCCCCGCCCCGGCTCCGGCGCCCGCGGCGCCCGCCCCGGCTCCGGCCCCGCAGGCACCCTCGGCTCCGGCCCCGCAGCAGCAGACGGCTCCGGCGCCCGACCCGGCGCCCACCGCTCCGGCCCCGGCTCCCGCCCCGGTCACCCCGGCCCCGGCGCCCGCCGCGACCTCCGGTGACGACGGCGCCTACGTGACCCCGCTGGTGCGCAAGCTCGCCGCCGAGCACGGCGTCGACCTGGCGTCCGTCAAGGGCACCGGCGTCGGTGGCCGTATCCGCAAGCAGGACGTCGTCGCCGCCGCCGAGGCCGCGAAGGCCGCCGCCGCTCCGGCTCCGGCCGCTGCCGCCGCCCCGGCCGCCGCCAAGAAGGCACCGTCCCTGGAGGCCTCTCCCCTCCGTGGCCAGACCGTCAAGATGCCGCGCATCCGCAAGGTCATCGGCGACAACATGGTCAAGGCGCTGCACGAGCAGGCGCAGCTGTCCTCGGTCGTCGAGGTCGACGTCACCCGGCTGATGAAGCTGCGCGCCCGTGCCAAGGACGCGTTCGCGGCGCGTGAGGGCGTCAAGCTCTCCCCGATGCCGTTCTTCGTCAAGGCCGCGGCCCAGGCGCTGAAGGCGCACGCGCCGATCAACGCCAAGATCAACGAGGGCGAAGGCACGATCACCTACTTCGACACCGAGAACATCGGTATCGCGGTGGACTCCGAGAAGGGCTTGATGACCCCGGTCATCAAGCACGCGGGCGACCTCAACCTCGCCGGCATCGCCAAGGCCACGGCGGAGCTCGCGGGCAAGGTCCGCGCGAACAAGATCACGCCCGACGAGCTGTCCGGCGCGACCTTCACCATCTCCAACACCGGTTCGCGCGGTGCGCTCTTCGACACGATCATCGTGCCGCCGGGCCAGGTCGCGATCCTCGGCATCGGTGCCACGGTCAAGCGTCCGGCGGTCATCGAGACCGAGGAGGGCACGGTCATCGGCATCCGCGACATGACCTACCTGACCCTCTCCTACGACCACCGTCTGGTGGACGGCGCCGACGCGGCCCGTTACCTGACCGCGGTCAAGGCGATCCTGGAGGCGGGCGAGTTCGAGGTCGAACTCGGTCTGTAAGCCTCTTCGCTCCTACGGTGCCCCCGTCCGGTTTCCGGGCGGGGGCACCGGCGTTTGATCACCGGGGTGTCAGTGCCCCGTCCGGCTTGACGAAGACGCAGGCGGCGCCCTGACGAACGCGACACTTCTCGGTGCCGTGGGGTTCCGTGACTTGACAGAAGCCGTGCGGCTGAGAGCGTGTAAGCCTCGTCTCACCTGCATGAAAGCGCCCCCGTGCGCCCCTCCCGGACGGGCCCTCGGCCTTATTGTCTTAACGTCAAACGCCCTTAAGGAGCTCTCATGACCGCGCCCGTCGTCCACTCGCTGCGCGAACAGATCCGCGAGCACATCGTGGAGGGGATCGTCAGCGGGCGCTGGCAGCCGGGCGAGCGGATCGTGGAGCGCCGTATCGCCACCGAGCTGGAGGTCAGCCAGACGCCGGTGCGGGAGGCGCTGCGCGAGCTGGAGTCGCTGCGGCTGATCGAGTCCGCGCCGAACAAGGGCGTACGGGTGCGGAACCTCACGGCGGCCGACCTGGAGGAGAGCTACCCGGTCCGGGCCGGTCTGGAGGCGATCGCGGCGGAGCTGGCGGCGGAGCGGCTGGCGCGGGACTGCTCGGCCCTGGAGCCGCATGTCGCCGCGCTGTACGAGGCCGACCGGGACTCCGACGGCACCGGCCAGGTGCGGCACACGGTGGGTTTCCACCGGGAGCTGGTGCGGGCGGCCGGCAACTCGGTGCTGCTGCACACCTGGGAGGGCCTGGGGATCGAGGTGTTCACCGCCCTGTCGATCCGCTGGCTGGGGACGGTCCAGCAGTCGTACGCGGAGGAGCACGAGGAGCTGGTGGCCGCGTTCCGGAGGCGGGACCCGCGGATCGCCGACATCGTGAAGTCCCACGTCCTGGGCTGCGCCCCGAGGGCCTGACGACCGGTTCGGCACCGCCGAACACGCGCTGCGGCGGCTGCACCGCCGCAACTGAACACCACCAGCCCGAGCGAGCACCGTCGCGACTGAACACCACCCGTGGCCGAACACCGCCGGACCCGAGCACGGTCGCGGCCGAGCACCACCGCAGCGAACACCACCTGGCCCGAGCAGCGCCACGCCCAGCACC
>NZ_JBIWLX010000017.1:141666-148483 GCF_044766405.1 Streptomyces sp. NPDC102270 | reverse complement strand
CACCCGGCCCAAGCAGCGTCACGGCGCGCACCACCCGGCCCGAGCACCGCTAAGCCAAGCACCACGCCGCCGAGCACCGTCCCGGCCAAGCACCACCGTGGCGAACACCGCCCGGCCCGAGCACCGTCGCGAGTGACCACCGCCGTGGCCGAACCCCCTCGGACCCGAGCACGGTCACGGCCGAACACCACCCGGCCCAAGCAGCGTCACGGCGCGCACCACCCGGCCCGAGCACCGCTAAGCCAAGCACCACGCCGCCGAGCACCGTCCCGGCCAAGCACCACTGTGACGAACACCGCCCGGCCGAGCACCGTCGCGAGTGAACACCGCCGTGGCCGAACACCGCCGGACCCGAGCACGGTCGCGGCCGAACACCACCCGGCCCAAGCACCGTCACGGCGAGCACCACCCGGCCCGAGCACCGCTAAGCCAAGCGCCACGCCGCCGAGCACCGTCCCGGCCAAGCACCACCGCCTCCGAGCACCACCAGCCCCGAGCACCAACCCGACCAAGCACCACCGTGGCGAACACCACCCGGCCAAGCATCGTCACGGCGAGCATTACCCGGCCCCCGCACCACCGCGGCCGAGCACCGCCACGCCGAGCAGCACCGCCGCCGACACCGCCGGACCCGAGCACCACCAGCCCCGAGCACCGTCCCGGCCGACCACCGCCGTGCCCCAGCACCGCCAGGCCGAACACTCCCGAGCACCACCCGGCCGAACATCCCCGACCCCGAGCACCACCGCGCCCGAGAACGCGGGACCGTGTCCCCAAGAAGTTGCCGCACCCGAGCGCGCCTCCGCTCAAACGGCCTCCGACCTGCAAAAACCCGGGGCTCCACAGTCACCCGGTGCCACCGCCGGAGGCACCCCGTGCCTACTTTCTCGTCATCGAGAAGTTTTGCCCCTCAACCCTTTGATCGATCATCGATCAGCGAGTTAGAGTCGCCGACGGGCCCTTACCGGGGCCCTCCGCCCTGTCCTGCCAAAGACAAAGGGCACCCCCGAACCCTTACCGATGAGGGAACCCCCTTCGACTGAGGAAGGCGGCGACATGACCGACCCCAACGCCATCCAGGCCAGCGAGCTCGACCAGCTCCCCGACCGGGACCCCGAGGAGACCGCCGAATGGCAGGCCTCCCTGGACGCGGTCGCCAAGGCGGCCGGCCCGCACCGTGCCGCGTACCTGATGCGCCGCACGCTGGAGAGGGCGGAGGGCAACGGCATCGCGCTGCCGAAGCTCCTCGAGACCGACTACGTCAACACCATCCCCACCGCCGCCGAGCCGGGCCTGCCCGGTGACCCGGCGATGGAGGCCCGCATCACCGCGTGGAACCGCTGGAACGCGGCCGCGATGGTCACCCGCGGCTCCAAATACGGCGTCGGCGGCCACATCGCCACCTTCGCCTCCGCGGCCTGGCTCTACGAGACCGGCTTCAACCACTTCTTCAAGGGCAAGGAGGCCGACGGGTCCGGCGACCAGCTCTACATCCAGGGCCACGCCTCCCCCGGCATCTACGCCCGCGCCTTCCTCGACGGCCGGCTGACCGAGCACCACCTCGACAACTTCCGTCGCGAGTCGGGCGGCGACGGCCTCCCGTCGTACCCGCACCCCCGCCGCCTGCCCTGGCTGTGGGAGTTCCCGACGGTGTCGATGGGCCTCGGCCCGCTCTCCGCGATCTACCAGGCACGCTTCAACCGCTACCTGACGGCCCGCGGCATCAAGGACGTCTCGCAGTCCCACGTCTGGGCCTTCCTCGGCGACGGCGAGATGGACGAGCCGGAGTCCACGGCGGCACTCGCACTGGCCTCCCGCGAGGGCCTCGACAACCTCACCTTCGTCATCAACTGCAACCTGCAGCGTCTCGACGGCCCGGTCCGCGCGAACTTCAAGATCGTGCAGGAGCTGGAGGCCCAGTTCCGCGGCGCCGGCTGGAACGTCGTCAAGTCTCTGTGGGGCAATGCCTGGGACGAGCTCTTCCAGCTCGACACCACGGGCGCGCTCGTACGACGCCTGCGCGAGGTACCGGACGCGCAGGTGCAGACGTACCAGACGCGCGACGCCGCCTACATCCGCCAGGACTTCTTCGGCAAGGACCCGGCGCTCGTCGAGATGGCGAAGCTGCTGTCCGACGACAAGATCCTCGAGTGTTTCCACCTCTCCCGCGGTGGCCACGAGGCGCGCAAGGTGTACGCCGCCTACAAGGCCGCCGTCGAGTTCAAGGGCGCGCCGACGGTCATCCTGGCCCAGACGGTCAAGGGCCACACCCTCGGCGAGGGCTTCGCGTCGAAGAACGCCAACCACCAGATGAAGAAGCTGACGGTGGACGAGTTCAAGACCATGCGCGACCTGCTCGAACTGCCCATCAAGGACAGCGACTTCGTCGACGGCGTGGTGCCCTACGGCCACCCGGGCGCCGACTCCCCCGAGGTGCGCTACCTCCAGGAGCGCCGGGCCGCTCTCGGTGGTCCCGCGCCGGCCCGCCGAGTGCACCCGGTGGCCCCGCTGCCCGCCCCCGCCGAAAAGGCCTTCGCCTCCTTCGACAAGGGCTCGGGCTCGCAGAACGTCGCCACCACGATGGCCTTCGTACGGCTCATCAAGGACCTGGTCCGCGACAAGGAGACCGGCAGGCGCTGGGTGCCGATCGTCCCCGACGAGGCTCGCACCTTCGGCATGGAGTCGCTGTTCCCCTCGCTCGGGATCTACTCCCCGAAGGGTCAGACGTACGAGCCGGTCGACCGCGACCAGCTGATGTACTACAAGGAGGCCACCAACGGCCAGATCCTCAACGAGGGGATCACCGAGGCCGGTTCGATGGCCGACTTCATCGCCGCTTCGACGTCGTACGCGACGCACGGCGAGGCGATGATCCCGTTCTACATCTTCTACTCGATGTTCGGCTGGCAGCGCACGGCCGACCAGATGTGGCAGCTCGGCGACCAGCTCGGCCGCGGCTTCCTGGTGGGTGCCACGGCGGGCCGTACCACGCTGACGGGCGAGGGTCTGCAGCACGCGGACGGACACTCGCCGGTGATCGCGGCGACGAACCCGGCGGCGCTGACGTACGACCCGGCGTTCGCCTACGAGGTCGCCACGATCGTGCGTGACGGCATCCGCCGCATGTACGGCGAGGCGGCCCCCGGCGAGGACCCGAACGTCTTCTACTACCTGACGGTCTACAACGAGCCGCTTCCGCAGCCCGCCAAGCCGTCCGGCCTCGGTGTCGACGAGGGCATCGTCAAGGGCCTGTACCGCTTCAACACGGCGGAGTCCGCAGGGGTTTCCCCGGTCGCGAACGCCCCCCGGATCCAGCTGCTCGGCTCCGGCACCGCGATCCACTGGGTGCTGAAGGCGCAGCGGATGCTGGCGGAGGAGTGGGGTGTGGCGGCGGACGTGTGGTCCGCGACGTCCTGGACGGAGCTGCGCCGCGACGCGCTGGAGGCCGACGCCGGCCTGCTGCGCGGCGAGGAGCGGATCCCGTACGTCCGTCAGGCGCTGCACGGTGCCGAGGGCCCGGTGCTCGCGGTCTCCGACTACATGCGCCAGGTCCCCGACCAGATCGCGCAGTGGGTCGAGCAGGACTGGTCCTCGCTCGGCGCGGACGGCTTCGGCCTCTCCGACACCCGCGAGGGCGCCCGCCGCCACTTCGGCGTCGACGCCGAGTCGGTCGTCGTCGCGGCCCTGGCCCAGCTGGCCCGGCGTGGCGAGGTCAAGGCGACGGCGGTGAAGGAAGCGCGGGAGAAGTACGGGCTGTAAGCGCCTGGGCTTCGATGCTTTCGCTTCGATGCTTTCGGTGAAGGGGTACGGCTGCCGCCGTGCCCCTTCGCTGTCAGTGGGCCCCGGCATCATGGCCGTATGCGTGCTGCCCGGCTCATCAAGATGGTGCTGTTGCTCCAGTCCCGGTCCTCCATGACCGCCGCCGAGCTGGCGCGCGAGCTGGAGGTGTCGGAGCGGACGGTGACGCGGGACGCGCAGGCGTTGTCGGAGGCCGGGGTTCCGGTCTACGCCGACCGGGGGCGGGCCGGCGGGTACCGGCTGATCGGCGGGTACCGGACCCGGCTGACCGGGCTGGCGCGCAGCGAGGCCGAGGCGCTGTTCCTGTCCGGCGTGCCGGGCGCGCTGCGCGAGATGGGCCTGGAGGACGCCGCCTCCGCCGCCCGGCTGAAGGTCTCCGCCGCACTGCTCCCCTCCCTCAGCGACGCCTCCCGTACGGCCGCTCAGCGCTTCCATCTCGACGCGCCCAACTGGTTCACCGAGCCGAAGTCCCCCGAGCTGCTGCCCGCCGTCGCCGACGCGGTGTGGGACGACAGACGGGTCGGCGCGCGCTACCGCGGCCGGGAGGGCGAGGTGGAGCGGGACCTCGAGCCGTACGGGCTCGTGCTCAAGGCGGGCGTCTGGTACCTGTGCGCACGGATCCCGGACGGCGGTTCCTTCCGGGTGTACCGGATCGACCGTTTCACGGCGGTGACGGCCGGCGAGGCCCGCTTCGAGCGTGCCGAGGAGTTCGACCTGCCCGGCTTCTGGGCGGAGCGCGCCGAACAGTTCGCGCGCTCGATCCTGCGGGCCGAGGTCGTCGTACGGCTGTCCGGGGCGGGGGCGCGCGGACTGCCGTACGCCGTCGATCCCGCCGCGGCCCGGGAGGTGCTGGCGGCCGCCGGGCCGCCGGACGGCGACGGGTGGGTGACGGTGACCCTCCCGGTGGAGTCCGAGGAGGTCGCCCACGCGCAGCTCGCGTCGCTGGGGCCGGAGGTGGAGGTACTGGCCCCGGAGAGCCTGCGGGCGCGGTTCGCGGGGGACGCCGTACGTCTGGGGAGGCTGTACAGGACGTGAAGGACTCTGTTCGGGACATAACAATCCGCCGCACTCCACGTGCGCCGCACCCTTCCAGGCCCGATGCTGGACCCGTGATGGACGAGACGGAGTTCTGGGAGCTGGTGGACGCCACCCGCGAGGCCGCCGAGGGCGACCCCGAGGAACAGGCCGACCTGCTCGTGGAGCGGCTGCTGGCGCTGGACCCGGACATGGTCCTCGACTTCGCCCGTCACTTCGAGGCCCGCTTCAACCGCGCGTACACCTGGGACCTGTGGGGCGCCGCCTGGATCCTGCTGGACGGGGCGAGCGACGACGCCTTCGACTTCTTCCGGTGCTGGCTGATCGGCCAGGGCCGTGAGGTGTACGAGGGCGCGGTGCACGACCCCGACTCGCTCGCCGACCTGCTGGCCGACTTCGACGAGGAGATCGACGGCGACGGCGAGGAACTGGGCTACGCGGCCGACGAGGCCTACGAACAGCTCACCGGTACCGTCGCTCCCGACCTCGGCATTCCGCCCGCGGCCTCCGAGCCGCTCGGCGCGCCGATCGACCTGGAGAGCGACCGGGTGCTGGCGGAGCGGTATCCCAAGCTGTGGGAGCGGTTCAGGGGCTGAGTCCCCGTCAGGCCGCTCGCGCTGCGTTCAGGCCGCCGTGCCGGCCCTGCGCCGGGTCGTGTCCGTCGGGATGTACGCCTGCGTCTGGTCGGCCTTCACCGCGTGGTGCATCGGGGCCGCGTTGGCCTGGTCGAGCGCGGACGCGGTGACGGCGGCCGGGCCGAGGACCACGGCGACGACGGCGCAGACGACCGCCCAGGGGCCGCGGGTCCTGCTGTTCTGGGTGCTCATGTGACTGCTGTTCATTTCTTCCCCACCTCCGTCAGTGCGTGTGCATGACCATAGGGCGGCTGTTTCGGCGTGATCCTTGAGTGGCCTACGAGAACCCTGTGAGAACTCGCCGACTCGACGAGTCACGTCCTGCCCTGGAGACGGGCCGCCCGCTGTCTGATCTCAGGCAGCAGGGCTCTCAGTGCGGCGCCGGGACAGGTCGTCATGTAGGCGGCGCCGTGGGCCGCGAGGGCGGGCAGTGTGGCGATGGTGCCGGCGGTGTAGCGGCTGGCGCTGTTGCTGGAGGTGAGACGGACGGTGCTGCGCGGGTCGATGCCGGCGAGGCCGAGCTTCCAGGCGACCAGGGAGGCGATCGCGTCGGTCATCGCCCGCGGGACGGTGACGCCCGCGGTGAAGGTGCCGAGGGCGGCGATGCCGGCCGTGCGGTGGTTGAAGCCGAGGGTGTGGGCGCCGGTGACGGGGCGGTCGACGCCGCCCGCACGGCCCTCGTAGATGGTGCCGCAGCGGTCGACGAGGAAGTTGTAACCGATGTCGTCCCAGTCCCGGGCGCCGGTCTGGCCGGCGGCGAGGTAGCGGATGATGCGGGGCGCGTCGGCGCAGTCGTAGTCGTTGGGCGAGTCGGTGTGGTGCACGAAGACCGCTAGCACCTTGTCGTCGTAGTCCGGGGGCGGCGGGGTACGGGCGGCGGCGTTCGCCTCCCCGCCGACGGCCCACACCGACCTCGGCACGATGTGCGGTCTGCTCGCGGCGTGCGTCACGGCCTTCTGCCGGGCCACCGCCCCACTCCGCGCGGACCGGACGGAGACCGCGTCCTCGATACCGGTGACACACAGCACCAGCACGAGGACGACGGCGAGGCCGGGCAGGCAGGCGAGGAGCGGGTGGGGGAAGGGCGGTGCGGAGGGAGGGAGCTGGTCGACGGACGCGGGGTTCGCGGGCTGTACGGAGGGTGATCCCCCCGAGGGCGGGAGGGCCGGCGGGGCCGTGCGTCGGCCGGAGGCCGTCGGCTGGGTGCGAGCCCCTGGGCCCCCGGAGGGTGGGGCGCCCGAGGACGCAGGCGCCTGCGGGGCCGTCCGCTCGGCGGGGCTGGCAGGCGACGGGGACCGGACCGGCGCCGCAGAGGGGGTGACGGGGGCGGGAGTCCCGGGGAGGGGCTC
>NZ_JBIWLX010000017.1:87743-141568 GCF_044766405.1 Streptomyces sp. NPDC102270 | reverse complement strand
GGGCCGGCGGGGCCGTATATCGGCCGGAGCCCGGCTTCTGGGTGCGAGACCCTGGGCCCCCGGAGGGCGGGGCGTCCGAGGACGCAGGCCCCTGCGGGGCCGTCCGCTCGGCGGGGCTGGCAGGCGACGGGGACCGGACCGGCGCCGCAGAGGGGGTGACGGGGGCGGGAGTCCCGGGGAGGGGCTCACCCGGGAGCGGCCGGGCCGGCGGGGCCGTATATCGGCCGGAGCCCGGCTTCTGGGTGCGAGACCCTGGGCCCCCGGAGGGCGGGGCGTCCGAGGACGCAGGCCCCTGCCGGGCCGCCTGCTCCGCAGGGCTGACAGGCCACGGGGGCCGGGCCGGCGGGGCCGTACGTCGGCCGGAGGCCATTGGCTGGGGGCCGGACCATGGGCTCGCCGAGTGGGGTGCGTCCGAGGACGGGGCCGCCTGCTCGGCGGGGCCGACAGACGGCGCCGCAGAGCGGGCCACAGGCGTGGGAGTCACGGAGGGGGGCGCGTCTGACGGTGCGGCCGGGGCGCGGCCGGTGGGCAGGGCTTTGCGGATCGCGAGACCTATTCGGCTCGCGTGGCGTATTCGGGGCGCCCGCCGTCTTCGCGGTCCCCGCGATCTTCGGACACGCATGCTCCCACTGTCGGACGGATTCGCCCCGCCCGCGATGTGTGCTGTGCCACCCGGTGGAACCATCGTCCGGGTCCGCGACGTTTTTCCAGGTGCACGCACGCGTACCGCCGGGAACCGGCCACGCGTGCGCGTAGCTGATCACTGGACGCCTCGCCTGCGTACTGAAGGTTCCGAGAGAGAAGGGCGGCTCCGTGGACGTGCTGGACATCCTGCTGTTGCTGGTGATCGCCGCCTATGCGGCCTCCGGCTACCGGCGCGGCCTGGTGGCCGGCTGTGTCTCGTTCGCCGGTTTCGTGGGCGGCGCGGTCGTGGGCGTGTGGGTGCTGCCGTGGATGATGGACCTGGTGACACCGGGCAGCACGGCCGCGACGGTGACCGCGGTGCTGACCGTGCTGGTCCCGGCCGGCGTGGGGCACGAGCTGGCCGGACGCCTCGCGCTCAGGCTGCGCCGGGAGCTGGACCAGGGCCCGCTGAGAGTCGCCGACGGCGTCGGCGGGGCCGCCGCCAACTCCGTGGCCGTGCTCATCGTCGCCTGGGTCGCCGCGAGCGTCCTGGGCGCGTCCTCGTCCCCGCTGGTCACCACCGCCATCCGGGATTCCGCCCTGCTCGGCGCTGTCCAGGACTCCATGCCGGAGACCACGCCGAACTGGTTCTCCCGGGCCACCTCCGCGCTCACCGAGGCGGGCTTCCCGCAGGTCTTCAACCCGTTCGAGAACGAGTCGACGGCCGAGGTCGCGAGGCCCACCGGCGACAGCGTCACGGCCGCCGCCACCAACGCCGCCAAGATCAGCACCGTCAAGATCGAGGGCGCCTCCGGCACCCAGGGCCGTGAGGGCAGCGGCTTCGTGTACGCGCCGCAGCACGTGATGACCAACGCCCACGTGGTGGCCGGCATCGACAACCCCAGCGTCCGGATCGGCGGTGTCGGACAGGTGTACGAGGCTCGGGTGGTGCTGTTCGACCCGGACCGGGACGTGGCGGTGCTGTACGTCCCGGATCTGCGGGCACCGGTGCTGCGCTTCGACCAGGGCGCCGCGCGCGGCGACTCCGCGGTGGTCGCGGGCTATCCGCAGGACGGCGACCTGAACCTGCAGGCGGCCACGGTCGCCAACCGGGTGAAGGCGACCGGGCAGAACATCTACAGCGACGCCACCGTGACCCGCGAGATCTACTCGATCCGCTCGACCGTCCGCCCCGGCAACTCCGGCGGCCCCCTGCTGACCACCACCGGCAAGGTCTACGGCGTGGTGTTCGCCCGCTCCACCTCCGACAACGAGACGGGCTACGTCCTGACGGCCGACGAAGTCGCGGGCGACGCCCAGAAGGCGGCGGACGCCACGTCACCGGTGGACACGGGCGATCTGGTCACGTCGTAGCGCGGCGGTCTCCCGGATGATGGGGCCACGGTCCCGCATGGCACTCCGGAGGCACCCGTGCCCGTCCTCTTCCTGATCTCCTACGACCGCGCCGGCCGACCAGGTCCTCAGAGACGGCGCCCCATGAGTACGTCGTCG
Organism: Streptomyces sp. NPDC102270; assembly: GCF_044766405.1. Classification (NCBI taxonomy): domain Bacteria; kingdom Bacillati; phylum Actinomycetota; class Actinomycetes; order Kitasatosporales; family Streptomycetaceae; genus Streptomyces; species Streptomyces sp. NPDC102270. Next base: position 139,432 of record NZ_JBIWLX010000017.1, on the reverse strand, counting down.
ACGTACTCCCCCGCCAGCAGGAACTCCTCGGGCAGCACGCCCTCGACCGTGAAGCCCTCGGACTCGTAGAGCCTGCGGGCCGGGGTGTTGTGGCCGAGGACGCGCAAGGTGAGGCGGCGGGCGCCCCGGCGGCAGGCCTCGTCCGTGACCGCGCGGATCAGGGCGCGGCCGACGCCCCGGCCCCGGGCCTCCTCGCTGACGGCCAGGCCCTGGATCTGGCGTACATGGGCGTTCGCTTCGACCGGGGTCGGGAAACCGAGAAGGACGTATCCCAGGATGCGGCGGTCGGCCTCGGCGACCAGGCAGTCGTCGGGACCGTGGTGCTCGCCGAAGAACGGCCGGTAGGGAGGCTGCTGCTGCGGCGTGACCGCGTGCAGGGACGACCAGGTCGCACGGTCGAGACGCGCCAGCTCCTCTTCGTCGTCGGGGAGGGCACGGCGTATGGACAGCTCGGACATGACCGCCACCCTACGGCGGGGCAACCGGAACCAGACATCGCTCTTACGCATCCACCAGGCAGGATGAGATCATGGAACATTCAAGAATCGCGGTGGCCGGGGCGTCCGGACTGATCGGCTCGGCCCTGGTGGGTTCCCTCACCGCGGACGGGCACGAGGTGGTGCGGCTGGTGCGCCGGGAGCCCCGGGACGGCAGCGAGGTCCGCTGGGACCCCGAGGCCGGGCGGGTCGACACGGCCGGGCTCGCCGGGTGCGACGCCGTGGTCAACCTCGCCGGGGCGGGGGTCGGTTCGCGGCGCTGGACCGAGGAGTACAAGAAGCGGATCCGCGACAGCCGGGTGAACGGCACGACCGCCCTCGCCCGGGCCGTCGCCGCCCTGGACGCGCCGCCGCGGGTCTTCGTGAACGGCAGCGCGATGGGGTACTACGGCGAGACCGGCGACCGGATCGTCGACGAGGACTCACCGGCCGGCCGGGGTTTCCTGCCCGAGCTGTGCGTGGAGTGGGAGGCGGCCGCCGCACCCGCGCAACAGGCGGGCGTACGGACCGCGTTCACCCGCACCGGCCTGGTGGTGGGCCGCGGCGGCGGGGCCTGGGGCAGGCTGTTTCCGCTCTTCAAGGCGGGGCTCGGCGGGCGGATGGGCGACGGCAGTCAGTACTGGTCGTTCATCGCGCTGCACGACGAGGTCGCCGCGATCCGCCACCTCCTGGAGACCGACGGGCTGTCCGGCCCCTTCAACCTCACCGCCCCGGAGCCCCTGACGAACCGTGAGATCACCGAGGCCATGGGCCGCGTGCTGCACCGGCCGGCGCTTTTCACCGTCCCCGCGCCGGTCCTGCGGGCCGCGCTCGGCGAGATGGCCGGGGACGTGCTGGGCAGCGCACGGGTGCGGCCGAGGCGACTGCTGGAGTCGGGGTTCACGTTCGCGTTCCCGGACATCGAGGGCGCGATTCGGGCGGCCTGAGAACGCCGGGCCCGCGTGCGGGCGTACGCCACCCTCGGCGACCGTCCGTGACGACATGCGACCGGTGTGCGACCGTGCCCTGCTGATGCGCGACTGCTCCTGACCGGTCACGGCCCTACCCTCGACCCGAACTCGGGTATCCCCGGAGCCTGTTGGGGGCATGACGTCCCCACCGGCCGCGCAACCTCGAGGAGGGGCACGTGCTTGAGCCCGCGTACCAGGCGGATGTCGTGATCGTGGGAGCCGGGGTCGCCGGACTCTCCGCGGCACATCGGCTGACCAGCCAAGGAGTGACCGTCGCGGTGGTGGAGGCCGCCCCCTGCGTGGGCGGCCGCATGTCGACCGAGAAGGTCGACGGCTTCCGGCTCGACCGGATCGGCCAGTTGCTGTCCACGGCGTATCCCGAACTACGTCTGACCCCCGGGCTCGACGGGCTGGTCCTGCGCCCGTTCGCGCCGGGGGTCCTGCTGCACGGCGACGGGCGCCACCACCGGGTGGACGCTCCGGCGGGCGCCCGGAGCGCGAGGGGCGCACTGCGTGCGGTGCGCGCCCTGGCGAGCGCCCCTCGGGGGGTGCCGGGACCGGGGCTGGTGGCCGCGTCCCGGAGGGCCGCGTTCCGGGTGCTTCCGGGTGCCGGTCAGGGGGCGGTGTCCCGGGGCGCCCGAGGAGTCGCGCCGCTCGGCGGTGCCGTCGATCAGGCCCGGCTCGGTGCCGCCCTCGCCCGGTTCGCCAACGTGCCGGTCGAGCGTCTCCTCGCCCGTCCCGAACTGCCCGCCGGGCAGGCACTCGCGGCCCGGGGGCTGCCCGCGCGCACCGTCGACGGGTTCCTGCGTCCGCTGCTCGCCGCGCTGCTGTGCGACCCCGCGCTGACGACGTCCAGCCGGTGCGCCGACCTGGCACTGCGGGCCTTCACGGGCGGGCGGCTGTGTGTGCCGGAGGGGGGCGCGGAGACGCTTCCGGAGCTGCTCGCGCAGACCCTGCCGGCGGGGACCGTGCACACGGGAGTGCGGGTCACGTCCGTCGCGACGACCTCGGTGACCACGGCCGAGCACGGCGAGATCCGGTGCCGGGCGGTGCTGCTGGCGACGGACGCGCGCACCGCGGCGGAGCTGTTGCCGGGGTTGCGGGTGCCGGACTTCCACCCGGTGACGGTCGTCCACCACACGACGGACGAGCCGCCCCGCACGGGTTCCGCACTGCTCCTCGACGCCGACCGGGGCGGTCCGGTGGCCCACACTGCGGTGATCAGCGAGGTCGACCCGAGCCGGGCCCCTTCGGGCCGGGCCCTGATCTCCTCGACGGTCCTGGGCACCCCTCCGGCGGACCTGGAAACGGCCGTCCGCACCCACCTGGCCCGCCTGTACGGCACCCCCACCCACCGCTGGGAGACCCTCGCGGTCCACCACACCCGGGACGCGGTCCCGGCCATGCCCGCCCCCCACGACCTGCGCCGCCCGGTCCGCCTCCTGGCCGGCCTGTACGTCTGCGGCGACCACCGCGACACCAGCACGGTCCAGGGGGCATTGCATTCGGCCCACCGCGCAACGACGGCAATCCTGAAGGACCTGGGCGCGGCGGGCTCAATGCACCGAGCGGACCCGACTCCGACCGCTCGGGCGGCGTGACGGCCCACCCGCGCCCCTTTCAGGGGCGCGGGGCTGTATCCATATGCGGCTCCGCCGCGTGGGCGCGACAAGCCACAACGCACCGCAACTCGGATACGACCGCGCGGAGTCACGGCGAGGCGCTACCCCAGCGCAGCCACCTTGTCCCGATAACTCCGAACCGGCGCCGCATCCTTGTACGGCTCCAACCGCCGCTCGAAGTCCCGCACATACTCCACCGCCCGCACCGACCGCATCTCCGCCGCCTGCCCGGCGGCCTCCGCGGCCAGCGAACAGGCCTGGTCCAACTCCCCCAGCCCCAGCCTCGCAGAGGCCAGCACCACCCGGCAGAACAGCCGGCTCCGCGCATACGCCGGCGCGCGCAACTGCAGGGAGCGCTCGGCGTGTTGCGCCGCCGCCCGGAACTGCTGCAGGTCCCGGTGGCAGTGCCCGAACTCGTCGGCCAGCTGTGCCTCGTCGAAGAACCGCGCCCAGTGCGGGACCTCGTCACCGGGCCGCGCCGCCTCCAGGGCCCGTTCCGCGCGGACCAGCGACGCCGTGCACGCCCGCACCTCCCCCAGCACCCCGTGCCCGCGCGCCTCGGCCGAGTGCAGCAGCGCCTGCACGACCGGCGGAGCCGCCGTACCGACGCCCTGCTGGGCCACGCGCGCGAGCTGGATCGCCTCCCGGCCGTGCCCCAGATAGACGGCCTGACGGCTCATCGTGACCAGCACATACGCCCCGTACGCCCGGTCCGCCGCGGCCTGCGCGAGCCGCAGCGCCTGCACGAAGTACCGCTGCGCGAGTCCGTGCGCGGCGATGTCGTACGAGGTCCAGCCCGCGAGCCGGGTCAGGTCCGCCGCCGCGGCGAACAGCCTGCGTCCGGTGGTCTCGCCGTAGGTGCCGCGCAGCATCGGCTCGCACTCGTGCTCCAGGTAACGGACCAGGGCCTGCCGGGCGTGGCCGCCGCCGTACTGGTCGTCGAGGGTGCGGAAGAGCTCGCCGACCGAGGCGAGCGCCGCGATGTCGCCCCCGGTGACCTTCTGGCCGGGTCCGCGTTCGGCCTGGCCTCGCTGCCGGGGCACCACCGGGCGCCCCTGGGGAGGGACCCGGATGGGAGGCTCGCCGCGGGCGACCCGGTCGTCGGGTCGGCCGATCAGCCAGTCGCGGCTGGGGACGACCAGCCCGGCCGGCGTGAAGGCGATCTTGCGGAGTTCGGCGTGACTGCCGGAGTCCTTGCGCCACAGGCCGCTGACGATGTCGACGGCCTCCTCGGGTCCGGCGGCGAACTCCAGCCCGGCGTAGACGGGTGCGCAGGCGTCGAGGCCGAGGTCCTGCGCGGAGAGCCGGCGTCCGAGCCGGCGGGTGAAGACCTCGGCGATGAGGGCGGGCGTGGTGCCCCGGGGCTGCTGCCCGCGCAGCCACCGGGTCACGGAGGTCTTGTCGTATCTGAGATCCAGCCCGTGTTCGAGACCGAGCTGGTCCACGCGTCGGGCGAGACCCGCGTTGGAGAACCCCGCTTCTGCGATGAGCGCGGCGAGCTGTCGGTTGGGAGTGCGCTGCGCGGGTCGTTCCGTCATCTGCGGTGCGGTCTCCTGCCTTTCGGGCCGTGACGTGGTCACGTGGTGCCCGGATTGCCTGTGAGCAGCCCTTATGGCCTGCGCGAACGGCGAATGTAGCGGAGAGTGAGCAGACGGTCGCACACTTCGACGTTCGTTCATCCGATCGTGTGAGAATTGCCCCCGGGGCTGACGCCCGCGGGCCGGACGTACAGTGGCGTGGGCACCCTTCGTGCCTTACGACCTTCTAGGGAGGCGCTTGCCGTGAGTGGGTTGCGGTTCGTCCGTATGGGCTTCGGCGCGGAAGCGGTCGAGTACCAGGCGGCGTGGGACGAACAGCGCCGGGTGCACGCGGCGCGCTTCGAGGACGAGATCCCCGACACGGTCCTGCTGCTCGAACACCCCCCTGTGTATACGGCGGGCCGGCGCACCGCGGACAACGAGCGCCCCCTGGACGGCACCCCGGTCATCGACGTCGACCGCGGCGGCAAGATCACCTGGCACGGTCCGGGCCAGCTGGTGGGCTACCCGATCCAGAAGCTCCCGCGTCCGGTGGACGTGGTGGCGCACGTACGGCGCCTGGAGGAGGCCCTGATCCGCACCTGCGCGGAGTTCGGCCTCGAGACCACCCGGGTCGAGGGCCGCAGCGGCGTATGGGTGCTCGGCGACCCGGTCGAGCGGCGTCCGGCGATCGGCGGGCTCTCCCTGGACTTCGACCCCCGGCTCACGGACGAGGAGTTCGACCCGCGCCTGAACGGCCCGGAGTACGCCCCCTCCAACGCCGGCCAGCGCCGGGAGGACCGCAAGATCGCGGCGATCGGCATCCGCGTCGCCAAGGGCGTCACCATGCACGGCTTCTCGCTGAACGTGAACCCGGACAACAAGTGGTTCGACCGGATCATCCCGTGCGGGATCCGGGACGCGGGCGTCGCCTCCCTCGCGAGCGAACTCGGCCGGGACGTGACCATCGACGAGGTCCTGCCGGTCGTCGAGCGGCACCTGAGGAACGTACTGGAGCACGCGGAGCTGAAGCCGAGGGTGATCGAGAAGACACCTGCGGCCTGAGACAGGCAATGGGCTTTCAAATCCACGGGCGTACCCTTGAGCACGCCGAAGAATCAATCGCTAGGGAGCCGGTCGTGTCCGCAGTCGCACCCGACGGACGCAAGATGCTGCGCCTGGAGGTCCGTAACGCCCAGACCCCCATCGAGCGCAAGCCCGAGTGGATCAAGACCCGGGCGAAAATGGGTCCCGAGTACACCGCGATGCAGAAGCTCGTGAAGAGCGAGGGACTGCACACGGTCTGCCAGGAAGCCGGCTGTCCCAACATCTACGAGTGCTGGGAGGACCGCGAGGCGACCTTCCTCATCGGCGGCGACCAGTGCACCCGGCGTTGCGACTTCTGCCAGATCGACACCGGCAAGCCCGAGGCCCTGGACCGTGACGAGCCGCGCCGCGTCGGCGAGTCCGTGGTCACCATGGACCTGAACTACGCCACCATCACCGGCGTCGCCCGCGACGACCTGGAGGACGGCGGCGCCTGGCTGTACGCCGAGACGGTCCGGCAGATCCACGAGCAGACCGCGGGCCGTGAGGCCGGCCGCACCAAGGTCGAGCTGCTCGCCCCCGACTTCAACGCCGTGCCGGAGCTGCTCCAGCAGGTCTTCGAGTCCCGGCCCGAGGTCTTCGCGCACAACGTCGAGACGGTCCCCCGGATCTTCAAGCGCATCCGCCCCGGCTTCCGCTACGAGCGCTCCCTGAAGGTCATCACCGACGCCCGCGACTTCGGCCTGGTGACCAAGTCCAACCTGATCCTCGGCATGGGCGAGACCCGCGAGGAGGTCAGCGAGGCGCTCCGGCAGCTGCACGAGGCGGGCTGCGAGCTGATCACCATCACGCAGTACCTGCGCCCGTCGGTGCGTCACCACCCCGTGGAGCGCTGGGTCAAGCCGCAGGAGTTCGTGGAGCTGAAGGAGGAGGCCGAGCAGATCGGCTTCTCCGGTGTGATGTCCGGACCTCTCGTCCGGTCCTCCTACCGGGCGGGCCGGCTCTACCAGATGGCGGTCGAGAAGCGCGGTTCCTACGTCGCTTCGCAAGCGGTCTGAGAGATTCCGCATGGCACGGAGTGCCACTCCAAGCGTGTGAATCCAAGCACAAGCAACTACCACCCGGTAGTGGCCGATTGACGCGGTCCCGGACATCCCCGCAGATAGGGGGGTCATCGGGGCCGCGTCCGCGTTTTCGGGCGGCGCATCAAGGCTTCATGGGCGTTTGACCGGCCGGTCATGCCCTGGTAACACCAATCAGTGACGCTCGTTGTACACCCCGTGCATCACTCACCCGAGCCGCCATCCCGAGGGGGGACCTCAATGCAGGCCGCGCCGGTTCGCGCCACCGCCATCCCGTCGTTCACCACTGCACTGCGTGCCGTCGAGTCGCTGCTCCTGAGCAGCGGTCAGCGCACCGCCCGCCGCAACGCCTGGACCTCCGTCCTCGAGGACCGCCGCCGCGCCAAGGACCGGGTCGAGGTGCAGCGCGTGCTGGACCAGACCTTCACCGTCAGCTCCTGAGCCTCCCCTTTCGAGGGGCGGACACTGCCGTCGTCGGCGTCTGCGGGGCCACGTAGACTTCGGGGCATGGCGAGAAGTGACAGTGCGGCGGATGCCGCGAACAGCGGGCGACTGAAGCAGATCGCCCTGACGTACAAGATGACCCGCAAGGCCGACAAGAAGATCGGCCTGGTACTCGCGGGTGTCTTCCTCCTCATCCTCGGCGTCTTTCTCGCCATCGGCTTCCTGATCGGTCACCCGGTCTACCTCGGCATTCTGGGCGCCCTGCTCGCCTTCCTCGGGACGGCGATCGTGTTCGGGCGCCGGGCCGAGCGGGCCGCGTTCGGGCAGATGGAAGGCCAGCCGGGTGCCGCCGCGGCCGTACTGGACAACATCGGCCGGGGCTGGACGACCACCCCCGCCGTGGCGATGAACCGCAGCCAGGACGTGGTGCACCGGGCCGTCGGCAAGGCCGGCATCGTCCTGGTCGCCGAGGGCAACCCGAACCGGGTCAAGGGCCTGCTGGCCGCCGAGAAGCGGAAGATGAACCGTATCGTCGCGGACGTGCCGGTCCACGACATCCTCGTCGGCACGGGCGAGGGCCAGGTCCCGCTCAAGAAGGTGCGGACCACGATGCTCAAGCTGCCGCGCGTGCTGACCGGCCCCCAGGTGACCGCCACCAACGACCGACTGCGGGCGCTGGGCGACCTGATGAGCAACATGCCGCTCCCCAAGGGCCCGATGCCGAAGGGCATGAAGCTGCCGAAGGGCGGCGGCAAGGCCCGCTGAATCCTCTCCTACGACGATGGGGGCGCCCGGTGTGACACCGGGCGCCCCCATCGTCGTAGCGGATCAGCAGTCGTTGTGGGCGGATCTGCCCGCGAAGCGGTCGCCGAGCCAGGAGACGACGTCGCCGACGGCCTGGTTGTCGGTGAGGAGATGGTCGCCGGGGTAGATCTTCCAGCCGGTCTTCACGCCCGCGGCGCAGTAGGCGGCACGGACCGCGTCCTCCGTGGCGGTGGGGATGACCTCGTCGAGGGCACCGCGGTACTGGAGGACGGGGAAGGCGATCTTGTACGTCCCCAGGTTCACGCCGAGTTTCTGGGCGTCCAGTACCTGGCCCCAGGTGCGGCCGTCGCTGCCGCGCTGCCGGTAGAGCTGGTCGAGGGTGAGCCCGGCCGTGGTGTAGTCCTTGATGCTCTTGCCCGCGAGCGCGGTGACCGTGCCGGCCACGCAGACGGACTTGGCGGTCTTCACCGCCTCCCGGCCCTGGTGGTTGAGGAGCGCGTCGAGGGGCAGCGTGGGATAGGCGGCCTGGATGCCGATGGCCGCGTCGGCGAGGAAGCCGGAGAAGGCACTGCCGTCGAGCCCGGCCGCCACCTCCTTCAGATCACCGGGGATGCCTCCGGAGGCATCCCCGACCACGTTGAGCTCGGGTGCGTAGCCCGCCGCCAGCTGGGCCGCCCACAGGCCGGCCGCGCCGCCCTCGGAGTAGCCCCACAGGCCGATACGGGTCTGCCGGGACAGACCGCTGCCCGGTACGGCGGGGGCGGCGCGGGCGATGTCGAGCAGGGCGTGCCCGGAGCCGGTGCCCGCGACATAGCGGTGCGTCTGCCCGTCGAGGTAGCCGGGACCGTCGGTCGCGGCGACGGCGTACCCGGCCTTGAGCAGGGCCGCGATGTTGTCGCCCTCGTACTCGTCCTGGTAGGCGCCGGCGAGCTGCTTGGAGAACGCGCACTGGGGGCCGAGACCGAGGGTGCCGGGGTGGAAGGCGACGACGGGACGGGTGCCGGGGCCGGTCCAGGGCGCCGTGGGGACGGCGAGGGTTCCGGAGACGGCGACGGGCAGGCCCTGGTTGTCGGTGGAGCTGTAGAGGACCTTCCACGCGGACATGGCGATGGTGCCCGGCACCTGACTCAGCGTGACCGAACGGCAGGCCAGCACGGTGCCCGGGGTGGCGGGGACGGACGCGGGGGGTGTGTAGACCTCGGCGTCCGCGGCCGTACAGGCGGCGGCCTCGCTGCCGTCAGCGGCGGGAGCCTCGGCGGCCTGGGATACGAGGGCGCCGCCCAGCAGGGCGGCGGTGGTGAGGGCGGTGACCAGGGCGGATCTCTTCATCGGTCCGGCGTGTCCCTTCGCAACGGGGGGAGGTTGCTCGGGTGCTCGACGCTAGGAGCCGGACCGGTTGACCCATAGTCAGCCGCCGCGCGAGTTCGCGGCCGCGGTTGTCATGACACGACAAAGTCGTCGGGACACGACGAGGACGAGTGACCTCTTCAGATCCGCGACACGACGAGGACGAGGGACTTCCTCAGATCCGCACTTCCACGGTCTTCGCGAGCCGGTCGTGCAGGCCCCTGCCGTCGCGGTCCCAGATCAGGGCGGGGACGGCGAGGCAGAGCAGGACCGTGCGCAGGAGGGCACGCGCCGGGTGCACGCGTCCGGTGTCGAGGGCGACCACACGCAGGCCGAAGAGGCGCTTTCCCGGGGTGAAACCGATGGTGCCGACCGTGAGGACGCCCATCACGAAGAAGACCAGCAGCGACCAGTTCGAGGTCGAGGGGTCGCCGTAGCTCTGAGTGATCAACCGGGATGCAATCAGGACGCTCATCGCCCAGTCCACGGCGAGTGCGCCGAGCCGTCGCCCGGGGCGGGCGACGGACCCGGGTCCCTCCTCCGGCAGGCCCAGCTGCTGTCCGCGGTATCCGAAGTCGACACCGGCGTCCTCGGCGGCCGCGCGGGGCCCGGAGAGCCATGATCCGATTGCTTCCCTCTTGTCCACGGGTCCACGGTACTGCGACCGTTTCGGGATACGGACAGGTGGGGCGGGGCCGACGATGTCCGGTTAACTTGTGCGAAACAAATGGGTCACGCCCGAGAAACCACCCGTCCCTAGGGTCGAGGACAGCGTGTGCCACCGCACTGGCCGCACGAACGAACTACCACCCCGGTCCAGGAACGGTCGGGAGTAGGAGGAGCTGGATGTTCCAGAACGCCGACGAGGCCAAGAAGTTCATCGCGGACGAGGACGTCAAGTTCGTCGACGTCCGGTTCTGCGACCTGCCGGGTGTGATGCAGCACTTCACGCTGCCCGTCGAGGCGTTCGACCCGGACGAGGAGCTCGCGTTCGACGGTTCGTCGATCCGTGGCTTCCAGGCCATCCACGAGTCCGACATGGCGCTGCGCGCGGACCTGTCGACCGCCCGGGTCGACTCCTTCCGCCGCGACAAGACGCTGAACATCAACTTCTTCATCCACGACCCGATCACCGGCGAGCAGTACAGCCGTGACCCGCGCAACGTGGCGAAGAAGGCCGAGGCCTACCTCGCCTCCACCGGTATCGCCGACACCGCGTACTTCGGCCCCGAGGCCGAGTTCTACGTGTTCGACAGCGTGCGCTTCGCCACCTCGTCGAACGAGTCCTTCTACCACATCGACTCCGAGGCGGGCGCCTGGAACACCGGCGCGGTCGACAACAACCGCGGCTACAAGGTCCGTTACAAGGGCGGCTACTTCCCGACCCCGCCGGTCGACCACTTCGCCGACCTGCGTGCGGAGATCTCCCTGGAGCTGGCCAAGTCGGGCCTCCAGGTCGAGCGCCAGCACCACGAGGTGGGCACCGCCGGCCAGGCGGAGATCAACTACAAGTTCAACACGCTGCTCGCCGCGGCCGACGACCTCCAGCTCTTCAAGTACATCGTGAAGAACGTCGCCTGGCGCAACGGCAAGACGGCGACCTTCATGCCGAAGCCGATCTTCGGTGACAACGGCTCGGGCATGCACGTCCACCAGTCCCTGTGGGCCGGCGGCTCCCCGCTCTTCTACGACGAGGCCGGATACGCGGGCCTGTCGGACACCGCTCGCTACTACATCGGCGGCATCCTCAAGCACGCCCCGTCGCTGCTCGCCTTCACCAACCCGACGGTGAACTCGTACCACCGTCTGGTGCCGGGCTTCGAGGCGCCGATCAACCTGGTGTACTCGCAGCGCAACCGCTCCGCGGCCATGCGTATCCCGATCACGGGCTCCAACCCGAAGGCCAAGCGCGTCGAGTTCCGCGCGCCCGACTCCTCCGGCAACCCGTACCTGGCCTTCTCGGCGCTGCTGCTCGCGGGCCTGGACGGCATCAAGAACAAGATCGAGCCGGCCGAGCCGATCGACAAGGACCTGTACGAGCTGGCTCCCGAGGAGCACGCGAACGTCGCCCAGGTCCCGACCTCCCTCCCGGCGGTCCTCAACTCCCTCGAGGCCGACCACGAGTTCCTCCTCCAGGGCGACGTCTTCACGCCGGACCTGATCGAGACGTGGATCGACTTCAAGCGCACGAACGAGATCGCCCCGCTGCAGCTGCGTCCGCACCCGCACGAGTTCGAGCTGTACTTCGACGTGTGATCGACCCGTAGGCCAGTCCTACGGCGGCTTCACGGCGCCCCCGTCCCCGGTTTCTCGGGACGGGGGCGCCGTCGTATGGTTTCTGGCACGGCTGTTCGAGAAGACCGACCGGGGTGGGGAATGTCCGAACAGGACGACACGGAGCGGGAGTTCGACATCAAGTGGGCCGACGGGGCCGAGCTCAAGGAGCCCTCCGCGCGGGCCCGGATGCTCGCCGCCCGCTGGAAGGAGAACCCGCCGCAGCCCCAGCCGTTCCGCGCCGACCCGGAGCCGAGGGCGCCTCGCCGGTCGTCGTGGAGGTCGACGGCGATCGTGTTCGGCAGTGTGGCGGCGATCGTCCTGCTGCTGGGGTATGTGAACTTCCGGGCGTCGTACTAGCCCGAGACGGGAAGCAATGATGGACGGGGCCACGGCGGACAGCGCGGCGGTGGCGGTACGCCTCGCGGAGGGGGCTTCACTGCGGGAGGTCCTCGACCTCGCCGATCCGGCCGCTTGGATCGCACTGGACACCGGGGTACGGCAGACCGCCTGGCGTCCGGGCGCCGATCCGCTCACCGAGGCACAGCTCGCCCTCGCCCTGTGCCACCCGGACGGCCGGATCCGCGCGGCTGCTCTGCGGCAGGCCCCCGCATACCCCGGGCTGTGGCCGCTGGTGGTCGTACGGTGCTCCGACTGGGCGGCGCCGGTGCGTGAGGACGCCCGGCGGCTGCTGGCAGAGGCGCTCGACCCGGGGGCCGCGGTACGGCTGATGCCGCTGATCCTGCGCATCGGGCGCCGGAGCCGGGGAGACTTCGTCATCGACCTCGCCACCGAGTTGCTGCGCGCCGCACCCCGGGGCACGCTCGCACCGCTGTACACCGACGACGACCGGATCACCCGTCGATACGCCTACCGCCTGGCCGTCGCGCAGGGTTTCCTCTCCCCCGTCGAGCTGGCCCGCGCCGCCGCCCGGGACGACGACACGGTCGTCCAGAGCCTCTGCGCGGAGGCCGCCCTGGCCGCCGTGGCGGAGGGCGACGCGGACGACGACGTGCTCGAACCGCTGCTCGCCGCCCGCAATCCGCGGGCGCGGTCGGCCGGGGTGACCGCGTTGCGGCGGGCCGGGCGAGGAGAGCGCGCCGTCGGGTTTCTCGGCGACCGGGCCGGGGTGGTGCGGGCCTGCGCCCGGTATGTCGTACGGCAGGCGGGGAGCGATCCGGTGGGGTGGTACCGGCGGCGGTGTGCCGACGCCGGTGCCCCCGCGCTGTCGGCGGGCGTGGTGAGCGGGCTCGCGGAGTGCGGGAACCGGAGTGACGCCGAGACGCTGTGGGCGTTGACCGGGCATTCGGATCCGGTGGTCAGGGCGCGCGCGGTGGGCGGGCTGCGGCTGCTGGACGTGCTGGACGTACGGCGGCTGCAAGCGCTGCTCGACGATCCCGCGCCCGGTGTGGTGCGGGAGGCGACCCTGGCGCTGGTGCCGTCCGCGCGGCTGCTGGACGACGGGTGGCTGTCGGAGCGGCTGGCGGTGGAGCGGGGCCGGCAGACGCGGGTCTCCGCGTTCCGGCTGATCAACGCGCACGGCGGGCTCGTACGGCTGCGGGCCGCCGTCGCGCTGCTCGACGATCCGGACGACAAGCTGCGGCTCTGGGCCCGGCAGTGCGTGCGGCGCTGGCGTCCGACGGCGGATGTGCCGCCCGGGTCGGCGGAGGTGGGTGAGCTGCTGGACCGGGCGCGGCTGTTCGACGCGCACACGTTGCACCGGCTCAGGTGGGAGGCCGGGCTCAGGGGCTGAGCCTTTGCCGGCCCCAGGGCTGATCGCGACCGCCTCATGGGCCGGACCAGGTGCACACTGAAGGGTGGGACGAGTGCCTGACTGCGGGGTGGTGCAGATGCGGAGTCGTTTCCGGAGCGACCGGCGGCTGACCGTGCGGATGACGGTCACCATGTTCCTGCTCGGACTGCTGTACGTGGCGTTCTTCGCCGCGCTGATCGTGTTGCTGAAGTCGTGGCTGCTGGTCGTGGCCCTGATCGCCGTGATGTTCGTGGCGCAGTTCTGGTTCTCCGACAAGATCGCGATGTTCGCGATGCGCGGGCGGGTCGTGGGGCGGGAGGAGTATCCCGAACTGCATGCCGTGGTCGACCGGCTCTGTGCGATCGCGGACATGCCGAAGCCCGTGATCGCGGTGTCCACGATGGACATGCCGAACGCGTTCGCCACCGGGCGGAACCCGGACAACGCCGTGGTGTGTGTGACCACCGGGCTGCTGCGGCGGCTGGATCCCGCCGAACTGGAGGGTGTGCTCGCGCACGAGCTGTCGCACGTGGCGCACAAGGACGTCGCCGTGATCACCATCGCCTCGTTCCTGGGCGTGATCGCCGGGCTGATCGTGCGGTTCGCCTTCTACAGCCAGCTGTTCGGCGGGCGGAAGGACCAGAACACCGCCGTGATCTTCGCCGCCGTGATGGGTGTCTCGGCGGCCGTGTACGCACTGAGCTTCCTGCTGATCAGGGCGCTGTCCCGGTACCGGGAGCTGGCGGCGGACCGGGCCGCGGCCCACCTCACCGGCCGGCCCTCGGCCCTCGCGTCCGCGCTCACCAAGGTCTCCGGGGAGCTCGCCCGTATCCCCACCAAGGATCTGCGTACCGCCCAGGCCTTCAACGCCTTCTACTTCACTCCCGCCACCGGCAAGGAGCCCGGCATCGAGCGGATCTTCTCGACCCACCCGTCCCTGGAGCAGCGGCTGGAGCAACTGGGGCGGATCTCGGCGGAGTTGGGTGAGGCGGCGACGCCCGGGAACGGCAGGGCGGACTGAGTATGGGGCTGCTGGACATCCTGCTCGGGCGTACGAAGCCCGTCGCGCCCGATCTCGACCGGCTCTTCGCGCTGCCGTCGGCGGCCGTCACGCTGGAGGCGGCCGCCTCCTTCACGCCGACCGGACGCGGGGCGGTGTGCTTCGCCACGGTCGAAGGGGCGGCCTTCGAGCAGACGCACCGGGAGGTCCAGGCCCTGCTGGACGCGGACGCCGACCGGGACGGCCCGCCGGTGGAACTGCGACGGGACGAGTTCGGCTACTCCTGGCTGGTCTCCGAGCGCACCCCGGACCAGTTGCCGCAGCTGGTGAACGACCTGCACGCGGTGAACAGTTCGATGGAGGTCAACGGCTTCGGGCCGCAACTGCTGTGCTCGCTCGCCGGGTTCCAGGACACCGAGGGCCGTTCCCTCGCGCTGGTCTACCTCTACAAGCGCGGCACCTTCTATCCCTTCGCGCCGCTGCCCGGCGAGGGCCGGCGGCGCGACAACCCGCTGGAACTGCGGGTGAAGGCCGCGCTCACGGACGATCTGCGGATCGAGCAGGACCTGAACCGCTGGTTCCCCCTGTGGGGCGCCCCCGGCCTCTGAGCCCCTGGCCCTTCTCTCACGGGCTCTTTCTCTCACGCGCCTGCCGACGGGACTCCAGGGGACGCTCGCGGCGGTAACGGCGGTCCCACTTGGCCTGCTTGTCCCGGCGGTCGCGGTACGCCCGGTAGTCGCCGGGCACGGCCCCCGAGCCGCCACCGGACGAACCGCCCGACGAGGACGCCGAGGCCCCGCCCCGGCCGTACTGCATGTACACGAAGAGCAGGGCGACGGCGACGAGCCACCAGGTGTGGTTCCCGAAGCCCAGGATGACCAGGACGACGGTCCCGGAAAGGATGATGGTGCCCATGACGGGCCTCCGTGTGCGTGGGTGTGGTGTAGAAGAGTAGCCCCGGAGCGGCGGGGTGATGCCTGCCCTGCGCGAAGCTGTTTCCCGGCACTCTGGAGTTGACGCCATGCCTGAGTCCTTCATACAGGAACACGCAGGTGAGCGCCTTTGTGGCGTCTACGGCGGCCGCATTGACAGCGACGCCACCGCTGTCACCGCCGTACTGCTGCACGGGGCCGGCCGCGGCAGCAAGGAGCGACTGCTGCCGCTGCTCGACGAGTTCGTGGCGCACGGCTGCCACGGGCTCGCCTTCGACTTCTCGGGGCACGGCGAAAGCTCGGGCGAACTGGGCGAGTTGAGTCTGCGCCGCCGGTTCGAGCAGGCGGTCGCCGTGATCGACGCGCACGCCCCGGCGGGCGGGCCACTGGTACTGGTCGGGTTCAGCATGAGCGGCCAGACCGTGGCGGACCTCGCCCGGCACTACGGCGAGCGAGTGGCGGCGCTGGGGCTGTGCGCGCCCGCCGTGTACGCGGCCGAGGCCTGGGACGTGTCGTTCGGGCACGGTGACGGGCGGTTCAGCGAGATCATCCGGCGGCCGGACAGCTGGCGGCGGTCACCGGCGCTGGAGGTGCTGCGGGCGTACGAGGGGCGGGCGGTGCTCGCCGTGCCGGCCACGGACGCGGTGATCCCGCCGGAGGTGACCGAGGCCGTGCAGGAGGCGCTGGCCTGCCGGGCCCAGTTCACCCGCTTCGAACTGCCGGAAGCAGATCATCACTTGAGCCACTGGCTGCGCGATCACGCCGCCGACCGGCGGGAGTTGGTGACCGCGCTGCTGACCGGGCTCGGCGACCGGGGTTGGACGGCGACCCGGGGCTGGGTGGCCAAGCAGCTCCCCGAGGGCCGTTCGGTCGTCGACTCGGGCTTTCTGTCCGGAGGCTGGAGCTCGCAGATGCGGCGGCTCACCCTCGACGACGACACCGAGCTGGTCCTGCGGTCGTTCGTGAAGCCGTTCTTCCGGCACCACGCCCCCGGTCTGCTGGGCCGCGAGGCCTCGGTCCTGGCGCTGCTCGCCGACGCCGACGGCGTTCCGGCCCCCGAGCCGGTCGCCGTCGACGCGGCGGCCGAACAGTGCGACCATCCCTCGCTGTTGATGTCCCGGCTGCCGGGACGGGTGCGCGTCGACGAAGAGGATCTCGAACGACGCCTGGACCTGCTGGCGGCCCAACTCGTACGCATCCACCGTGTCGTACCCGAGGAGCGGCCGCGCACCTACCAGGCCTGGACCTGGCCGGAGAAGGTGCAGGGAGTGCGGGGCCCGCTGGGGGAGCGGGCCGTGGACGTGATCCGCCAGGACCCGCCGCCGTACCAGGGGTGCTTCCTGCACCGGGACTTCCACCCCGGGAACGTGCTGTTCACCGGGGCGGGCGCCGGCCTCCGGGTCAGTGGGGTGGTCGACTGGGTGGAGACGTCCTGGGGACCCGCCGACCTGGACGTCGCCCACTGTTCGACGGCCCTGGCGCTGCTCCACGGCCCGGAACACGGCCTCGCCTTCCGACAGCGGTACGAGGCACACGGCGGACACCGGCTCGCGGACGGGCCGGACCACTTGTACTGGCGGCTCCTCGACGCGCTCGCCTACTGCCCCGACGCGGCGAAGCTCGCCGGTCCGTGGTGTGAACTCGGGCGGACCGACCTGACGCCTCAGGTGCTGGGCGGGCGGCTGGAGGCGTATGTACGGGGATTGGTGGAGCTGTACGGGTGAGCGGACGGGGCGGGGGACGGGTTTGCGGGAGCTCCGTGCCCTCAAGGGGTGCGTTGTCAGTGCCCTGGGTCAGGATGGGCTCTATGGGCTTGGACGAGGAAGTGCGGTACATCGGGGTGGGTGAGCGGCGGGCTCGGCTCGGGTTGCGGCAGCAGTTGGCCGTGCGGGCTCGGGTGGGGAGTCCCGAGGAGGTGGCCGGTGCTCTGGTCGCGCTGCACGGGTCCGATCCCGCGACCGTGTATCTGGCCGTCGGCGCGCGGCTCACGGATCCCGCCGGGACCGTCGCCGAGACCGAGCGGGCGTTGTACGAGGACCGGTCCCTGGTGCGGATGCACGGGATGCGGCACACCGTGTTCGCGTTCCCGGCCGAGCTCACCGCGGTCGTGCACGCCTCGACCGGTCTCACGGTCGCCGCGCGGGAACGGGCCGCGCTCCTCAAGGACATGGCGAAGGCGGGTGCCCCGGACGCGGCCTGGCTGAAGGAGGTCGAGGAGTCGGCGCTGGCCGCGCTCGCCCGGCGCGGAGAGGCGACGGCGACGGAGCTCTGCGAGGACGAGCCGCGGCTGCGGGAGCAGTTCGTGTACGCGGCCGGGAAGAGCTACGAGGGCGTCCACACCGTCGTGAGCCGCCTGCTGAGGGTGCTCGGCGTGGAGGGCAAGGTGGTCCGCGGGCGGCCGCTCGGCACCTGGATGTCCTCGCAGTTCCGCTGGGCGGTGGCGCCACCGCACCCCGAACTCGAAGTGGCCCGGGCCCAGGCGGAGTTGCTGCGGCGCTGGCTCGCCGTGTGCGGTCCCGCCACCGAGGCCGACCTGAAGTGGTGGACGGGCTGGAAGGTGACCGACGTGCGCCGCGCCCTCACGGCGATCCGCGCGCTGCGGGTGACCGTGGACGAGGGGCCGGCGTACGTCGTCGAAGGCGACGCCGGCCCGGTCGTGGAGCCCGTGGAGCCCTGGGCCGCGCTGCTGCCCGGCCTCGATCCGACGGCGATGGGCTGGCAGCAGCGGGACTGGTATCTGGCGCCGTCCCTGCGGCCCGCGCTGTTCGACCGGAGCGGCAACGTGGGGCCGACGGTGTGGTGGAACGGGCGGGTGATCGGCGGGTGGGGCCAGCGACCGGACGGCGAGATCGTCTGGCGGTTGCTGGACACGGACGGGGTGGGGCGCGAGGCGGAGGCGGCCGTCGCGGTGGAGGCCGCCCGCTTGCGGGACTGGGTGGGGGTGGCTCGGGTGCGGCCCCGGTTCCGGACGCCGTTGGAGAAGGAACTGGCCGAACCCGCGGGCTGACCGGAACGCGGGGTGCTCGGCGGCCAGGTCACTGGCCGGGTCGACCAGGAAGGGAGGCGTCCAGATCCCGGCACGGAGGTGAGTCTGTCGCCGAGGGTTCTGGTAGCCGTCGCCGACCCGGACGAACGCCGGGCGCCCCGAGGGATCAGGGGCACCCGGCGTCGCGGCCTACCGGGCGTACCGCATCAGCGCCCGCACCATGTGACACGTCGTGTCCGACGGCGGGTGGACGCCGATCATCTCCGCCGTGTCCCGGATCGTCTCGTTGCGGGCCTGGTTCGGCACGTAGACGCCGGAGTCGAGCAGGGCGATCGCGAGCCGCATCGCCTTGAGGCGGCGGTTGTGGGTGACATACCACTCGCGGGGACGGCCCGGCGGCAACGGGCGCTTCTCCACGGGGGTGTACGGCAGATCGAGCAGCACGGGATGCTTCGCGGTGGACTGGGTCGGGAACGGCTTCTGCTTCAGTGCGGCAGCGGGCACAGGCATCCTCCTGTCGCGGTAAGGACGGCCACCGGGAGCCCGGCGACGCCCTCGAACACTGGTTTTATTCTACCGCCCGCCACTGACAAAAGCCCCTGGCCACAAGGGCTTTCGGGGGTGCTGTGACGCAGGTGGACAACGGGTTTTCGCAGTACCGTGGGGCCATGGAGATCTGGATCAATCCGGCCTGTTCGAAGTGCCGCAGCGCGATCAGCCTGCTCGACGCGGAGGGGGCCGAGTACACCGTCCGGCGCTATCTGGAGGACGTCCCGAGCGAGGACGAGATCCGCGAGGTGCTCGACCGGCTCGGCCTCGAACCGTGGGACATCACCCGTACCCAGGAGGCCGCCGCCAAGGAGCTCGGCCTCAAGGAGTGGACCCGGGACGACAGTTCGCGCGACCGCTGGATCACCGCGCTCGCCGAGCACCCCAAGCTCATCCAGCG
The DNA here is from genome assembly GCF_044766405.1 of Streptomyces sp. NPDC102270. Lineage (NCBI taxonomy): Bacteria > Bacillati > Actinomycetota > Actinomycetes > Kitasatosporales > Streptomycetaceae > Streptomyces > Streptomyces sp. NPDC102270. The sequence continues at coordinate 120,267 of NZ_JBIWLX010000017.1, read as the reverse complement.
GCCCCTCATCACGGCGGACGACGGCTCGGCGGTGGTCGGCCGCACCGAGGACGCCGTACGGGATGCCATGGCCAGGAAGTAACCGGGTGTGACGCACGTTACGTCAGATGCTCCCGCGACCACTGAGCAACCTCGTTCGGTATCTCGTACATAGCGGCGTACGCTCCCCTAGCTCTCAGGAGTCGCGGATGTCGCGCAGGAGAACGCTCGGTACGAAGAAGAAGGTCGCGCTGCTGGTGAGCGCGGCGGTGGCGGCGGGTGGTGGGGCCTTCGTGATGGCCGGCACCTCGAACGCCGCGAGCCCGCAGACGGCCGCGGAGTCGACCGTCTGTCAGGGGCTCGCCACCGCGCTCGGCAACAACCAGCGGTTCATCGCGGGGCAACAGGCCGCTCCCGACGCACAGTCGGCGGCCCGGATCGCCAACCGGGAAGCGGTGATCGCGCAGATCAAGGTGCAGCAGGAGGCGTCCGGTTGCGTGGTCGGGGAGTCGGCTCAGGGCTCCCAGGCCACCGCGGGGCAGCCCTCGCAGTCCTCGCAGCCCTCGCAGGCCGCGTCCCCGTCGGCGCCCGCCGCTTCCCAGGCCCCCGCCACCGGGAACGCCGCCTCCGGGCAGCAGGTGTGCAACGGCTCGACCGTCACCCTGTCCGGTGAGGCCGGCGCGCCCGCCGCATCCAGCAACCAGTTCCCGACCGGTACGAAGTTGAAGGTCACCAACCTGGACAACAACAAGTCCACGACGGTGGAGGTCACTTCGGTCTCCGGCAGCTGTGCGCTGCTCAACAACGCGGCTTTCGAACAGGTACGGGAGCCCGGCAAGTTCCTCATCCGCCGGGCCCTGATCGAGAAGGTGGGGTGAGGCTATTCGGGTCGTTCACCTAGGAACTCGCTGAGGCGGCGGGCCAGTTCGGGAGGTGCGGACTGCGGCAGCGCGTGGTGAGAGACGCCGGGGACGACGTCGATCTCCGCCCGCGGCAGCAGTTCGCCGGCCTGGGCCGTCACCTTGTACGCGATGGGGGTCCCCCCGCTCGAGCGAAGCCGAGAGTGGGGGAGGGTCCTGCTGTTCGCGGCCACGAGCAGCAGGACCGGCGTGTTCAGGGCGCGCAGTGCGTCCGGGGCGGGGCGGGGACCGGTGACAGGCCGGGCGGCGGGGAAACCGGCGGCGGCCTCCTGGAGGCGGAGCCAGTCGGGGTCCAGGACGGCTCCCCCGGTCTCCCACTCCAGGAAGGCGCGGACACGGGCCGGCGTCGGACGCAGCAGCATCGGCAGGGCGTGCAGCAGATACGCCGCCTTGAACCCGGCGAAGCACTGGGTCGGGTCCAGGAGGAACAGGCGGCGCATCCGGTAGGGGGCGCGCAGGGCGTAGTGCAGGGCGGTCCAGGCGCCGTAGGAGTGCCCGCCGAAGTCGGCCCGCCCGACGCCGAGTCCGTCGAGGAGGGCGTCCAGCCAGGCGGCGAGGTCGGCGACCGTGCGGGGGTGACGGTCGGCGGCCGGTTCGCTGCGGCCCGGGGCGCCGATCAGGTCGACGGCGAGGACCCGGCGGGTGCGGGCGAGGTGGGCGGCCTGGGCGTACCAGGACGTGGAGGTCGCTCCCCCGCCGCCCGGCAGCAGGACGAGCGGGGGTGCGTCGGCTGGGCCGCAGGCGTTGACGTACGTCGTGCCGAACGGGGTGGGCACCCGGAGCGCCTCCCGGTCTGCGGGCCACTTGTCCCACACCTTTTCGTATGCGGCCTCGAACGCGTCACCGTCGTATCGGCCCATCGTTCCCTCCCTTATTATCTCGTTCAGCGAGATACTCGATGAGCGAGATAGTAGCGGGAGAGTGCCCATGCCGTCCGAGGGACCCGAGATGGAGATCGTCCATCTGCTGCGTGCGGTGACCGTCGAACTCGGCCTGCACAGCGCCCGGTTCGCGCAGCGCAACGCCATGCACCCGACGGACGTACGCGCCCTGATCGCCCTCATGGACGCCTCCCGCGCGGGCGAGGAGATGACGGCGGGACGGCTCGGCGCGGAGCTCGGGCTCAACTCGGCCGGGACGACCTCGCTGCTCGACCGGCTGGAGCGGGCAGGCCATGTGCGGCGGGTGCGGGGCCGCGAGGACCGGCGCAAGGTGGTCGTGGAGGTGGACGAACGGGCCGTGGAGCTGGGGCAGGCCTTCTTCGGGCCGCTGATCGGGCGGGCGGTGGAGCTGCTCCGGCGGTACGACGAGGGGGAACGGGCGGCGATCCGGGGGTTCTTGGCGGGGGTGCGCGATGCGGCGGCCGAGGAGACCTGACCTCACCCGAGGATGCGGGACGCGACGGTCAAGGGGACCTGACCTCACCCGACGGTGCGGGACGCGACGGCCGAGGAGACCTGACCTCGCCCGACGCGCACGACGCCGCGCGCCTGCGCGCCCCGGCAGGCGAGGCCGAGCGCTCTTCTCAGCCGCGTTCCCCGGCCGCGAGTGCCTTCGCCTCTGTCTCCTCGTCGATACCCACCACCGGCCGGTCCGGGCGTTGGGGCGCCACCCCGCCGATCCCCAGCAGCCACTTCCAGGTGTCGGCCACCGTCTCGGTGACCGGACGGCAGCGCAGGCCCGCGGCGGCGGCCCGGGAGGTGTCCCCGCCGTGGAGGGTGGTGTGCAGGTCGGTGTCCGGCGGGACCCACACCGGAAGGTCGGTCCAGGGGGCGATGCCCGCGCCGAGGACGATGTCCGGGTCGGTCCAGCGCAGTTCGGCGTGGCCGCCGGTCACCGCCACGCAGGCGTCGAGGAGTTCAACCGTCGTGGTGTGGCCCGGTGGACTCACCAGGTTGTACGGTCCGTGCCGCCCCGCCGCGGAAGCCTCCAGCACCCACTGCGCCAGGTCGCGGACGTCGACGTACTGGAGGGGGAGGTCCCGTGGCCCGGGTGCGAGGACCGGGCCACCGCGGGCGATCCGGCCCAGCCACCACGGGAGCCGGCCGATGTTCTCGTACGGGCCGAGGATCAGGCCGGCCCGGACGAGAAGGGAACGGTCCGCGCCGAAGGCCTCGACGGCGGCCAGTTCACCGCCCCGCTTGTCCCGGGCGTAGTCGGTCTGCTCCGCGTCGGCCGCGGCGCCCTCGACCACAGGCGCGTCCTCGGTGTATCCGGCCGGCTGCGGCCAGGCGTAGACCGAGCAGCTCGACACGTACGCGTAACGGTCGGCGCGGTCCCGCAGCAGCCGTGCCGTGTCCCGGACCGCGCGGGGGGCCGCCGACCAGGTGTCCACGACCAGGTCCCAGGGGCCCCCTTCGGCGAGGGCCGCGAGACCGCCGGGCGCGGTGCGGTCGCCGTGCAGCGACCGCACCCCGGCCACGGGCGCGTGCCGTCCCCGGTGGAAGACGGTCACGTCCCAGCCGTGCGCCAGGGCCGCCTCGGTGACGGCCCGGCCGACGAACTGCGTACCACCCAGCAGAAGAAGTCTCATGCCGGTGACTGTGCCCGCCGGGGCGGCGCGGGGGAACCCCGATCTGCCGTGGGCAGAGGGTCAGCCGCCGGTCGGCGGGGTGTACTTGTAGCCGACCCGCCGCACGGTCTGGATCGCTCCCCGGAAGTCCGCGCCCAGCTTGCGGCGCAGCCGGGCGATGTGGACGTCGACGGTACGGCCGTCGCCCACGTGGCCGTAGCCCCAGACCGTGGTGACCAACTGGTCACGGGTGTGCACCCGGTGGGGGTGCTGGACGAGGTGGGCGAGAAGCTCGAACTCCAGGTAGGTGAGGTCGAGTTCCCTGCCGTTCACCTCGGCGGTGCGCTGCACGGTGTCGATCCGCACGAGGGGGGCCTCGGCGCCGGCGGCAGTGTCCGTGATCGCCGGTTCCTGCGGGAAGGGCGGGTGCTGGTCGGCCGGGACGAGCACCAGGTAGCCGATCATCGGGGGCTGGCCCGGCAGGGTGGGCAGGGTGTGCTGGGGAGCGGGCAGCCAGGTGGCGCCCGGTGGGAGGAACTCCGCCACGTTCAGGACCTCGTCCGGGCCGACGGCTCGCAGCCGATGCCGTGCGCCGTTCTCGGACGGGGCGGGGAGGGTGGCGGTGGAGAGAGAACGAGTGGTCGCCATGAGGTCAGCTCTTTCGCGCGAGAGGGTCGTCGAGGGACGTACGCTTGCGCGCTGGCCGAAGGCCGGGGTACGGCTTTAGAGGGCCGGCGCGTTCATCGCGCGGCAACACACCCGGTCGAAGTCATGGTGCTGACGGGAAGGCCAGAAGGGCTCGAGGTCATGGCGACCCGTCGCGCTGCACTTCCGGTGGCTGGCCATGAGCTCATTGAAGCAGACGTCGGCCGACAACAGGAGCCTCCTCTCACTGCTCGGACAATTCCTTGGCGTGAAATTGGCGTGGCACCTGTGCGGCGCGACACGCCGAGGGGCGCCCACCGTGGCCGGTGGACGCCCCTCGGGGAACAGCGGGGGATGTCGTCAGACCTGGCCGGCCTTCTCCAGCGCGGAGCAGCAGGTGTCGACGATCAGCCGTGTCACGACGTACGGGTCGACGTTGGCGTTCGGGCGGCGGTCCTCGATGTAGCCCTTGCCGTCCTTCTCGACCTGCCACGGGATACGGACCGAGGCGCCGCGGTTGGAGACGCCGTAGGAGTACTCGTTCCACGGGGCGGTCTCGTGCAGGCCGGTCAGGCGGTCGTCGATACCGGCGCCGTAGTTCTTGACGTGGTCGAGCGGCTTGGAGCCCTCACCGAGCGACTCGGCCGCGGTGATGATCGCCTCGTAGGTCTCGCGCATCGCCTTGGTGGAGAAGTTGGTGTGCGCGCCGGCGCCGTTCCAGTCGCCCTTCACCGGCTTCGGGTCCAGGGTCGCGGCGACGCCGAAGTCCTCGGCGGTGCGGTAGAGCAGCCAGCGGGCCACCCACAGGTGGTCGGAGACCTCCAGCGGGGAGACCGGGCCGACCTGGAACTCCCATTGGCCGGGCATGACCTCGGCGTTGATGCCGGAGATGGCGAGACCGGCCTTGAGGCAGTTCTCCAGGTGGGCCTCGACGATGTCACGGCCGAAGATCTCGTCGGCGCCGACACCGCAGTAGTAGCCGCCCTGCGGGGCCGGGAAGCCGCCCTTGGGGAAGCCGAGGGGGTAGCCGTCCTTGAAGAACGTGTACTCCTGCTCGATGCCGAAGATCGGCTCCTGGGCGGCGAACTTCTCGGCGACCTCGGTGAGCGCGGCACGGGTGTTGGACTCGTGCGGCGTCATGTCGATGTTGAGGACCTCGCACAGGACGAGGATGTCGTCGCCGCCGCGGATCGGGTCGGGGCAGGAGAAGACCGGCTTGAGGACACGGTCCGAGGAGTGGCCCTCGGCCTGGTTCGTGGAGGACCCGTCGAAGCCCCAGATCCCCAGCTCGGCGCCCTTGGCGTCGTCCGAGAGGATCTTGGTCTTGGAGCGGAGCTTCGCCGTCGGCTGGGTGCCGTCGATCCAGATGTACTCAGCCTTGAAGGTCACGGGCCACTTCCTTCGGGGGATGTGTCTACGCACTGCGGGTGCTGCGGCGCTGCGGCACTGAAACGCCGCCACTTGGTGCCCGCGAGCCTGTCAACAGGCGATTTCCCGGTCATTGCTCGAATGTGAACCCCGTGTTACCTGGTGGTGCTGTGGCGAGATTCACGGTGTGAGCGCGGCAGAGGGTGTATCTGGCACCACTCCCCGGCCGGGCGGCCAGGCCCAGTGACCCGCGTCGCCCGCTCGGCGAGACTGACCGTATGACCATGCAGACGGGGAACGGCAGCTGGGGTACGAGGGTGCGGGCCATCGGGCTCGCGGCCGCACGGGGGTTCGCGCTGGCGCTGGTGACGCTGCCGGGAGCGCTGCTCGGTTTCACACTGGCCCTGGTGTCGATCGCGCTGGTGCCGGTCGGGATCGGCCTGTTCACGACCCCCTGGGTGCTCACGGGAGTACGGGCCTTCGCGGACTGGCGGCGGGTCCTGGCCGCCGAGTGGAGCGGGGTGCGGATCCCGTCGGCGTACCGGCCGGCACCGAAGGACGCCAAGCCCTGGACCCGCACCTACGGGATGCTGCTCGACCCGGCGGTCTGGCGGGACCTGCGGTGGCTGCTGGTGGACATGACGGCGGGGTTCGTGACCGCGCTGCTGCCCGCGGTGCTCGTCTTCTACCCGCTGGAGGGGCTCGCGGTCGCGGCCGGGCTGTGGCGGCCGCTCGCGGAGCTGGGCGGCGGCTACTGGTACGGCTTCGTGCGGGTCACCGACCAGGCCTCCGCGTTCGCCGCCGGCGCCCTGGGCGTCGCCCTGCTGTCCCTCGCCCCGCTCGCCCCGCGTCTGCTGACCGCCCACTTCCGGCTCACCCGGGCCGTACTCGGCGCCGGACAGCGCGAGTTGGCCGAACGCGTCCGGGTCCTGACCGAGACCCGGCGGGACGCCGTGGACACCTCCGCGGCCGAACTGCGGCGCATCGAGCGGGACCTGCACGACGGGGCGCAGGCCCGCCTGGTCGCCATGGGCATGGATCTCGGCACCATCGAGATGCTCCTCGACAAGGACCCCGCACAGGCGAAACGGCTCCTCGCACAGGCCCGCCAGTCCTCGGCGGACGCGCTCACCGAACTGCGCGACCTGGTGCGCGGCATCCATCCGCCGGTGCTGGCGGAGCGCGGACTGGGTGACGCCGTAAGGGCGTTGGCGCTGCGGCTGCCGGTCCCGACGGAGGTGACCGTGGAGCTCGAAGGCCGGCCGGACGCGCCCGTGGAGTCGGCCGCCTACTTCGCGGTCAGTGAGGTCCTCACGAACGCGGTCAAGCACTCGGGTGCCGACCGGATCTGGATCGACCTGCATCACCTGAAAGAAGGGGCGGGGATGCTGCGGATCAGCGTCACCGACAACGGCCAGGGCGGCGCGCTCATCACGGCCGGTTCGGGACTGGCCGGGGTCGAGCGGCGGCTCGGTACATTCGACGGCGTCCTGGCCGTCAGCTCACCCGCGGGCGGTCCCACCATGGTGACCATGGAGATCCCTTGCGCGTAGTCCTGGCCGAAGACCTGTTCCTGCTGCGCGACGGCCTCGTACGGCTCCTGGAGGCTCATGGCTTCGAGATCGCCGCGGCCGTCGAGAGCGGGCCCGAGCTGGCCCGCGCGCTGGCTGAGCTGGAACCGGACGTCGCCGTGGTCGACGTACGGCTGCCGCCGACGCACACCGACGAGGGCCTGCAGTGCGCGCTGAACGCCCGGCGGGACCGACCCGGGCTGCCGGTGCTCGTGCTCTCCCAGCACGTGGAGCAGCTGTACGCGCGCGAGCTGCTCGCCGACGGCACCGGCGGGGTGGGCTATCTGCTCAAGGACCGGGTGTTCGACGCGGAGCAGTTCGTGGACGCCGTACGGCGGGTCGCGGCGGGCGGGACGGCGATGGACCCGCAGGTGATCCAGCAGCTGCTGACCCGGCGGGCCGCCGACGACCAGCCGCTCGCCCGGATCACGCCCCGCGAGCGGGAGGTGCTGGAGCTGATGGCACAGGGGCGGTCGAACGCGGCGATCGCCGGCAAGCTCGTCGTCACGGAACGGGCGATCGCCAAGCACACCGCCAACATCTTCGCCAAACTGGGCCTTGAGGTGTCGGACGACGACAATCGCCGCGTTCTGGCGGTGCTCGCGTATCTGGACCGGGGCCGGTGAGCAGACCTTCATTCTCTGTAACTTCTGCTGCTCAGGGGGCTGTTGTCCCCCCAAGGCCCGGAAAACCTCTGATTTGTTTGTGGGACTGGTGAACACCCTTGGGACCCCATGCGTATGGGAGGGCGCCGCTTCACTCCTGTCGGGCGCCTCGATAGCCCCGAAAAAGGAAGTCAGAGGAGTTCCATGGGACGCAATGCACGTAAACGCCGCTCGTCGATGACCACGAAGGTCATAGCCGCGTCGGCGGCCCTAACGCTCGGTGGGGGCGGGCTGATCTGGGCGAACTTCTACGCTTCGGCGCACGAGTCGAACAACAACGGCTGGTCGCAGAACCAGACCAAGGCCGCCGCCGCTCAGGTGGCGACCATCTCGTGCCCCGATGTCGGTCAGAAGCTGACGAATGTGCCTCAGAACGCGCGTCAGGGGGTGGCCACGGAGCTGGCCAACCTGGACAAGCAGATCACCGAGGCCTACGCCAGGCTCGCCTCGACGCGACAGGCCCAGGCAGGTGACTCGGGCTTCGTCCAGAACGCCATCGTCGGTCCCCTGAAGGAGAAGCGGGCGGCCACGATCGACCGGATCCGCATCGACATCCAGCGGGTCGGGGGTCAGTTCAACACTACGCTCAGCCAGTTGGCCGCCTGCACGACGCAGAACGCGGCCCCGCAGACCAACGCCGGCGGTGGCCAGCAGCAGAACGGCGGCCAGCAGAACAACGGCGGTCAGCAGCAGAATGGCGGCCAGCAGAACGGCGGCCAGCAAAACAACGGTGGCCAGCAGAACGGCGGCCAGCAGCAGGGCAACGGCGGACAGGGCGGCAACGGCCCGGTCGCAGCCGACTTCGTGGACATCACCAAGGTCCAGGGCAATGCCCAGCTCGGGGTGGGCCAGAACGGCCTCGCGGCCAACGGCAACTCGGGTTCGCGCGGCACGTTCACCAGCAAGTGCGGCACCAACGCGAACAAGAACCACAACACCGACAACGTGATCGTCGCCCCCGGTGTCGCCAACGGCGCCCACCACCTGCACGACTACGTCGGCAACCAGAGCAACGACGCCTTCGCGAGCGACCAGGAGCTGGCGGCTGCCCAGTCCACCTGCCAGAACCAGGGCGACAAGTCCTCGTACTTCTGGCCGGTGCTGCGTCTGCAGAACGGCACGCAGGACTTCGACCAGAACGCCGACGGCGGTGGCAAGGAAGGCAACGTCGGCCAGATCCTGCAGGCCTCCCAGGCGCAGATCAAGTTCGTCGGCAACAAGAAGGGCAACGTCGTCGCGATGCCGACCGCCCTGCGCATCATCACCGGTGACGCGAAGGCCTTCGTCAACGGCAACGCCAACGCCAACGTGAACTGGTCCTGCACCGGCTTCGAGAACAAGGTGCAGCTGCACGACAAGTACCCGATCTGCCCGCAGGGCAGCCAGGTGGTGCGCACGACCAACTTCCAGAGCTGCTGGGACGGTCAGAACATCGACAGCGCCAACCACCGCACCCACGTGGCCTTCGCCGCGGCGGACGGCTCCTGCGCCAACGGCTTCAAGGCGATCCCGCAGCTCCAGGTCCGGCTCGTCTACAACGTCCCGGCCCCGAAGCTGCAGAACGGCACGGTCGTCAACCCCTACGCGGTGGACACCTTCCCGGAGAACCTGCACAAGCCGATCACCGACCACAACGACTTCATCAACTTCTTCTCGCAGAACACGATGAACCAGATGGTCAACTGCATCAACACCGGCAAGAAGTGCCAGTGACGCACTGAGAAAGCCGGCGGTGAGAATCTCTCACCGCCGGCTTTCGCGTGTCCGGGTCCTCAGTGCGCCGTGTTCAGTGCGCCGTGTTCAGTGCGCCGTACTCAGTGCGCCGAGTGCGTGGCGCCCATCTTCGAGTGGTCCGTGCCCTCCTCGATGTCCCCGCCGAGCGTCTTGCGCAGCCCCGTCACCGTCTTGGTGGTGTCCCCGACGGCAACCCACTTGCGGCCGACCAGGAAGTGACCGCCGTAGTCCTTGGCCCCGTTGATCCACTCGCGCTGGCCGCGGTCGGTGGCGAAGGTGGCGAGGATGAACTTGCCCTCCGCGTCCTTGGACTTCTTGCACACCGCCTGGCGCAGTTCGTCGGCGTCGATCTGGATGTTGGGCGTGCACTTCACCTCGGCGGCCAGGTGCTCCAGGCTGCCGGTGGCCGCCGGCGGTACCGCGGCGGCCGTCGCGTCACCGCCGGATCCGCAGCCCGCCAGCGCCAGCACCGCGGCCGCGCCGGTCAGCGCGAGCATCGGTCGGGTCAACCTCATCTGTTCCTCCGGTCACGGGGTCACGTCGGACGGGCCCCGGCGGGGGTCCGTCTCCTCCCATACGGCTGTGGGGCGCGGGACGCTCAAATCCTGGTGCCATCAGGGGTACGGCTGTGCGAAAGTGTGCCGGTGAACGACGACTGGGAGAAGCGGGTCGACGCCGCCTGGGCGACCTTCGACGAGTATCCGCAGGAGCGGGCAGCCGAGTTCCGGGCCCTGATCGGCGCGCTCGTGGCCGAGCTGCCGGACGGCAGTGCGCTCGGTCTCTTCGAGCGGGCCTGCGCCTGGGACTCCACGGGGCACTCCGACAAGGCGGCCCCGCTGTACCGGGAGGCACTCGCGAAGGGGCTCAGCGAGGAGAGCGGCTACAAGGGCCGCCGCGCCAAGATCCAGCTGTCCAGTTCGCTCAGGAACATCGGGCAGGCGGCGGAGGGCGTCAAGCTGCTCACCCCCGAACTGGACGCCCCCTCAGACGAGTTGGACGACGCCGTCCGCGCCACGCTCGCCCTGTGCCTGTCCAGCCTCGGCCGCGACCGCGAGGGGCTCTCACTGGCCCTGGGCGCGCTCGCCCCCCATCTGCCGCGCTACCAGCGGTCGATGGCCAACTACGCGCGCGCCCTGGTCGACCCGGCCGACTGAATTCGCCCGAGCGGCGATGATCGCTCCGTGTCCCGCCGGTCACCGGGACCGGACGCCCCCGCTCCCGCACCACCCCGCGGGACGCGACGGCGGCGGTGACCAACCGCCGATTCGCTCGTTCTGCTGAACGTGCAGTCACAGGATGTCGCCCCGCGCCCCGCACCCGCTTCCGGCTCCACCGCCGACCCCGTCGTCGATGTGGCGCAGGCCGAGGCCGCGCTCGTCGAGCACTACCCCCGGCTGGTCCGGCTCGCCTATCTGGTGCTGCCGCCGGGCCTGGGCCGGGGCCGCCGGGTCCTGACCGCGCACGCCCTCACCCAGCGTGCCCTGCCGCGGGGCCGGAAGGCGATGCCGGTGATCCCGGCCCAGTCGGCCGGCCGCGAGGGCGACTGCGGCTACGCCTTCGTCCGCCTCCAGGTGGTGCGCAGTGCACTGGAGGCGGGCCTGCCGCTCAGGCGCAGGGCGTGGCCCAAGCGCTCCCAGCTCCCGAAGCTGCTCCCCCAGGTGTGGGGGCTCAGGCTCTTCCCGCGCTCCGGCGGGGCCGACGAACTCGCCCTGGACCAGCGCCTGTCGGCCATGTCAGGGCCGGCCCGTGCCGCCTGTGTGCTGCGCGGCCTGGAGAAGCTCCCCGACGGCGACGTACGCGAGCTGCTGACGGCGGCGGGCGTGGCCGACGTGGACGCGGCGCTCGACGAGGCCGCCGGTACCGAGGGCGCGTACGCCCTCCTCGACTCCCCCGAGTTCGACCCCTGTTCGCTCCAGGCCCGCCCCACCGACCTGATGCGGCGCAGGCAGCACATGAAGGCCGCGCTCGCCGCCGCCGCGGCCGCCGCCGTGTGCGGGGCGCTGCTCGGCATGCCCGGCGACGGCTGGGGTCCCGACGGCGCCGCCGCGCCCCCCTACGCGCGAAACCCCGCCGCCCAGGCCGCCCTGGACCCGGCGCTGCTGCTCAAGGTCCGGGCCGCCGCGTGGGAGTCCTCGGCGCGCACCGACTTCTCCGTGTGGCCCGCGCGCGGCGACCTCACCGGCGACAAGGCCCTGCTGCGCCGCGCCCTCGCCGTCTGGGCCCGCCCCGGCGAGAGCGTCCAGGTCTCCGCGACCCCCGGCACCCCGTCGGGCGGCCCCGCCGGCCCGCCGCAGCTCCTGTACGCCGGGACCGTCGACAACGCGCGCGTGGTCCTCCTCTACGACGGTCTGCGCATCGTCCGCTACGCCGAGCCGCGCGACGGCACCCAGGGCGCCGCCCTCGACTTCGCCCGGGTCGACGGCGCGGAGCGGGCCGGGGCGAGCGCGGTCGTGCTGGGCCGGGCCGACGGCAACATCCGCTATCTGACGGCCCCTTGGGTGACGAGGGCCGCCGAGCGGGACCTGCTGAAGCCGAGCGCCGGTGCCATGGACCTCACGCTGACCGGCGGCACCACCGCGCCGATGGCGGGACCCGCGCAGAGCGGCGCCTGCACCTCCTGGAACGTACTCCAGCTGACGGACGCCTCCGGCACCCGGTTGCTGACCGACCTCGGCGAGCTGGTCCCGGCCCGTCTCACCACCGGCCGCCCCGGGGCCGTGAAGGACGCGTCGGGAGCGGGGGCGCTGCGCGCCTGGGCGCCGTACGCCTGCTCGCTGGGTGCGATGCGCTCCTCGGGCGTGCGCGCGGTGAACGCCTGGGCGTACGCGTCGCAGCCGCTGCCCGAGGCGGGCGGTTCGGCCGACTGGGTGTGCACCCGGGCCGAGACCTGGCAGGGCGGCGGGGAGCGGGTGCTGGCCCAGTTCCACACGCCGGGCTCGACGTACGGGGCGGTCGCGGCGAAAGCCGAGAACGTTCCGGCGTGCGGCGCGAAGGACCCGCAGGTGCTGGCCGGGGTGCTGTGGAAGTCGGGGACCGGCTCCTGGTACCTGCTGGCGGCGGGAAGCCCGGGGACGTTGTCGATCAGCGCGACGGGCGGGGTGCAGGGGTCCGCCCCGGGCAATCTGCTGGCCGTCAAGGCGAATCAGGGAGCTCGGGCCGAGCTGAAGGGGACCCTGGACGACGGGCGGGCGGTCAGCGGGCTCCGCTGACACCACCGACCGGATCGGCCCGTTCCAGGCCGGATTCGATCGGTAAGGTGTTCGTATGACAACCGGGGTCCGTCGAAGAATGGGAGTCGAGGAACGGCGTCAGCAGTTGATCGGCGTCGCCCTCGAACTGTTCGCCCGCCGCTCGCCCGATGAGGTCTCCATCGACGAGATAGCGTCGGCGGCGGGTATCTCCCGGCCACTGGTCTACCACTACTTTCCCGGCAAACTCAGCCTGTACGAGGCCGCGTTGAAGCGGGCGGCACAGGATCTGGCGAGCCGGTTCGAGGAACCGCACACAGGGTCGCTGGGCGGCCGGCTGCTGCGGGTGATGCGCCGCTTCTTCGACTTCGTGGACGAACACGGGCCAGGTTTCTCGGCGTTGATGCGGGGCGGGCCCGCTGTGTCCGTGGGCGGAGCCCACTCAATGAGCCACGTCTCGGCGACGAACGCGCTCATCGACTCCGTACGGCAGGTCGCCTACGAGCAGATCCTGTCGCATCTGCGGGTGACGGACCCGCCGGCACGCCTGGAACTGCTCATCCGCTCCTGGATCTCGCTCGTCGAGTCGACGGCCCTGATCTGGCTGGACGGCCGCCGCATCCCGCGCGCCGAACTGGAGCGGCAGCTCGTCCACGACTTCGCCGCGCTGGCCGCGGTGAGCGCGGCCTACGACGAGGAGATGACCGCGCTGCTGCGCCACATGCTCAAGGACGAGCCGAACGACGGCCCCTTCACCGACCTCGCCGCCCGGCTGATCACGCTGGCCTCCTAGGCCCTGTCGGCCTAGATCACGGCCTTGGTGTAGGAGGCGTCCAGGTCGCGCACCTCGGCGGAGAGGTGCACGGTGAGGCCCTCGGCGGGGCCGACGTGCTTGCGCAGCAGTTCCACGACGGCCTCGGTGAGCTTCGCCTTGGTCTCCTCGGACCGTCCTGCGAGCAGGGCGAGCGTGACGTTCACGATCGCGTGGTTCCTGATCTCGCCGCCGACCGCCTCGTCCTCGGTACGCAGCACCCGGGTCTTGCACGCCTCGAGCTTCGCGGCCGCCGTCTCGACGACGACCGGGTGCAGCGCCAGGGCGAACTCCTCCCAGTCGACATGGTCGAGATACGGGGAGTGTTCGACGGTGATCTGCGGCATGAGGACTCCTGTTCTACGACGGCACAGGTCACCCTAGCCGCAGCGCCAGCATGGCGATGTCGTCCTCCCGGTCGTGGCCGAAGGTGTCCAGGAGGGTGTCGCACAGGGCGTCCAGTCCTGGCAGCGCGCCCGAGGAGGCCGCGCGGAGCTGTTCCAGGGAGGTCGAGAGGTCGGTGCCCCGGGTCTCGATGAGGCCGTCGGTGACCATGAGGAGCCGGTCGGTGGGTTCGAGGAACAGCTCGGTGGCCGGCGGATGGGGCAGTCCGACCCCGAGCAGCGGGCCGGCCGCCTCGGCGTAGTCGGCGGTGCCGTTGTCGCGGACGATCAGCGGCGGGATGTGACCGGCGTTGGCGATCCGGGTGCGCCCGGTGTGCGGGTCGATCAGGGCCAGGCAGACGGTGGCCGTGGTGTCGGGGTGGTAGCGCCGCAGCGTCCGGTCGAGGCGCTCGGCGAGTACGGCCGGATCGCTCTCGTCGACGGCGTAGGCGCGCAGCGCGTGCCGGAGTTCGACCATGACGGTCGCCGCGTCCAGCGAGTGCCCGACGACATCGCCGACCGCGGTCAGCACGCCCTCGTCCACGCGGAGCGCGGCGTAGAAGTCGCCGCCGATCTCGGTCTGCCGGGAGGCGGGGACGTAGCGGACCACGACGTCGATGCCCGGCAGCTCGGGCAGCCGGTGCGGCTGGGGCAGGAAGCTGTGCTGGAGGGTGAGGGCGACATGCCGCTCGACCTTGTACATGAGCAGCGGCTCGGCGGCCAGCGCGGTGGCCTGGGCCAGCTGGGCCAGCAGGGCCTCGCCCTCCAGTCCCACCCTGCGCATCCCGCGCGCGGGCGCGGCCAGGCACACCGGGGCCCGGCCGTCCTGGGTGACGACGAGCGCGAGGCGGGCGTCCTGCTCGACACCGGGCCGGAAGAACCCGCTGGGCCACAGCGGCGCGGGCACGGTGGTCAGCTGTACTCCGGCCTGCCCGCGGGTGAGCCGGCGCAGCAGTCGGGCGACGGCCTGGTCGGCGGCCTCGTCGGGCAACGCGACGGGGATGCGGTCGCGGGACAGACCGCGGTAGAGCTGGTCGTCCTGGTCGAGGACGAAGACCGCGGCCGGGGTGCCGGTGAGCCGCGCGACACCCTCGGCGGCCGCGTCTGACAGTTCCTGCAGGGTGCGTGCCGACTGGATGGTGACGATCGTCTCGGAGAGCAGGGTGAGCCGTCGTACGAGCGCCTGGTCACCGGCCCGCAGTTGCGCGTTGCGTACGGCGGCCCGGACCACCGCCTCGATCTCCAGGGGCTCGGCGGGCACCCGCAGATAGGCCTCGACGCCCGCGTCCAGGCCCTGGCAGAAGTCGGCCGGGGGCGAGGCCGCGGCGGAGAAGTGCACGACGGGCATCCCGGCCGTGTGCGGGCGCTCCTTGAACAGTCGGCACAGGTCGAAGCCGCTCATGTCGGGCAGCCCGACGTCGACGAGCGCCACGTCCGGCAGGGTGCCCTTGAGCAGCCGTGCGTCGAGTTCGGCGAGGGCCTCGCCGCCGGTGGCGACCGGTACGACCCGGTGCCCGGCGCGGCTCAGCACGGTGCCCACGGCGTACCGGCTGGCCTCCACGTCGTCCACGACCAGCACGGTCGTGCCTGTCAGCTTGCTTTTTGCGTCCATCTGTCACCCCTCGGGCAACACCGGTGGAGCAGACCGGGGTTCGGGGCCTGCTCCACCAAGGTAATGCGTTCAGCTAGGGATGGCGGAGGAAAACGGTCACGGTTCTCGCCGGAACGGCGAACGTACCGGATTCCTTCTCGTAGGACGCCTCCTTGACGGTAGAGTCCGCCCCCGCCACCTGCACGGGGTGCAGCCGGTAAGTGCTTCCGGCAAGGGTGCCGACCCGCTGGCTCTGGGCCTTCGGCGTCGCGTTGAAGACGACGACCAGGTCACCGAGTTCCATCGTGATCACCCCGGGCGTCTCCTGAGTGCCGGACAGCGGGAAGGACAGCCGCGACTGCACCTGGTCCGCCGTGCCGAGCGAGAACGCCTGCTCCGTCGTACGGATCCGCAGCAGGTCCCGGTACGCGGCCGACGCCCCCTCGATCTGCGCGCAACCGACCTTCACCGAGCCCAACAACGGCTTGGCGTAAGGCCACTTGGAGGCGTTGTCGGCCGCCATGGGCAGTCCGCGGCCGAAGCCGTTGCCGTCCCGGCAGTCCCAGTGGATCGCGTTGAACCAGTCGCCGCTGTCGAAGGAGTTGCGGTCCAGGGACTTGGAGCGCAGCAGGTCGGTGCCCGCCTGGGAGAGCGCCGGGCCCTGGGAGAGGGCGGCCGTGGCCAGGGCGAGGACCTGCATCCGGGCCCGCTCGGAGGCGCTGGTGCCCACGGGCAGTTTGTACGTCAGCGCGTCGAACAGTGACTCGTTGTCGTGCGCGTCGGCGTAGGCGAGGGCGTCACCGGGCGCGTCCGCGTATCCGGCGGGCTGCCCGTTGTAGTCGACCTGGGCGCCGGTGACCTCCTTGCCGTCGCTGTCGGTGAAGCGGTACGTCGCGAGGTTGCCGGACAGGCCCACCTTGATGAGGTCCTGGTAGTGGAGCAGGCGGGCCTTCTGCTGCGTCGGCGTCCCGTTCGCCGTCGACCCGTTGGGGTCGGTGTACAGCCCGGACGCGAAGCCCTGGACGCCGGGGTCCTCGTCGAAGGGTCCGCCGCCGCGTACGGCGTCACGGGCGCGGTCGGAGAAGGTCGCGATCCCGGTGCCGGCCATGTTCTTCTGCGTGGCCTGCACGAAGCGGGCGTCGTCGGCGACCTCGCCGAAGTTCCAGCCCTCGCCGTAGAGGATGATCTTCTTGCCGTCGACGCCGTCCTTCTTGAGGGTCAGCGCGTCGAGGGCCTTGCGCACGGCCAGGATGTTGGCCTTGGGGTGGTGGCCCATGAGGTCGAAGCGGAACCCGTCGACCTTGTACTCCCTGGCCCAGGTGACGATCGAGTCGACGACCAGCTTGCCCATCATGGCGTTCTCGGTGGCCGTGTTGGCGCAGCAGGTGCTGTTGGCCACCGAACCGTCGGCGAGGAGCCGCTGGTAGTAGCCGGGCACGATCCGGTCGAGGACGCTCGTGGCGGCCTGTCCGCTCGCCGCGGTGTGGTTGTAGACGACGTCCATGACGACCCTCAGGCCGTCGTCGTTGAGGGACTTGACCATCTTCCGGAACTCGGCCGTGCGGCGGGTGCCGTCGGGGTCGGTCGCGTACGAGCCCTCGGGGACCGTGTAGTGGTACGGGTCGTAGCCCCAGTTGTAGGCGTCCTTCGCGGCGGCCTTCGCCACGCACTCCTGCTGCCGGTCGGAGTCGGCCGGGTAGGAGGCGAGGTCGCAGTCGGGGGTCGCCCGGTCGGACGTCTTCTCGGGGATGGTCGCGATGTCGAAGGCGGGCAGGAGGTGGACGTACGAGGTGCCCGATTTCGCCAGCCGACGCAGGTGCTCGGAGCCGTCGCTGTTCCTGTCGGCGAAGGCGAGGTAGGTGCCCCGGTCCTCGGCCGGCACGGTCTTGTCCGCCACCGAGAAGTCCCGGATGTGCAGCTCCTGGATCTCGGCGTCCCTGAGGGGCACCGCCTTCGGCTTGGTGTACGTCGACCAGCCGGGCGGGGCGAGGGACCTGTCGTCCAGGTCGACGACGAGGCTGCGCTCGGAGTCGGTGGTGAGGGCGACCGAGTAGGGGTCGGTGACCTTGTTGGTGACGACCTTGCGGACACCGGGCGCCCAGACCTTCACGACGTACCGGTAGGGCTTGCCCTTCCAGGACGCGGGGCCGGTGACGGACCAGACGCCGGTGGTGGCGTCGCGTCGCATGGCGACAGTGGAGCCGTCCAGTTCGAGCTGCACCGACTGTGCGGTCGGCGCCCAGACGGCTAGCCTCGGGCGTCCCTTGCTGAACGTCGGCCCGAGGTCGGCCTTCGTCGCCTTCGGGTACAGGTCATCGAGCACGCCCGCGATCTGCACGCCGGTCGCCGTCAACACGGCCCCGTTGGCGGCTCGCTGGGAGGCGACGAGCTGTCCGCCGAGGGCTTCCTGCACGCGGTCCCGGTCACGCGGGTCGACCGACCAGGCCGTGTAGTCCTTCAGATGCGGGAACCTCGCCTTCTGCGCATCGGTGAGAGTGGTCCTGGTCAGTCGCAGCCACCGCTCGTCGTCGCTGGTCAGGGCTCCCCCGTCGACGGTGATCGAGCCGTCGTGGGAGTACAGGAGCTGGGTGGAGGCGGCGGCCTCGGAGCCGTTCCAGGCGAGGGTGTTCCGGTCGATCCAGACCGCCTTGGAGGTGGTCAGGTCGAGCGCGGCGGCCGACCCGGCGGGCTGCGGGAGCAGGTACTTCTCCTGGCCGTTCAGCAGCCACACCTCGTGGCCGTTCGCCGTGAGGTCGAGGGACTGGTCGGTGGGCAGGTCCTTCTCGTCGCCCTTGTGGATGATGTAACTCAGGCTCGTGGCACCGTCGTTGAGCGGCACCTCGTAGACCGCGCCGAAGGCGTCGGTCCGCACCGGCTCCAGCGGCTTCGACCAGTCGGTGGGATGCGCGGCGCCGGTCCAGACGTGCAGACCCCAGCCGTCGTAGTTCCCGTCCGCGCGGTGGTAGTGGACGACCGCCTTGGTCCTGTCCTGCGCCGGGTAGTCGGGCCGCTGTGTCTGTACGGCGTCCTTGCCCTGCTCGATCCAGATCTCACCGGTCCTGGTGACGTCGATCGTGCGGTCGGTGGAGACGTCCTTGTTCCCGTCCTTGTCGATGACGAGAAAGCCCACGTTCGAGGCGCCGGGCTTCAGCTTGACGTAGGCGAAGGCGCCGTAGGCGTCCCGGCCGGCGAAGTGGTGGCTGTCGGGCCAGGTGGTGGACTCGCCGTCGGCGAGGTCGCCCCAGGCGTACAGACCCCAGTCGGCGTAGTCGCCGTCGGCGCGCTTGTAGTGGACGACCGCGTAGTCGCGGGAGGAGGCGGTGGGGGTCTCGGCTGCGGGCGGAGTGCCGGTGACGGACTCCGCCGTCGCCGAAGCGGTGCGTCCCCTCGCGTCGACGACAACGGCCTTGTACCGCAGGGCTGTTCCGGCCGGTACGTCCTTGCCGACGACCTGCGTGACCTTGTACGGCGCGTGGTCGGCGGAGCCGAGGGTCCGCCACTTGCCGCCGCCCACCTGTGCGGCGAAGACGACCCGGTTGAGCCGTCCGCCGGCCACGTCGGCGGTGAGCTCCACGGTGCCGGTGGCTCCGGTGGCGGGGGCTTTGAGGGTGATCGTCGGCTTGGTGGCGGGCGGGGCCGGCGCGGCGGAAGCCTTGAGGACGATCGCGGAGCCGGCGGGGACGGTGAGGGTGACCTTCTTGTCCGCGTCGGAGGTGACGCCGGCGGCACCGCCGTAGATTCCCTTGAACGCCATGTTCGCCGAACCGGTCGCGAAGGTCGCCGACTTGGCCTCGCTCGCGTTGTTGAAGGCGACGACGTACTCGGTGCCGGTCTTGGCGTCGGTGCGGGAGAAGGCGTAGACCCCGGCTCCGTCGGCCGCGTACCGCTCCTCCTGGACACCGTCCGCGAGCGCCGGTTCGGCCTTGCGGAGCTTGGCGAGTCGGGCGATCTGCCGGTAGAGCGGCGCGCTCGTGTCGTACGCGTCGCTCGCGTGGGTGCGGTCGGTGCCGATCTCGTCGTCGTCCAGGTAGTCGGCCGTCCTGGACGCGAACATCGTCTGGCGGGCGTCCTTGTCGCCGCCGGCGCCGGTGAAGCCCTGCTCGTCGCCGTAGTAGACGACCGGGTTGCCGCGGCTGAGGAACATCAGCTCGTTGGCGAGCCGGTCCTTGGCGAGGAGTTCGGCGTCGGTGGCCTTCGGGTTGTCCTGGTTCAGGAAGTACCCGAAGCGGCCCATGTCGTGGTTGCCGAGGAAGGTGACCTGCTCGTAGGCGTTGGCCTTGTCGGTCGTGTACTTGTAGTCGTCGCCGAAGACGGATCCGAGCTTTTGCGCGCTGCCGCCCTGGGAGGCGTACTGGCGGGCGGCCTCCTGGAAGGGGAAGTCGAGGGTGGCGTCGAGGCGGCCCTGGGTGACGTACGGCGAGGTGATCGACGTGTCGGCGGAGTAGACCTCGCCGAACATGAAGAAGTCCTTGCGGCCCTGCTCGGCCGCGTAGGCGTCGAGGGCGGTGGCCCACTGGGTCCAGAACTCCATGTTCACGTGCTTCACGGTGTCGATCCGGAAGCCGTCGATGTCGAAGTCCCTGACCCAGCGCCGGTAGATCCTCTCCATGCCGGAGACGACCTCGGGACGCTCGGTCCACAGGTCGTCGAGGCCGGAAAAGTCGCCGTAGGTCGTGGACTCACCGGCGTAGGTCGAGTCGCCGCGGTTGTGGTACATCGTCGGGTCGTTGAGCCAGGAGGGCACCTTGGCGCGCCTGCTGGTGACCGTGGGTGTGCGCGGGAAGGAATCGGCGTCGACGGCGGGGAACCTCTTGCCGCCGGACGCGTAGTCCGCGTCGTCGAAGGGCTCCCCGTCCTTCGTCAGATAGGGGAAGGCGCCCTTGGAGAGGTAGTCGTAGGACTTCTGCTCGTAGTCGACGACGTCGGCCGTGTGGTTGGTGATGACGTCGAAGAAGACCTTCATGCCCTTGGCGTGGGCCTTGGAGATGAGGGTCTGAAGGTCCTTGTTGGTGCCGAAGTGCGGGTCGACCTGGGTGAAGTCGGTGATCCAGTAACCGTGGTAACCGGCGGAGGCATCGGCTTCCGTGCCCTGGACGGGCCGGTTCTTGAAGATCGGGGCCATCCAGATGGAAGTGGTGCCCAGCCCCTTGATGTAGTCGAGCTTCCGGGTCAGGCCCTTGAGGTCGCCGCCTTGGTAGAAGCCCTTGTCGGTGGGGTCGTAGCCGGTGCTCAGGCGTGAACCGGTGAGCCCGCCCCGGTCGTTGGAGGTGTCGCCGTTGGCGAAACGGTCCGGCAGGACGAAGTAGAACTGCTCGCGGGTGTCGTCGTGCCGGGCCGGCTGCGCGGCGAGCTTCGCGTCGGAGGGCGGGGGCGGCGGGATGTCCGCCCGGGCGGACAGCGGCTGGACGAGCGCTGCGGCCAGCGCGGTCACGGTGACCGCGGCGACCCGTCGGGCATGCGGGGTGCGGCGCCTGGACGGCACCGGCCATCTCGGTATCACAGACGTGAACTCCTTGCGATGTACGGCTCTGCGGGTCCGACCCCGCGTGACCGTATCGCCGCCGTAAGGATTACAGCAAGAGTCCTGAAACAGATGGAAAGAACTTTCAGCGCCGGAGGGTGTAGGTGACGAGCGAGCGGGCCGGGACGATGGCCGTGAGCGAGCCTCCGGTGATGGGGACCGACGCCTGGCGGGAGGTGCTGTTCGAGCCGTTGGTGAGGTACGGCGTCGCACTCCCGCTGGTGATTCCGGTGTTCCTGAGGCTGAAGCGGACCTGGTTGGCTTCGGTGGCCGTGTTCAGCGCCACGACGGTGACCGTGCCGTCCGTGTTGCGGAACGCCGAGAGCTTCAAGGCACTGTCGGCTGTCGTGGCACCGAGGCGGGTGGCGCCGGGGCGGATGAAACGGCTGTAGTTGGCCATCGCCCACAGCCGCTTGGAGACGTGGTAGCTGTCGCCGTCCAGCTGGACCAGACCCCGGGTCGCGCCCAGGGAGGCGCCGTACCAGTAGACGTACCCGCTGACGTTCCCCTTGGTGAGGGCGTCGTGGATCGTGGAGGCGACCGTGAAGCCGTCGTAGCCGCTGCCGTCGTCCCAGTTCTCGTTCCAGGTGGTGCCGTTGGGTGACCACTCCGACATCCAGGCGCGCCTGGAGGTGGGCAGCGGGCTGTCGACCGCGCTGGCGTAGTTGTGGCCGGTGTGGGTGGTCACATAGCCGCGGGCGGTCGCGTCGGCCTCGATCGCGCTCGTGTAGGCCTTCTGCTGGGTCCAGCCGAAGGAGTCGCAGCAAGCGACCTTGTATCCGGCCGCCTTCGCGATCGGACCGAAGAACTTCACGTACTCGGTCGCCTGGGCGGCAGTGAGCCGCATCGAGTCGTACGTCGCCGTCCAGTCGGGTTCGTTGGTGAAGCCGATGTCGGTGATGCCGATGCCCTCCCGGCCGTAGAACTTCGCCCATTGCACAAGGAAGTCGGCGTACGCCTTGCGCCAGTCCCCGCTCGCGCAGGTGGCTCCGCTCAGCCCGCACAGCGTGCCGCCGTCGGCGTCCGTCCCGTTGGTCTTCATGTAGCCGGGCGCGGTCCAGGCGTCGGCGTAGAAGCGGTTCACGCCGTACGCCTTGGCCTCCTTGGCGAGCCACACCTGGCCCTTGTCGTAGCCGTCCCAGGTGTACCGGGGGGTGGCGTCCGGGCCGCCGGGGTCGGTGGGCTGGATGCCGGAGTCGATGCCGAGGCGCAGGATGCTGAGGCCGGCGCCGGTGGTGCGGCTCAGCAGCAGATCCAGTAACTCCCGCTGGTGCTGGGCCGACAGGCCCTGGGAGCCGTTCATGACGGCGGCCCGTCCGAAGTGCTCGGAGAAGCCGAAGCCGTCGATGGGCTGGTAGGTGGTGGAGCCGTTGACGGTGGCGGTGGTGGCGGTGACCTTGTGGGGCAGGCCGGCGGCCGTGACGCCGGCGACGGCGAGCAGGGCCGCCGCCGCGGTCAGGGCCCACGTGCTGAGTCCGCGCTGCATGACGCACTCCTTCGGGAAAGGGGTGGGAGCGCTCCCATAGACAGCAGGGAACGTAGGACGACACTCCTTGAGCGTCAATCCCACGTTCCCCATGAGTGGCTCAGCAGGTGGACTTGCCCGTGTAGATCGCCAGTGCCGTGTTGGCGCCGAGGGTGGCGGTGAACTGGCCGTTGGAGCCGACCGTCACGCTCGTGTTGTTCTGCACGTCGCAGTACGTCCCGGCGGGCAGCGAGGTCTGGTAGGTCCGGCTCAGACTGCCCGACTCGTGGTTGACGGCGACGTACCCCTTGGCACCGCGCCCGAAGGCGATCCAGTCGCCGCCGTTGTCCCACCAGTTGGTGACCGGCTCACCGCGGGTCGCGTTGCGGAAGGCGACCATGCGCAGGATCTCCGGCCAGGCGTGCTGGCACTTCCAGCCGTCCTGCCAACAGGCGCTCACTGAGCCGTTGTTGGGCGGCCCGGCGTCCGTGTCGGACCACTCGTAGCCGGAGTTGATGTCCGGGGCGCCGTACGGGTAGGCGAGCATGAAGACGTTGGCGAGGGTGTAGTTCGCGCCGTCCTTGTAGTTGAGCGTGGAGCCGTTGCGCTCGGTGTCGTGGTTGTCGACGAAGACACCGGCCACCGAGTTGTTCAGGTAGCCCCAGCCCTCGCCGTAGTTCCTCAGATAGGCGAGGTTCTCGTTGTTGAAGACCCGCTTGAGGTCGTAGGCGTAGCGGAACTCCTGGACGTCCCCGTTGCCGGTGTACTCGGTGGGCTGGACGGCCTCTCCGCTGCCGTAGATGACCTCCTGCTTCCAGTACACCGACGGGTTGCTGAGCCGGGACTTGATGTTGGCGAGGTCGGTGGCCGGGATGTGCTTGGCCGCGTCGATGCGGAAGCCGTCGACGCCGTAGCCGAGCAGGGAGTTCATATAGCCGGCGATGGCGGCGCGGACGTACTCCTCGCCGGTGTCCAGGTCGGCGAGGCCGACGAGTTCGCAGTTCTGGACGTTGGCGCGGCTCGTGTAGTCGGTGATGGTCGACGTGCAGTCGTCCATGTCGTAGGAGGAGTACAGGCCCGGGTAGGTGTACTTCGTGTACGACGAGCCGCCGGTACCGGTGCCGCTGCCCGCGGACATGTGGTTGACGACGGTGTCGACGACGACCTTCACTCCGGCCGCGTGGCAGGTGTTCACCATGTTCTTGAAGGCGGTGGCGTCACCGAGGCGCCCCGCGATCCGGTAGCTGACCGGCTGGTAGGAGGTCCACCACTGCGAGCCCTGGATGTGCTCGGCGGGCGGGGAGACCTGGACGTAGCCGTATCCGGCGGGGCCGAGGGTGTTGGTGCACTCCTTGGCGACGGAGGCGAAGTTCCATTCGAAGAGGACCGCGGTGACGTCCTTGCCGCCCGGCGGGGAGGCCTGGGCGGCGGTGGGGGTGAGGACGGCGACGGTGGCGGCGAGAATGGCGGCGCTCGCGGTGGTGGACCATCTCGATATCACGTGGGGGATCTCCTTGCCCGACGGCCAGGCGTCTTTGCCTGGCGCCGGCGAGAACGTACCGCTGTTGAAATGTTTACAGCAATGGTCGTGAAAGCAGCGGGAAGAACTTTCACACGCTGCCGTGAGAGCCGCTCAGCGCTGGCTGGTCGGCCTGTCCGGAAGGTCCGCGCGGCTCCCGGTGCAGGAGTACACGATCTCCACCGACCCGCCGGGCAGCGCCCGCTGGCTGAGGAAGGTCAGGCCGGCCTCGGGGCTGAGGGCGGGGGTCAGCCGCATGCCGCCGCCGAACAGCATCGGCACAACGACCAGTTCGAGGCGGTCGAGCGCCCCGAGGGCGTGGAAGGTGCCGATCGTGCGGGGGCCGCCGATGAGGTGGACGTCGCCTCCCTGGTTGGCCGCGCGGACCTTCTCCAGGAGGCGGACCGGGTCGCTGTCGGTGGTGACGTGGTCCGGGGTGCCCTCGGGGCGGTGCGAGCCGAGGACGAACACGTCCAGGTCCGGCCAGGGCCAGCGGCTGTTGGTGAGCGCCGGCTCGAAGGTCGTACGGCCCATGAGCGCGGCCTCGCAGCCGACCAGGAACTCCCGGATGCCGTGGCTCTCGCCGGAGACGAAGGCGGGGTCGGCGGTCTGCGCGGGCCAGCCGTTCGGGGTGGTCACGTAGCCGTCGGCACTCATACCCAGGCGGGCGCGGATCTGCATGGTCTCTCCTCGGACGCGGGGCGCTGTTCGCCCTCTCACCCAAGCGTCGAACGCGCCTCCCGCCGATCGACACGCCGGGCAAAAAAATCACCGGGCCCCCGTGCGGGCCCGGTGATTCCCGCCGTTGTGCTCAGGCCGTCGTCCACCACACGGTCGTGTCGGCCGGCACCTTCGCGTCCCCGTCGACCTCGGCGACCTCCCCGCTGGCGAGCAGCAGACGGCCGTACGCCGGAGTCGTCACCGACTCACGACCGGTGTTGGCGACACAGACGAACTCGCCGCGGCGGAAGGCGAGGACGCCCTCGGGTGCCCGGAGCCACTCGACCGCGTCCCCGGCGCCGAGACCGGGCTGGGCGCGGCGGACGGCGAGGGCCGTGCGGTACAGCTCCAGGGTGGAGTCGGGGTCGCCGGTCTGCGCCTCGACGCTCAGCTCCGCCCACTCCGGCGGCTGGGGCAGCCAGCTGCCGCCCGCGCCGAAGCCGTACGACGATCCCTCGCGCGTCCACGGGATCGGCACCCGGCAGCCGTCGCGGAAGCCGTCCTGGCCGGCGCCGCGGAAGTACGCCGGGTCCTGACGGTCCTCGTCGGCGAGGTCGACGACATCCGGCAGGCCGAGCTCCTCGCCCTGGTAGATGTACGCCGATCCCGGCAGCGCCAGCATGAGCAGCGTGGCGGCGCGGGCGCGGCGCAGGCCCAGCTCCCTGTCCCCCGCGGTGCGGATCTGGGTGCCGAGGCCGGGCGGGTTGGCGAAGCGGGTGGCGTGCCGGGTGACGTCGTGGTTGGAGAGCACCCAGGTGGCCGGGGCGCCGACCGGGCGCATCGCCTCCAGCGTGCGATCGATGACCTCGCGCAGCTCCTCGGCGTCCCAAGCTGTGCTCAGGTACTGGAAGTTGAAGGCCTGGTGCAGCTCGTCGGGCCGCACGTAGTTGGCGGTGCGCTCGATGGTCGGGGTCCAGGCCTCGGCGACGAAAATGCGCCCGCCCGTCTCCCACCCCCGCCCTTCTGCGGAAGGCCCTTCGGGCCCCTTCTTGTTTCCGGAATACTCGTCGAGGATCAGCCGCCACTGGCGGTAGATCTCGTGGACGCCGTCCTGGTCGAAGAACGGCATGACATCGGTGCCCAGAAGCTTCACCTGGTCGTGGGATCCCAGGTCGGGAAGCCCCTCCGCCTTCACCAGGCCGTGTGCCACGTCGATACGGAAGCCGTCCACGCCCATGTCCAGCCAGAAGCGCAGGATCGAGCGGAACTCGTCGCCGACGGCCGGGTGGTCCCAGTTGAAGTCGGGCTGCTCGGGCGCGAAGAGGTGGAGGTACCACTCGCCGTCCGCGACGCGCGTCCAGGCGGGGCCGCCGAAGATGGACTCCCAGTCGTTGGGCGGCAGTTCGCCGTTCGCGCCCTTGCCGGGCCGGAAGTGGTAGCGGTCCCGCAGCGGCGATCCCGGGCCCTCGGCAACCGCCCGCTTGAACCACTCGTGCTGGTCGGAGGAGTGGTTGGGCACCAGGTCGACGATGGTCCTGAGCCCCAGCGCACGGGCGTCACGGATCAGCGCGTCGGCGTCCAGGAGGTTGCCGAACATGGGGTCCACGGCCCGGTAGTCGGCGACGTCGTAGCCGGCGTCGGCCTGCGGGGAGGCGTAGAAGGGGCTGAGCCACACGGCGTCCACACCGAGGTCGCGCAGATACGGCAGTCGGGTGCGGATGCCTTCCAGGTCGCCCATGCCGTCACCGTTGCTGTCGGCGAAGCTGCGCGGATAGACCTGGTAGATCACCGCGTCCCGCCACCAGTCGCTGCGCTGGGCTTTGGCGGGGGTCGATGCCGGGGCGGTGGCGTAGTGCTGCTGGCTCATGGCGTCCTTGAAACGTAAGGGGGTCATGGGGTCGTCAAGTGGCGAGGCGGCCGCAGTGACAGCGGGGTCGGATGGACACTGCGGCCGCCTCGGGTACGGGGGTGTGGGGGCTTGCCCCCACAGGGGCGCGGGCCTGTATTGGATTTGCGGCTACCGCCGCGTGGGCGCGACCAGCCACGGCGGCGCCGCAGCCGAACGACGGTCGAGCTATCCCTTCGTGCCGCCCGCGGTGAGGCCGGTCACCAGGTTCTTCTGCACCAGGTAGAAGAACACGGAGACCGGTATCGCGATCAGCACCGCCGTCGCGGCCATCAGGTTCCGCTGGGCGTCGTGCTCGCTCACGAAGCTCTGCAGTCCCACCGCGAAGGTGTACTTCGTGTCGGACAGCATGAACGTCGAGGCGAACGCGACCTCACCGAAGGCCGTGAGGAAGCTGTAGAACGCGGCGACCGCCAGCCCCGGCTTGGCGAGCGGCAGGATCAGCCGCGCGAACGTGCCGAAGGGGGTCAGCCCGTCGACGCGTCCGGCCTCGTCGATCTCGAACGGGATGGTGTCGAAATAGCCCTTCAGCAGCCAGGCGCAGTACGGCACCGCTGTCGAGCAGTACACGAGGACGAGTCCAAGGTAGCTGTCGATGAGCTGAAGGTCCGAGAGCATCTGGTACATCGGCACCATGAGTACGGCCACCGGGAACATCTGGGTGACCAGGAGCACCCACATGAACTTCCGGTAGCCCGGAAAGCGCATCCGGGACACCGCGTACCCGGTGGTCGCGGCGATCAGCACGCCGATCACCGTGGTGCCGAGCGAGACGATCAGCGAGCTCTTGAGCCAGCTGAAGAACTCGGTGTGCCGAAGGACGAACGAGTAGTTGTCGAACGTCATCTTCTTCCAGATGCCGCCCGGGTGGAGGTAGTCGTCCTTGTCCGGGCCGAGGGACAGGAACACCAGCCAGGCGATCGGGAACAGTGCGACGAGGCTCGCGACGACGAGGATGCCGTGCGAGACGAGGGAGCCGGCGAGGCTCTTCTCACCGCGGCGGCGGATCCGGCCGGGTGCCTGTGCGGGGCCGGCCTCGGACACCGCGGCGGAGATCTCGACTGTGGTCGTACTCATGGGAGCTCCTGCCTCAGATCGCGAGCTGCTGGTCATTGCGGTTCAGCCAGCGGCGGTAGAAGGAGGTGAAGACGATCAGGATGGCCAGCAGCAGGATGCCGTACGCGGCCGACTGCGCGAAGTCACGCGGCTGCTGTCCGAAGCCCAGGTAGTAGGCCCAGGTCACCAGGATCTGCGCGTCCGGCGCGGTGTTGCCGAACAGCAGGAAGATCACGGCGAACTGGTTGAACGTCCAGATGATGCCGAGCAGGACGACGGTGGAGCTCACCGAGCGCAGGCCCGGGAGGGTGACGTACCGGAACCGCTGCCAGGCGCTCGCGCCGTCCATCTCGGCGGCCTCGTACAGCGAGCCGTCGATGGACTGGAGTCCGCCGAGCAGCGAGACCATCATGAACGGCACTCCGCACCAGGTGTTGACCATGATCGCGGCGAACCGCTGCCAGAAGGTGTCCTCCAGCCAGGCCGGTGACGGCAGGTGGAGGGCGTCCAGGACGGAGTTGATGATGCCGCCGTCGGCGAGCATGAACCGCCAGCCGAAGACGGTGACGAAGGTCGGCACGGCCCAGGGCAGCACCAGGATCAGCCGGTACAGGGTGCGTCCCCGCAGCTGCTGGTTGAGCAGCAGGGCCAGGCCGAGCCCGATGCAGTAGTGCAGGGCCACGCACAGGGCCGTCCACACGATGGTCCAGATGAAGTGCGACCAGAAGCGGTCGTAGGCCGTGTCGCCCCACAGGATGTCGGCGTAGTTGTCCAGGCCGATGAACTTGTAGGTGGCGTCGATGTGGTTGACGCCGATCGTGCGGGCCGTGTTGAGGCTGTTGGCGTCGGTGAGCGTCAGGTAGACGCCGTAGACCAGGGGGTAGAGCACGAGGACACCGAGGACGACCGCCACCGGGGCGATCATCGCGTAGGCGTACCAGTGCTTCTGGTAGCTGTGCTTCAGGCGTTGGCCCCGCCCGGGCCGCGGCGCGCGGTCACCGCGGCGCTTGCCGGTCGCGCGGTCGATGGCGACTGTCATGTTCGACACCTTCTGAAAGTTCTGCGGCTCTGAGAAGTGGCTGGGCGACGCGGCCCGCCGGGCACGGCTGGGCGCAGGCCGGTGGCCGCCGGATCTCTCCCCCATGACCGGGAGATCCGGCGGCCACCCGGGCTCACTTGCTGAAGTCCGGCACCAGCTTGGCGATCGCGACCTCGGCGTTGCTCAGACCCTTGTCCAGGGACTCCTTGCCACCGGCGATCTTCAGCAGCTCGGTGTCCAGCGGGGTCAGCAGGGAGCTGTACTCCGGCAGTGCCACGCGCGGCTGGGCGGAGGCGAGGACCGTCTGGTAGCCGGCGATGCCCGGGTCGGCCTTGACCTCGGCGGTGTAGGCGTCGTCGCGGGTGGGCAGCGTGGAGTTCTTCAGCGCGATCTGCGTCTGCGACTTCGCGGAGGTCATGAAGCCCACGAACTTCTCGGCCGCCTTCTGGTGGGCGGAGTCCGAGCCGGCGTAGACCGACAGGTTGTGGCCGCCGGTCGGGGCGCCCGCCTTGCCGGTGGAGCCGGCCGGGACGGTGGCGATGCCGAGGTTGTTCTTGTCCTTGAAGGCCGACCCCTTGTAGAAGTTGGTGATCTCCCACGGGCCCTGGATGATCGCGGCGACCTTGCCGTTGACGAACGCGTCCTGGATGTGGGCGTAGGCGTCGGCGGTGGTGTCGGCCTTGTGCAGGCCCTTGCCGGAGAAGAGGCCCAGCCAGGTGCCGTAGCCCTTCTTGGCGGCGTCCGAGTTCACCGTGATCTTCTTGGCGGCGGCGTCGACGGTGTCGGTGCCCTCGCCGTAGAGGAAGGTCTGGGCGTAGTAGGCCGCGGTGGAGCCCCAGTAGCCGTCGACGCCGGTCTTCGACTTGATCGTGGCGGCGCCGGCCTTCAGGTCGTCCCAGGTCTTGGGGGCCTCGACGCCGGCCTTCTCGAAGAGCTGCTTGTTGTAGACCAGGGCGAGGGTGTCGGTGACGAAGGGGACGCCATAGGTCTTGCCGTCGTACTTCGCCTGCTCGATCAGGTTCGGCTTGAACTTCGCCTGGTCGGCGAGGGCCTCGGTGCCGTCGAGGGGCAGGAAGTAGCCCTTCTTGGCGAAGGCGGGGGTCCACCCGACGTCGGAGCGCAGCACGTCGGGGGCGCCGCTCGCGCCGGCCGCCGTGTCGAACTTGTTCTGCGCCTGGTCGAAGGGCACGTTGACGTACTTGACCTTGATGCCCTTGTTGGCGGCCTCGAAGTCCTTGATCAGGGCCTGGTACGTCGGCGCCTCATTGGTGGCGTTGGAGGTGTCCCACCAGGTGATGGTGACCGGACCGTCGGCCTTGTCGCCGCTGTCGCTTCCGCCGCACGCCGTCGCCGCGAGGGCGAAGGACGCCACCAGCGCTGTGGCCGCTATGCCACGCCGCATGAGTTCTCCTTGAGGGTGAAAGCCCGTGTGCTGCGAGGAGAGGCCCCGTCTGCCCTCCCCGTCCACCGACTGCGCCTTTGCGGCCGCCGGGCGAGTGGGAACGTAACAGCGATGCAAGGCTTGCGAAAGAGCTTGCAGCAAAAAAGTGCAAGAGGCTGCGGAAGTTACCCCGTCGTGACCCCTTGTCGACCGTCGCGAGACCCTTGTTTTACGGGGCTGAGCGGGACGATTACGGGGTGTGCAAGACTCTGCAAGCTCTTGCCATCCCCCTGTCTTGCGGGAATCATCCTCTTGCGGGACAAGGGGCGCCGATCAGAACAGAGGGACCGCGATGACGATACGGCCGGTACAGTCCGGTGCCGTGACCACACGGCTAGCCGACATCGCTGCTCAGGCCGGGGTGAGCGAGGCGACCGTCAGCCGCGTCCTCAACGGGAAGCCGGGCGTCGCCGCGACCACCCGCCAGACCGTGCTGGCCGCACTCGACGTGCTGGGCTACGAACGCCCGGTGCGACTGCGGCAGCGCAGCGAGGGCCTGGTGGGCCTGATCACCCCGGAGCTGGAGAACCCGATATTCCCGGCCCTGGCCCAGGTGATCGGCCAGGCACTGACCCGGCAGGGCTACACCCCCGTCCTCGCCACCCAGACCCCGGGCGGCTCCACGGAGGACGAGCTCACCGAGATGCTCGTCGACCGGGGCGTGGCGGGCATCATCTTCGTCTCCGGGCTGCACGCGGACACCTCCGCGGACATGCAGCGCTACGAGCAGCTGCGGGCGCAGGGCGTGCCGTTCGTGCTCGTGGACGGGTTCTCGCCGAAGGTGCAGGCGCCGTTCATCTCCCCAGACGACCGCGCGGCGATGGCACTGGCGGTGACGCACCTGGTGTCGCTGGGGCACACGCGAATCGGGCTGGCGCTCGGCCCCAAGCGCTTCGTGCCGGTCCAGCGCAAGATCGAGGGCTTCGTCCGCACCATGCAGGACCAGCTCGGCCTGCCCGCGGCGACCGTCGAGGCGGACCTCGTCCAGCACTCGCTGTACACCCTGGAGGGCGGCCAGGCGGCGGCGTCGGCGCTCATCGACCGTGACTGCACGGCGGTGGTGTGCGCGAGCGACATGATGGCGCTGGGCGCGATACGGGCGGCCCGGCAGCGCGGTCTGGAAGTGCCGCGGGACGTGTC
The DNA here is from genome assembly GCF_044766405.1 of Streptomyces sp. NPDC102270. NCBI lineage: Bacteria > Bacillati > Actinomycetota > Actinomycetes > Kitasatosporales > Streptomycetaceae > Streptomyces > Streptomyces sp. NPDC102270. The sequence continues at coordinate 89,153 of NZ_JBIWLX010000017.1, read as the reverse complement.
GGTCGTGGGTTTCGACGACTCCCCGCTGATCGCCTTCACCGACCCGCCGCTGACGACGGTCCGCAAGCCGGTGCCGGCCATGGGACAGGCGGCGGTGCGGACCTTGCTGGAGGAGATCGGCGGAACGCCCGCGCCGCACAGCGAGTTCGTGTTCATGCCGGAGCTGGTGGTGCGGGGTTCGACGGCTTCGGCACCCGGGGATCGCACTCGTCCGTAGGGCGGAGACGCCGGGCTTTCACCCCTGCGCCGGTAGGAGAACGGGACACTCTCCCCGTCGTAGGACATGCGGCCCGAACTCGACCGCGGGATGATCGGTGGGACAAGCCGTCTCTGGCAGACTTTGTGTCTATGGGTGACTCGACCGTGAGCAGTCTGGAAGACCGCGGGAATGCGGCCGCTCCGGACTCCCTCACGGCCGCGGACCGGCCGGGTTCCCGGCCCGGTTCCCGGCCCGGTTTTCTGCGTCGGACGCGCACTCCGAGCCGACCGCGTCTGTGGTTCGAGATCCTGCTGATCGCGGTGAGTTACTGGACGTACTCACTGATCCGCAACGCGGTCCCGGAGCAGAAGGCGGAGGCGCTGCGCAACGCCGACTGGATCTGGCGGATGGAGCACCACCTGGGCATCGCGGTCGAGGAGTCCGTCAACCACGCGGTGAACTCGGTGACTTGGCTCGTCGTCGGGATGAACTACTACTACGCGACACTGCACTTCATCGTGACGCTCGGCGTCCTGGTCTGGCTCTTCCGTAGCCATCCCGGCCGTTACGCGGCGACCCGTCTGGTGCTCTTCGCGACCACGGGTGTGGCACTGGTCGGTTACTACCTGTATCCGCTCGCGCCCCCGCGGCTCATGAACGGCGGCGACTTCGTCGACACGGTCATGGTCCACCAGACCTGGGGCTCGATGGCCTCCGGCGACCTGAAGCACATGTCCAACCAGTACGCGGCGATGCCGTCCATGCACATCGGCTGGTCCCTGTGGTGCGGCCTGACGGTCTTCGCGCTGGCGTCGGTGCCCTGGGTGCGTGTCCTGGGCCTTGTTTACCCGACGGCGACTCTGCTGGTCATCGTCGCCACCGCCAACCACTTCTGGCTCGACGCGGTCGGCGGCATCCTGTGCCTGATGTTCGGCTTCGCGGTGGCGCGGCTGTGGTACGGGGCGCTGCCGTACGCGTTGCCGAAGGCCGTGCCGACTCGGCCGCGGGGCGCTGCGAGCCGGCCTGGGCGCCCTGGGCGGCCGCCGGCCGGGACGCCCCCTCACGCCCCGTAGAACAGCTCCTCCACCACGCCCCGGGCCCGCCGGGCCGTACATCGGCATCCTGTGCCTGATGTTCGGCTTCGCGGTGGCGCGGCTGTGGTACGGGGCGCTGCCGTACGCGTTGCCGAAGGCCGTGCCGACTCGGCCGCG